>CAYILR010000016.1:0-78724 GCA_964364175.1 uncultured Bacteriovoracaceae bacterium
TAACCAGCCCTCGATTACGAAGATTGGTCATCCATTACTTCTTGAGATAATTTTGTGGGGGTCACGGCTCCGTTGGCGAGCATGGCAGTAGTAATCGAGCCATCGGCAGGAGTGGACGAAGAAGTAGCCTCCGGATCCGGCGCATTGTCATCGATCGCAGGGCGGCACGCGGACAGGGCTGTGCTCAAAATCACCAAAACAATCAGCACATGAATTTGCTTAAAGCCGATCATCTTCCCACCCTTCTGTGGACCAGTAGACACCGCTTGCACCACCTCCCGCGTCACCACGAAGACGAATCTGTCCTGATGTGTTGGTTCGAATGGTTAGAAAGCTACTTTCATTAGTAGGAGCTGTAGCATTACCGACGTGTACACTGCAGTTGCCAATCGTTACTGTTTCATCGTAGAGGTCAGGAGAGTAAGCTCGTAAGTATGCAGTAGAATTATTTTTCATTTTTAGATTTCCGAAAGCAAAAACTTTAATTCCCAGAGGTACAGTTAACGTATAATTTGTTGCTGTCGAACCGGGTCCAGCGGCACCATTGATGTCTATGTAAGGCCCAGCAGTTGCGGTACTGTTTAGGAAAAATTTTCGACCGACTTGAATGAACGATATAATTGCACTGTCACCTCCTGTTAAAAACGATCCTCGATATCGTTTTGAGTCGTAACCCGCCGGATAGGCAAATGCCTCGTCAGATCGGACAGCACAAACATCCACCACGCCCGTGTCACTTCGTCGGATGGAGTAGACATAGTAGGTTTTACTTGCAGCTAGAGTCATTGTGGCTCCGACCAGGCCGCCACCCGCGCTTCCGACAGACCATGCGGCATTCATGTCTTTTCCTGTGATGGCCGCTGACTGTGTGATCATCGTTGAGTAATCCGCACTAGAAACTTGTCCTGCCGAAATATCAATGTGTGTCGCATCGACGTAAGTTAACTCGATCCCCGATTGGTAGTCGCGAGGAACAAACGGAGCAGCCCATCCCGTAGCCCCGGCCGTTGTAGTCAGCAGATACCCATTCGTTCCCGAAGGGGCTATCTTGGTCACAGCAATTGCTGCACTCGCATTGATATCTGCGTTGACAATCGTCCCATCCAAAATTTTGGCCGCGGTCACCGCATCCGAAGCAATATCAGCTGCGGCAATCGTTCCATCCAGAATTTTAGCCGTGGTCACCGCATCCGAAGCAATATCAACTGCGGCAATCGTTCCATCAGTAATTTTGGTGGAAGTAACACTTCCATCAGCCACCCCCGCCGAGACCTGAGCATCCACATAAGCCTTGGTCGTTGCATCGCTCGAGTTCGAAGGAGTTGCCAATCCCGTGAGGGACTTTCCTCCCATATCAATAGCTCCACCCATCACGCCTCCGGCGAGAGGAAGGTAGGCAGCCGAAAGTTTGGCAGCCGTAACAGCGCCATCAGCTATTTTTGCGGTCGTAATAGTTCCGTCACCAATGGCTGTAGATGTCGACGATGTGCTTACCGGATCTGGTGCATTGTCGTCGATCGCAGGACGGCACGCGGACGTGGCTGCTCCGAGAGCTAGCAAACTGCCCATAATCCCCACGATGGGCCTGCGGAATATTGGATACACGTGCCACATAGGTTTTTAGCTATGATCAGTTTAATCGATCCAGGCATAAGTTGACAATAACAATCAACTTAAATTAACAATTGTATTAGCTTGAAATTATTGATCAATTTTTCTCATAAATCCTCAATAGATACTATTTGTTTTTAATCAACTATTGAGCTATAGTTCGCCTGCGTATGTTGTGGACTGGGCGTTTCATCATTACTCCTCTTTTGATCTTTGAATTGGTTTTTGCGCCATTTACGGCACGAACCGTCTACGCTGTTGAGGAAAATTCTCCCACAAATACCGAGTCGTCCTCTGTTGACCCCGCACTTACCGCAGACTTAGAGCGTGTTGAGGGTCTAGCTCAAGCCATCGAGAATTCAGCAGATGGCTCACTTCCTCCCACTGGCGGCGAGGATGCATTCAAAATCACTCGTCAAACACTCAAAACACCCAAGGGAGAATTTGAACTCAGTCGATTCAATTCAGCCCTTCCTGAAATCACGATTACTGACTTTGATGCAGAGGTGTCTGTTGAACTCGGCGCACAAGATCTGACTTTTGTGCTGACTCGAAAGAATAATGTTCTCGCTCGACAAACGATCGAAGGAATTCGTCCCATTTCTTATACTCGCGACACTGAAATCATCGTTGTTCTAGACGCCGATGGAAAAACCCATGTCATTGATCTGAAGTATGCACGTAAGTCACTTTTCAAAGGACCTTTGCCTATTTTTGAATTGAAACGGCTTGAATCTGTCCAAAATTTAGACAAACTCTCGCTTTCTTTTTTGTCACGTGACAGCGCTGTCCCAGCCAATGCAGCCGAAATGAATCAAAAATCATGGGCTGCGGGAGATCTTTTGGTCGTAGACACTGGCACAGGAAAGCTGGTCGAGATTCTCGCCAGAAACGTCATCCAAACCCAAATGTACACAGGCGAAGCCGTGTTGGGTTCGTTGGCTTTCCTCACCACACCGGATGATGAAGCACACAAGGTTGCTCCTGCGATTGTGGATTTTCAAAGAAATACTGAAATTGCTAAAGAACTTAATGCCCAACTCGAATCAACGCGCGATCCACTGATCACTAAGGCTCTTTCTGCTCTCACGACAACAACTATTCAAAACCTATTGAATCAATCCCATCTCAACCACTTTCTCGAAAGCCAACTGACAGATCGCTTTAGTATCCAAGAATGGCAAGAAGGATTCCAACAAGCTCTCATTACCGCACGTGAAGACCAAGTCAAACTGGCAGAAACCGAAGCCAAGAAAAGACGTCCTGTTTTAGAAAAAATCCTGCATCCCGACATTGAACCCAAAAAGCTCAGACGCTTGGCGATTTGGACGGTCGGTGGCCTTGCAACATGCACTGCAGCCTTTTGCGGTTCTACTTTCCTCGCAGAAACCAGTGGCGGACTTTGGGCGATTTATACAGCAAACCAACTCTACAATCATTACATGCCCGAGCTGATCAAAAACCAGCTTCATAAAATCAACTTTTTGCTTTCCGATGCTTCTTACCGAAAAACTCTGGCAATCAGCTCAGTTTTCTTGTCTTCGTTTGTCCCTATATTGGCGCTTGCTAGCACCTTGGGAGCTAAACTCTCCGGAAAAAAAGATGTTACCTTCAAAACTCAATTCACCGCTTGGGGAATGAGAATCAATTCAGTTTTAATGCTCCAGCTCTATCATCGCTTGGCGCAGTGGACTGGCAAAGAATCGATCACTCAAGCAGCACGACTTGGACTCAATCCTTTAAAATACAATACTGCAGAAGCAATGGAGCAAGCTCACCTTGAAAAAGGCAAAAAACATGCTCTCGCTTGGAAGCTGGCTTTGATTGCTGTCAGTCAACAAACAGAAATCGATCCAGCTACTTTAACTCTACTCACAGAACAAACTGATAAAATTCAACCGATCTTGGAAGCTCTCGCAAAAGATCCTAATTCAGCTAAGGACATCAAGGAGTGGCAGACTGTAGCCGAAGAACTCGCTCATCTTCTCGGCAACGAAGATATCACTCCCGAGCAAATCAAGAGCATCAATCCTGAGCTGCTTCAGAAATACTACCAAATCGCTCGCGAAACCGCTGAGAAGATCAGAACTCAGAACCGTTTTCAAAAAGTGATTGGCTCACTTAAAAACAAGTGGAGACACTTCGGAACCACCTCTTTAAAAACCATCGGTGGCTTTGGTTTAGAAGAATATCATTTTCTCAAAAATGCAGATCCTACGCAGTTCACATCTGACGTCAGCTGGAGACAATTTGCTGTAGATTATCTGGCCAACGTTGCTCAGGTTGCATTGATTGGTGATCGAGCAGACCCCAAACATCCAGATAAATTAGCAGCGGATCCCAACGGACCTCTAGGCTCTCACACCAATGGTCAACACATGGTCGAGACGGTTGACCAAGTGAGAATTTATTTCATCAATGCTACCGCGCAAAACGCATTTGCCTACAACAAAAGCCGACAATTCCTCGAAACCAAATACCTGGCAGCCCAAGAAAAAATCCTCGAAGGAAAATCGATCCAAGACGGATTTTTCCGCGGACTCTGGGGATGGCTCAAAGGGATGTCGGATTTAGAAAAGGCCGATTACGCCAAAGTCCTCATTCAACGAGGCTTGATGAAAATCCCAAAAATGCTTCAGGTCAACTTGATGTTCCTGATTCCGGCGCGAATTTGGTTGGCAGGCGCGGATCCTTTGACTGCTCTAGCGGGCTTTACATTTATGACCATGTGGTCTGTGTGGGGCTATGGTTGGATCTGGCAGCCGCTGAATCTGGGAACACAAAATTACGAAGAAGCGAACGCAGCTAACAAAACTGCTTTGGTTCATGCTCGCATCAAGATCGATCAGGGAATTCGTCTCAAAGACAACGCGCTGATGCGACAAGGCCTTGCTGAACTCTTGGTAGTCTACAATCCAAAAATAACAAACGAAGAATATCAAAAAATGCTTCCGGGCGATGATGTTCTTGAAGAAGTTGCAAAACGCCAATTAGAAAGTTCACTGGAAGAACCTCACCCAAGTTCCGCTAAAACAAACGAATTGATTAAATATCTCCTCACGGGGATTGGAGCCGTTTCAACCACCTATTTAGGCACTCAGATGTCCATCACGTCGTTTCGAGGTGACTTGGCATGGGGACCTTTCCTGGCTGAAACAGCGCTCATCTCGGGTGCATTGTACACAGGAACCTGGCTCACTCAGAAGGCGCTTGTGAAAGTAACACAGCGTCTACGAGCGATCCGTCAAAAACACGGCAGCATTTTCCGCGGCATCCGAAAGACCTGCAGCAATCTCCTTTCTCCCCGATAAAAGGCGTCCCATGCAAGGCAGTGTCTTGCACCCCTTTTGATGCTTAGTGCGTCATTTTTTACCATAACGCGCCGAGCATCAAAAAGGTGTCGGACACCTTTTTGTTAGGTGGTACTATTGTAGGCGAATGATCACCCACCGATCCGGCAAAAGCGCCCGGATCATTTATGATGTTTTGTACGGATTCATCCCAGTCACGGAGTGGGAAGAGAGAATCATCGACTCACCCTTTTTTCAGCGACTGAGATGGGTCAAGCAATTGGGTTTTGCGAATTATATTTTCCCGGGAGCTGAACACAATCGATTCGCGCACGTCATCGGCGTGATGCACTCGATGGAGCAGATGATTCGTGCGTTGGGAATCGCGGTGCCGGAGGCGGAGCTCTTTGATCCGGGGGCAAAATCCCCCCAAGCGATGCTGCATAAAAGCCTGCGCATCGCAGCCTTGCTTCACGACATCGGCACATTCCCCTTCAGCCACGCCATCGAACACGCTTATGTCCGACACGGAAACGACAAGCGCAGCCAGCGTGAAAAATCCGTGCAACGCAAAAAACCCGCCAAGGACCTTCCTAATTCTCATGAACACCTCGGATCGTTCATTATCAAAAACACTCGCTACGAAGGAGGTTTGACGGCGATTTTGGAAGAGTACGATTTTGACGTCGCAATGATCTCTAAAATCATCAAGGGTGAATCTCCTCACATTATCGCGAACCAACTCATGCACTCGGACCTCGACGCGGACCGGATGGATTATCTTTTGCGTGATTCCCATTACACAGGAATTAAATACGGCCAATTTGACCGAGAATACGTTCTGGCGAATCTGGTGACCTACAACGCGGGCGAAGGCCAGATGGCATTCGGAATCCGCGAGAACGCCACGCACGCGGTCGAGGATTTTCTGATCGCGCGATTCAGCTGGTACAGCCAGGTCATCAAAAACCAGGGCTCGGCCAAATTCGACATTATGTCATCCCACGTCGCTGAGGGACTTCTTGAAGAAAACCAAATCCTGCAGTTTCATGATTTGCTGGAGATGATCGAACGGCGAGATGAACGGTTTTTTTGGTGGAATGATATTTATTTCATGCACCGCTGCCAAGAAGTTCGCCACGCCAAGAAACTCAAGGACCCACGAATTATCGAACTTCTCGAAATGCTGCTCTACCGACGCCCGCCCAAAACCGTGAATCATCCCCTATTCGAGCATCGAATCATTCGAGACGACGGCACCGGAAAAGAACGAGCCAAGCTCATTACCAAAATCAACAAACTCGTGGAAGAATTTCAAGCCACCATCGCCAAGCACGGAACAGGCAAGGAATGGATCCTGGTCGACATCCCCCACAAGGACGTGGTTTTTACACAGGGATACAAGAACATCGTCAAAGAGCGTAAATCGGATAATCTGTACCGAGAGCGCGACCCCATCAAGATCGTGACCCGCGAAGGCAAGCCTTTCCTGCTGGTGGAGCGCGAGAACTCGCTGATGAAACATCTGTCAGGCTTTATCAATTTCATTCCCAGCGTATATGCCAATGACGCTGCGATCCGGCTGCTCAGAGCTAAAAATCTGATTCATTCCTAAAGCCTTCCCGACGATTAAACTGAAACCATTGATCAACTCATAGAGCTGATTGACTCAGTGCCAGAAAAAAGTCACAATCTGACTTAGGGGAAATTCAAATTTTAAGACTCATTTTGGGGATTATCACATTTCTTGTTTTTTCTATGCCTGCACTAGCAAAAGTCGGCATGGCTCCGGGCAATATTGACGCGAATTCGCTTCAGACCGGGGCTGCTGATTGCGAAGGGACTTGCAGTCTTTTGCTGTTCGGAGACGAGACCAAGGACCCTGCAGACAAGTGGAATACTTCGACCGCTGATTCCAACTTTAAAACCGCATGGAGCACATCCAACGATCAATGGTGCGCAGATCATGGCAGTCCCACCAACGAAGCGACGCCTGCTATAGCTGAGCCTCAACCCGTTGTATCGGGTTCTCCAGCACCGTCGATTATTCAGGCTTCGGTTCCTTACACTCCAGGATCATGCCCTTATCCTCGGTATCCCAATGAGGATTGCGCTACGGTCAAAAAGAAACTTCTCCGCTGTAAATTAAAAAACAGCCAATTGGAATCGCAATGCCTGGCATACTATCATGCCAAAGATGGACTCAACTGGCAGTGGACTCTCGTCGTGATCGATTCGGCTGCCGCAGCGTCATGCTTGGGAGCTTGCTACATGGGAGATCAGATGAATCCAGCTCTCTCCAAGGTTTGCACTGCTACTGGAGTAGCTGCAGTAGGCACCGAAGCTTTTGCAATTCTCAAAATGAAGAATAGCACTTTTATGAAAGTGATCTCGGGCGGAGCTGCTGCCGGGGGGGCTGCGATGCTTGGACAAAAAGCAATTACAGCTGAAGAGTCAGGAAAAAATGCGGGCAGCGCCGTACAGACCGCAAGCACAGCTACAGACCTGTTGGCAAAAAAACAGGCTGAAGAACGCCAGAGCGCCTGCATGGCCGGCTACTTCTTCACCGCCCTAGCCGGCATCCGCGCATACAATATTTACGACACCAACCAAACCCAAGAAAACGCCTGCAAATCCATCCAAGATCTAGCCAGCCAGTCTGCCGCAATCGGGGCCACGGGTGGATTCAAAGCGCCCGACACAACATTTGCCAACTTGGCAGCAGCGACCCCAGGACAAGGCACAGGAACCGCTGCAGTAGGCACCACCGCCAACAGCACTACAGCGCCGTCCACAACCACGACTTTGAATCCCACCACTGCCCAGCTCGTGGGACAAGCCGCCACAGCAGACGATGGCCGACTCCTCAATCGCGGTGACTTGCTCAAACGAGCGCTGCCCAAAGCCCAGCAAATCAATCCCAATCAAATGTACTCCGCCCTCATGCAAGATCCCGGCAGAACGGTCGCGCAGAGCATCGCAGGCATGGGAGGCAACATGCCCACATCCGTCATGCAAGGCATCGACGGCATCACCCGAGATATTTCTAAAAATCGCAAAATGTACGCAAAGGATGTTCTCGGCAGCGACGTGGGCGTCTACCGTTCCGGCGGCAGCGGGGGTGGCAGTGGAGCGCACGAGAAGGATTCGGGCGGAGCAAACGAAGTAGCTGCCGCGATCTCAGGGCTTTTCGGAGCCATGCAAGAAGGCGCACCTGCCGGAGCAAAACCTCCAGCCAGCACTGAATTCACCTACAAGGGCCAGGACTCGGGAGATATCTTCCACTCGCAGGCGGTACACACCAGCATCTTCGACATCGTCTCGTCAAGGATCCGCAAAGCCACTCACCGAACTGAGTAGCTAGATCACAATGACTGAGCCGTTTTCTGTGTACCAACGCTCGAAATTTTTGCCGTAAGCTTCTTCGATCATGGCTCGCTTGATTTTCAATGTGGGAGTCAGGAAATCATTTTCAACTCCCCAAACTTCTTTCACGACGACTACTTTTTTGACCTGCTCGTGTGCATCCAGCCCAGGATTGACTTGGCTCATGAGAGCTTTGAATTCTTCTGTAATCAGGCGTTGCTCTTTCGCTTTCCCTATCTGCGACAAAGAGATCAACGCAATCGGTCCCGGCAGCCCGGACCCGACGATGCAAACTTGATCGATGTTTTCGTTTTGAGAAAGGCCATTCTCGATCGGCGCTGGAGCTACGTATTTGCCTTTTGAAGTTTTGAAAAGTTCCTTCACGCGGCCCGTGATTTTCAAATAGCCTTGCGCATCGGTCGAACCTTTGTCACCCGTGTGCAAAAATCCATCTCGAATCATGTCGGCAGTCATCTCGGGATCCTTGTAATATCCCACCATCGTGCAAGCGCTTTTCGCAAGAATCTCGCCTTGATTGCTGATTTTGATTTCAACATGAGGTAATGCTTTGCCGACAAACCCTGATTTTCTTTCGCTCGCGAGCCCCAAGTGCGAATAGGCGAAATTTTCGGTCATCGAATAAGCTTCACCAATCCCGATTCCAATTTTCTGATACCAATCCAGCAAGGTGGACGGCATCGCCGCTGCTCCGCTAAAAGCAAATCTCAACCTCCTGAACCCGAGCGCCTTTTTCAGTTTTCGTTGGATCAACCCTCGCACAATCGGGATGCTCAAAAGCAGATTGAGTTTTTTCTGAGGAAGTTTTTCCAAAATCCCCAATTGGAACTTCGTCCAGATTCGAGGAACTCCCAGAAAAATCGTGGGGCTGGCTTCCTTGAGATCTCTAGCAAAAGTATCAAGCGACTCCACGAACGAAATCGTCGCTCCTGTGTACAGGCTCCCTAATTCCACCAACAGACGTTCCGCCACATGCGAGAGCGGCAAATAAGAAAACAGGTGATCCTGCTCATTGATCGGAACCAACATCAGGTAATGAGTCATCGCATATGACATCGCACCGAAATTATGCATTACACCCTTGGGTTTGCCTGTTGTGCCGGATGTGTAAATAATCGTCGCCAACTCCTCGCGATTCCTCGAGGGGCTTGCACGAAGCGGCTTCACATCGGAGATGACTTCATTCCAATCCGGATAATCCTGGATCCCGTAGGGTAAGGTAATGCAGGGCAATCCACCTGGGATTCCGGGCTTCATCGCCGCAAATCCATCCAACTTGCCCACAAAAAGCAGTTTGGACTCGCTGTGCTCAAGAATTTGCCGAATCGTTGCAGCCGTCAGATTGGGATACAAAGGAACCGAAACATGCCCCGCCATCCAAATCGCGAGGTCGGCCATGATCCAATGAGCGCAGTTCTTGCTCATGATGGCAATGTGACTTCCCGGCGGAAGCGCCATGCTTTGCAAATGAGCTGCCATCTGCCTGACTTGCTTGCCTACATCACCCCAAGTGTAAGTTTGCAAAGAACCATTCAGGGGTTGCCTAAAATAAACCTCGTTTTTGCGGGTTTTCTCAAATTTATAAAAAGTCTCTAGCGGCAAAAGAAATCGATTGTTCATAAACATCCTCTCCAAGAATAAAAATGTTTTTGCCTTTAAACTCGTTTTAGATCAAGTGAAGGTTACGTATGAGGATAAAAAAAGCGCTTTTCGGGGCAAAACTCAAGCCCTACTCGACCCAAATCAGCCATCGAGACATCTTCGGTATGGCTTTGGCCGTTCAGGATTTCAGGGAATGCTATTACAACGACCTTTTGCCCGCGGGCGAACTCATGGCCCCGCCCACTCTTCCCATAGCGATCACCTGGCCCATCCTGAGCCAAATCGAGCGCTACTTGAACACCGATATCGATCCTGAAATTCTGCTGAGAAAAATCCATTTGCGAGAGCACCTGAAAAACACCTCGCCGATCCATCCGGACGAAAAATTGGAAATTACCGGAGAAATATCAGAACTTTCTGCTCATCCCAAGGGAACCGTGCTGGGAATCACCCTCAAAGCCATCAATACTCGGGGAGAATTGAAGTTTACTGAAATCACCAGTGCCTTGCTGCGAGATGTTCAGCTGGAGGGGGAAAGCAAAGTGCTGAATTCCTCCGCACCCTCTTCTTCTCCAAAATCATTCAGAACTCCAATTTGGAGTAAAAAGATATCTCTCTCCACCGACGCAAGCTATCTGTATGACATCGGATCCGGCATTCATTTTCCGATTCACACCTCAGCGCAATTTGCGCAAAAGGTCGGGCTGCCCGGCCCACTCTTGCAGGGTTCAGCTTTGCTGGGATTCGCAGCCAGGGATTTAATGACCTCGTATCTGAAAAAGCCTGGCCCGGTTCAAGAAATCCAATGCACATTTAAAAACATGGTTTTCTTGCCAGCCCACTTGACTCTTCATGTCTTGGGCGATGAAGATGGAATCGAATTCAATATTCTGAATGAAGGCGGAAAACCCGTTTTAGAAGAGGGATGGATGAAAATCTGAAATTCATACAGACGGCAGTGCTCATCATGATTTCTGCCTTTTTGAATTTCGATGCACTCGCGATCGACCGAGTCCGATCTCAGGCTCTTGCTGAAAAACTCATTCAATCTGTTCGCGCCGTAAGATTCGATCAGGTCGTGGACTTCGGACCCAACGATGGACTTTGCCCTGGCTCTTCCACTTGCACTCATCCTGCGCCCAGCATTTCGGCCATGCCCAATATTGATCTGGCCGTCATGGTTTTGGAAGACGGCAAACCGCCTGAAGTCGCTGCCAACGTTCTTTTCTCACGAGATTTCCCGGAAGGAAAAATCGCCACACTGAGTGATGATTTTTCGGTCACTGACATTCGATTCCGCCGGTGGAATATTGATCGATGGAACGGGAAAAAAGGTTGGGACCAAAACCCTCCTCTCACCCAGGCTGACGACATCGTCCCGACATCAGAAGATACAACGCCCAAAAAATCTGACTATATGTCTCCCTACCCAGCCTCAACCTTCAAGCTCATGGTCGCATTTTATTTGATGAAGCTTGCGGAGCAGGGAGAGATCCAGATCGCTGACATTCAATCCGACTTGGACGCCATGATCACTCGATCCGACAACGAGGCGACGCAGAGACTGATTCGCTGGCTGCATCGCAATTCAAAAATGAAGCCGCTCAACGAGTACTTGAAAAATCTGGGACTGAGCACTCTTCAAATCAACGGAACCGATCCCGATAGGCGCAGCTGGAATCCGGGCGAAATTCACATGACCGCGATGGATACAGTGAGACTCCTAAGATTGATCGATGGCCCTTTGCTTCAACTCCTCTCCGAACAGGCTTTTCACGAGGCGCTCAGCACCGGCGGACTTTGCGGAATGGACGGATGGACACCCGGGATTCCTGCGATTTTTCCCAACCGCTGGATCGATCCGCAAGCTGGGCTCATCACCACACCCGAACGCGCCCGCGGCCGAAATCCCAGCTCGTGCAACGCAAGTGCCTCCGTAGAATTCCTCCACAAAACAGGTTTAACCTACAACTACTCTTCGGACGCAGGGATCGTGAAAGACCGGCAGAACCCAGGCAAACGTTACATCGTCGCTTGGTTCTCTAATCTCGGATACCGCTACGCTGACCCACAGTGGGCAAACACAGAAATACTCCCTTGTTTTGCACCCGGTCTTCAACTTTGCGTGACTCGCAAGGCAGGAGATCTTGGCAATCGAATTCACCAAGCCATTCAGGAGGCCCTCCGATGATGATCTCGTTTATTTTTCTACTTTTAGCGACTCCCGTTTTTGCCGCTGATTGGACCTTTTCAACCCAGCCTTACGAAGGAGTGCGAATTTGGGTCAACGGCACCGAAGCAAAAGCAACCCTCGTGTCGAACGATAAGGAAATTGGCACATTTCGAATGAACGTTCCCAACTCGTCGTTTCGCCTCAAAGTTTCCAAATCCGGATTCAGAAATTTCGAAGCAACCGCATCTCCCGCGCAAACCCGCTTCCTGGCAGCATTGGATACGGAAAACAGCCGTCTGCGATTCCTGCAAAGAATCCCGACTGGCGCACAACCCAAAAGCGCCACATTCCTAGACGAAACTCATGTAGTTTTGCCATTGCTCGCAGACCACGGAATCGATGTGGCCAGTGTCGTATCCAATGAGATTCAGCGAATCGCCCCCCCTGCAAACCTTGCCGCACGACAAGGTTTCGTGGAAAGCGCAGTAATCAAAAACCAGGGCGAACTCTGGGTCAGCCAGATGACCACAAACTCTGTCCATGTTTTTTCGCTGCCTGGTCTGCTTTACCAATCCACCCTCCCGGTTCCGGGGCAATGGGGAAAAGTTTTGCTCAGCGATCCCGATCGAAGAATCGTTTATTTTTCAAAATGGATGTCCAAGGATATCGCCATCATCGATTCACAAACTCATCAGATCACAGGATCGATCCCCGCTGGCGGAGTACCCCGAGGACTCGCCCTCTCTCAAGACGGAAAATACCTCTACGTCGCTCAGTACGGCAGGGACAACGGCGAGGACAAACTCGGCCGCGTCGTCAAAGTCTCACTCGATTCACGCTCCATCATCAAAACCATTGGCCAAGAAGGCGCAAAACGTCACATGGTCTTATCCCGAAAAAGAAATCGAATGTACGTTTCGGACATGGCAAGGAATGAAATTTCTGTGATTGATCTCTCCACGGACGAGGAAGTCCAAACCTTCAAAACCTTCGACAAGCCCAATACCATTGCTCTGAATTCTGACGAAAATCATCTCTACGTTTCTTGTCGTGGACCCAACAACCCGGACAGTTACCTCAAACCAGGCCTGGTGCTCGGACGAGTGCAAGGGTTTGACCTCGACTCAGGCAATCTCGTCGAGGATGTCCAATCCGGGAATCAACCCACTGGATTAGCGATCAGTCCCTCGGGCCAATGGCTGGTCTCCACGGACTTCCTGGACGCTGCAGCGCGGGTTTTTGAAATTTTGAGATAAGCAAAAAACTCAAAGAAAACTATTGCCCGCATGACGCTAGCCCAGTAAACAGAATGAGTCCTTTTGAAATTTATCGTCTTTCCCGCGAATCTGTCGGGGCGTTAGCTCAGTTGGTAGAGCGCCACAATGGCATTGTGGAGGTCAACGGTTCGATCCCGTTACGCTCCACCATTTTGCATGGAGTGAAGTTTTTTCTCGAGATCAAACGCATAAACAATCCGAATCGACGCATAGGCGACAAACGGAGCCACAAAAACATCCGCCGAGTAATGGACCTTTTGCCAAAGAATCATGGTTGCCACCAGCACCGTGGTGAATATCAAAAACCACTTGAGCGGCCCCTTTTCGAGCATGAAGTAGCACAGTGCCAGCGAGGCAGTGTGCCCCGAAAAAAACAGGTCTTTATTGAGAAGTTTTCCTCCAGGAATAAAAAGCAATACCACGGGATCCTTGAGTGGAATAATCCCGAGCGGTGGCTCAAGCGCAACAAAGTACATGCTCACCGCCCTGAAAATCATGATCAGTGAATAGATTTGCAGGCCCTTGATAATCTTATGCGGATAATGCAGGGACTGGCGAATCGCCAAAAGCACGGCGACCCAAATCGTAATGAAAATCGGCCAAGTCAGATCCACTGCTTCGAAACGGCTGAGGATCGGGTCAACGAGCTGAACTCCCACTCGCATCTCGTTCCAATCCAAATAGTGGGTATAAAAATAGAGAGAACATCCAAAAAAAACGGCAGAAATCAGCACTTCGCGCGCTGACGCCCGTTGCGCCAAGATCTGCTCCCACTTTTGCACCCAGCTCATATTTCCGGATTTTACAGCGTTACTCTCCAGAAAGCAGTCAGAATCCTAACTTAACCCTAAAATTTTCCTGTCATTGGTCCGTTAGCGTCCACATTATGAAAATCATGAAAAAAAGAACAACCCTGGTCACTTTTGTTATTCTCACAACCGCCCTGAGCAATATCTCGTCGAGTTTTGCGCAAGATCCAACCCCAACCCAATCCTCCACCCCCAGCACGAGTTCTACAGCCGCGCATTGGTATGACAAGTACTCGATCAAAGGCTATACACAGCTTCGTTACAATCGCCTTCTAGAAACCAATCCGAAACTCAAATGCGAACAGTGCGACAAGTCCTGGGGGGATGGAAACGGCTTTTTCCTCAGACGAGCTCGATTGATTTTCAGCGGAGATGCGGCTGAGCGCCTGTACATCTATATTCAGCCAGATTTTGCATCCGATGGCGCTCCCAACTCACAACAGTACTTTCAAATTCGCGATGCTTACTTTGACGTAGCTCTCGACAGCTCCAAGGAGTTTCGATTCCGCTTGGGGCAAAGCAAAGTCCCCTACGGCTGGGAGAACCTTCAGTCCAGCTCAAATCGACTGGCGCTCGACCGGACCGACGGAATCAACTCAGCAGCACCGAACGAACGGGATCTGGGGGTTTTCTTTTACTGGGCGCCTGCAGAAATCCGAAAGCGCTTCAAAATGCTCGTCGACAAGGGCCTCAAAGGAACTGGCGACTACGGAGTCGTGGGTGCCGGGGTTTACAACGGACAAAGCGCCAATCGACCCGAGGGCAACAACAATCTCCACAAAGTCGTTCGTGTCACCTATCCCTGGGAACTGCCGAGTGGCCAGTTTTTTGAAACCAGCATTCAAGGCTATACGGGACTATTCACGGTTCAAAACAAAACTACGGGAATCTCCGGTAAAGACACCTCCACCGACCAGCGAGCTGCTGCTAGTTTTATTTGGTACCCACAGCCTCTGGGATTTCAGGCGGAGTGGAACGTCGGAAAAGGACCCAAGTACATGGGGGCTACCCACTCGATTGGATCGGCCAATCTCCAGGGCGGTTATCTTCAGGCGATGTACAAAATCGATGTACGCAATCAGTCTCTGACTCCCTTCACTCGTTGGCAGTACTTCGCGGGTGGCAAGAAACAAGAACTCGATGCACGCGCCTACCGAGTCCGCGATGTGGAAGTCGGCGTAGAGTGGCAACCCTTCCCTGCCCTCGAGTTCACCGCAGACTACACGATTTCGGACCGACGCATGGCGGATGCAACCCAACAGTCCAATAACCAAAAGGGATCATTGTTGCGACTGCAGGCTCAGTTTAATTATTGAACTCAAGAGTGGTTAAGGGCATTTTAGAGGATGAAATGTTAGCCAGAATATTCTTCATTCTGCTCTGGATCAGTTTGTTTTTGGATGCTCGCCCTGCATCGGCAAAACCCGCTCCTGTAGTGTCTGGCGTGTTGAGTATTGTGCCTGGCTTAGGACAAGTTGCAAACGGAAACTACCTGGAAGGTTTAGGTTATTTCAGCGTTTCTGTGGGCGGGATTCTTATTCCAAATAAATTTACACAGCACATAGGGCTTCAAACCTATCTCTACCAATACTATGACGCTTGGAGGGACGCTGGTGGAAAACCATCACAAGAACAAAATTGGTTTCAGAATTACATCGGCACTTACAATCCCTTGAATGCGATTGATTGGATAGGCACTCCGGCCTTGGGTATTGTAGCAGTTGCTGAAGGAGGCAATAGGCCAATGCATTCTCGTCTGTCTGAATCCATTATTTTTGGGACATTTTCGGGTTGGGGTGAGGAGGCGTTTTTTAGGGGATTTTTGTTTCCTGTGCTTTCGTTTGGTTCAAATAGTTTTTGGATGAAGTCGGTAGGTGCGCTCACCTCAAGTGTTCTTTTTTCTCTTGTGAATAAGGGAATTGGAACTTTTAGCGTGATTGAAGTTGCACAGGGTTTGCTTTTTTGTACTCAGACTCACATCAATAACTACAATTTAAGAAAAAGCATGTTTACTCATGCTTGGTGGAACATTATTGCAGATATTAAAAATGGAAGTCGCGTGGGTGGTGTAGCGATTCCTGATACATACCGATTAGGATTAGGATACAATTTTGTATTTTAAAATTTGACCGGGAAAATGGTGGCTCCGGAGAGAATCGGCCTGCGCCATCTCGCTCCTGCTCGAAGGCTTGGCATGGACAATTTTCTAAGTCGCACTTCGTGTGCGACTTGCTGTGTCCGACTCCTTTGGAGTCCGCCACGGCCGAAAATTCTCGTTCGATTCTCTCCGGAGCCACCAAATAAAAAAGCCGCGGGACTTTCGTCCCTGCGGCGGTTTTTTTTATTTGGTGGCTCCGGAGAGAATCGAACTCTCACACCCTTGCGAATACCAGATTTTGAGTCTGGCGCGTCTACCAATTCCGCCACAGAGCCACTTCATAGATTAATCATGGTAGAGGGGCTTCATACCTCAGACGCCACTGAGGGTCAATAATCCTTGTGGGGAAATCACCGCATCGCCCCCCCACGGCATGCATCGCAAACCGGAATCGCCATGCCCCACCTTCAATCCATAGGCGACGGGAATGCCCAGGCTGTTGCCTCCTGCCCCGAATATCTGCTTCAGCGCAGACTGGGATGACATCATCGCCCGCAACGGACCCATATCTCTGGGTGACGGCGCCTTGAGCTTCTGAGTCGTTTTTTTCAGAACAGACGGCACCGTGTCTCGGCAATCCTCAAACGTCCCCAAAACCACAGTCCGAACGCCCTCGAGGGCTCCCGACTGGACCAGCTGATTCCAAGTTCGATCGATCCGATACCAGGCCTCCGAAACATCCTCTAGAAACAAAATCCCGCCAGCTGCTTTCACTGAATAGGGCGTACCAGCGAGCGAATTCAAAACCGTTAAATTTCCACCCAACCAAGGACCTTGGACTTTTGCTGCAGGAGGTTTCGTCAGCCACTTCAACTTTTGCTCAAAGCGATTCCGCCCAGAATGGCAAACCTGCCCCACGAGTTCTCTCCAAAGTCGATCCGGCATGTAAGAAAACGGCCGTCCACCGGGCATGGGGGCATGAATTCCGCTCCATCCCCAGCGTGTTCTGACATAATGAAAAATCGCCGTCGCATCCGAGAATCCCAGAAATAATTTCGGAGAACGGGGCTTCCCTTTTTGCTGAGTCAGGCGATCGAGAATCGGCAGTATGCGTGCAGAACCATATCCACCCCGCGCGCTCCAGATCACATCCAGATCGTCACGCTTGGCATATTCAAAAAAAGCCTGCGCGCGCTCCTCATCGGTTCCAGCGAAAAATCCGGATTTTTTCTTACATTGAGGATGAATATCTACTAAGAATCCAGCGCTCTTCAGCCGCTGAACACCCATCCGCAGCTCAACCCAGGGGACAACAGCCGAGGGAGCGACAATGCCGATTCGCATGAATCCTCACCATCCTTGCAAGGTTTGATATTTATGAATCGCCAAAACCACTCCCGTGACAATGGACCAGCAAAATGTCACCGCCATCAACGAAAGCCCCAACCATCTTTTGACTGACTGAGAGCGCGGAAGCGTCAGCGCAAACGTCGTGCTCACAATCAAACTCGCTTCCACAGATAGGATAATCATCAGAACTAGATTCATAGCGCCTTTGCCCCAGATTCTAGCGTCCGCTGGAGTTCGTCAAGACCTTCTTCGGTATGAACTGAAACCCAGTGGATCGGCGCCAGCCCCCAGCCCAGTTCCTTGAGTGCCTTTGCCACTTCGCTTTTGCGTTTATGTTTGACGGACTGCCCTCTCAGCTCGTCAATTTTGGTCATCACAACGACCGCGCGCTCCCGCCAATCTTGAAAAAAATCCATCATTTCTTCATCCGCAGAAGTCGGCCCATGCCGAGAATCCAGCAGCAAAACCAGATATTCAATTTTGGGATCCGCATCGAGATAAGATCCAATCAAATCATCCCATTTTTTCTTCTCGCCCCTGGCGATCTTGGCATAGCCATACCCAGGCAGGTCCACCACGACTCGTTTTAAATTGGGGGCCCAATAGCAATGAATTAGACGAGTTTTACCGGGTGTTTTACTGACCTGCGCGAGTTTCCCATGATCCAGGAGCGCATTGATGAGCGAACTTTTCCCGACATTCGAACGCCCCACGAAAACACACCGAGCCTCACCTCGACCCTGAATGAAATCTCCCTTGATCACGGTGGAAAGCTGGGATGCGTTCCCAATCGTCACTAAATGCTCGGAACTTGCCATAGCTCAGTTTTGAACCCTTTCAGCTCAAGAATAAACCATTTGGAACTCAATCGGTAATAAAAGCGGGCAATAGCTTGGCCCGGCTCTTGCTCTACTGAGTCACAAGAAAGAAGGGACTACACAAATGTGGCAACTCAAGATCCAAGATCCGTCGGGGGAAACTCGCATCTGTCATCTGCCCTCCTCGTCTCGCAAATCCATGCATCTCAGCTTGGGTCGGCAAGATTCGGAGGCGCAAATCCAGTTGAGAGATCCCACGCTCCCGCCGCTTCTCGGAAACCTGAGTCGGGAGAAATCCCAGTCCACGTTTTGGCTGCAGATGGACGACCATGCGCCCGCTGCAGTTCTGGCGGATATCGAAATACGAAGGGCGCAGATTCCTCCTCTGGTTCGCTGGCGTCTGGGCGAGACACAACTCATGATCGAACCCACTCACGATGAACCGCCGGTTCCTTCTTTCCCTCATGGACTCAAGCACTGGAAAACCGACACGTCCCCCGGGCGAGAGGTTTTGTGGACCGCCAAAAAAGCCGCGGCTACTGAGTTATCGATTTATCTTCGAGGCGAAACCGGCACGGGCAAAGAAGTCCTCTCTCAACTGGTTCACGCCTGGAGTCCGCGTGCGTCCGGCGCATTTGTTCCTCTTCACTGCAGTGCTTTTGCTGTCTCTCTGGCAGAAAGCGAGCTTTTTGGGCATGTCAAAGGAGCCTTCACGGGCGCAAGCCACAATCGTCCGGGCGCGTTGATCCAGGCGCATGGTGGGACGTTATTTTTGGACGAGATCGGGGACCTGTCCTTGGAGATGCAAGTCAAGCTGCTGCGTTTTTTGGAAAATGGTGAAATTCGCGCAGTCGGCTCAGATCGCACGACTCACGCAAATGTTCGATTGGTTTGCGCAACCCACAGGCCTCTCGAGACGATGGTAGAAAAAGGTCTTTTTCGCCAAGATCTGTACTACCGACTGGCTTCCATCACTGTCGAAATCCCGCCCCTGCGAACGCGGCTCAAAGACGTCGAGTACCTTGCCCAAGAGTTTAGTGCAGAAATGAGGAAAACAATTTCAACGAGCGCTCTTCATCGACTCAAAACCCATTCTTGGCCGGGCAATGTCCGAGAACTTCGTCATGCCGTCGAGCGTGCTGCCGGACTGGCAGGCCCATGGACTCCGATTTTGACTGAGGAGGCGTTTGATTTCTTGTTTCGGAGTTCATCCAGAAACCTCCATGCGGCTCATCCTGGAGATGAGCTTGCAGGGCTATTGAGTCTGCGTGAGGTGGAACGAAAAGTGATTTTGCGAGCTCTGAGAATGTCCGAAGGACACCGAGGAAAAACAGCTCGAATGCTGGGAATTGCGCGAAGCACGCTCTTTGAAAAAATCAAAAAACATCGAATCCAGGGGCCAAAAATAGATTTTTCTCACAGCTAGGCAAAACTACTCGATTACGAAATTCAGGAATAGCACTTCTCGAATCCGTCCACTCGTGACTTCGGATTGCAAAGACTCGACCATTCGAGCTTGTAGTGTTTTTTTACCTTCACTCGTCATCAGCTCGTCGGGTTCGGACCCAAAAACCATACTCACGATGCGGTCTTTGACTTTAGGAAGATGAGCTTTGAGCTCCTCGCAAGGCTCTCGACTATCGCACTCAATGGTGATTTCGAACAAAACATTGGGATCGATGGATCGCGCCTTGAATCGGCGAAAGGGTTTTTTGAGGGGAATTCGAAAAGGTTCGAGCGTGATCCTCGGCAAAATGCTGGGAACCGGCCTCGGTGAATGCTCCGCATGGTTCGCTACGACTTTTTGTAACTTGTAATAACTCATTCGCCCCAAAGCGTACAAAATCAACAATGCAAACACAGTGAGGCTCACAATATAGGTATAGGCAGCCTTCCGGGTTTGAGCATCTTCAGAGTGAATACTTTCAATAGTTTCAGTTACTTGCTTAAATTTTCCGCGTAACTTTTCGGGAGTTTTCTTTAGACTTTCAAAAACACCCTTCAGAATATTTTTAAGCCCCGTTTTGAGTTGGCTGATGAGTCGGTTGAGCAAAATCTGCGACTTCTTTTGCGGGTGAGCAGGAGATGCTGCCTCGCCAGTTTTTGGTTCATTCGTTGCCGTCGTTGCTTTTGGATCAGGATTCTCAGCCACTTTAGACCATTATGTGCTAATTTCTAATCCGATGGAAGCCTTCCTCGAATTTGAAAAACCGATCGTGAATTTGGAGAAAAAACTCACCGAACTCCGTGAGTTGAATCAATCCGGCGAAACCGATGTGAGCGACGAAATTCGGACGCTCGAAACCAAACTCCGGACACTGATCGACGAAGTTTTCTCGAAACTGACCCCGTGGCAAAAGGTCCAACTTTCCCGTCATCCCAATCGCCCGTACGCAAAAGACTACATTGATGCATTGTTTTCGGATTTCATGGAACTGCACGGCGATCGATGTTTTGGTGACGATGCTGCGATTCTTGCGGGTATTGGTGTTTGGGGGGGGGCTGAACCCATGCCAGTGATGATCATCGCGCATCAAAAAGGACGAACCACTAAACAAAAAATGGAGAGAAATTTTGGAATGGCCCGCCCCGAGGGGTATCGCAAGGCCGTGCGGCTGATGCAGCTGGCTCACCGTTGCAAGATGCCCATCGTGACCTTCATCGACACTCCGGGTGCGTTTCCCGGCGCAGACGCTGAGGAGCGCGGCCAATCCCAGGCCATCGCCGAAAGCATCCAGTGTATGTTTGGCTTGGATGTACCGGTGATCGCCATCGTCATCGGAGAAGGCGGCTCGGGAGGCGCACTCGCCATCGGAGTGGCCGATCATGTGATGATGCAAGAATACAGCACTTATTCGGTGATCTCACCCGAGAGCTGTGCTTCGATTTTGTGGAGTGATTCGAGCCTCGCTGAAAAAGCGAGCGACAAACTCAAAATGAATCCCAACGAGCTGCTCAAGATGGGCGTCATCGACGAAATCATCCCAGAACCCCACGGCGGAGCTCATCGGGATTGGGAAAAAGCTCAAGCTCTGATGAAAAAATCCCTCGAAAAAATTCTGAAACCCCTAATCCTCAAGCAAAAAAAGAAAGTGGCTCGCGCCACGACAAAAACAAGAATAGAAAAATTTCGCCAGATCGGCGCATTCGCCATCGCGCAAACCCCGCGCGACCCGGACTCGGAGGACGCCTCCACTTGAGAAAACTCATTGTGATCTCTGCTCCGTCGGGAGCAGGAAAAACCACGATTTGTGCGCGACTTTTGCGGGATTATCCGCAGATTCGACTTTCTATTTCAAGCACCACCCGCGCTCCGAGAGGAACTGAACAAAACGGGAAGGAATATTTTTTCCTGAGCATCCCTGAGTTTGAAAAACAAATTCAGAGAGATCGATTTGCTGAGTGGGCGAAAGTCCATGGCAATTACTATGGAACTTCGCGCGACGTGGTTGAGGAGGCTTTCCAAAAATCACATCCGCTGCTCCTGGATATCGACGTCCAAGGCTCCGCCAGTCTCCGAAAAGCCTATCCCGACGAGACGGCTCTGATTTTCATCGCTCCGCCGAGCTTGGAAGCACTGGAACAGCGACTTCGTTCTCGTGGCACAGACTCTGAGGAAACCATCGCGCGCCGAATGTCCGGAGCCAGGGCAGAAATGGCGCGCCAAAACGAATTCGACAAGATCATCGTGAACGACGACCTAGATCGCGCCTACAACGAGCTCAAAAGATGGCTCAAAGAGGAACATGAAATATAAAACCTCTTCGATCAATACGATCTGTGACACCATCAAGAGCTACTACCCCGATGCAAAGTTGGATCTGGTTCGTAAAGCTCATGATTTTGCGACGAAAGCGCACGAGGGACAAAAACGTTCCAGTGGTGATCCCTACATCATCCATCCGACTGACGTCGCACAAACACTCGCTGATCTCCGCCTCGACATCGCCAGCGTTGTGACCGGGCTGCTTCACGACACGGTCGAAGACACTGACGTCACCCTCGAAGACATTGCTCGCGAATTTTCGCCCGAAATTGCTGAACTCGTTGATGGCGTCACCAAACTTTCCAAAATCACTTTCAAAACCTCGGAGGAGAAACAAGCCGAGAACTTCCGCAAAATGATCTTGGCGATGGCCAAGGACATTCGCGTGATTTTGGTGAAGCTGGCTGACCGGTTGAACAATATGCGAACGCTCGAGCACTTGCCCGAGCTCAAACAACAAGCGATTTCTCAAGAGACTTTAGATATTTATGCACCGATCGCGAATCGCCTGGGGATCGGCTGGATCAAGATGGAGCTGGAGGACATGTGCCTGCGTCACCTCCACCCCGATGTGTACTACAAGCTCGCCGATAAAATTTCGATGAACAAGCGCGAACGCGAAAAATACATCGAAGAAGTTTCCGAAATGGTCTCCGAGAAACTGAAAGAGTACGAAGTCCAAGCCATCATTCAGGGTCGCGCCAAACATTTTTATTCTATTTTTAAAAAAATGGAGCGTCGCAAGGCCGACTACGAGCAGATTTTTGACGTGATTGCATTTCGAATCGTCGTGGACAACATCACCGAGTGCTACAAGTCTCTGGGCGTGATCCACGCGACCTACAAACCGGTTCCGGGGCGATTCAAAGACTACATCGCCATGCCCAAGAGCAATAATTATCAATCACTCCACACGACTGTAATTGGCCCCTACGGCGAGCGGATGGAAATCCAAATCCGCACGACCGCGATGCACGAAGTTGCCGATGCGGGGATCGCTGCTCACTGGCGCTACAAAGAAGGCAAGTTTGACTCCAAGGAAACCGTCGGCTGGGTCAATCGATTATTGGAGTGGCACAAGGATCTCAAAGACCCCAACGAATTTCTGGAGACGGTCAAAATCGATTTGTTCGCCGAGGATGTTTTTGTTTTCACTCCCAACGGCGAAGTTCGCCAGCTCTCTTACGGCTCCACGCCGCTCGATTTCGCCTACGCCATTCACACTGACGTGGGCCACCACTGCGTCGGCGTCAAGGTCAACGGCAAGATCGTCCCTCTCAAGCACCGCCTGAAATCGGGCGACACCGTGGAGGTCCTCACCTCACCGACTCAGACTCCTTCCAAAGACTGGCTCAAGATCGTCAAAAGCTCCAAAGCCAAAGCCAAAATTCGCGGATTCATCAAACAACAGGAGCGCGATCGCGCCAAGGAACTCGGAGAAAGCCTCCTCGAAAAAGCTGCCAAAACCTATGGCACCTCCTTGTCACGCCTGGAAAAAACGGGTGATGTTGCACGAGCGTTGGAAAAATACACTTTCAGAAGCGTGGATGAACTCAAGGTCGCGCTTGGGTACGGCCGACTGCTGATTGAAACCGTCAGTGATGTCTTGATCCCGAAAGATCTTCGAGATGCGTACACCAAAGAAAACCCCGCACTCCCACCGGGCGAAGCCGAAGACGCAAATTTCCTGAGGCGGGTTTTCACCTCAGCCAAGAAAAAAAGCGACTCGCGCACCATCATTCAGGTCGCTAATCTCGACGACGTTTTGATCCGATTTGGCCGCTGCTGTAATCCGCTGCCCGGCGACAGCATCGTGGGATTCATCACACGAGGCCGAGGCGTCACCGTACACACTGTCACTTGTCCCAAAGCACTCGACAGCGACCAGGAACGAAAAATCGAAGTCCAGTGGAATCCTGCGCACGTCACCCAGACCACGTCAACCGTCAGGCGCCACGTGAAAATCCGCATTCTTTCACTCGACGAACCCGGACTCTTGGCACTCATGTCGCAAACCATCAGCGCCGGCAACGTGAACATCGTCTCTGCGCACGTCCGCACCACGAAGGACCGCAAGGCCATTGCGTTGTTCGACATCGAAGTCACCGACACCCAGCAACTGCACCGCGTAATAAGCGCACTCGAGGCCAAAAAAGGCGTCATCAGCGTCGAGCGGATGAAGTCGTAGATCAATATTGATTTTGCAAAAAATCAAACAGCGCACCTATTATTTTATTTACAAAAAATAGAATAACAATTAAAAGGCGAACCAGAATTGGAGTTATTTATGAAAACCATCTTGTCTTTGGCTCTTTTATTACTTTCCCCTATGGCGTTTGCTATTACATCGAATGAGGTCACCCAGGTCCTGCAAGATGAAAAAGTGGCACGCATTCTTCAAAATTTATCTATCAACAAAATTGAAGAAATCGCTCACTATCGATGCCCAGGCTGCTATGATATTAGCATCGACTTCGATGACTCTAAAATGACCATTCGTACCAGCACAGATTGGACAACTCACAAAATCATTGTTGGAACAATCAAGCTTCAGTCAAAATCCAACTAGATTTTCAGACGCTTGACCCTCTCGCCTTTTGATCATCGAGAGAAAACAAAAAGGTGAGCGCCCTGATTGAGTGTCTCTGGTTGCTTGAGTTAGCTTATTCTTCATACAGTCGGGTTTTTTGTTGCGGGTACCCGCTTCACGCGGCCGCACGATGCGGCTTAAGCGTGAGAACACGATGTTCGAAGCGGCGTACCCGCAATAAAAAATTCGATTGTGTGAAGAATCCAGTGAAAGTCTAATGCGGCCAGAGTGTGTCGGGGGGACGCTCACCTTTTTTTAGCTCGGCGCTGAATTGGTCTAACTTTTCTTTTTGCTGCTTCTTGAACTCAGCGACCCTGAGTTCGTGCTCGCCCTGGCGTTTTTTCACGTCCTCTTGCTGAGAAGCGATGTAGCCTTTTCGGCGTTCCAAAAACTGCTTCACGTATTCTCTGCGGTCAGCGCCCTTGGGGTTGTCTTTGAAAAATTGATGACGAGATTGCTTTTCTTTTTCATCCAGCTGCTTGCGTTGCGCGTTTTGCGCTGTTTTGTATTCCTGAAGTTCTAATCGAAGGCGATGCTCAAGTGCTTTCAGCTCAGAGTACTGAGCCTTTTCAAATTCCTGCTGCATGATCTTGGCTTTGGCTGGAGTAATAGCCGATGTCATTGCTGCACAGGCTGCGCATCTGGCACAAGCCTCACAACCCGAGCATGCATCCACAGGAGCAGCCAAAGGCAACGTCGAAGCTTGGGGTGTTGTTTGTGTCGCTGGGGCTGTTACGGCGCTCGATGCGCTCACCCACGGTGTCAGTTCACTCAACGAGAATACACTCAATACAATCGTTAGAAATAGCATCACCTTGAGAGATACAACTCCCTCAAGGTGATGGTCAATACCTATCCGTAACTAATTTAGGCGGAGCAGGCTGCTCCGCCCCTACTTACTTAATGACTTGAATTCGAGTGATCTTGAATCCAAACGCATTCACGCTCGAATCACTCTGAAACTGAAGCACTGCCGTGTCACCCACCACGTAGTCCGACGCATAGTTGGCGTGTTTTCCGCTCAGCACTTCCACAGGTTCGCGCGAAGAGGATTGCAAGCTCACAATGTCGTACTTGGGCTCGGTATCCACTTGATCGAAGATGACTCGGATATACTTCGCTCCGGGCTCTTGGATGGTGAATGACTTATCCGTGTTGTTCGCATACGGATGCTCAGACTCTAAGGAGTAAGCCACATCTTTCCACTGCGTCTCATCCGGCTCTGACGAAGGAGGAATGATGTTGTTAATCACATTGTATGCGCTCACTCTTCCTTTCGCTTGCACTCGTCTTCTTAAACTCGACACAGGTACGCTGGTCTTGATCAATCGATCTTTGACTTGCGCATAGGTCAACCCAGGCTCCTTGGACAACAAGAGTGCTGCCACTCCTGAGACGTGAGGAGTTGCCATCGAAGTTCCGCTGAACGTGTTGTACAAACCGCCTTTGACGGTGCTGTAAACGCGAACGCCAGGAGCTGCAACATGCACCGATTTCCCATAGTTCGAAAACGAAGCGAGTTGCTCCTGGTTGTCGATTGCTGCGACAGCCAAGACGTTATCCGAAACATAGCTAGCAGGATAGGTCGGAGAAGTATCATTGCTACTACCGTCATTTCCTGCTGCTGCTACGAACAAGATTCCGTCTTTTTTAGCATCCTGAATGGCTTTCAACATCGTTTGTGAAAACCCGCCGCCACCCCAGCTATTGCTCATGATTTTGACTTTCATTTTACGAGCATAGTTGATGGATTCCACTGCATTTGCTAGTGATCCGCTGCCGTTGGCGTCCAAGAATTTCACAGGCAGAATGGAAACGTTCCAATTCACGCCCACAACACCCACGCCGTTATTCCCTTTGGCTCCAATCGTTCCAGAAACGTGAGAGCCATGGTCTTGGTCGTCGTTCGGATTGTTGCTGCCAGTGGCAAAATTCCAACCGTGGACGTCATCCACAAAGCCATTGCTGTCGTCATCTTTTCCGTTGCCAGCAATTTCTTTTGGGTTGGTGTACAGATTGTCTTTCAAATCCGGGTGAGTCAGGTCCATGCCGGTATCAATGACTGCCACCAAAACTGATTTGCTACCGGTGATCCCTTTTTGCCAGAGAGGAAATACTCCGATATCAGAACCCTCCTTGCCTGCCTGCCCCGAAGAATCGACTTGTCCGGTGTTGAACATCCCCCAAAGTCTGGTCAACTCGGGATCATTGGGCGCAGCTGCAGTATTCGGAATGTCGGACTCCGCATCTCCAATCATTCGATAAATATAATTGGGCTCGGCAATTTCAACTTCAGGTCGGCTCGACAAAGCCAGAATGGCTTGACGGGTATTTTTTGCATCTCCTAATACGATTTTATGAAGAGAAGTGTCAGTTTGAAATGCTTCAATGTCCACTACCGCCCCAGAACCCATTTGGTCCTGCAAAGCTCCAATGACAGCTGCTTGCACTCGGCCTGCTGAAGAGACTCCCTTCAGGCGAACCACCAGTTCACCCGGAACCGCTTCTGGCTTTGCTGCATTTGCACTCGTGGCTGCCAGGCAGCCCATTGCTGCCAATACAGCAGTCAATCTGACATGATTTCGGATACTACTTCCTTGAATCCGTTCCCCCATTACGCCCTCCCATAGGCAGAAGCAGCTGTCGCTGCTTCTTGTTTCTTACTCCATTAAAAAATGTGAACCCCCAACATCAGACACATTTATTAAAACAATGAGAAACAAAATCTGAGAACACTCAATCTTCAGGTTTCCTACCTTTGATTAAGAAGAGTTTCGGAGAGAATCAAAAAACTGTCAATCAACTATGTATTTTTTCCAATCTCTGATTCTGAGCGTCGGCGTGACGCGACCGCGAAAACGGTTCAATTCTGGAACCCCAGCCCACTCCGCCTCCTCGCCAGGACGCGTGTCTTCGACGATTTTGGATTGCTCCGCGGCGTTGAACCAGATCGCCTCCAGCGCTCCGGAGAGATCGAGCTTTAAATGACGCTCCTTTAATATTTTTTGAGAGTGTACTTTTGCTTTCAATGCAAAAACCGGCTCTGGGTGCCCTGGGCCGAACGGACCCAAATTCTCAATCTCTTGCAATGTGCGCGGAGTAAGATCCTCCGGCGCACATCGTGCGTCCAACCAGAGAGGCTGCAGACTTTTATCCTCTTCCATCCGAGAAAGCGCATCGTTGAAAGCATTTTCGAGCGCCTCCAGATTTTCTGGCAACAAACTCAAACCCGCAGCGTGAGCATGCCCCCCAAACCCGATCAGATGCTGTCCGCTCGAACGAATCGCTTGCAAAACATCCTTTCCGCCAAAGGAGCGAACACTGCCTTTTCCGACTCCTTCGCGAATCCCAATCACCACCGCCGGCCTTTTGTATCGCTCCGTCACACGCGAAGCGACGATTCCCACCACTCCCTCGTGCCATCGTTCGTCGGCCACCACAACTCCATGTTGAAATCGACCTTCCTGGAGTGCTGCTTCAATCTTTTCCTTCACCTGATCCCAGATTTGATTCTGGATATTGGCTCGCTCCTTGTTCATCTGCTCGATTTCCATAGCGAGCATCGCAGCTTCTTCGGGATCTTGAGTGGTCAGCAAGCGCAGCGCTGTATCTGCGGAACCCAGACGGCCAGACGCATTAATCCGAGGCCCCAGCACAAATCCCAGGTGCCCCGGGCTGATTTCGCGCTGACTGACACCGGCGGCATCGAGGAGAGCTTTCACTCCCGGTTTCTGGGAATGTTTGAGAACTTGCAGACCTTGTTTCACCAGAACGTGATTGTCGCCCGTCAGTGGAACCATGTCTGCGGCCGTTGCGATCACCACCAAGTCGAGATGTTTTTTGAGATTAGGCTCTTGTCCAGCAGGCCACCAAGCTAGCTCTCGACCTCGAGTGCGCAGTGCTCGTGCGAGATAAAAAGCCAGACCGCATCCGCAGAGTTGCTTGAGTTCGCTCCCACAATCTTTTCGTTGAGGATTCACCACGGCCATCGCGGGCGGCAGGCCTTTCACGGGATCAATTTGGTGGTGATCCACCACGATTACATCGAGGCCTAGCTCCCGTGCTTTTTCGATCGCAGCAAAACTCGTGATTCCGCAATCGACCGTGATCAGCAGTCGCACACCTTCTGCCACCGCAGCTTCGACCGCACCGACATTTAATCCATAACCATCCTTGAATCGATCCGGCTGACGAACATCGTAAGTCATCTGACAATCTCGAAAGAACCAACTCAGCAACGCAGCGCCGGTAGTTCCATCCACATCGTAATCGCCAAAAACCCGGACGCGCTCGCTTGCATCCCGGGCTTGAATCACACGATCAACCGCAAGCGACATGTCTTGAATCGTGAATGGATCCTGGAGCTGCTCCAGTCGCGGAGCCAGAAATTTTTGAATCACCTCGGCGCTGTCGAGCCCTCGACGCAAACAGATTTGTAAAGTCAGCGGCGACAGCCGCGTCTCCACACCCAGCCGCTCGATCTGATCCAATTGACTCTGTCCCAACTGCCCCTGCTTCAACACCCATTCCCGCATGATTAAGAACAAAGCACGAATTAAAACCAACGAGAACGACAATCTGCTGACGCAACGCAAATCCCTCTCATCCCTAGACAGCCTTGAAGCGAACACGTATTCTTTGAGAATGCGCAGGAGCAGCCGCTTTGATCGACTTAGTAAACAGATTTTGCCCATTTTGCTGCCCGTCGGCGTCGAGCGAGTTGGCGTATTTGGATCATTTTCACGAAATGAAATCAAAAAAAACAGCGACATCGATATTCTCGTCAAACTCAAGCCCGTTGACCAAAGAAAACCTTTGGGACTCAAGTGGTTTTCAATCGAAAGAGAGCTCTCCAAACTCTTGGGAAGATCAGTAGATTTGGTATCCGAGGCTGCAGTAAGCAGGCATATGCTCCCTTATATCCAGAAGGATTTAGTCATTCTCTATGAAGCAAAATAGAGACGTCGTACTCATCGCGCATATTTTGGATGCGATCTCTGAAATCGAAAGTTTTGTGAAAAACACCACCTATCCTGAATTTTTCAAAGACACGATGAAACGAGCTGCAGTCGTCAGAAATTTAGAAATTGTTGGAGAAGCTGCTTCAAAAATTTCAAAAGAGTTTCAGAAAAAAAACAGTACGATCCCTTGGAGCGATATCGTCGGGATGAGAAACAAACTGATTCACGATTATTTTGATGTTGATTATGGAATCGTTTGGGAAGTAGTTCAGTCTGATTTGAATGTCTTTAAAAAGGGCCTGAAGCCAAAGAAAACTAAAACCTGAATTATTTTTAATGACGCGCCTAGCATCATTAAGGTGTCTGACACCTTTTGTCGATCCGTCCATAGATGAACTCCATCCGGTGGACCAATCTGCTTGTCGGTTTTTTGACGGCGCTCGTGCTAAGCGGGACCTCCTGCCGTCCCGCGATCGACGACAATGCTCCAGATCCTGCTGCAAGTCCTACTGGAGCTGCTGGTGGAGATCTCGGTGGGACCTACCCCAATCCCACGATTGCTAATGGCGCTGTCACCCCTGCTAAATTATCGCAGGCTTATTTGCCACTCGCAGGCGGAACTCTGAGTGGTGCACTCGTTCTGGCAGGAGCTCCTTCTTCCGGCTCTCACGCCGCCACCAAAACCTATGCAGATAGTTATATCGCGGGCCTGTCTGTAAATACATCCGGACTCGCCAGCATTTCCAACGGCCAAGCCCTCACCTGGGACGCGGCCAATTCTCGTTGGACTCCCACAACAGTAACCGGTGGCGCAAACGCCACGCAAATTCAGGGTGCTACAGTCGACGTCACCGGCTTAGCAACCAACCACACCCTTCGATACGATGGAACGAATTGGGTCGTTGGAACTCTACCCGTCGCAAGCGGCGGAACAGGCGCTGCTACTTTGACAGCCAACGGAATCCTAGTCGGCAACGGAACCACAGCCATATCAGCCTCTACACTGACCAGTGGTCAACTCCTGATCGGATCGACAGGTGCTGCTCCTGTGGCTACAACGATCACAGGAACCGCCAATCAAGTAGTTGTTACCAACGGAGCAGGCTCAGTCACCTTGTCGACTCCCCAAAGCATCAACACGACTTCCGCTCCGACTTTTGCCGGCGCCACACTGAGTGCTGCGCTCAATATGAGCAGTCAGTTGATCAACGCCGTTGCTACTCCTGTCGCTACGACGGATGCTGCCAACAAGGCCTATGTGGATGCGGGAAATAACGTGATCAACAGCGTCACCACAAACGCGGGCATATACAGCAATCAAATCCAGAGTGTCACCCCAACTGTCGCCTACGCAGAAGTCTGCTTCAAAGGAGGAGCCACCCAAGTGGACACTCATGCAGCGAGCGCCTCCACAGCCGGAGGAAACTGCGTAGCCGGAGACATCGGTTTCATCATTGAGAGAGACGAGCGTGCAACGCAATATTGGGAACTCGCAAAGGTAACTTGCCTTCAATTAGGCATGCGTCTTACGGAACCCTTTGAATGGAAATATGCCTGCAAAATACTGAATGTCACCGATGGCACGGTAACAACTTTTTTGAACGCTATGAAAGACAACTGGGAATGGGTCGGAAACACTCTAACTATGGAATATCCAGCAGCAGTCTACTTCGCCGGATGGATGATGGGCAATGGATCCTGCTCATGGGGAAGTTGGAACACAATGGCAGACAACTCTGGCAATGAAAACACAGTACCTTTTCGGTGTGGTTTGTGAGTCAGTTGATCCTATTTTTTTTCATAATTTCAGCTTACGCCCAAGAAAATTGCAAAATCCAAGCCGAAACCAAGCACATCCGCGGCCACTCGATGGAAGAACTCTTCAAACCCGAGGAGCCCATCACTGTCGAAACAGGTTACTACTCCTGTCACCCCATCAAACGCGGTGACATCGTCATCTTTTCTCACGCCGGGCGCCCTGCTCCTCTGATCAAAATGGTCATGGCAGTTCCAGGAGATCATTTCGAACTCAGAGAGCATCCATACGGTTATCACTTCTTCATCAACAGCAAAAAAATGAAGACACCCAAGGGCGTCGAGTACTCCTTCCCCCGACAAAATTCCAAAATGCTCAAGCTCTACGAGCAGGATTTCAAGGGAGTCATGCCCGCAGACACTTACTTTGTTTTCGGCACAGAAACCGCAGGCAGCCTGGACTCCACGCGCTTCGGCCCACTCCGCAAAGAAAGTTTCCTGGGTCGCGTGATCATGAAAAAAAAATCAGCAACTTCGAAGCTTCACCGTTAAACTCGAATCACACGATGAACCATCGGTCAGAAAAAATATTGAATCGTGCAGTTGTGGTTGGAGCATTGGGCTGCTTTGTCGACAGCTACGACTTGGTGCTCTTCAGCATGCTGCGAATCCCTAGTTTGCTTTCTTTCGGCTTGAGCGGCGATCAGCTCGTCGACGTGGGTATTCGCTTGCTCAACTTGCAGATGCTCGGAATGCTCCTGGGAGGCGTAATCTGGGGAATTCTCGGTGACAAGAAAGGCAGAATCTCAGTTCTCTTCGGATCCATCTTTCTCTACTCACTCGCCAACTTCGCCAATGCTTTTGTCACCGACATTTGGACTTACGGCGCTCTGAGATTTATCGCAGGATTTGGATTAGCGGGAGAATTGGGAGCCGCCATTACCTTGGTCGGCGAACAAATGTCGATCAAGAATCGTGGCTACGGCACGATGTGGGTGGCTTTCATGGGAGCGCTCGGTGGGCTGGCTGCGGCTTTGGTTTCCAGTCATCTGTCTTGGAGAACCGGCTACTGCGTGGGCGGAATTTTGGGATTCGCACTACTGATCCTGCGATTTGGAGCTCGCGAATCGACACTCTTTGAGCAAGTCTCTTCCTCAAAAATTTCAAAGGGGCGATTTTTCGATTTGTTTTCGTCACGAGCGACTTTTAAAAAATACCTCTCCTGCGTGTTGATGGGATTGCCTATCTGGTTTGTTGTTGGAATCCTGATCAGCTTCTCTCCCGAAATCAGCCAAGCCATGGGCGGACAGGTTGCGATCACGGTGGCTCAAGCTTTGTTTTTTGCGCAGATCGGTGCTTTCACCGGAGACCTTGCATGCGGAACGCTCAGCCAGATTCTCAAAAGTCGCAAGAAGGCGCTTTTTAGTTTTCTCTGCCTATCCTTGTTTTGTTGTGTAGCAAACTTAGGATTCGGCAATGGTCTCAGCGTAGGCTGGACCGAGTTCTTGTTTTTACTTTTGGGATTCGCCAACGGTTACTGGGCAGTCTTCATCACCACTGTCGCTGAGAGTTTTGGAACCAATCTGCGTTCAACTGCAGCTACGTCCGTCCCCAACTGGGTTCGAGGATCTTCGCTTCTGTTGACATCGGGGCTGCAGGTTTTGCGGCCCGCTCTGGGAATCAGTGGCAGCGTTGCGGTCATCGGAGCAGTATGTTTCAGCCTAGCTTTCCTAGGACTTTTTTCGCTCCGAGAAACCTACGGGAGAGATCTCGATTTTTTAGAAGAATGAACTCACTTCAAATCACTGACACGAATCAGACGCGAACCCTCAAATACACTTAGAATATAAACTGCCGCACTCTCGACACGATAAATGATTCTATATCCTGAATAAATCAACTCACGCCTCGTCTGTTCATCATCTTCGATCACAATGCGACCTGACTTTGGAAATTCGGCAAGCGTATCGGCTTGATTCATGAGTTCAGAAACAAAATCGACTGCACGATCGGGAGAGTCTATTGCAATATATTCCTCAATCTCTTCCAAGCGCAAAAGTGCTTTTTGGGTCCAAATCACTTTCACAGAGCTGATTTTTTCTGCTTTCTGCGTTTTGCAAGAAACGCACGTGCCTCTTTGGACTCCAACACCCTACCTTCTACAATATCAGATTCCCCCTCGCGAATTTCACTTCTAACAAATTCGCGGTGCTGGTGCTGAAATCGATCAAACTCCTCTGGTGAGATTATCACAGCGGCAGGCTTGCCGTTTTGAGTGATAATCACAGGCTGACCTGAAACACGCACACGCTCCAGCCAACTCGCAGACTGTGCTTTAAAATCTGCTAGCGGGACTATGTCTTTAGCTATTTGTACTGGTTTCATATTCAGACCTCTTAGAAACCATTATAACACCTTTTAAGAACTTTTAAAGAGTTATTTTGCAGTCTTCGGAACCATGGGGCTCATTTTAGAGGCTTTAATCCGAGCCAGGCGCCGCTTCTCCATGAACAAGATCATCGGATTCGCCACGAAGATCGTGGATGGAATACTGATGGTGAATCCGATCAACAAAGGCAACGAGAAGTCTGCCAAAACCGGACCGCCCAGCAGCCACAAGCTCACGACCACGAACAAGGTACAAAGAACGGTCAGAACGGTTCGTCCCAAGTTTTGGTTAATCGAGCGATTGATCGCTTTCTCCAATGGCCAGTCCGGATGTTCGTGAGTGTAATCCCGAATCCGGTCATAGATCACGATCGTGTCGTTGCAAGAATAACCCGCGATCGTCAGCAATGATGCCAACACAGTTAAATTAAATTCTTTTTGAAGCAAAATCCAAACACCCATCGTGATAATCACGTCGACCGCCAACGCTCGAATCACGCCGGGAGCATAACGAAGGTCAAATCGAAATGTGATGTAGATGCAAATCAAAATAATCGCGTAGAACACGGACAACAGCGCCGAGGTTCGCAAATTTGCACCTGCCTGCGCTCCCACTACATCCACTCGTTTGATCTCCAATGCCTTGGGATCCATTTTCTTGCTGAGAAGATCTGTAATGCGTTGGGAAACAACATTCAGCTGATTCCCCTCCGAGCGAACTTTAATCAAAAACTCGTGTTCCTCGGGGGCACCCAATTGAACCAGCATCGCGTCCTTGATCCCACCCTCTTGAAGCTCGGATCTCAAACGACCGGTGTCCCAATCCGCTGCAACCTTGAGCTGCACTTCGGCGCCACCCGTAAAATCAATCCCATAGTTCAATCCGGGTTTATACAAACCCACTACACTGGCAATTGCAGCAACCGTAGAAAACCAAATAAATGGCTTACTGATTTTCAGAAAATCGATATTCAGATCAGGACGAATGAGATGCATCATATGCTGAGTTTGCTCACTTTATGGTTTTTGAATCCGAGGTATCCATCAAAAAACAATTTGCAGACCGTGATCGCGCAGAACAGAGTCGTTACAATCCCAACCAGCAATGCGGCCGCAAATCCACGAATCGGGCCCGTTCCGTAGTTCATCAAAATTCCAGCCACAATCCCATGAGTGATGTTGGCATCAAAGATCGCGTTGAAGGCTTTTCGGAACCCGGCCTCAACAGCGGCCGAAACGGATTTACCCTCCATTAACTCATCCCGTATCCGCTCAAAGATAATCACGTTCGAGTCCACCGCCATCCCGATCGTCAACGCGATCCCCGCGATACCCGGCAAAGTTAAAGTAGCTTCCAGGCCCACCAGAATTGCCAAAATAAATGTGGCATTCAGAATCAGTGAAATCGTCGCCACCACACCACTCCAGCGGTAGTAGAACATCATGAAAACAAAGATCAGCAGGCAACCGATCACACCGGCACGAGCACCCTTGTCAATCGAGTCTTGCCCTAAAGTTGGGCCCACCACTCGCTGCTCCAAGAAATCCAATTGCGCTGGCAATGCGCCGGCACGAAGAACAGTAGCCAAATCCTTCGCCTCACGCATCAAAGTTTCGCCATCACCCTGACCCAAAGTAATTTGCACGCGGCCGTCGGGGATTTTGTTCTGAATCACAGGCGCCGAATGAACAATATTATCCAGCACTACCGCCAACCGCTCATGCACGTGATCGCCCGTCATTTGGCCAAATAAATTTGCGCCACGAGGATTCAGGCTAAATGTCACAACCGGACGTTGATTCTCTTGATCCATCGAAACTTGCGCATCCTGAAGCTCTTCTCCAGTCACATCCGCTTTGGAATGAAGCAAAAACGGAATACGCGCTTCAGTCACCGCTGTGCCATTGAAATTCTTCGTGCGTTCAAAAGCAATCTGACGGCCTTCGGGAATTTTCCCCTTCGCCAAATCGTTCAGCTTGCTGACATACTCCGAAAATTTCTGTCCTTCTTTGTAAGCAATCCCATTTTTGGTCTCGAGATCCGTCACCAAAGCCTGAAGTTCTTGGAGTGCGATGGATTTGTCATCGACGAGCTTGAATTCCAGTTTTGCCGTCCGGCCAATCAGGTCCTTCGCGCGCTCAATTTCGCGAATCCCGGGCAACTCGACCACGATACGATCTGTCCCCTGACTGGTAATGGCGGGTTCTGAAACACCAAACTCATCGATTCGGTTGCGAATGACTTCGATACTTTGAGTCAGAGTGCGCTCGCGAACTTCATTGCGAAATTCACGACCTAGTCCGAGTTCAATCGTATTGGCTTTTTCATCTGTCAGACGAAGCGACCAGAATTCTTTTTTGATTAGGGCTTTGATCTCTTCTTTTTTCGCAGGATCCAGCTCAACTGCAAATCGGGGATCGTCAGCCGGAGCATTGTCGACCAAACGAGCTTTTTTGGCGACGCCCATGCGTTCCGCTAAAGTCCCTTGGAGACTATCCATCTGTCGAACAACGATCTCCTTGTAGACTTTGTTGAAGTCCACGCCAAGCACCATGTACAATCCGCCCTGAAGATCGAGGCCCAAATTGATTTTTTGTTTAAAAGGAAACTTGGTTTTCTCGAGGTCTAATCGCCCCAAAGTCGGCGTCACGTAGACACCTGCCACAATTACAGCGATCACCAACAGGACGACACGCGTCCACCAGCTTCGATTCATTAAGCGAGTTCCTTAACCTGTCCTTTTACGACTTGAGAGACTTGGCTCTTGAGGATCTTGATGCGTACATCGTCAGCGATCTCGAGAGTCACGACTTTATCTGCTACTCCGGTGATTGTCCCCAGAATGCCTGAGCTGGTCAAGACTTCATCGCCAGTTTTCAAAGAAGTGATCAGAGCTTGCTGGTCTTTGACCTTCTTTTGCTGAGGGCGAATCATCAAAAAGTACAAAACGCCGAACATAATCGCGAAGGGAAGAACCATTCCCATAATTCCGGGTTTTTCAGCGGCGGAAGGGGCTGCAGCGGGGGAAGTAGTCGCCGCGGTCGTTGCAGTGGTGGTCACCGGGGCAGTTGTATCTGCGGGAACAGCTCGAGGGGTCGTATCAGCAAAAGCGTTATTCATAGAATCTCCTTGTGGTAACGGGTATAGAAATTTTTAGCCCACTCGTCAAACTCATTCTCAAGAATTGCGTGTCTCATCTGGGTCATCAGATTCACGTAAAAGCTCAAATTGTGGAGAGTATTGAGACGGGCAGAGAGCGCTTCCCCACTGATAAACAAATGTCTGAGATACGCCCGGCTGTACTGAGTGCAAGTTTCGCAAGAACAAGCAGGATCGAGGGGTCCAGCATCATCCTGGTATTGGGCGTTTTTGATATTGACCTTGCCCTGACTGGTGAAAAGCTGGCCATTTCGGGCATTTCGGGTCGGCATTACGCAATCAAACATGTCGATTCCGGCGCGCACGCCTTCGATGAGATCCTCGGGCCGTCCTACCCCCATCAGGTAGCGAGGCTTGTTTTCAGGAAGCAACGGAGCCGTGAAATAGGCCATTTTCTGCATCAATTCGGGCGTCTCACCAATCGAAAGCCCCCCGATCGCAAACCCATCAAAGGGCATCTGGGTGATTTCTTGAGCAGACTGCACACGAAGACGCTCGTAGAGCCCCCCCTGGATGATGCCAAATCGCTGTTGATGGGGCTTCAGCTCGAATTTCAGCCCGCGCTCCGCCCATTTCACAGTCCTGCGCATCGCTGCTCGGACCTGATCCTCAGTGGCCGGATAAGGCGGACATTCATCAAAAGCCATCACAATATCACTGCCCAAAGCCCGCTGAATCGCCATCGAGAGCTCGGGCGTAAACCGATGTGAACTCCCGTCAATATGGGACTGAAAAGTCACCCCTTCGTCATCGATTTTGTTGAGCTGAGCGAGCGAGAAAACCTGAAAACCGCCGGAATCTGTAAGAATCGGCCCCGACCAATTCATGAACTTGTGAAGCCCACCCAAGCGCTCCACCCGCTCGTGCCCAGGACGCAGGTAAAGATGGTAGGTATTTCCCAGAATGATTTGAGCTTTGACCTGGTTCTTGAGCTCCGCCGTGGTCATCGCCTTTACGGTCCCAGCAGTCCCCACCGGCATAAAAACCGGCGTGAGAATCTCCTGCGCCTGGCCTGCATGCCCCGGAAGCGTGATCCGCCCTGCGCGCGCTCGTGACACACCAGCAGAATCTTTCAGTGATTTTTCGACGGTGAATTGGAGCATAGTTACTAGAGTTCGCATTAAGCGAACTTTGGGGGCAAAAAAGCCTCTGATTTCACCTCAAAGTTCGCGTTTAGCGAACTTTGGCTGGGAGTCTCACTTATTCGTGAGCAGTCAATCCGTAGACATAGATTTCGCGAGCGAGTTCCAGGTTTGACATGGCAACCACGTCCTGGCGATCGATCTCATCGGCTGCATCGCGAACTCCGGCGATTGCTTGTTCGAGAACCAGGGTCATGTCCGCGCCCAGAACGTAGTTTTTGGCGTCCTCTTGAGCCAGGCGAACTGCTAATTCACGATTCGAATCCGAAGTGATTTTCGTGGTGCTTTCGAAGGGGCAAAGCACTGTCTTTACCAAAGACTCAACTGTACTGCTCATGCCTTCGACCAAGGCCGTCGTGCTCCCAAAACTCGAAGCAAATCCGCTGTTCGCAGACAACCCAGAAACCAACACCAACACCAACACCATCACCATCCAAATTGTATTTTTCATATGAGGCCTATCTATACAAATTAACTCTTATAGTCAAACTATTTAAAATTTCTTACCGATTAAGGCCGCTCTTCCTTCACAATCCGTCCATCCTCCATCGTCACCACTCGATCAGCCTCGTAACCAAAAGCCGTATTGTGGGTCGTGATAATGATCGTCAGGCCCTGCTCATGCGTCAGGCGCTTAAAAAGCTGAAAAATCGCCTCGCCAGTCGCTTTGTCCAGATTGCCGGTCGGCTCATCCGCCACCAAAATCTGCGAATCCAAAATTAAAGCCCGCGCAATCGCCACCCGTTGCATCTGCCCGCCCGACAATTCTCGCGGCAAGTGGCCGGCTCGATCCGTCAACCCCACCATCGCCAGCACTTCGCGGGTTCGCTCTGCATTGGGTTTTCGCCGCAAAAACAAGAGCGGCAACTCCACGTTCTCGGTCACCGTCAAAGTCGGCAGCAGGTGAAACTGCTGAAACACAAACCCTAGCACTCCACGCCGCACCTCCACCAATTCATCCTCGGACAGACCCGCCACAGATTTTCCTGCCACAGTCAGCGTTCCCGCCGTGGGGGCATCCAAGCAAGACAGCAGATTAATCAAAGTCGTCTTGCCCGATCCCGACGGTCCCAGAACCGCCACCATCTCACCCTTTTGGATGGAAATATCCACTCCATCCAGTGCCTTCACCGTCTCGGCTCCGCGATGATAGTAACGTTTCAATCCGCGCGCTTCGATCATGGTTTGATTTGAACCCAACATATCAACCTCCCTCTCGGATGGCCTCTACGGGCCGCATCGATGCTGCTCGCCACGCCGGATAGAGTCCCCCGAAAAATCCCAGAACCACCGCACCGAGCACAGTATAACCAATCACACCCGGAGTAATTCGAACGATGGATCCGGACACTCCCAAGTTCGTCAGGGATTTAATCGCGCTCTCCACGATGCTGGTCCCGATCAACGCAACCACTGAACCCAAAATCGCTCCGAGCAAGCAAATCATCAGAGTCTCGAGCCAAATCAGTTCAAAAATATCGCTGCGTCTTGCACCCAACGCCTTCATGATGCCGATTTCTGCCGTGCGCTCGTAGACGCTCATCAAGATCGTGTTGATCACCCCAATCAGTGCCACAATCACCGCGATCACAGCCACCGCTGCTACCATCGTCTGTGCAGTCGCCACCAGATTGACCAAAGTATTCTTGACCTGCTGCAATCCCACTACCTGAACTTCGGGGAGTTTCAGCCAGCGGGATTCAAAATCACGCATTTTGAATTGATTAAACTCCTTGAGTTTAATTCCCAGAATCGTGAGCTGATTCGGGCGATTGAAATATTCCTGGGCCGTCAGGATCGGCATGAAAACCGTTCCATCATCCTGTGTGCCGGTTCTGTCCAATATGCCGACGACTTTGAATTCGTGCCTGACCGCAGCCATGCTCCCCGAAGGAGTGATCGAAGCGTAGAACGTATCGCCCACTTTTCGCTGCTCGTACTCGGCAGCCTCAAAACCAATGATGACTTCGTTTTTGGCATCGGGAGCAAACCATCGGCCCCCGTCGTAGCCCGGCCCCGTCTTGAACTTCAGCCAGGGCTTCATCGAAAGATAACTTTTTGTCTCGATCCCACTGATAATGGTGAAGCTTTTCTCGGTGGGGCTGTCGTCTCGAATGCTGCTACCTTCTTTCTGAGCGATGCCGACAAAAACCGAAGTGATGCTCTCGATATCGGGATCACTTTTTACTTTTTCATAGGTATCACTCGGCAAATAAAGCAAACCCGTCCCGCCCTTAAGCATCATCGTTGCAGCCTCGTAGGGGCATCCCTTGGCCATAATCATGACCTGGAATCCCAGCATATCGATGCTTTTTTCAATAGCCCCGCGATAACCCAACATAAACCCACCCAACGAAACCGCCACGGCCACAGCCAGTCCCACTCCGGCGATCGTCAAGGCTGTTCGCACCAATCTGCGCCGCAAATTCTTGGTCGCCAAAACCACGTAGCCGCCAAAAACAGAAAAATAAGTGACATTGTCATGATTCATAAAAACTCCACAGCACTTGCCAAAAATTGATATCCTTTGTCGTACGGAACAATCCTGCCCTCCACCCGCGCTCGGTGTCCGTCTCGTTTCTTCGGAGCGTTCATTGCGATGTCAGCCAACTCCACACGCAGGTCTTTTCCCCCTTCTGTAAAAAAGAAATAACATCCCATCGACTGGCACTGATTGGTGATCGTGCCTTCAATCGACACCGTCTTGCCCAGATAGTCCTGCGGCTGACGGATCAAATTCGCGACCTCAGCGTGCGGCGCGTGCACGAACTCTCCGTAAATCAAAGGTTCCTGCATGGAGCGCCAAAGCAAAACACCGCCTGTAATCAGAATCAGCCCACACAACGCAAATATGACTTTCATTTTCGCCTCGCTTTCTCAAAAAACGCTTCGAATTTTTGATTGAATACAAACAAATCCAACAGGATCAAATTCTTTCGAATCCCGCGAATCGTGGCATCATAGTCGGGCTGGCTTTTTTCATCGAGCTGAGGGGCTTTGATCTTCCCTACTCGATCGGCCTTCGAACCCGTTTGAGTCGCCGCGTAGTAATCATGTTTGTAAAAATCCGCGAGCGTGAATCCCTCGAACTGACTTCTGAATTCCTTATTCCTCAGCTGCTGCGCTGCGGGACTCTCCAGGCGCTGGAAAAAAAACTTCCGGATTTCCGCTGTCACAGGATCCACTGACAAGAAAACCTGAATCACGCCTCCCTTGCCCGGCACATTCACACCATGGACTGTTCCTATTTTTTTCTGTCCCTTGAAAACACCGTAGACCGTGTAGGGTGTTTCGTAAGTTTCGTAAATGGGGTCGAGATCACTCGCCAGCCTTTCCTTGAGAGACCGAAAAAGAGCCTCGCCTTCTTTGAGTTTTGCGAACTCCTTGAGCTCTTCTTTGTACGTCGTCATTTCCGGAAAAAGATATTTCAAATCTTCGGCGGGATTAGTCAGCGTGCATCCGATTGCAGCTTGGGCCTGATGTGAAACAAACCCCGAAGCAATTGCCAGACTACCAATAACGATAATATTGAAGCGTCCAAATAACATTTTTCTGTCCTCCGACTGTTTGTGCTCCGACAGGCCACTCAGCATTCAGTTTGATCCAATGAAGATTCGAATTGGCCACATCGTTCCGAAAATACCAAGTCACTTCCGCTAAGACCGAAGAGTCCGAGGAACTCAACCGGCGGTCCTGTCCAAACCAACGGTACTGCGTCGCAACCCCTGCGCGCCTCGAAGAATGCAAATATTCCAGCTGATGCAGCTGCGTCGCCACAGGATCCAGTGCATCGCACCCCGCACTCGCCTCCGTAGTCCAGATCATCAGTCCCGTTGGAATATCCCTGCGGTAGCGTGCATCCAAACCCACCCGCGATGTGCTCACTGGCCCTGTTTTTTTCACACGCGGATCCAATCTTTGGCCTCCGATCGCAGAAAGCCCACCCTCCAAACCATATTCCGACAGATAACGATTCGACAGCCCCACTCGCGCCGCGCCCAATCCACTTTGTCCTCGGTATTTGAGATCATAGCCCGAGCCCACCAGGTAGTAGAGGTCGTAGCGCAAGTCTTCGTTCAAGATCCCCCAAAGCCCCGCGTACCAATCGCGTTCAAAACCAAAATTTCGCTCGTTCGAAAGTTGAAGAACGGGGCCGTGCGTGTCCGTTTGCAGATTGAGACCAAAAGGAACATAGAATCTGCCCACTCGCGCATTCAGGCGACCGACCATGATGTTTTGCTGCGATTCCGAGAGAATCGGATCCAGGAAATTATAAAAATCAGCGTAGACATTGTGATATTCGAGTGCCCACCTCGGACGATGCATCCCCTCCATGTCATTCAGAGAACCCACAAATCCATCGCGTCGAACTAGCCTTCCTTGAAAATCAACACCCGCAAAAGTTTTTGTCTCTGTGGAGAATTTTTTGAGCGTCTCAAATCCGACCGACTGGCGGCTGGCAGAATGGCCCGGCCCGGTCGTTCCAAACTCGGACATCAGTTCTTTGCGGAATCCAAAATTGTCGAAAAAAAATCCGGTCGATTCGTTCGAGTCAGAGAGACTGCTTTCCTCAGCCGTTTTGGCAGAAACTCCAGCAAATGGATCTGGCTCCGAATTCGTCTCAGCAAAAGAAGCAGCTGAGACGAAAAAAAATGTCGCTACCAAAACCCCAATCCACCTCGCACCGTTTACTTGAGACATATTACCCCTTGGCGCGGGGCAAATACTCAGACTCTCCATCTAATCACCCCCTGAAAACCACAACTGCAATCAAGCAAAGCTCATGCCAGGGAGCTAGCTCAAAAACGGATTCTCATGTTTCTCCTCACCCACCGTCGTCTCCGGCCCATGCCCTGGACAAACTCGCGTATCCCCGTCCAATGTCAGAATCCGCTCACGAATGCTCTGGAACATTTGATCCGCATTCGCTCCCCAAAGATCGGTTCGCCCGACGCTGCGATGAAAAAGCGTGTCGCCCGAAAACAAAGTCTCCTCAGCTCCCGTCGCCGAATCCTCGTGCAGTCGATAACAAACTCCTCCGGGGCTATGACCGGGCGTGTGAACCACAGTGAGCTTCATCTCCCCCACCCGCAACTCCTGTTCGTGCTCGCAAAAACGATCCACAGGCAACGGATCATCGTACTGAATCCCGAACATCCCACCCTGCATTTTCAACTGCTGGTAGATAAAATCGTCGGCCTGATGCAATACAATCTCAGCGCCAGCGCCCGCCACACGACCTGCTAGAGCCTCCTTCACCGCACGGGTGCCGCCGATATGATCCAGATGCGCATGTGTGTGCAGCAAGTACTTCACCCGAATCGGCTGCCCCAGATCCTTCTCCGCCTGATCAATGGCCTTCAGAATCTTCTGTGGCTCATCTCCCGGATCCACCAACAAAGCCTCGCCCGTTTTTGGGCAAGCCAAAATCCGGCAATTGCATTGAAAGGGGCCGACAACGACGGTGCGATCGAGTAATTTCATTTCACATTTCCTTCCCACCGGATTACCGTTTTTCCATGATCCAAGTCAAACAACTCCACAAACACTTTGGCGAGAATCATGTTCTCAAAGGAATCGACGCCCACATCCGCGAAAAAGAAGTCGTCTGCATCATCGGTCCCTCCGGCTCCGGCAAATCCACTTTCATCCGCACTCTCAACAAACTCGAAGACCATCAGTCAGGCGACATCCAGATCCGCTGCGCCCCTTTTGAAATCGGAATGGTTTTCCAGAGTTTCAATCTTTTCCCGCACCTCACTGTTCTCGAAAACATCATGTTAGCTCCCACTCACGTTCGTAAAAACCCCGCTGAGCAGGCAGAACAAAAAGCCCGAACCCTTCTCGAACGCGTCGGCATCACCGACAAAGCTCAGAGCTATCCCGCTCAGCTTTCGGGCGGCCAGCAGCAACGCGTGGCCATCGCACGCGCTTTGGCCATGGAACCCAAGGTCATGCTTTTTGATGAACCCACCAGCGCACTCGACCCAGAAATGACCAGCGAGGTCCTTCAGGTCATGCGGCAGTTGGCCCAAGATGGCATGACGATGGTCGTAGTCACTCACGAGATGAGCTTTGCGCGCGAGGTGGCAGATCGTGTCTTGTTTTTCGACGAAGGACGAATCATCGAAGAAGGTACCCCCGAGGAGTTTTTCGGCTCTCCCCAACAGGAACGCTCCAAAACTTTCCTAAAAAAAGTATTGCGGGCATAAGGGCGTGTTTTCAAAGTCAGTTTCGGCTGCAAATTGCATCTTCGGGCTGCAACTTCGTCAGCGAATCGCGCCAAAATCCTCACAGCCCGCAGCGGGGATGCTCCGGTTTTGGCGCGACCCGCTTCCTTGTTTCGCCTCGAATCTGCAATTTTCGCTTCGAAACTGACTTTGAAAACACGCCCTAATTCATAAAAAAAAACAGGCGGATACTACTTTTTTGGATGCACACTCCAAAAAATCCTTGTACGTTTATAACGTATACAGTGGTTAACAACGCGAAGTTCATCGATTTGCACAGAAAGGCAGACAACAAATGAGTGACGAAAATACTGGCAACAAAGAGGACGTTTTGGTCGTAGTTTCCAAGGTCAAGGCCTATATCAAGGAAAAGGCTAGCCTCAGCACTTCTGACAAAGTTTCATCCATACTCACGAGCAAAGTAAAAGAATTATGCGATCGTGCGATTCAAAACGCGACCAACGACAAGCGCAAGACAGTTCTCGATCGCGATTTTGAATAGGCTGGTTTTTTAAGACGATTACTTGAAAAAAACGCCATCGGCTTCTAGCTTCCGGATTTTTGCGACTGACTCTTGTATTGTTCGTGCATCCGAATGAACCAGTTCGACCTGAGCAAAAGAAGTGTTCATATCAACTGTGCGAGGAATACTATCCCCGTCTTGATAATTGAATTTGTACCGAACTACTCCGGGCAGCTTTGCGAGTTCTGATTCGATCTTTTTGGATAACTTAAATCCATCCACAGGGGCGCTCAAACTCATTAAAACTGCATAATCGCGAAACTTGTATCCGACAGGGCGATCTATGAATTTTTCTGGGTTCAAATAAGCCTCCAAACCCAGCTCAATCTGACTTTGGCCGATAGCATCTTGTACCAATCGCGGCTGCCCTGCCCCCATCATCCGGTTGCCGATTTCCACCAAAATGGGGCCTCGCTCGGTCATGATGATCTCTGCGTGACCCCAACCTGTTTTGATCTCAAGAGCATCCAAGACCCGAAATGCATATGCAACGAGTTGCTGCTGAATCTCCCCTTCGAACGGGAGAAGCTCATCGTAGTCATAAATCATCCCAGCGCCTTCGACTTCTTTTTTGTGGTATTTCCAAATATCAGTGACTACATGCTTCCCTTTGGAACTCACGGTGTTCACGACATACTCATAGTCGATATCTAGCGGATTTTTTGTGTTCTTCTTTCCTCGAAGACGTTCCTGCACCAGAACAGTTTCGTTCCGCATATTGTATGCGTTGGTGTGACCGTAGAGTTTTGAAAATGCATCACGAATTTCATCTTCGCTTTTGCAAAACCTCAAACCATCGGATCCAGCACTCATCAGGGGCTTCAATACGGCTTGGCCTGACAAAATATGATTGTCTCTCACCCATTTCAGCGCATCTTCCACATTGGCTGTTTTGAGTTGTCGAACCGTATCATTGCCTCGCAACTTGACTAATTCATTCATTTCATACTTGTCCCGGCGTGCCGTCAAAACGCCGTTTGAAGGAATTCCAAACTCAGTGTGCAGTGCTGCTGCGATCTCATCCGCGAGTAGCACTCCTGACTCAGCTCCTGGCATGACCGCGACTGGAGCATGGTTGCGCAGGGCTTGAATTAATTTTTCAAAATCGTCATCGTATTTAATATCTTTTGAAACATCCGTTTTATCGAATGATTTCAAAAGTATAGCAGGAGCATCGCTTGAGATATGAATCACGTCATACCCCATGGCTCGAATCGGTTTTGGCAAAAAACGGCCTGAAGAATAAGCATTGACCACAACAACGGCAGGTCGAGCCAGCATGCTGGAACAAGATTGCGCAGCGGATTCTGAAACCCGCGCTGGACCCAGGGCATGGCTTAAAATGGGGAAAAGCGCTGAAACAGTAACTAAACTGATTAATACACACCTAACAAAACGGAACATGACCGGTTTTATACAGTATTTGTGCAATTATCACAAGAAAGTATTTAGCGCAGAAGTCCCTTGTACTTCTGATCTTCCACCATCACGTGGTGAACCAGCCATTTATGAATCGTCCGAACAAAGGTGTCGATCAGGACGAGCTGTCCCTTGTTGAAATCATTGCAAATTTCCTCAACGATTTTGAAAAACTGATCATGGATTTTTTTATGGGGCTCAAATTGCTCATATCCGTAGACCTTCATCACTTCTTCTTCGGTCAAAAAGTGAATGTGAACATAATCAGAAAGGTCCTTCAAAATTTGGCCCAATACTGCCGAATCAGCCACGGCACCTTGCTTCTCCTGCTGCTTGATTTTTACAACCTGATTATAAATGACAAAGAGTCGTTTGTGCTGCTCGTCAATCAGCTTGTAGCCGACGCTGTACTTGTCGTCCCATTCCAATAGCTCAAGTTCCATGATGATTCTCCAATGGAAATCTTGTCACGAAGGACTCGAAATAAACAAGATTACATTTTTTTCCTATTTCGCGGGCTTCCAAGGCACGTCTTCGATGGAGGAGATTCGATTGGCAGTACGAGCACAGACAAAAAGATAATCGCTCAGCCGATTCACGTACTCAAGAAGCACCCCACGCATGGGCTCAGCCCGATGAACCTGGACCATCTCCCGCTCGCACCGACGGCACACGGTTCGCGCCAAATGCAAAGTGGCCGCCAAAGCGCTCCCGCCGGGCAATATGAAATTTTTCAGTGGTTTAAGCTGCCCTTCCATCTGGTCGATTTCTTTTTCAAGCACCTCGACATTGGCCTCTTCGATGGGCGCAGACGACAGTTTTTTCCCCCGCGGAGTGGCCAGCTCTGCACCCAATTGAAAGATTTCGGATTGAATCCGGGTCAGGGTTTTTTTGAGGTCCGAATCGGCGATTTCACACGCCAGGGCCATCCCCAAGATCGCATTCATCTCATCCAAGGTCCCATACGCCCTCAATCGCGGGTGATCTTTCGGTACCCTAGCACCACCAAACAGTCCTGTTTCACCCGCATCCCCAGTTTTTGTATAGATCTTCATACTTTCTCTTAGGTTAAACCTTGACCAATAAGATCCACAAGGTATATGTACACCGAAAGATGAAGGCGGGCTTAGCTCAGTTGGCTTAGAGCGCCACGTTGCCAACGTGGAGGTCGAGGGTTCGAGCCCCTTAGCCCGCTCCATTTTTTGCAGAAGCCGCTGCTTACAAGTACGATTCTTACATGAGAACTACCCCACAAAGGATCCAACAGCTTGTCGATTTATTCGACAAAAAGATCGCTCTGATTGACGGAGCCATGGGCACCGCACTGCAGGATCTCAACCTCACCGCTGCGGACTTTGGTGGAGAAGAGCTCGAAGGCTGCAACGAGAATTTGATTCTCACGCGCCCTGATGTGATTCTGAGCATTCACAAAAAATACTTCCAAGCGGGCTGCGATATTGTTGAGACCAATACTTTTGGTGCAACTCCACTCGTACTCGGCGAATACAACCTCACGGACAAGGCTTACGAAATCAACGTCAAGGCAGCGCAGCTTGCTCGGCAAGCTGCGGCAGAGTTGTCAACACCCACTCAACCTCGATTTGTTGCAGGTGCTATTGGCCCCACCACCAAAGCCATCAGCGTCACTGGCGGAGTGACTTTTGAGGAGCTGATTGAGCATTTCACTGTGCAGGCTCGAGGACTCCTCGACGGCGGCGCGGATTATTTCTTGATCGAGACTTGCCAGGATACTCGCAATATCAAAGCAGCATTGCTCGCAATCGACGTGGTTTGCAAAGAAGCAGGAATCACTCTACCCGTTGCTGTATCCGGAACCATCGAGCCCATGGGCACCATGCTGGGTGGACAAAGCGTCGAGGCGCTCTATGCTTCGCTCCAACATCGCGATTTACTCTATTTGGGTCTGAACTGCGCCACTGGCCCCGAGTTCATGACGGATCACATTCGTTCGCTCTCGAACCTGGCTAAATTCCGAATTTCTTGCGTTCCTAATGCTGGATTGCCGGATGAACATGGCTGCTACTTGGAATCACCCGATATGATTTCAGCAGTGATGGAGAGATTTATTCAACAAGGTTGGCTGAATATGATCGGCGGCTGCTGCGGCACTCACCCTGGTCATATCGAGACCCTCCACCGAATGCGCCAAGGCAAGAAACCAAGGCAAATCCCGACGCAGAGTCGTTCAATTCTCTCGGGCGTGGATTTTTTGGAAGTCACGGACGAACTCCGACCTGTGATCGTGGGCGAAAGAACCAACATCATCGGCAGCGCCAAGTTCAAACGCCTCATCACCGAAGGAAAACTCGACGAGGCCGCTGAGATCGCAAAAGCCCAAGTCAAAAACGGTGCTCACATCGTGGATATCTGTCTCGCTAACCCAGATCGCAACGAGTTGGAGGATATGCGAAACTTTCTCGAGCAAGCGATTCACAAAGTTCGTGTTCCATTGATGATTGATTCGACGGATCCCAAGGTTTTCGAATTGGCTCTGACTTATTGCCAAGGCAAAGCGATTTTGAATTCTATTAATCTCGAAGATGGCGAAGAACGATTTGACCTCGTTCTTCCGACTGCAAAACAATTTGGTGCAGCCGTTGTTGTCGGTACGATCGATGATGATCCTGTTCAGGGAATGGGAATTTCGCGCGAACGAAAACTCGAGATCGCGGAAAGATCCTACAAACTCCTGACTGAAAAATGGGGAATCGCTCCCGAAGATATTTATTGGGATCCACTGGTTTTCCCCTGCGGAACGGGCGATGCACAGTATGTGGGATCAGCCATCGAGACCATCGAAGGCCTGCGTCTGATCAAGCAACGTTTCCCGAAAACCAAAACCATCCTGGGAATCTCTAACGTCAGCTTTGGTTTGCCCCCGCATGGCCGTGAAGTCATGAATTCGGTTTTCTTGTACCACTGCGTACAGGCAGGACTCGACTTGGCGATCGTGAACTCCGAAAAACTGAAACGTTTTTCAACAATATCTGAAGAAGAAGTCCGTCTCACCGAGGACGTTCTATTCAACCGCGGCGCTGACCCTGTAGCTGCATTTGCGGCTTATTTCCGCGAGAAAAAGCCCGAAACATCCGAATCCGAACGCAAAAAAATGCCTTTGGAAGATCGCCTCGCTCGTTACATCATCGAAGGGACCAAAGACGGCCTCGCAGATGATCTCAACGAGATGATGAAGAATCACAAACCCCTCGCCATCATCAACGGTCCGTTGATGAAAGGAATGGACGAGGTCGGCAGACTCTTCAATGCCAACCAACTCATCGTTGCAGAAGTCCTGCAATCGGCTGAGGCGATGAAGGCTGCTGTGGCTCATCTAGAACCTTTCATGGAAAAAACCGCAGCATCCTTGCGTGGCACCGTTCTCCTGGCCACTGTCAAAGGCGATGTACACGACATCGGTAAGAACCTAGTCGAAATCATTCTCTCCAACAATGGCTTCAAGGTCGTGAATCTCGGGATCAAAGTTCCGCCCGAAAAATTGGTCCAAGCCGCACGCGAACATCGCCCCGATATTATTGGACTGTCCGGACTGCTCGTCAAATCTGCACAGATGATGGTCCTCACCGCAGAAGATTTGAAACAAGCTGGGATCATCACACCGATTCTAGTGGGTGGAGCTGCGCTGTCATCCAACTTTGTCGATCGGCAAATTTCCAAAGCTTACAACGGTACCGTCGCCTACGCCTCAGACGCGATGAACGGGCTTGAGCTTGCAAAAACCATTGTGGATCCACAGCGATTCGAAAAATTTCGGGAAGAACTCGCCATCCGACGTTCGCAGCTGCAAAAAGCATCCATCACTATTTCAACGAGTGCTCCTGTAGAACAAAAGTCACGCTCGGCTGCGATCAGCGTTCTGGATCGAGTCCCCTCCCCACCTGACTTTGATCAGCACGTGGTCCGCAGCACCTCCATCGAGCAAATCTGGAAATTCATCAACCCTCTGATGCTCTACGGACGTCACCTCGGTCTCAAAGGCGGCGCAGTTCGATTGTTGGAAAAAGCCGCCACCGATCCTGTGGCGCGAAGACAGGCGCAAGAAGAAGACCCACGTGCGTTGCAAGTCTGGGAAGCCGTACAAGAACTCATGATCAAATACCGCTCAACGGACACTTTTGCTCCCAGAGCAGTGTATCAGTACTTTCGCGCCAGGAGCGAGGGCAACTCGGTCCACATTCTGAATTCTGATTCCAGCCAAGATATTGCGCTTTCGTTTCATTTTCCGCGTCAGCCAAAAGCCGATGGACTCTGCCTGGCCGACTACGTCCATCCAGCAGCAGACAACCTGGCCCTGTTTGTCACGAGCGTCGGCCATGGAATTCGTGAACTGTCCGAGGAAATGAAAATCAAAGGTGACTACCTCAACTCTCACATCGTGCAGGCCCTGGCACTCGAATCTGCTGAGGCCTATGCTGAGCTGATGCATTCCCATATTCGAAAAAGCTGGGGATTCCCCGACGCACCTGAAATGACCCTAATGCAGCGATTCCAGGCCAAGTACACGGGCAAGCGCTATTCTTTCGGCTATCCCGCATGCCCTCGCCTCGATGACCAGGCGCCTCTCTTCAAACTTCTCTCGCCCGAAAAAATTGGCGTACAACTCACCGATGGATTCATGATGGACCCGGAAGCCAGCGTCTCTGCTATTGTTTTCCATCATCCACAAGCCAGTTATTTCTCGGTCGGAACCATGACCGAGCTTGCCGAAGAAAACCGGGTTTAAGATTTTTTTGCTGGCCTCTTTGCAATCTCATGCTAACGAATCTCCATGATTACAAAAATCCTCACCGTTGTAGGGCTACTTTTACTCACCCATACATTCAGCAACACTCCAACATACGCTGCTGAAAAATCCTGCTTCACTGCTGATGGTAGTTATTACATTTTCACTTGGAGCATGAGAAAACCCGACGGTGCCATTCGATTCAAAATTGAATGCGACCAAATCGAAATCACCAACCTCAATCCCGGTTTCGAATCCACCGAAGTTTATCAGGCTAACCAAAAAACTTGCATGACTGATGCTCATTCACTCGAAAGCTTTTCATGCACGACTTATATCCCGGGAGCTGAATCAGCCTTGTTAGAAATGACTCGAGAGTCTCACCGAAACACCACCGCTGGCCCGATGAATTTCACAGCATTCTCGACTCTGGAAATTTCAAAAAATGTCGATTACACGGACGCACTCAGTGGGCACTATGTAACCCGAACCGAGGTGAACTATCCAGCGCACCCCGAGTACAACGACCGCTCTGAAACCATTCGCGAAATCGTTTACGGAAAGCGAAGACTCAAGTAGAAGGTCCAAAACAGCAAACAAACTCTGCGCCTTTGCCGAACTCGCTGTGTACTTCCACGCTGCCTCCATGAGCCAGCATGATGTGCTTCACGATTGCAAGGCCCAGGCCTGTTCCACCCATCTCGCGAGATCTGGCTTGATCTACACGGTAAAACCGCTCGAATAATCGAGCCTGATGCTCTGGCTCAATTCCGGGACCGTTATCCTTCACCGAAAGCAGGATTTTTTTCCCACTGACATCCTGCTTCCAAGTCACCTGAACTTGCCCCGCTTGGGGAATGTACTTGAGCGCGTTCCCGATCAGATTCACCATGACCTGCTCAACACGACGAGGATCAGCCGTCACCACGCCAGCGCCACTGACAACATCTAAACTGATTTTTTGACCTTTTCCTCGGGCGATCTGCTCCAACGACTGAATCACGTGCTCCGAAATTTCTCGGGTTTGAATTTCCTGCTTTTTCAATACTGAGTTCGACTCCAAGCTCGACAGATCCAAAAGGTCATTGATGAGATTCATCAACCGCCCGACGTTGCGATTGATGGCCGCTACGAAATCAGAAACAGATTCCATCCGTTGCTCTTTCACATCTTGGGTTAGTGTATCCGCATACCCACGAATTGCTGTCAGCGGTGTCCTGAGTTCGTGAGATACATTGGCCACAAAATCAATCCGGATTTTTTCAGCGCGCTTCAGAGTCGTCACATCGTGAAAAATCCCCATGGCTCCGTAGATTTCTCCTGCTTTCTTTTTTCTCAGAGGCGCGATCGAACACTGGAAGTGGCGAGGCAGGTTTTCGCTGGCGAGATAAATTTCCATCTCCACTCTCTGCGACTGGCCTGATGAAAATGCCGTTTGAAACGCATTCAAAACTTCAGGTGTGCGAAACCACTGCGTTAGGCGCCCCGGTTGCTTACGAGCTTTTGCGTCCCCGGAAAAAAGCGAGGCGAACTTCTCATTGGCGAAAAGACTATTCCCCTGGAGATCCACCGCCAGAACTGCGTCAGAAATCGAGCGAAGAAGAACCTTTAGCCCCTGGTGCTCCCGCAAAAGCTCTTCCTGCTTCTCCGTCAAAGCCTGGTGCATTTGATCGAGAGTCAATTCAAGCTCCACCCATTCGGGAGCAGGATGAACAGCTGGGGCTCGAATTCCCTCTCCCAATTTTTTCGCTTTTTTCAAAAGAAGAGTCAGCGGAGTGAAAAACACTTTCCATAAAATCGCTGATATCAACCAATAGATGATAAAAAACACCCCGACGCTCATCCAAAAGGATTCTTTGCCGTAGAGAATCAAAGCCCTCTCTGAAATCCAGAAGCCCAGCAAAATAACGACAGTCTGAACGCCCAGGAGCCGGAAGATCACGCGCGCTGATCCTGAGTGCTGACTCGGTAACCCACCCCTCGAACAGTCTCAATCACATCCGCGCACGGTCCCATTTTTTTCCGAAGCCCAAAAACATGGGTGTCGATCGCTCGCTCGACGACTGCCACGCCAATTCCTTGCACAGCATCGATCAGCTGATCTCGAGTCAAAACACGACCTCGATTTTGAACCAAGGTCAAAAGAAGCTTGTATTCTGATGGGGTCAATTGAAGCTGAGTGCTTCCACAAAACGCTTCATAAGACTCCGTGTTCATTTTCAACTGCCCGATTTGCAAAATATTTTGTTGAACACCCGATGCACTGCTGGGCAAATTCCCGGTACTGCCCGCTTTATCCACTGCACGACGACACAGCGCCCGAACCCGAGCCATTAATATCGGAATATCAAAGGGTTTCACAACATAGTCATCCGCTCCCGCCTCAAGGCCCGCAACAATGTCTGTGGGCTCGCTGCGAGCGGTCACCATCAAAACAGGAATCTTCTGCGTCGGCGCATAGGCACGAACCTTTCGCAAGATCTCCAGCCCACTCATCCCCGGAAGCATCCAGTCCAGAACCAGCAAATTCACAGACGTTTGTGCCAGCTTTTGCACCGCGCTCTCCGCATCTCCTGCGGTGTCGACCTCAAATCCCTCACGACGCAAGTGCAAGCCAATCAGCTCGCGAATATCAGCCTCGTCTTCAACTACCAAAGCCTTAAATTTTTGTGGGCTCGTTTTTGTTTCCATGTCGAATGTCCTCCCCGGTCATTGCAAAAATCACGTCCTCAGCGATGTTGGTCGCGTGATCGCCAATTCGCTCCAAATTTCTGGCTACGAGGATCAAATTCAAAGCTCGCTCAATAATCGACGGGTCCGCAACCATCTGTGAAATCAGCTCGCGAAAAATCTGATTCTTGTATGCATCCACAATATCGTCTCGACCCAATACCTCCCGCGCCAAAAGAGTATCTCGTTTCACCAATGCATCCAGGCTGCCACGAACCATAATCCGCACCTGTTCCAACATCGGCTGCAGATCCTGCAAAGGCTTCAAAGCAGGCTCACGAATGTATCGCTTGCTATTGTGTGCAATATTGACGACCTGATCCCCCATTCGTTCCAGGTCAGCATTGATTTTGAGCATGGCTACGATCAACCGTAGGTCTTTTGCCATCGGGGATTGGCGGGCCAAGAGATTCAGGCAAATCTCATCCACTCGAATATGGGACTGGTTGGTTTTTTTCTCCAACTCATGAACTTTGTCGAACCGCTCGGCTTGTCTCTGCAAGAGCCCCACCGAAGCATGCTCGAGCGCACTTTCCACGCATCCGCCCATGGTCAAAATTTCGTCCTGTAGCGTTCTCAACTCTGTATCTAAATGTCGTTCCATCAACCAAATCTCCCCGTAATATATTGCTCAGTTCGCGTATCTGTTGGCGTCGTAAAAATTTTGGAAGTTTCAGAAACTTCAACCAATTCACCCAAAAGAAAAAACGCCGTCGTATTCGAAATCCGTGCTGCCTGCTGCATATTGTGAGTCACAATCACAACCGTGACTTCCTTACACAATTCGAAAATCAATTCTTCAATTTTCGCTGTAGAAATCGGATCGAGTGCGCTGGTCGGTTCATCCATCAGCAAGACATCCGGCTTGACGGCCAACGCACGTGCAATACAGAGACGTTGTTGCTGGCCGCCTGACAAGCTGGTCCCGGCTTGATGCAGCTTATCTTTGACCTCGCCCCAAAGAGCAGCTTGTTTCAGTGATTGTTCCGCAACTTCCTGTAATTGGGCACGCGAATATCCGCCCGCCAACTGCAAACCCGCCACCACGTTTTCAAAAATACTCATCGCCGGAAATGGATTGGGCTTCTGAAAAACCATCCCGATCTTGCGCCGAACCATGACTAAATCCTGCCCACGAGCGTAGATGTTCTTACCCCGCAGCAGAACCTGACCTTCCATCCGGGCTCCGATGACCTCCTCATGCAGACGATTCATACATCTCAGAAAAGTCGATTTTCCACAGCCAGAAGGTCCAATCAAAGCACTCACCGTTTTCTCGGGAAACGAAAGAGAAACGTCCTTCACCGCCAGGTGATTTCCAAACCATGCACTGATGCCGTGAGCCTCAAGAATTGCCATCCGAGTCGTATACCATCTTGAAACGATTCCTCTCGTCAAGATTTCTTTAGAGTGATAAATCTTGCCTCATGAGCACTTCGTTCTTTCAAGAGCTTCAAGCCCGCGGCTTGGTTCAGCAAACCACCTCACCTGACCTCGAAAAAAATCTCAATACCGGACGTCTGACCCTCTATGCAGGGTTTGATCCCACGTCCGACAGCCTCCACATCGGCAGCCTGCTGCCTCTTCTCACTCTTCGACGCTTCCAGAAGGCCGGCCATTCCGTCATCGCTGTCATCGGGGGTGCCACCGGAATGATCGGTGACCCGAGCGGCAAAGCTCAAGAGCGATCCCTCATGACCGATGCTCAAATCGACGCCAATCTCCAGGGCATCAAAAGAGTGATCACCCGATTTTTGGACCTCGAAGGTCCTCGCCCGGCTGTCGTCACCAACAACAGCGATTGGTTTAAAAACCTCACTTTCGTGGATTTTCTCCGCGATATCGGCAAACATTTCACCGTTAACTACATGATGGCCAAGGAATCTGTTCGAGCTCGCCTCGAAGATCGCGAGCACGGGATTTCTTTTACTGAGTTTTCGTACATGTTGCTTCAGTCCTACGACTTCCTTCACCTTCACAAAACTCGAGGGTGCCGGTTGCAGATGGGTGGATCCGACCAATGGGGGAACATCACGGCAGGCGTCGAACTCATCCGGCGCATGCGCGCTGCGAACGGAATCGAAGCCACAGAAGAAAACGAAGTTTTTGGGATGACTCACCCACTGGTTACCAAATCCGACGGCAGCAAATTTGGTAAGTCCGAGCAAGGCAATGTTTGGTTGTCGGCCGACAAGACCTCGCCGTACAAGTTATTTCAATTCCTCGTTCAAACCTCGGACGAGGACGTTGTGAAATTTTTAAATTATTTTACTTTCCTCAGTCTGGAGCAGATTGCGGCACTTGTAGAATCCTCCAAAACCTCTCCAGAAAAGCGAGAAGCACAAAAAACACTCGCGCAAGAAGTCGTGCGATTGGTTCACGGAGAGGATGAGCTTAAAAAAGCAGAGGCCGCATCTCAGGCGCTCTTTGGGCAGGAAATCAAAACTCTCGATGCAAAAACTCTGAAAGATGTTTTTTCTGAAGCTCCTAGCGTCGAAAAGGACAAAGCTGCTTTGAGCGGATATACTTTGATCGATGCCCTAGTGGATACTGGCCTGTTCTCCTCCAAAGGAGCCGCCCGCAAGGAAATCCCTGCCGGTGGAATCTACATCAACAACGAACGATGCAATGATCCTGCAGCAATCCTGAAGCCAGAGCACCTGATAGCCGGATCATGTGTTGTCCTGCGCAAGGGCAAACGCAACTACGCGCTCATTCGGTTTACTTAGAAATAATTCCAATAGCTGCTGATTTTTTTTGCACCAAAATCCCGAATCGTCTTCGACCGATGGTGTGAAGAGCAAAGAAGTTGTAAATTCTCGAGCGCGTTCGAACCGTTTCGAGCAAACGGCAGCCGGTGATCCACTTGAAGTGCAAATTTTGAGGTGCAGCGATGACCTGTGAGCGGATCTCGGTATTGGCAGTGGCCTTGTGCGTGGAGCCAGAGTTGTTTTTTTACGGTGGAGGGGATGTATCTAGAATTTTCAATCAGCTTCGGCGCCGAAGCTGTGGAAGCTATCTCCGGAGTTTTCTCTTCCTGTTTTTGAGGAGCACGCGTTTTCTTTTGAGCAGGATCCAGCTTTTGCACCGCAAGCTGAGTGATCATTTCGAGAACCTCCCCATAACCCCCTCCCGAAAGCTGATGAGCCAGTAAATCCCTGAGAACATCCAACTGCTCCATGCACTCTTTCGAGATCGTCAGACGAAGCTCCACTTTTTCCTCGGAGAGAGGCTTCACTCGATCCGGTTTAGGAAGTTCACCCCCAGATTTCACGGCCAAGATCGTTTCCGTTTCGCGATAAGATTTTCCTTGAACGAGCTCGAGTAGGTCTTTCTTTTCCTCAAGCGAATAAGTTTTATCTTCCTGAAACTGCTGATTAAAGAAAACTTGAACCCGACTTGCAGCGGAAAGCGAGAGCTCTCCTGTTTCTAGTTTTCGTTTCACTTCCGGCAAATCACGAACGAGCTGCATACTTTTAATTCGACGGTGAGCGGAGCCATCACTGTATTTCAGTTCATCAACCAAGTATTCATGAAGCGATCCATAACCACGAAGCTTGTGCAACTCACGCCGCTCGATCTCCCGAAGGTGATCTAGAAAAAGAACTTCTTTGTTTCTAATTTCAATCGCGAGCTGAGCGGTTTGATTCCAAAGTTCTGCGTTGGAAAGCTGCGAAATCGAGATATTTTTCATTAGAAAATTCTATCTCGATTATTGTCAAAAACAACTTAAAAACAGATGGTTTAGTAAAAATATTTTTTAATCTCTATTCTACACGACAGGGCGAAAATCCGACTTAGATATCCATTCTAAAAGATCAAAATTCATCCGCCAGTCGAGCGCCCTGGCCAATCGCGCGCAGAGCATCCAGCTCCGAAGCTTCATCCGCACCGCCAATCAGATGGACTGAAATTTTTGCAGCAACCAACTCATCCTGCAAGGCACGCAAAGGCTCCTGGCCTGCGCAAATTACGACGTGCTCCACATCCAGCACACCCGGCTTTTGCTCAGCATCCAGATAATGCAATCCGCTGTCATCCACTTTGACGTAAGTCACCCCGCTCAGCTGAACCACGCCCTTGTCCTTGACGGATGCGCGATGAATCCAGCCTGTGGTTTTTCCGAGGCCGTCGCCCTGTTTTCCTTTTTTCCTCTGCATCAAATAGACTTTTCTGGGGGATGGATGAATTTTTCTGGAAATTTTTTCGATACCGCCTCGTGCTTGAAACTGCGGATCGATTCCCCAATTCTTGTAGAACTCCTGAAAATCCAAACTCATCGGTTTTTTTTCGGACGGACCTTCGTGAGTCAAATACTCTGCCACATCAAATCCAATTCCACCCGCTCCAACGATCGCAACGGATTTGCCCACTTTTTTTCGTCCACTGACAACGTCGTGGTAAAACAAAACTTTCGAATGCTGAATTCCTTCGATCGGAGGAACTCGCGGAACCACACCCGTCGCCAAAATCACTTCATCAAATTTTTCTGCGATCAACTCAGCCGCCGTGGCTTTGTGATTCAATTTTAGATTCACTCCAGTCAATTCCACCTGACGACCGAAATACCGGATCGTTTCCTGGAACTCTTCCTTGCCTGGAATTCGCTTGGCCAGATTAAACTGCCCACCTACTTCGCTCGATGCCTCAAATAAAGTCACTCGATGACCTTTTTTGGCTGCAACCGTCGCGAAAGAAAGCCCAGCCGGACCCGCACCCACCACCGCAATTTTTTTAGCGGAGGCCGTCGGCAGGTACTTCAGCTCCGTCTCAAACCCACCCCGTGGATTCACCAGACAAGTAATCGTCTTCCGCTTGAAAACATAATCCAAGCAAGCCTGGTTACACGCAATGCAAGTATTAATCTCATCGGCACGTTGAGTTTGCGCTTTGACGACAAAATCCGGATCCGCCAGCAGCGGCCTCGCCATCGAAACCATGTCCGCATCCCCGCGAGCCAAAATCTCTTCGGCGACTTCCGGTGTATTGATTCGGTTAGAGGTAATCACAGGAATTTTGAGTTCCGATCGAATTTTGTGTGTCACGGAGCTGAACGCAGCCCGGGGAACTGATGTTGCAATGGTGGGAATCCGAGCTTCGTGCCACCCGATTCCAGTATTGATCAGTGTCGCTCCCGCTGCCTCGACTTTCTTACCCAAAGCAACGACCTCGCTCCAATCACTGCCGCCTTCGACCAGATCCAGCATCGAGAGCCGATAGATGATGATGAAATCTCGTCCTAGCTTTTCTCGAGTCCGTCGCACAATCTCCAAAGGAAATCGAATCCGATTCTCGAAACTTCCACCCCATCGGTCTTTGCGATGGTTCGTTCGCGCGGCAATGAATTCGCTCAGCAAATAGCCCTCAGAACCCATGATCTCGACACCATCGTATCCGGCTCGTCGCGATAGCTCGGCACATCGAACAAAATCCCGAATGGTGCGTTCAATCCCTCGCTCAGAGAGCGCGCGGGGTTTAAATAGGCTGATGGGTGACTGGATGGCCGATGGGGCAACTGCAAATGGATGATACCCGTACCGCCCCGAGTGCAAAATCTGCAAAGCAATTTTTCCACCTTCACGGTGTACTGCCTCGGTGATCTTGCGGTGCTTACCCACATGCCAAGGAAAACTCAGTCGAGACGAGAGCGGAGAAACCCAGCCCTCGATATTGGGGGCAATCCCCCCCGTCACAATCAATCCGACTCCACCGCGAGCTCGCTCGGCATAGAAAGCCGCCAGCCGATCGAACCCACCCTTGGACTCCTCGAGCCCGGTGTGCATCGACCCCATCAGGACGCGGTTTTTCAGAGTGGTAAATCCAAGATCGAGAGGCTTGAGTAAATTCGGATAGGATTGAGTCGGCATTTCTTATTCTATCCTAAACGGTGACTTCCTTCCACCAGCGCCTGCTCAAAGCAGTCGGTTCTTGTTGACGCAAAATCGAACTTAGTAAACTAATCGTCTGCACCGGAGATTCCAGATGAATCGAATGCCCAACTTTTGGGATCACAAAACCTTGAGCAGGAAGCTTACTGTCCTTCAAAGCCTTTAGCCAATACGAGACCCAAACTGAGGGAGACAAAGTATCGGCTTCTCCCCAAAGCAGCCAAGTCTTGCAATGAAAGTGTTTCAAACGACTCTCCACCACATGATCTTCCCTCACCGACTTCATGAAAGCCAAAACATCTTTGCGAGTGAAAAAATGATCAAACTGCCAAGCGATCAAAGGAAACCAAATCGGCTCGTTGGCAAAAATATGTTTTCTGAATTTCGTGAATCCGACAGCCATCGCTGCTTCAAAGCGTTTGATCCACTGCCTTTTCAGTCGTTTGTTCCCAAACACTCCCGAGGGATTCGCGATGATCACCATGTCAGGGCCAGGATACTTCCCGGGGATTCTTTTCTGGCTTCCTTTTTCAGCGGCATAAAGCGCGGTCAGCCATCCACCTAACGAATGCCCAAAAACAACTCTAGGTTCTAGCTCGTCCAGAACCTGAATCACTCCCGCAGTCAGCTCATCCATGGAGCCACATTGCTCGATTCCCATATACCCGTTGAATCCGGGCAAATCCAAAACTACCAATTCATCAAATTGCTGTTTCAACGCACGATTCAAGCCACGAAGCACCACCTGCCAACTCAATGGAGTATCGCCAAATCCAGCCATCCAAACCAGGCGACGGGAGTGCCTCACTCGAACGCGATGGTGAACAAACTTCATCCGCCAAAGACCGATTTTGATATTTCCGACCTGGCGAATTTCTAATTTGTAACCGAGTCTCTCAAAGATGGGCTTGTGTAACTCGCAAGCCTTGCGGGACATCATCGACTTGAAATTTTTTGTTTTTTTCATCTGCTTAAGCCACTGAAGCTAGACGATTTTGGGTTGTTCTGCATCAAAAAACCTGCGATGACTAAGCCTTACATGTACTTCCCGTTTCGACCCGACATTCACCTGACTGAATTTCTCAAAACACATCCATTCACCTACTCAGCCGAGATCATTCCTCCTCGTAACGGTGCGGAACAAATGAAAGTTCTCACTCAAGTGCAACAGTTGATGACGGCGGGAGCACAGTTTCTTTCTGTCACCAAAGGAGCGGGCGGAAGCCTTCGTGGAGGCAGCCTGCCCATCTCCCAACTGATCAAAGAGCAATTCAAAGTCCCCTGCACTGCCCATTTTACCTGCCGCGATCTGACCGTGCAGGAAGTTGAAAATCAACTCGTGGACCATCACTATTTTGGCATTCGAAACATCTTGGCTCTGCGCGGAGATCCGCCCGAGGGGCAACCCGAATGGAAACCTCGCGAAGGTGGGCACTTGTATGCCTATCAGCTCATTGAGCAAATCCGGAAGCTCAATGAGGGAATTTACTTGGAGCGGGCAGGAGGTGGCCCAACGCATGATAGCACTCCTGAGAAAACCCAATTTTGCATAGGCGCTGCAGCCTATCCCGACTACCCGGACGAAAAACGTCGGATCGAGTACTTCAAACTCAAAGTCGAGGCGGGTGCTCATTTTGCCATCACTGACATGATTTATGATTCGGATTCGTATGCAAGGTTTTTGGATCAAACCGCTCGCGAAGGCGCTCAGATCCCGATTCTTCCGGGAGCTCGCGTTTTAAAATCCCAGAAGCAGGCCCTGCGAATGATGAGTAAATTCAAAACCGTAATTCCGAAAAATTTTTTCAATCAACTGCCCGAAGAGGAGATCGAGGGTTCGTTCCCACAAGCGCTGGATGCCTTTTTACAGCTCGTAGAACGCCTGAAACGGGCTGGAGCACCTGGAATTCACCTTTTCGTAGTTGTCGACACGCAGTCAGCTGTGATTGCATTGCAGACATTGACAGGGAGCTCTCTATGATTTTGACAGGACCAGAAATTCAAAAACGACTCGGCACCGATATTGTGATTGATCCATTCAATCCCGCTCGAGTGGGACCGAACTCTTACAACCTGAGCCTCCACGAGGATCTGATTGTTTATACAGAATCTCCACTCGACATGAAAAAAGACAATCCCTCGCAAAGAATTCGAATCGGCGAAGAAGGGCTTCTTTTGGAACCGGGTCGACTCTACCTCGCACGAACCCGAGAATACACAGAGACTCGCAACCTAGTGCCGATGCTCGAAGGTCGCTCCAGCATCGGTCGACTCGGACTCTATGTTCACGTTACTGCTGGATTCGGTGACGTTGGATTTTGTGGGTACTGGACTCTGGAGATGCATTGCGTGCATCCGATTCGAATCTACGCAGGCGTCGAGATCTGCCAGATTTTCTATCACACCGTAATGGGCGAAATTAAAAATTATCAATCCAAGAAATACCAAGCTAACCGCGATGTTCAAACTTCACGCTTGTGGATGGATTTCGAACCCAAGGGAAAACGCTAGGTTCCTCAATCTGATTCAAACCACGCGTTTCGAAGCAAAATACCAGCGATTGAAGTTTCCGCCGGTCACAGATGCGGCCATATAAAGCCACCCCAGCCAGGTGGGGACAACACCCAGGAAATTGGCTTGGCTGGCGTTGTAATAAAATCCACCCATACTCGTTAAATAAATTTCTACCGCCACGCCACCAATCGCGGCCATCACGCCCAAAGCAAAGCCTTGCAGAGTTCGGTCAAAAGCAATCCATGTCGCCAACGCTAAAGCTCCCATCATGACGTCTTTCAAGCCACCCGCTGGCAAAGTGACAAACCCACTCAATGCATAGATGGTGCAAAAAACAATCGCCTGAATCACGATCATCCCTAGATTTTTGGCTCCGGGGCGTGCAGGGATTTTTTTCCACTTTCTCCAGGCAATCACATGATCAAAAGTAAAATGAAGCATTCCGATCGCAATTCCTGCAGATCCAAAAAGAAGCGGAACCCAAAATGGCATTTTTCCACCCGCGAAGTACCAGGGATAGATATCGAGTGGATAGCCGGTTGTTCCTGAAATGACGTGGCACCAGTCCCCTAGCGTGCCAAAAAGTGCTCCTGTCACAAAAACAAGAATCACGCCGATAACGGGACGGGAGATCGGCATCATTTTTTCTTTGATTTTTCGGACCACTGCTCGCTTCTTTATTTGGCTTTCCTCAAAGCCCTGCTGCGCTTGGTCGCTGCCAAAACCGCTTTGATCAGGGTCACTCTCAGTTTACCCTCTTCCAAGGCCATCAGTCCATCAATCGTACAACCAGCGGGAGTGGTCACTTCGTCTTTCAAAGACGCAGGGTGTGCGTTTTGCTCCAAAACCATTTGAGATGCACCCAAAAGAGTCTGCGCCGCCAATAATGTGGCTGTCTTGCGAGGAAGCCCCACTTTGACTCCCGCTTCACTCAACGACTCGATGATCAGGTAAACATAGGCAGGACCGCATCCACTCAATCCCGTCGCGCCGTCCATCAACGACTCTTCAATCCATGCCGTCCTGCCTACAGAATCGAAGATCGCCTGAACCTTCTTGGCTCGGTCATCAGCAACCACCCCAGTCAACACTGTCATCCCCTGCCCGACGAGACAGGGCGTGTTTGGCATGGCCCGTATGATGCTGGCCTTGCCTCCCGACCAGAGTTTCAACTGTTCCAGTGTAATGGAAGCACAAATCGAGACCAGGGTATGCTGAGGCTTCAGCTCACCCTGAATCTCTTCCAAAACTTTTTGTGCCTGATGCGGTTTAACACCCAAGAAAACGAAATCTGATTCTCTCACCAATTTCCGATTATCTTGATGGCAGGGGATCGAAAGCCGACGTCCCGCTTCGTTGGCGCTATCAGACGAGCGAGTTGTCCCCGAAGCTGACTCATACTGAGATCCAGACTTCTTCAGACCTTGAATAATGGCCTCGCCCATTTTGCCGAGGCCGATGACTCCGATTCGCATTGAAACTATGCCTTTCGCGCGAATTCGCGGAGGTAATCGGCCAGTTTTTCTGCGCCTGCAAGCGGAAATGCGTTGTACATCGAAGCCCTGAATCCACCCACCGATCGGTGACCTTTCAGACCGTCCATGCCCCGTTCTTCAGCACCCGATAAAAACGATTTTTCTTTGTCCACGTTTTTGAGACGGAAAGTAATGTTTACGAGTGAGCGATCTTTCTTTTGCGAAACTGCCGATTCGTAGATCTCGGGGAACTCATCCAAAGCATCATAGACGTAAGATGCTTTCTTACGATTCAGACGCTCCTGAGCAGCGATTCCACCTTGCTCCTCGATCCACTTCAACACCAAACCCACGACATAAATACTGAAGGCTGGAGGAGTATTGTAGAGCGAATCTGCTTTGGCATGAGCCTTGTACGACAGGATCGTCGGAACATTCTCGCTGGCTTTTTCCAAATAAGAATTTTTAAACACGACTGCAGTCACGCCCGCAGGGCCGATGTTTTTCTGCGCTCCAGCGTAGATCATCGAGAATTTTTTGTAATCCCGATCGACCGCCAAAAAATCCGATGAGCAATCCCCAATCAATGGAACAGAACCCGCATCCGGCAAATCAAAAAACTCAGTCCCTTCGATCGTATTATTGGTGGTGATGTGCATGTACTGCAAATTGGCGGCGGGTTTTGAAGCTTGAGGAATGTAGGAGAATTTCTTGTCCTCAGATGATCCTAGAATCTGCACTTTTCCAAAACGCTTGGCTTCTTTGAATGCCTTGCTGCTCCACTCTCCCGTGTGAACATAGCCAATCTCTTGATCCGGAGTTGAGTAGTTCATCGGCAGCATCGCAAACTGCATGCTCGCTCCACCCCCCAGAAACAAAGCAGTGTATTCTGTTTTGGGCAATCCCATCATTCTCAGCAATCGATCTCGAGCATCGAAATGAACGGCCTCATAATCTTTGCCTCGATGACTGACCTCAAGGATCGACATCCCAGAGCTGTGAATTTCTAAAACTCCTCGACTTGCTTCCTCTAAAACTGAAACAGGAAGAATTGCTGGACCTGCATTGAAATTAAGTACTCGTTTCATTTTTTTTCTCCTCAAATCCGTTAATTTTATACAACCCTTTTCGAATGGGCGCAGGATGATCACTGCACGCCGTATCAACGAAAACATGCATAGCTTCCGGAAATACATCCCTCAACGCAACCAAATTCGGTGGTTCATTCTCAAATGATGCAATCACTTCGCCCTGTTTTCGGATCCACTGAGCTGCGTTGGTTTTGTGCTCCTTGTCCGGGAGTCCGTAAGCTTCCTTCAAGAGAAGATGTACGCCCTCAGTACCCCAGGGAAACCCATCTCGGATCAGCTTTTCTCGAGTCCCATGTCCCATTCCTGGCTCATCCCGGCCGGTGAGATAAACGACCTTGGCGCCTTTCTTGTAAATTTCGTGAACCCACTCCACCGATCCGGAATAAGGCTCATCCGCCGAGAGATAATCATGAGTGAAAAATCGAGCACCCCAGAACTCTTTCAAAGCATTGAAAGCGTGCTGAGTTTTTTCGTGTTCCAACTGAAATCTCAGTGATTCAAAAAGCTCCTTCAGAGAATACCCAAAATGGTCCATATTCAAACCACTGAGCTTCGACCTCACTTCGGGATGATCTCCACTCTCGGCATGATCCACCCACTCTTGAACAATCCGCAGCGAACGTGGTCTGACTTCATACAGAGTACCGTCGAGGTCCAGAATCACGAGTGGAGTCTTCCCCCGCTCGCGCACAGTCCTGATTCGCAAATCTATCTCGCGAAAGACCTCCTGATCGTCACGATTGACGAACGAAGTTTTAGCAATCCACTGCTGTCCGGCAAACAAGAGTTCTTTCATCGTGATTTGCGCCGGAGTTTTAGTGCGATTTTTTGGAATTCGATACTTTTTTGAGAGACAAAGTCAGAACAAATTCAGCCACTGGCTCGTCCCCCGACTTGCTGGGCACCGTTGCCGTCACCTGAATCGGAAGATTTTGCCGTTCACCCGTCTCGCGCGCGCGGGCAATCATGCCTTGAATCTCTAACCCGTTTTTGCAAGTAAAGTAGACATCCCCTTCAGCACGTTTCAGAAAATTAGCTTTAAAATCCTTGAAAATCAGTCCCAGATCCTTGCCACCGAGCTTCATCGTCAGGAGCCCGCCTGCGCAGTCCGCCCCTGCAGCCAAGGCAGCAAAGTACATCCCGTTTAGATGGTTTTTGGTCCTGCGGTTCAAGGGAATCTTGATCACGCTTTTTTCTTGGGTCAGCTCAATCACCTGAGGGGTGGTCATCGCCAACATGGGAATTTTCATAATTCCAAACGCCCAAAGCCCCAGAGTTTCTTGAACTCTCGGCGGAACTCGGTCCGTCACCGTGCTCAACGCTTGATTGACTGCTTTTTTTACTGCTTCCGGACGCACCACTTTCTCCACTGTTTTTTGCAAAGCAGCTAACATATCCAGTCTCCTCGATTTGTTCACGTTAGAATTCTAAACGCTATTTCTTACGGCTTTTCTTTTTACGGAAAGCGGATTTTTTATCCGTCGACCGTTTCGATTTTGCAGCAAAATGAGTTTTAGCAAACTCACGATCGGTGCTCAATTTCTGAGCGCGCTTTTTTCTGCCCAAAGCTCGGAGCTTTTTACGTGAGGTAGGCCCCGTTGGGGTAGTAGTAGCTGTCGTGGTCATAATGACATTTTTTCCTTTTCAGGGAGTGTGAATACACCGGTTGATGTGCTTTTTCCAGTCCCATCCACAAAGATATCCTGTGCCTCTTGAATATCTCGCATCACAGTCGAAAGCCTCCATTGAACCTGCAATCCAAGCCCAGCCACTGGATTAGCCGAAGTTCCAACATTCAAGACCTTCTCATCCACTCTGACGCTCGCGTTGAATTTATATCCCCAAGCAACACTAGCCTCTCGTGGAATGACTTTTACGTTTGCAAGAAATCGACCCCATCCCCTGTAGTTCCCACCGTAATTATATGAAAAAGTGAAAGTAAACCGGATCACTTCCATCCCGTAAGGGTTTTTATAAACCAATGAATAAGTCTTAAACGCAGGAAGTCGCCATCCTTGCAGCTTGGACCATCTACCATCCACACAGGCAGGAATGACATGAACGCCGGCTTTTTGTTCCACGTCCGAAACCGGCTTTCCGTTCTCGATGATTTTCCAGATTTTCTCGCCGATGATGATGACATCACCCCAGCTCACATCGCCGCCCTCCGAAGCCAAAGCATGATCCAGATCAACCGGATCTCCCGACTCAATCTCCCTCAGCTCTACCGTGTATTCATCGTCTGATGCCCAGCTCGAAGCCGAGCCCAACGAAATCGATCCCAAAGCCACTAATCCTAGAATTCCTAGAATGCCCCTATTTTTCATTTGAATTACCCCCAACGGGAGGCTTACCCGAAGTCTGGAACGTTTTCAAATTTCACAAACTTCCCTTGAAAATTTTTCATGGAGCTTCAATGTAGTGAGGTGACCATAGATTCAGATCTAGGAATTGTTGCTCTGGGCGGTGTACTCACCACCGAAACCTTGACCAAGGCCTACGAAAACGGCATTTTTCCCTGGCCCATGGAGGACTCGCCACTTCCTTGGGTCTGCCCCCCCGAGCGAGCCATCTTGCAATTCAATGAATTAAAGATTCCTCGAAGTCTAAAAAAAGTCCTAAAGTCCCACCCCTATCGAGTGACTTTTGACCAAGACTTTCCAGCTGTCATCCGGGCTTGCCAAAAAGCATCGCGCCCCGGACAACCAGGAACTTGGATTACACCTGAAATGTTGAGTGCCTACACCGAGCTGCACCGAATCGGGCTCGCTCACAGCGTTGAAGTTTGGCAAGGCAGCCTCCTCGTCGGCGGTCTTTACGGAGTCTCCATTCGAGGGACATTCGCAGGCGAAAGCATGTTTCATCTGGAGCCCAATGCTTCAAAAATCGCTCTCATAGCGCTGATCGAGCATTTGCAAAAGCAGGGTCTGAAATGGATGGATATTCAAATGGTCACGCCACACATGGAACAACTTGGCGCAAAACTCATTTCCAGAAATCGGTTTTTGCAGCTTCTCTTTGCAACTCAGAAAGAGGAATTAGTTTTTAGCTGGGTTTAACGATTTCGAGAGTCCAGAGATCGATTCACAATTCTTTTGACCCGCTCAGCAATTTTTGGATCTGTGACGACTTTTCCATCCGCAAAAACTAGGCCTCGCTTAATTCTCACCACCACTTTGGGCACAAAAATGACTGTTTTTGCGCGGATTCGACCTGAGGCCAAAAGCAGCACGGCATAATCTGGATCCATGGGCTGCCCTTCTCGTACATTCGTCGTAAAGCTCACAGCGACATTGCTTCCTTCATCTGAATTCACTAGCAATTTTGCATCCGGGCGAGGCAGGTTCGGATCCACCGCAAAAGGTAGGCCGGGCGAATCCGCCTCTTCGATGATCGTCCGGGTGGGAGCCACTACTTCACGCGTAGGGACTAAATTTTGCTCCCGACTCAAGGGCTGCCCACTTTCTGTTTTCAAGCGATCGATGCGAAAAGCAAGTTTGCCCCCGGGAGCTTCGAAGATTTCCAATCTCGCATGCCCCTTGCTCAACTCGTCCTGCAAACTGCCGGGTCTCCCCGTCAAATTGGACTGGAGCGTTCTGGGCATTTGCTCTCGGGCACCGGGAATACTCAAAAGTTCATCCAAAGCTCGAGCCTGATCGGCCCCACTCATTCTCGCCACCGGAGTACCGTCGAATGAACGCTCGATAATGCTATCCGCTTTGTAAGTCAGCTCAGCACCCACCACGCGCTCTTCCATGAGAATACGGGTTTCGGCGGGATTCAGCCCTGCCTCTCTGAGAATTTGAGTTTTTTCCCGAAGTTGAGCTGGGGTGTAATTTCCCACTCGAGCGGGCGTACCATCGAGGCCGGGTTGTCCGTCACCCACATGGTGCGCACGCACCACTGCGTTTTCCTGTGTGCTTGAAAGCGGAGTGGATCTTGCGCCAGTGCCGGTCAATGCTTCTCTCGCTCTTTGAACTGTTGTGCGATCATCGACAGGAGTAGAACTCGGCTTGGGTCGAGCTAATTTTCCAAAAAGCTGCTCGGCTGTTGTGACATGTTCACCATCCACCAGAACTTTGGGCGGATTCCCCTGGATGATCGTAATCCGAGATTTTGCAAACTCTACGGACTCGCGTAATTTCTGTCTCTGTTGTTGAACAATCAGGCTGTTAGGAAAATCACGAAACCCTTGTTTCAAAGCAATAGCATCCAAATCGTCCATCTGTCTGAGTGTATTGCGAGGATTATCAAAAAACGCATTCTGAGCAGCATCTGTAAATTTCTTGGGATCCGAACTCATCCCTCCGTTATCTACAAATATTTTTCTGCTTCCTCCAACGACTTGCCGACCGTTCGCCGTGGTCTCTCGGATCATCAACAAACCTTGATCCCCTCGATCATAGGCGGTGACCACCAACGCGTCGATTCCCTGGGGTTCACCATACTTAGTACCAAATAATGCCTCCCAGGTTTTTTGCCACCAAACCTGATCTGTACCTGGTCCATTGTGATTTCGAATCGCTTGTTGAATTCTTTGAATTTCAGTTTTGCTCAATCCGAGCTCAGCACCTCGCTCTGCAACCATTTTGATGCCATACTCTTCGTGCATCATGAAAAGTTTGAACGCTTCTGCTTTGGCCGCGTTGGGATTTTTTGCCCACTCTGCTCCCGATTTTCTTGCGATTTCCAAAATGGTTTCGCGCGTTCGGGGTGATTTTCCGATGTCACTCCAAATTTCTGCAATTCGATCGATATCTGGGGTAGCCCCCATACGACGTAAATCAGCTCTAATTTCTGGCGTCATGTCTCTGCTCTGCCGCCAAATACTAGCCCTGTTTTCTATTGCGTTGGTACGGAGACGCGCAATCTCCTTCTCTCGTGCAACCCCTTTGAGAGAGGGATCAACCAAGGGGTTAACAATGTCCTCTTTGTACTCCCTCCAACCCTCAGCTGCGAGTTGTCGAATGTCTTTGTTTTCAGCCTTGCCAAGAGCCTCTTCCACCTGTGCACGCGTGCGAGCTCGAGCCATTCGAGTCAGTACGCGGCTTCGAAGCTCAGGATCCAGCTCCGTCACTTTTTCAAGGTATTTTGCGTAGCCCTCTTTGTCCGATCCAAAAATAGATTTTGCATTCAACAACGCTGATTGAGACTCAGCATCTCCCACGATTTCACGCAGAGCCGTTTGCGCGCGCGCAAGGCGAGCTCCTTGAAGTGGACGCAAAACTCTCGCAAAGGCAGCCAGATCTGCCACAGAAAGAACCCCAGTCAAAACCATTTCAATTTGCAGCCCGGATATTTTCCCATCCAATTCAGCAGAAACCTGCTCGTATTCCTGAGGACTCATTCCACCTGATATAGCCATTTGCCGAGCTCGATTGCGGTCCTCCCTCGACACTTGCAGCTCGTATCCTGACTCGGCCAGTTGCGCTCCACCCACCAAAAGCCCTGTGGATACTCCGGTCGCAACGGCCAAGGCCTCCATCGCCGCAGGAGCAATTTCGAGCGCCCTCCCCCCTGAAGCAATGATCACAATTCCCAGTCCTGCCATTCCCACCTTCATGATCGCTTGTCGCCTTCGATCGGCAGAAATATCTTCACGATCCAGCTCTTTGAGGTACTTGCAAACAGCTCCGCCCAAAGCAGGATTCGCACCCAAAATACCTGCAACTGACTGAGGGCTCACTCTCATCAGATCCAGAAAATACTTCGAGCTGTTTTCACCGTGGGCGCCCTCTTTCATCATATTGCTGAGATCGGCAATATGGCTTGCCAGGTTTTCCTGAACCTCACGGATGGATCGATCCACTACTCTGCGAAGCTCAGCGTCTGACTTTCCCCTCCTATTGAAGTGATCAGAAGAATACGAAATCAGGTTTCCCGGCTGCTGCACTTCGTTTCGACTGTACTCATTTTTGAGTTTGGGGGCACCTCCGAGCGAATCTCGAAACGCCTCGGTGAGCATCAATGGGCCTGCAGGATTAACGCTAGGGTTCAATGCATTTGAATAAGCTCTCAAATACGAACTCATCTGGGCGCTTGTCGCACGATCACTTTGATCCGCGTGGTAGCACGTGATGGGATTATCGTGAAATCCACTGCAGCTTTCAGGCAAACTGGGCCAATGAATTTGATTCAGCCGCACCTGCAAAGCATCAGTCGCGTTTTTGATGTATGTTACAGCATCGCTTCGACTACTTCGCGAGGCTCCGCTTTGCTGAAGTTGTCCCAAAGTATTCTCTGCTTGACTGTACAACTGCGCCTTGGTTTCGCTTCTGCATCTGGCCTGCTTGCAAATTTCATCAATTTTTGTGTGTAAATTTGAAGCTGTCGGGAGAGTCTCTCCGTAATGGAACTCTGTCTTGACGAACATTTCGATCGCCTTCTTGAGGGCATTCTCGTTGGCTTGAGTATAAAGAGTCGTTTGCTGGTCAGCGAGCCGTGGAGCCAGATTCCTATCCGCTACGGGTTGGGTCGAGTCAAAAAGTCTGTAAATGGATTCAAAATGGCGGCTGGTTTCTGCAATTTGAACTGAACACTCTGCTTGCGCTTCCAAGCCCTGACTCAACTGAGTTCCCATCGCATCAGAAAAAATCGACTGGTCGAGATTTCTCCAATTTCTTTGGCCAGCCATGCAGGTGTTCATTCGCTTTCCGAGCAAGATCGCATTGCCCAGGTAGCGCGCCTTCGTGAGAAGCGACCTTCCCACAGGGTTATCCAGAAATGCGTGGTTGCCAGGATTTTTCAAATAGCCATCCAAACAAGAAGCAGCTTGCTCCATTTTCGTCAGATTTCTCGAAGCCATGACCTCTGCCAGCAAACCATTCAATGAAGTCGGCGTATCCGAGCGCGATTTCATTTCGTCTGGACAGGGAACTCGACTCGCTGCTTGTCTCAGAGCATCTCGCTGAATTTCCGGAGCATATTCTTCGTTCACATCATTGCCATGGTCTGTCGCAATGGACTCGATATCCGCCAGCCATTCACGCATGTATTTTTGGTGTTCACGAGACAACTGCTGGCCCGCAGGACTATCCTTAAATTGGCTGAGACAATTTTTGAGATTCTGAGCATCGCGGATAACTTGTATTTTTCCTTCCGAGTCACGGCTCATCCCTGGAACGGCTACGCCCACCAACTCACCAACAGTCTGAGATCGACTTTGCCATTTGACTCGATCCATCTCTTCGAAAAAGCCCAGATAATTCACCTTGGCTGGATTCATCAAGCAACTCTCGCTTTGAGTCACAGCACGGTAGGCCTGAGCTGTTTCGCGTCGATCACGCTGCCTGCGTTGCTCCAACATTTGAGCAGTAGCCTGAAGGTCACGCGAAGCTTGTCGAACCTCTCCTTGTCCCAGATGATAGGTAAAACGAATGGCTTGTTCCTTGTTTTGTACATCTTCGTTGAGCTGACGATAGAGAGCAGATAACTCAACCAACGCAGGCCATTCTGCAATGGGCATATCCGGCCGCTGAATCCGCTGAACAGCAGTCTGCACACAAGCTCGAAGGTCTTTTTCTTTGTCTAAGTCACTGATTCCAATGCTCGAGCGATAAAGACGCCTGAGCATACCACCATTACCCAACATCGTATTGACGTCATCCACGAGCTGAGTGGGTGTTCGGCTACGAAACGTTGAATTTCCCTGACAATTCCCCTGATGATCCACCAGGGCCTGCGCGCGTGATCCGATATTCTGAATCCCATCCCAAGGGGATGCCAGCGCCTGCGCGGATGCCAGAGTCATCAATAAATTGACGATGTTTAAAAACACACCTCGTCCCAAATTTCCTCCTCGTCTCTCTTAAATTCGGAGGAATTCTGTCGGATCTTGAGTCACGTCTTGAGTCATGTCTTGAGTCACGCTATTAGCCGCGTATTCGGGATCTTCGCTAATCGGTCGAATCAGTCTTAACAGCTTCCTTCTGCGATTCAGATGCCGGGCCAGATTCCGGCTTAGCCGTAATATCAAACGCAGGCTCGCCGTCCTTCAGGTACACACGCACTTTCCCGCCATGCTCGAGTTTTCCATAAAGGATCTCCTCGGCCATGGGTTTCTTGATTCTGTCCTGAATGATGCGTCCCATGGGTCGTGCTCCCATGAGCTTGTCGTACCCGTGTTGAGCCAGCCACTCACGTACATCGACTTCGATTTCGATTTCGACGTTCTTGGCGGCCAGCAAAGATTCGAGCTCCACAAGTTGTTTTCCAACGACTTGGGCGATCATAATCGGGTCGAGCGGATTGAAGAAAATCACGCCATCGAGTCGGTTCCTGAATTCCGGGGTAAATGTTTTTTCTACAGCGTTCTTGGCCGCAGAAATCCCCACAATCCCTTCGGTGCCTAGCCCCATCGAACGCTTTTGCATTTCGGAAGATCCAACGTTGGACGTCATCAGGACGATCGCATTGCGGAAATCTGCCTTGCGTCCGTTGTTGTCGGTGAGGAATCCGTGATCCATCACCTGCAAAAGAATATTCCAAACCTCGGGGTGAGCTTTCTCAATCTCATCGAGCAAAATTACGGAATAAGGATTTTTCAAAATTGCATCACTGAGCAAACCCGCTTGTTCAAATCCCACATAACCCGGAGGCGCGCCGATCAATCGCGAAACCGTGTGTCTTTCGGAGTATTCGCTCATATCAAATCGCAAGAACGGTACACCCAGACTCAACGACAGCTGTTTACTGAGTTCAGTTTTTCCAACCCCAGTAGGGCCACAAAACAAGAAACTTCCGACAGGACGCTCGCCCGTTCGCAATCCTGATCGAGCTAGACGAATGACATTCACTACGGCTTCGATGGCTTGGTCCTGACCAAAAATCGTCATCTTCAAATCTCTCTCGAGATTTTTGAGTTTCGATTTTTGGTTGGTGTTCACGGATCGCGCCGGAATACGTGCGATTTGTGAAACAATTTCTTCGATCGCAGCGACATCAATCACAGTAGGTTCAGGAGCAACCTTCTCTGAAGCAGGCTTCTCTGGCGTAGCCTTGTCAGCAGATTCAGCAGCGGCAAGCGCCTCTCCCTCTTTTTTAGTCCTGGCCAATCGAGCACGCGCCCCGACTTCATCGATCACATCCACTGCCTTGTCAGGCAATGCACGATCAGTCAGATGCTTCACACTCAAATCCACTGCTGCACGAATTGCTTCAGGTGTGTAACGAACCAGGTGATATTCTTCGAATCGCTGTTTGAGCCCATTCAAAATCTGCACGGCTTCTTCTTGAGTCGGCTCTGGCACATCGATTTTCAAAAAGCGTCGTGCGAGCGCATGATCCTTCTCAAAAATACTGCGATACTCAGCATAGGTCGTAGAACCAATGCATCGGATCTCTCCCTGCGCGAGCAAGGGCTTGAGAATATTTGCTGCATCCATTGCGCCGCCACTCACCGCGCCTGCACCAATGATGGTGTGAATTTCATCAATAAAAAGAATCGGCCGATGGCCTTTTTTCTCTTTTTGCTGGAGCGACTGAATCACTTGTTTCAAACGCTGCTCAAAATCCCCTCGAAATTTCGCTCCGGCTAATAGCGAGCCCATGTCCAGAGAGTAAACCACGCTCTTTCTGAGTGGCTCCGGAACGTCTCCGTTCACGATTCTGGAAGCCAAGCCCTCGGCCAACGCGGTCTTCCCAACGCCTGCTTCTCCCACCAGCAAAGGATTATTTTTGCGACGACGGCACAAAGTCTGGACCATTCGCTCGAGTTCGTTTTGTCTTCCGACGAGCGGATCGATTTTCCCAGCTTTTGCTTTTTGATTTAAGTCTGTTGCATAAACCAGCAACGGGTCTTGCGTGCTTCTTCGAATCGTTTTGACGGATTCCGGTTTTTGCTCGGACGATCCTTCCTCGCCCTGCTGCTGTTCCCAATCCGTTGGCTTGCCGCCATTTTCCGCTTCGGAGTCTTTGCGCACACCATGGCTGATGTAATTGATGATGTCGAGTTTTTCTATTCCTTGTTTGTTGAGTAAATAAAGTGCGTAGGCATCCTTGTATTGGAACAAGGCCACCATCAGATCCAGCGGCTGAATCTCATCTTTGCCTGCAGACTGAACTTGAAAGAGCGCTCGCTGAATCAGGCGCTGAATGCTGAGAGCCGCAACGGGATGCTCATACTGTCCATTGCTCTGAGGAGCACGCGGAGTTTCGCGATCAATGTAAATTTCGATGTCTTTCTTAATCTCCGCCGAATCTCCCCCACACGCGCTGACGGTCTCACTCACATCGTCTTCATCCAGCAAACTCCACAGAACGTGTTCAAGAGTGAAATATTCATGGCGATTTTCAAAAGCATATCGAACAGAGCGATTCAGAACTTCTTCTACTCGACGACCAATCATAGGGCCTCCGCTTCTACTGTACATTTTAGCGGGAATCCCCTCGTTTTGGCGAGTTCCATTACTTGAAATGCTTTGGTCTCGGCTATTTGACGGTTATAAATTCCTGCTACACCCCTCCCCTCATTGTGCACTTTGAGCATGACTGCCATCGCTTCGTCGTGTGTTTTGTTAAAAAATTTTTGCAACACCTCGAGGACAAACTCCATCGTTGTGTAATCATCGTTGTGCAATAAAACAAGATACTTAGGAGGCTGTGCAAGCTTCGTGTCTGCGTCACCGACTGCCTCTTTGACGCTGCTCATTCGTACCTCTCCACTTAGCGTGTCAAATTTTTAAACTTCACCCTCTTGGGCTGCCAAGCGTCAGGACCCAGACGCTTCTTTTTATCTTCTTCATACGCGTCAAAATCGCCTTCGAACATCACGACCTGGCTGTCTCCCTCAAAAGCGAGGATATGCGTAGCCACACGATTCAGAAACCAGCGATCGTGGCTGATGACAATCGCACAACCCGCAAAACCCATCAGCGCTTCTTCGAGCGCACGCAAAGTATTTACGTCCAAATCGTTGGTCGGTTCGTCGAGAAGAATTACGTTTGCCCCCGACTTCAATGTTTTCGCAAGGTGAACACGATTGCGTTCTCCACCCGAGAGAACTCCTACTTTTTTCTGCTGATCGCTTCCAGAAAAATTAAATCGCGCGCAATAAGCACGAGATTGAACTTCGCGTTTGCCCAACATGATCACGTCGTTTTTTCCGCCCGCGATTTCTTCCCAAACTGTCTTATCGTCATTCAGAGCATCGCGACTTTGATCCACATAAGTCAGCTGTACAGTCTCTCCTGTGCGAACCGTGCCACTGTCGGGTTTCTCTTGCCCAGTGATGATGCGAAATAGAGTTGTTTTGCCCGCTCCGTTAGGACCAATCACTCCGACAATGCTTCCCGGAGGAATGTTGAACGAAAGATTTTCGAAAAGAACTTTATCGCCATAGGCCTTGCTGATTCCCTGAGCTTCGAAAACCAAATTTCCCAAACGTGGTCCGGGTGGAATGTAGATTTCCATTTCGTCCACTTTCTCTGGACGATCCTCACTGATGAGTTTGTCATAGGCAGAAATCCGCGCTTTGCTTTTTGCCTGACGAGCGCGAGGACTGGATCGAATCCATTCCAACTCACGCTCCAGAGTTTTTTGGCGTTTAGTCTCTTGTTTCTCTTCTGTGGCGAGGCGCAATTGTTTTTTCTCTAACCACGATGAATAATTTCCTTCCCAAGGAATTCCGTGGCCTCGATCCAATTCCAAAATCCAACCTGCGATGTTGTCCAAGAAATAGCGATCATGTGTAACCGCTACGACTGTGCCTTGGTAGTTTTTCAAAAACTGTTCGAGCCACCAAACCGATTCCGCATCGAGGTGGTTGGTTGGCTCGTCGAGAAGCAAAATATCCGGCTTCTGGAGCAACAAACGACAGAGCGCTACACGACGCTTTTCGCCCCCGGAAAGCGGACCAACTTTCGCGTCTCCTGGCGGCACACGCAAGGCGTCCATCGCCACCTCCAAAGTTCGATCGAGATCCCAGCCGTTGGCATGCTCGATTTTCTCCTGAAGATCGGCTTGCTCGTTCAGAATTTTTTCCATGTCATCCGGATCGAGTTCCGGATCGGCGAGCTTGTTTCCAATCTCTTCAAAGCGAGCCAGCCATTTCACCACTGGGCCCGCGCCCTCTTGCACAACTTCGATCACTTTTTTCTCGGGATTCAAGAGCGGTTCTTGCGGCAAATAGCCCACCGAAATTCCATCTCCAGGCGTAGCAGTCCCATTGATGTCCAGGTCCAAGCCCGCCATGATTTTCATCAACGTGGACTTCCCAGATCCGTTTAGCCCGAGAACACCAATTTTTGCGCCGTAATAAAACGAGAGGTAAATGTCCCTTAAGACCTGGCGATTCGGAGGATAGATCTTGCCCACGCCCTGCATCGAAAAAGCGTATTTTTGTGCCATAGACACTCGGTAATAACTTACCCATTTGCCAATAAAAAGTCCTAACTGACACACTTGTGGAATTCAATTAAAATAGTAAACTAAAAAAGTCATCTATTTTGTATCTGTTATTAAAATTGGAGTGCAGGACGTATGCGTTTAATATTCGGTTTTTTGCTGATCTTCATATCGCTTCCCACATTGGCCCAAACTCGTTCTCTTTTAAAAGAGGACTACGATCATCTAGACGGCAAAGGCCCCTCAGGCAAGCGCGTCAAGGTCGTAGAATGGCAGGGCAATCTTGAAATCCAGATTTATCCAGCCAATAGCCTGGCTGGAATGGCCCTGAAGCTCGACGAGTCACAGCCCGACAAAAAAGTCATGGTGATCGGACTCCGCTTCAAAAACAAGCCTGACCAACAAATCATCCGGCGCTCCACCTTAGATATTCCCTTCCGCGAAGATTTCCACGCCTACCACGATCCCAATATCGACGAATACGATAAGATCGTGATTTCTAACCATGTTTTGGATGAAAAACAGCTCGTTGCATACACGTTGGATCCTGCTCCCACTCGTCTCTATGCGGAGGGAAGCATGGAAAAAGTACGAGTCCCCACCCAACGTGCAATCGCAGTCAATCCTCTCATTTATGACACCACCTATCGAGGTCCGTCGTCCCTAGAATCCAAAAAACCCGCAATCCCAGTCCGCGGGGCCGTCTATATCAACCGAGCGCCCTACCCCGAATTCGGAACCCTCCCTCCCACTCGCTGGTAAAAAGGTGGGGGCCACCTTTTATCGTTTGATTTTTTCAAACAACTGTTTAAATTTTTCAAAAAAAGGATTAATCATAGCAGAAGGAGTACCTCGCTATGATGAACCGACCTTCCAGCTCACTTTCCCACCGCCGTGAAATTCGAGACACTCGAGAATTAATTTTAGAATCAGCGAAAACCATCTTCGCCAAAAAAGGCTACGATGGAGCCACTGTCAAAGACCTGTCGGACGCTGCGGGAGTCAACGTCAGTTTGGTGAGCTACTACTTCAAAGGCAAAGAAGGACTTTACCGCGCCTGCCTCGAAAGCATCGGCCGCAGCCGGATTGCGCTGGGCGAGAGAATTCTACGGGTTCCGGAGTCCACTGAAGATTTTCGCGTACGAATCAAGCTGTATATCGAATCAATCATTCATGAACATCTTGAAGAACCCGAGATTTCAACCATCCTTTTGCGCGAATGCGGTTCGGAAACCAGCATTGCTGCCGACATTTTTCAAACAGTTTTCTATAGTGCATATAGAAAAATTGTCGATTTTTTCCATGCTGCAAAAACCAAGGGTTTCCTAAAAACAGAAATAGATCCAGAGGTTGCATCTTCTGTTCTTTTCGGCGCATTGATTCACACCATCCGAATGGATCCCATGGCTGAAAAATTAACAGGAAAAACCTTAAAAAACTCCAATGACCGCGAACACTTTGTGTATAATTTATTAAAGTCTATTATGGATGGAATAATCATTGATAATACTAAGGGAACCCTTCTGTGCCCCGGAGAGGTCGCGCGTCAAAATTTGAGGAAGTATTTTTTTGACGG
>CAYILR010000017.1:0-78685 GCA_964364175.1 uncultured Bacteriovoracaceae bacterium
ATCCTGTTTATAAATTATGCAAGTGAATCACTCAAACGGGCTGAACAGTTACCTAATTATAAAGAAAACATGGTATTAAACCTTTCCTAAAAGGAAATACATATCCTATGGAGCTCGACTATCGAAACTACCTGAATGAAAATCTGAATGCTCGACGCACCAAGGGAACACGAGTGACTTTGGCGGAGCTCGCTCAGGCAGCGGGAATTCAAGCCCCCTATCTTTCAAAAGTTTTGGCAAAGAAGGCTCATCTCACACAAGATCAACTCTATTTGATTTCACAGGCGCTAAAACTCAACACACGCGACGAAAAATTCGTATTCCTGCTTCTCGACTACACTCGATGCGATGTTATGCAACGAAAAGAGAAGCTCAAGCAACAAATCGAAAGATACCAACAAAAATACTACTACAGCACTGAATCACAAATGCCAGGTCAGAAGATCGAGGATGTTGAAGCCGCTATCGGAGCACAAACTCAATATTACCTCGATCCAATCCCTCAACTCTTGTACGTCGCGCTCACCATCGAAAAATACCAAAAAAAACCCGAACTTTTAGCCACTGAACTAGGACTACCAACAACGCGCATCACTCAAGCACTGAACGTGCTTGAGTCATTAGATCTAGCTCGATTCAGCATAGATCCACACCGCAAATGGATCAGCTCCTCCAAAAACCTACATCTTTCGAAAACATCACCGCTCTACAAAGCCCAGCAAAATCAATTTCGGGTGTTTTCTGCCAGCCGCCTTCAAGGTTCAAATCCTTCGGATACCTATTGCCTACAAATCAGTTTTTCAGCCGATCGTAAAGCACGCCTCGAAATTCAAAAAAAATTTCTCGAATTCCTTAAGGAGTTTGATCGTCTTGTAGATCGAGCGCCCTCCGAAGAAATTTATCAGATGAATTTTGATTTATTTGGTTGGGGTTAAAATTTCCTATAAAATTGCGATTTTTTCTTGACTACTTTTCAGATCACTCTGTCGTAAAACCCGACAACACTCACAAAACATCACATTAAAATCGTACAAATCGTTTCCATTGAATTTTTTCAAACCGGAATTCATTTTTCACATCCGCTCCGCTCTTGATTGAGCATCACGCCAACCAAAGGCCTCAAAAAAAACGTGTTAGCTTCTTTTTCGAAAGAGAGAAAACACCCATGAATCCAAAAATTATTTCCCTCCACGAACGAGCAATGAGCGTATCCATCTCCTACCGAAGGTTAGAAGGAGAACTCATCGAGATTCTTCAACAGATGGAGGATCTCAAAGGCCACCGAGAATTCGGATTTACCTCCCTTTATGACTACGCGACCAAAAAACTTAAACTTTCCGAAGATATCGCAAACACCTTGATTCGATTGGCTAGGAAATCCAAAGAAATTCCTCTGCTCAAAGAAAAAATTCAGTCCCGTGAAATTCAAATCAGCAACGCAAAAGCAATTGCTCCGATTATTACTCCAGCCAATCAAACGGAATGGTTAGAAAAAGCATCACTGCTTTCTAAAAGAGAACTCGAAAAAGAAATTTTTGCTCAATTTCCGAAAGAAGAAGTAAAAGAACGAGTCAAGCCCATCAACGCGGCTCGATCCGAACTCCGAATCGGAATTTCGCACGAACTTGAAGAACAGCTCCGAAGAGTTCAAGATTTATTGAGCCAAAAAATGGGGAAACACGCTACCTTAGAGGAGACTCTTGAAAAGATGACACAGGAGTTCCTAGAACGGAGCGACCCCATCAAAAAAGCGGAGCGCTTGGAACAAAGAGCGAAAAAACTAAACGAACCCTCTCAAGAAACCCGAACTCTACCCGCCCCGGGACGGATGAATCTACCGGAACAGTCAGAGATTCGCCGCACAAACAGAGTTCCCATCCCTGCTTCACTCAGACACCAGATTGTTTTGAGAGACCGAAACCAATGCACATACCTTCATCCACAAAACAGGGAGCGATGTTCACAAAAACGCTGGTTGGATACTCATCACATTATACCAGTTTCACAGGGCGGTGAAGATTCTGTCGAAAATCTAACTACCCTTTGTCAAAGTCATCATTCGCTGATTCACAACTGACTACGAGTTGCGCTCTGCAAACCAATCGACCGCATCACCGCCTCAAACAAACCCGACTTCAACAAAAACTTCTTAACAATATCATGGCTATCGTATGCCAAATTATCAGAAGCCATCAGGGCTTTAATCGCTTTGATTTGAGATTGCTTAATCTGTTTCGCCAAGCCGGGATTCGAATGAACCATAGGATTTTCTGACCAGTCAAAAATCAACATTTTATACGCATCTCCCTCGAAACTAGGAAGAGTGCTGATGATTTGCGCCTTCTCTTTCCATCGAGTCGGAAGAAACGAAAGATAATCATTCGGAACTTTGCTCAGCAGTTCTTTCCAGGGTTGATTGTACCAGATCAACTGAAGCATGCTGAACTCATCCAAATCCCCGTGTTTTTCGGCCATGCCCTGGTACCATGCCTTCATCTCAGCAGAAAACTGATTATAGAATCGAGTCGTCATGTCGTATTGAATTTGATTCAGGAAGTTTTTGAAGGTTTTCGAATTGGAATTCTCACCAATCGACCGCACTTCAAGACCCCACAATCCAGGCTCATCATATTTATCGCTTCCGCGCATGCCGACCCAGGCCATTTTCAGATCATCTCCGATATTCAATGGCTCCCCGACTGCTTCGGAATGAAAATACCGAGCCGCATAGTAGAGATTGTGAGGCGAAAGTGGTGCAAAATACGTCGCGACTTCATCCTGACTGGTTTGAATGATGGAACCTTCCTCAAGAATGGAAATCATTTCGGCCGCAAGATTGACGTTGGCGTAGAAAACAGCCATGAGCATCGCCTGATGCGCCGGATCCTTCTGAAGTTCTCGCATCGGTAAGGGCGCGACGATGTGGATGTGCTGATGCGGACGCTCGATATTCAACGCGTCCAGGAATACCCAAGCATCATTGCTGAGACTGCCCGAAGCTTGGCTGGCTCTAAAATGCAATTCCACTCCGGAGGCACTTTTCACGCTCCCGGGGCCCATGTATTCCACGATAGGCTGCAGGAAACCCTCAGATTTCACTGTGTGCGTTCCAGCAGAGTATTCTTTTCCCAATAGTTTTGTCTTTTTTGAAAATTTCAGTGTGAGGTTTCCTTTGATCACCAGCCCGTGGATTTGCCGATCATCAAAGAATTTTTGACGACGCGCTTTCCCAAGATCTCGTAGCAAGCGAATCCGAACGTCATAGTCGAGACTCTGCCAAAGAATGTTTTTTGGACTTCGAACTCGCGGGCGATGATCTTCCACCCATTGAGCAAACCATGTCGGGAGCGGGATTTTGCCATAAAGCCCACTGACTTTGCCATTCGATGTCGTAAAAAGGTCCAGAACCTCTTCGGTCATATCGAGCTCAAGCTCTACCGCGGAATCTTGTTTGGGCCGAGCCAGTGCGTGGGATTTCTCCAAGAGCAACTCACCACAAACCCACTGCCCAGAGCCTGCATAGCTAACCCAAGAAAGACCCAGGCAAACGGATGCGACAATCAGTAATCTAAAACATCGAAATTTCAGTGTTGGCATACGACGCGCTTACTCGAGTAGATTTTTTGGGCTATTTTTCTAGAATACAGCTCACATTGACTCTTTTCACATTCCCCCGGTACGTAGTCATGTGAAATTGAATGGCTTGCTTGGAAGAATAATCATCTGTGGCAATCAATTGCTCTGGATTGATCTCCACCATATCTCCCTCGACGGCTTCGACCATTCTGGAAAGCTTGCGGGTGTAATCGATAAAGATCAAAAGACGGGGGGACTGGCGACTGTAAGTTTCAAGGACCAAAGAAACTCTGACCACTCCATCCACCGAAGAACTAGAAGCATTCTCAAAATCCTTCGCAGTCAAAACCAACTCTTGTCGAGCTGTAGAATAACGAGGGTGATTCATCTGGTCTAAGCTCAGACTCACTTGCCTTTGGATATCCACTTTGAGAGGAATCATTCCACTGACGGATTCTACCGTCGGTCGACAGGTGAATTTTCCAGCGGCCTGAGCACTGGAATTAGAAACAAAACCCGCAACAATGAACAATAGGGACAACGTCTTCATAGGACGTCATTCATAGCAGATTTATTAAATAATATCAATATATATTGTCGTTTACTTAGTTTCGAGCATTTCTTGAAGTTCGCCCTGCTCGAACATCTCGGTCACGATATCGCAACCACCGATGAACTTCCCTTGAATGAAGATTTGGGGAACGGTCGGCCATTGGGTGAACTCTTCAAGAGCCTCCCACAGCGGGTCATCCGACAAAACGTCCACTCCAACAACCTTCTCAACCCCTGCAGCTCGCAAAACCTGAACAGCTCGGCTTGAAAACCCGCACTGAGGGGCATCCGGAGTGCCTTTCATGAAAATCACTGCTTTGGATGATTTCGAAATCTCTTCAACCTTCTTAATCAATGGGTGTGACATATCGTTCTCCTCGGCCTAACGACCGATAAATTTTCTATACTTCTCCGGCGTAAACGTCTTCATCGTCAACGCATGAACCTCATTCGAATCCACCTCAGCCTGAACCGTCGCCATCACCATCCGATGCTGGTCGATCATCATTTTGCCTTCAAAGGCGGGAGACACCACTACCACTTGGTAGTGATCCATAGTCCCGGTCATATCCATCACATCGGCGTGGGTTTCTGGGGCTAAAGTCTCAATTCTGGCTTTCAGCTGGTCTGGAGTCATTGAGCGGATCATACTTCAATAGATTACTGATTGATACTCATTTATTGAACTGGCAGCTCTCACTGAGTACACCCTCGTGCTGCTGACTGAGCGAAACGATATTCAGATCACTTCCGTACGTAATGGTCAGGACACTGGCTGTGCAATGACCAAAAATCTTGCATGACATGTCGAACATCCCACCCAGAGCGTAAACTAACTGATTCGAACTTTTAGAACTAAAGATCCTGGCGTTCATATCCTCGAACGAAGCCCCATTGACTCGGTTGGGAGAGATCTTCATCAACTCGCGCTCGGAGTCTGCAGCGCTGATGTCACCTTCAAAATCATAGTACAATACGCCGCTGAAAATCCTGGCTGAACACGGTGAGCCGTCCAAGTTTTTCCCCACCATTTTCTTCTGTTCATTCGTTCTGAAAGCATTATGAATCGCACCATCCGCCCAGGCAGACGACAACCCAAACATGAAAACTAAGATGATTTGAGTTCTCAAAAAACACATGATGAATATTTACACTTGTTTAATTAAATAATCAAATAAAATCCTAAAATTTAATTGAAAATTCGAGAATTTTATTTTTCTACTTCACTCCGACTTTGAAGCAATATCGGTTCAGCGTGCACTCTTCGCACAACGGCTTGCGCGCAGAGCAAACCGCGCGGCCATGATCGATCAGCAGGTGTGAGAACAACGTCCAGTCTTCGTGTGGAACGATCTTTTCCATTTCTTGCTCCACCTTGACCGGGTCTTGCGCACGTGTGAACCCCATCCGACGAGAAAGTCGCCCCACGTGGGTGTCTACCACCAACCCGGGAGTCCCGTAGGCATTGCCCAAAATCACGTTGGCGGTCTTGCGTCCCACACCTCGCAGCTTCACTAAAAGCTCCATAGTTTTAGGTACTTGTCCTTTGTATTCGCGCTCTAATGCCTGAGAAGTTTCCAAAATCGACTTGGCCTTGTTGCGATAAAATCCAGTGGATTGAATCAGCCTCTCGATTTCAGCAAGCGGAGCAAGCGACATGGCCGCTGCGTCCGGGAACTTTCGAAATAACCCTGGGGTTACTTTGTTCACCCGATCGTCCGTGCACTGGGCAGACAGGATCGTAGCAATCAGCAGCTGGTAGGGAGTCTTGTAATTCAAACTGCACTTCGACTCGGGGTAGAGGCGCTTCAACTCACGCAAAACCGTCCCCATACGCGCCCTCTTTGACGCGCCAAGCATCAAAAGGGTGTCGGACACCTTTTTTGGGTTCAACGACTTCGATTGAGCCACTTCTCGACCTCGCCTGCGCTTCGGGTGTTCACGACTTGGGCGGTGGGCAACAGGGCTTTCCTTGCAACCGTAATCCCGTACTTCAAATGCCCCAGCCCCTCGAGGTCATGCGCGTCCGGATTCACGGAAACCAGGGTGCCGTGTTGCCGCAACAACGGACCTGCTCGCCAATCAATGTCCAGCCGAGAGGGATGCGCGTTGATCTCGATGGCCACATCGTGCTCCGCAGCCTCGCGAACTACTTTCTCGAGATCAAATTCATAGGGTTTGCGCCCCAAAAGCAAGCGGCCCGTGAGATGCCCCACAAATCGGGTATAGGGATTGCGAATCGCCCGCAACAGGCGCTCGGTCATCTCGTCGCGCCCCATCGCGAATCGTGAGTGAATCGAGGCAATCACGAAATCGAATCGCTTCAGAACGCTCGCCTCATAGTCTAGTTCTCCATCTCCTAAAATATCACTCTCAATGCCCCAGAAAATCCGAATATCCGGAAATTTTTCCTGCACCTCACGAACCTCACGCTCTTGCTTTTTAAGAGCGTCCGTATTCAACCCCTGCGCATAATGAGCCGAGACGCTGTGGTCCGAGATCCCCAGATATTGATAGCCCAACCGTTGGGCTTCGCGAACCATGTCTTCGAGGCTGGCTGTGCCGTCTGATGCGGTACTATGACAGTGGAAAGCTCCCCTCAACTGATTCGATTGAATCACCTGATCGATTTTACCTTCACGAGCGATTTTGATTTCCTCGCCGGTCTCGCGCATTTCCGGAGCGATCCAAGGCAATTTCTGTTTCTGGAAAAAATCCTCTTCTGTGGAACTCGTTGCCGGCTTTGGGGTCAAGTGCAGAGCTGCCCAATGTTCTGCAGACGCGGTTGTCCTCGCCCATTCGCTCCCAAACTCATCGGCTCCAGCAAAGTGATACTGGACCGGGACCGGAGTTTTCCAATCCTGAGACTCGCATTTTTTTCTGAGAATTTTAGCTTTTTTCTCATCATCTGGAAGTGCAACCAAGAAATCCAAAGACTCGAGAATTTCCAGTTTCCTGCGCAGGGCTCCTGTTTCCTCGACCTGAGTTTGCGTAATCTTTCGGAGCTGTTCGAGAACTTGCTGCGCACAAACTTCTCCTTCATCAATTCGCACTCGGCCGCGTGTTGAATTCAAAAACAGAATCCCTTCTAAAACTTTTTTTTGCGCTTTCTCACCAAACCCCTTGAGATGAATCAAGCGATTTTCACGGCATGCATACTCCAGCTCTGAAACTGAGTGAATACCCAGCTCATCAATGACCTGCTTGGCTTTCTTCGGCCCCAGTCCCGGCACTTGCGTCAACTCGAGAAGACCTGCTGGCAAACTCGTTTTCAAAGTATCTCGCAGCGTGGATTTGCCCTCCAAAAGAAATTCACGCAAAACCTCTGCGATACCTTTCCCGATTCCACTCACCTCGGTCAGCGTCCCGTTTTGAGCCCGCTCTTTGAGATCGGGAACCTGCAAAACAACACCCGATGCCTTCTCAAAGGCTCGCGTTTTAAAGGGGTTTTCACCGTGGAGTTCCATCAAATGACAGATTTCTCCCAGGAGCTCGGAGGTCAGTTCGGATGTGGGTTTCATTTCTGTCGAAGATCTATTTCAAACAGTAGAAAAAACAAAGGCCCTTCTTGCGAAGAGCCTTTGTTCCGTATTGGAGGACGTTTTTATGAATCTAATTCAGTAGTGATTCGTAGAACCACCATTTGATTCGCTGCGTATAATACCTCAGAAATTTTTCTCTTCAATAAGAATTGCTGTTCTGAACGCAGAAAGTGTTTAGTGAAGTTTAGTGAGTTTCGAAAAAAAGAGCTCTCGACAGCTAGGGTGTTTAATAAATTTTATGTATTAAACCGTCATGATCAAAGCGAGTAGCGAAGCCACTCAATCTGTGCTCTGATTGTTCACATCATGAACTGGAAGGGCGTTCTTTGGCTCGCGATTAGCATCGCTGTTGTTTGGTCTGCCGTTGGCTCAATCCGCGAATCAGCGGAGCGAGCGCAATGGTTTCCGTTAACAGCGGACGAGGCGATTCACGCCGAAGGCATCGAGGTGCTCGCACAAACCGGGCGCTACGCGAACTGGAACGGATCGATTTTCCCACCACGCCTCACGGGCGGGCCCACTCTCATCATTCCTGCAGCTCTTCTCTCTCGGTGGACAGGCTGGTCGGGTTCAGCCAGCGGTCGAATCATCACTTACCTCTACTTTCTGGCCAGCATCTTGGCCATTCTCAGACACTGGGGATGGGACAGGAGATCAGACGCGGGATTCATCCTAGGCATGATTGCACTCGGAACTTTTTTCATCCATTGGCGCAGCCTTCAAGATACCGGGTACTATCCGTTCGCTATCTTGGGAGAAAGTCCGGCGATCTATTTTACCCTGAGCAGCCTGATCGCTTGGCAAAGGAGCCGTCCTTATTCATCTGGCCTTCGTGCCAGTCTCGCGGTGCTCTCTAAACCTTACTTGCTACTTCTGCCTATTTGCCTCTTTTTGTACACCTTCCTCAGCGGCAGAAAAGGGATTCGAACTTTCCTGGGTATCGCTGCCCCGTTCGCACTGCTGATTTGGGCTATGTCAAGGCACGCAGGTTGGGACACTGCTTGGACTTTCATCAAAAATTACCCGCAAATGATGAGATCCATCAATGGGGCAGGAATCCCATCGGACGTGCACTTCACAGTGGGATTGATCTTGGATCAACTGTTCCTCAAAGCAACTCACTTGCCCGAGATTCTCAAATGGCGAGGAATTTTGTTGGCGGGTTTTGGAACACTCTTGGGAATCGGAATCTATCTTCAGGGAAATCGAAAGTGGGCCCCCTTCGTACTTTTTGCTTTTGCCCAACTGGCCTGGTGGTGGGGACTCTCTCCTGGCGTCCAAGCACGATACCTTATGCCCGCGTTTTTGATTTTGGCGCTGATCAACGTGGATTGGCTCACGCGACGCCTGTCGAATTGGATCACGCCGCCTCCCCGCGCTCTCAATTGGATCGCATTTCTGGCGCTCAGCATAGTCGCTGGCTCTCAAGTCCGAGCTAGCTGGAAGGAACACGCCGGAAATTTTGAAAACTGCGGATTCTGTCGGCAGACCGCGATTCAGGATTATTGGAAGTCACAACCCTCACCCCGCCCTAATTTGTATGCATTCTCCAACGCTGGATACCTGCACGACCTGGACCTGGTTCTCACTGCGCCTTCCACGATTCGCCCCATCCATGATCCCCAGCATTTTCCCCGCGACCCGATGAATTGGGTCAGCGTCGGAGAATTTGCTGTCGAAAACGCTCCAGCAGTACTAAGAAAACACAAATGCCGTCCCGTTTTCACCGTTGGAACCCAGGAGCGTGGTTTTTGGACCTGTCAAAAATGAAGCACATTGCGTTGCTTTGGATCGTCATATCCTGCCCTTTTGCTGCAATCGCAGCAGACGATTGGGAAGAAGTCAGTCGAGCTGACGACCTCGTCGTATTCCGCAAGGTAATGAAAGATAATCCCATCTTCGCTTACAAGGGAGAAGCTCTGGTCAAAGCTCCATTTGAGAGAGTGCTGTCGGTCGTGATGAACACCGAGCGAAGAACAGAATGGATGGAACGAGTAGTTGAATCCTCCACCAAGAAGATCATTTCGCCGTACGAAAAAATCGATCTCATGATCACTCGGGTGCCGTGGCCAATGCGCGGGCGCGAATTCCTTTTTCGGTCGATTTTTCAAATCGACGCCAAAGGCAAAAAAGCAACTCTGCGTCTCGAATCCATTGAAGATCCAAAATTCCCACAGGACCCCGATCGCATTCGAGGCTGGATTCAAAATGCAACATTTGAACTCATCGCAACCTCGGACTACACCACACGAGTGACAGCAGAATCGCACACCGATCCCAAGGGATGGCTTCCGGCTTGGATCATCAACCTCGTTCAAAGAACCTTTCCCCGAAAAACCCTGGGGCGACTGACTGAACAAGCCTTGAAACCTGACATTGAGTCCTTCAAATTGCGTTGAATCTGTGGGCTAGGCGGAGTATACGCCATACATGGCAAACACTACTTCTGTTGGTATCAATGGCTTCGGCCGTATTGGTCGCAAAATTCTGCGTTTGGCTCTCAGCAGTGCAAAAAGCGGAGACAGCCAAGTCAAAATCGCTGGAATCAACGATCTGTCTCAGCCGGAAACGATCGCTCACCTGATCAAATACGATTCTGTTCATGGCACTCTGGATGAAGAAGTCCGGATCGAGGCGGGCTTTCTGCATGTGGGTGCTCAAAAAATTGCGCTTTCTAGCCAAAAAGATCCGACCCAATTGCCGTGGAAACAACTCGGCGTTCGTTACGTTCACGAGTGCACGGGCGTGTTTACCGATCGCGACAAGGCTTTGCTTCACATGCAAGCCGGCGCACAGCGCGTGATCATTTCGGCTCCTTCGAAGGACGCGGACATCACTCTTTGCATGGGTGTGAACGAGAAGGCTTACGATCCATCCAAACACCTGGTGGTCTCGAACGCATCTTGCACGACCAACTGCTTGGCTCCTTTGGTCAAAGTTCTGGACGATAATTTTGGTGTGATTCGTGGGACGATGTTGACCGTTCACAGCTACACGAACGATCAGCAATTGCTCGATCTCAGCCACAAAGATCTGCGTCGCTCACGTGCGGCTGCACTTTCGCAAATTCCGACTTCGACCGGTGCTGCAAAAGCGGTGGGATTGGTACTGCCTCATTTGAAAGGCAAACTCGACGGATTGTCGATTCGCGTTCCAACTCCCAACGTTTCCATTGTCGATTTCACTGGTGAAGTGAAAAAAGCCACCAGCAAAAGCGAAATCAACGATGCTTTCAAAAAAGCTTCCGAAAGCTCGATGAAAGGGATTTTGGGATACTGCACGGTTCCGTTGGTTTCGACCGACTATATCGGCGATATTCGTAGCTCAATCATCGATGCGGACCTGACTCAAGTCACCGAAGGAACTTTGGTGAAGGTTTTGTCTTGGTACGACAACGAGTCGGGCTTCTCTCAGCGAATGATCGACACGACTGCGTTCATGGCTTCGAAAGAGTAGCTGCATGAAAACCGCAGGCGGCATCATCAAGAGCATTCAAGAAATCGACATCACGAATAAGACCGTGTTGATGCGCCTGGATTTCAACGTTCCTTTGAAAGATGGCAAAATCGAAGACGACACTCGAATTCGAGAAGCACTCCCGACGATCAAATACGCGATCGAGAAATACGCAAAACTCGTTCTGTGCTCGCATCTAGGGCGCCCGGATGGGAGGGCAAAACCCGAATATTCGCTCGAACCCGTTGCGCTTCACCTGGCTGAACTTTTGGGTCGAGATGTGACTTTGGCGGACGACTGCGTAGGCGAAGGCATCGAGATGATGGCCAAGAGCTTGAAGAACGGTCAAGTTTTGTTGCTGGAAAATCTGCGATTCCATAACGCTGAGGAAGGCAACGATCCCGTGTTTTGTCACAAGCTCGCGCGCTTGGGAGATGTCTACATCAACGACGCGTTTGGGACTTCACATCGCAAGCACGCTTCGACCTATGGTGTGGCGGCTTTGATGCCTGTCAAAGGCGTGGGTTTGTTGATCGAAAAAGAGATTAAGTTCTTGGATAAATTGGTTCACCATCCGGAAGAGCCTTTTTACACCATTCTGGGCGGCTCCAAAGTCAGCGATAAAATCAAAACCATCGAGTCACTGATGAAGCACGTGGACGGACTGCTGATTGGTGGCGCGATGATGTATGCGTTCTGGGCTGCGCAGGGGCGCGCGCTTCCAGAAGGAGCAAAGAAACCCTCAGCGGACGATGTGGAGCACGCCAAGGGAATTCTGCGAGATGCAGCTCGACGTGAGATTCCAGTTTTGGTGGCGGAAGACACGGTGGATGCATTTGATATTGGGCCGCAGTCGGTGGAGAAGTTTTCCGCATTCTTGCAGAACGCAAAAACGATTTTTTGGAATGGTCCACTCGGATGGTTCGAGAAAAAGCCTTACGATGCCGGAACTTTTGCCATTGCAGAAGTGATCGCAGGCTTGAGTGCGACTAAGGTCGTGGGCGGCGGCGACACAGTCTCGGCCGTTCATGCGTCCGGGTTTGCAGAGAAATTCGACCACCTATCGACTGGAGGCGGAGCCGTTCTCGAGTACCTCGAAGAAGGTAAACTTCCCGGCATCGAGATTCTGAAAGCTCTCCACAACAAAGCAGTCAGCAAAAACATGCAAGATGATTCTGAATGAATGTGCATTGAATGAAAAAGACACTCTGGCTCTTCGGCAATTGGAAAATGAATCATGGGCCAGCGGCGGCAGAGAAATTTTTCTCGGAGTGGAAGCAGCTTCGGCAGCAGCCATTTGCGGCGGGAATCCAAGTTACTCTCTTTGTGCCGGCTGTGAGTCTGGCCGCTGCACGCGATGCCGCTGCAAAGTTTGATTCAGCCGTCCGAATTGGTGCGCAGAATGCACACTGGGAAAAGTCGGGCGCTTTCACCGGCGAGTTGTCGGGGCCGCTGTTGCAAGAAATCGGCGTGCGCGATGTTTTGATTGGGCACTCCGAACGACGGCAGTTTTTTGGAGAAACGAACGAGTCTGTGCGCAAGCGCACCGAGGGTTTGTTGGAACAAGGATTCCGAGTCACTCTCTGCATCGGCGAAAATCGTGCGGAACGCGAAGCCGGAAAAACCAAGCAGATTTTACTCGAACAGCTTGGAGCGGTCTTCACTTCCAGCGCTGGAAACGAACCTGCCGTTTGCTCGCGCTATCTGGATCAACGCCTACTCATCGCCTACGAACCCGTCTGGGCCATCGGCACCGGCCTCACTGCAACTCCCGCGCAGGCGCAGGAAGCGCATTCGTGGATTCGTGAATTCCTTGCAGAAAAATGTGGCAAAGACGCCGCTGCAAAAACCCCAATCCTCTACGGCGGCAGTGTGAATCCCGGCAACGTCGAAACCTTGATGAGCCAGCAGGATATCGACGGAGCACTCGTCGGCGGAGCCAGCCTCAAACCCGCAGATTGGAATTCGCTGGTTCTCGGTGCAAGCAAAGTTCTTTAAACGAAAAGGCCCGAATAGATAAAATCCATCCGGGCCCTTAGTGTTTTCGGCTAAATCAATTCCCCTGCTAAATAGATTACAGCAGCAATGTCTTGGTCAGATGCATTGACCACCGAGTCCTCCTGGCTTTCAGCAGCTTTGGCTCTGATTTCCTGGAAGACCTCTTGAAGAAGAAGAGTCATTTCTTGCTCTTCCAAAAACATACGAGCGTCTTCACGAACGAAAGCGACTTGGCGTTTGTCCTGCAAATTTCCAATGACTGTCAAGATAGACACCGCCACTGCCAAACCCTGCACCGCAGACTCTGCACCTGCAATACAGGGAGCCGCTGCCACTCCTGACATTGCACAAATCAACGCCGTCGCCGTAGAGCCGTAGGTACCAATAAAAAAAGCACCAGTGGACGCTACTTGCCAAACCTCTCCATCATCCTTGATATACTTTAAAAAAAACTCGGGACGGTCCGAGGCCCAGACAGAAAACTGCCCCAGCAACGAAATCATGCAAATCAGTGCTAATATTTTAGACTTCAAGATTCTCATCATTACTCCTTCCCAACAGGCTGCAAATCCGCCTGAAAACTCAAAATTTTTCCATTCTCGTCAGCCATCCCATACACGACCTGTTTGAGACGTTCCTGCCCATACTGGCTTGTGCAAGTTTCGACTTTGGTGACTAGATCCGTCTTGCAATCTCTTCGAATTTCGTAAAAACGAGTGACCATCCTGCCCTGCGAAACATGAGCCAACAACGTCCCAAAATCCTGAGACTCCTGAATGCGATTCGCTCTCAATTGTGAATTGCAGACCTCACTCGGAAGATCCCAGGTTCGAAAAAACGTTGCATCCGCCTGGTTTTTCAGAATCACAGACAGCGTGATCCTTTCTTCCGGAACATTGCACGAAATTCGGCTTGCTTCCCGGTCCTCCAGTCGCTCCCAAACTGCCCTCGTATCCTGAATGTTTTTTTGTTCTAGTTTAAAATCTCCAGCGTTCGCACAAATGCTCATCAGTGCCAAAGATGTACCCATCCCGATCCGATTGTATAACTTCATATGTTTTCCTTTTTCTCTACTGATTTAAATTAATCTACAGAACGATTAGGATTTGCATCCAGTTTGACGAAATAATCGAGCGCACTTCTCTCTTCAGGGGTGAAGCAAGCTTGCAAAAATCGTCCGCGATCACTCTTCACGATGGGAACAATCTCATTTTGCGCTAGACGAATCCGTTTAAGATCCTTTTCGTTGATATAGTAACTATGTTCTCCACCATCAAATCGGAAATAATCAATAAACCGATGGGTCGAATAATGAATTTGACTGGGTATCGAACTCATCATCGGGTAATAGAACCAATCTTTCTGACCAAAAAACTGGATTTTTCCCACCTGCCCCAATGACTTGTCAAATCCCGTAAATTTATTTTTCGATTGAATATCTTGCAAATCATCGTAGACGTCTTTGTAAAATTCACCAAAGGTCGTCAGTGACTTTTGAATTGTTGAAAAGGATTCATTCTTAAACCGCTGGCATTCTGTCTGAAACTCAGGACTCTTAACCCAATTCATTTGCTCAGGAGAAACCCAAAGACCGTTCGGAGCCTGCAATTTGGCACGATCCAACCGAGCAGTGATCTGTTCAAAACTCTGCATCGCAAAACTAGGACTGAAAAAATACGCACTGAGCGATCGAGTCTCGTAAGAATCCTCGGCACCTTGACTGCCCACTAGCAAAGCATAAAATATCTCGTGAAAAATCAATCCTGCCTGGTGAACAGTGGCCAGCTTGACATACAAATTGCGGTGAATCGATACCAGCTTGAGCGTATCATCGCGAACTGCCAGCTGATAAAGCTCCAACCCCTTCACTTCTTTGATGGGGGATTTTCCGATATCAAAAATCGGGACTAAGGATGCATTCAAGGAACGCCATTGATATTTTTTGAAAGTATCAAAAAGAATTTCTGCCAGCTGAGGAATATGATCTGAGATCTCATTCAGCTTGGCAGTAACAATTCCAACCACTTCGTTCGAAACTGATAAAGGCAAGGACGCTCTTACGATTGACCTTGCATGCATTTTGTCTTCGACGCCAGGAAGATAAGTTGCAGAATCCTCAATGCCCCCTTCGACAAAATCAAAGAGGTAATAATTCTGACCCTGCTTCTGAGCGTTGCCTCCGCCGCTCGTCCAACCATCCGCTAATACCAGGGTAGAACCTAAAAGCATAAGCGTCACACACCACCATCGATTTGCATTTATACAATTCATATATTTTACTCCGTGCTTGTTTAACAAACTTGTCTCTTTCGAGCAAACTTTGTTTGTTCGCTTTCTAGCGGGACGGGCTATCAAAAGTAAATTATTTTATTAACTTATTTATAGAAATAAGTTATATTTAAAATTAACCATGAATTGGAATGAGGTTTCCTCTTACAAACAAGCACTTAAAGACCTCCTGTTGACCAAAAAAGAGCATTTTGGCGTTCAAAAATACTCTTTCCAAAAGTTGGCTGAGGCATGCCACGTGCAGAAAACCTACCTTTCCAAGGTATTGAATCATCCCGACACTCACCTCAGCCCGGATCAACTCTACCTGGCCCTCGAGTTTCTGGACGTTCCTGCTCAGCCTGCCAAATTGATTCAGCTCTTGTACGAACTAGAAAGAACCTCCCTCGAACGACGCAAAACACAGCTACGCCTAGAAATCAAAAAAGCGCGCGCTCGGTTCAAACAAACCGACCAACATCTGGACGTAAAAAAAACTCAGCCAGGAAGCGAGTTTCTCACCCAGTACTACCTCGATCCTGACCTTCAGATTCTGCACATGCTCTTGACCCTCGATCACTTTGCAGCGGATCCCAAGCGAGCCTGCCCAGTCCTCAATATTTCGACCGAACGCCTCAACACCCTCCTGCAGCAACTCGAAAAAGCGGGCCTGATTCTTCTCTCCCATTCCAATCAGGTCCAAGTTTTTCAGAACAAACTTCATTTGCCGGCACACTCGCCATTGATTCCTTCTTACAGGACGCTTTTGCGTCTCAAGGGCCTGGAACGCCTAAAAAATCTCTCTCGAGATGAGGGGTATAGCTTTTCCGTTCTATTTTCGTCCCCCGCCGGATCTCTCGACAAAATTCGAGAACGCTTTTTTCAGTTCGTTCAAGTGCTTGAAAAAGAATCACATTCTGAAAAAAACTCCTCTCAAAAAGAAGTACTACAGCTCCATTTCGATCTTTTTCCCTGGCACTCTTGAACATCCCCTCTTTCACTTTGTTTTCTTAAGAAAACAGGTGTATCGAAATTTCTGGATGGGAATGCAACAACTCCGTATTGAGAAAATCGGCTCGCCTAGACCCTTGCCCGACCCCAAAAAGCTGGGCTTTGGAAAATATTTTACCGACCACATGTACCTGCTGGACTACAGCAGCAAACAGGGATGGCATTCACCTCGAATCGTGCCCTATGGCCCGATGCTTTTTGAGCCGGGGGCTTCGGTTCTGCACTATGGCCAGGCGATGTTCGAAGGTCTGAAGGCCTATCACGGACGCAATGGTAAAATCCGGATGTTCCGTCCGAATATGAACTTGAATCGCATCGCAGCCGGGGCGGAGCGGATTTGCCTCCCGAAAATCCCGGTCGATCTGGTTTCCGAGGGGTTGAAAGAACTGATTCGCTTGGACGAACGCTGGATTCCCAACGAACCGGGCGCTTCACTCTATATTCGTCCCACTCTCATCGGAACCGAGTCCTTCCTTGGCGTTAGGCCTGCTGACGAAGCTCTCTTCTTCATTATTTTGTCACCCGTCGGGGCGTACTATGCCGAAGGGCTCGACCCCGTCCGGATTTGGGTAGAGACCGACACGATCCGAGCGGCTACCGGTGGTCTGGGCGGAATCAAAGCGGGTGCGAACTACGCTTCGAGCCTGCTAGCGGCCAAAAAAGCTAAGGAAAAGGGTTATGCGCAAGTTCTGTGGCTCGATGCCGTAGAACACCGGTGGATCGAGGAAGTCGGCACGATGAACGTCTTCTTCAAAATCGGCGATACCGTGATCACCCCCCCTCTGGGTGGGACGATTTTGAACGGAGTCACTCGCGACAGCATCATTCACATCCTCAAAGATTGGAAAGTCCCGCTCCAAGAACGGCCGATTTCTTTGGATGAGATCCGAGAAGCCCATAAAAAAGGCACCCTCTTGGAGGCCTTTGGGACCGGAACTGCGGCCGTGATTTCTCCGATTGGGGAATTCGGGCTGGCCGGAGGAGAAACCCTCAAACTCGAAAACGCCCGACAGAGCCCGCTGGGGCACAAATTATATGATGAGCTGACAGCCATACAATATGGTGATAAAGAAGCTCCAAAAGGTTGGATCGTCACACTATGAGTACTTTGATTACCGTTATTCACGTCACGACATGCGCGTTTTTGATTTTGGTGGTTTTGCTTCAATCCGGGAAGGGCGCAGAAATCAGCGCTTCTCTCAGCGGATCCAGCCAAACCGTTTTTGGTAGCGCGGGCGGGTCGAACTTTTTCACTAAGCTGACTACTGTGTTGGCGATCATCTTCATGCTGACCTCGGTTACGCTCACCATCATGTCATCGCAAAACCAGAAGAGTGTTTTTGAAAATGCTCCAGCGAGCGCACCAGTTGCTCCCGTAACGACGCCCGCAAATACAGTACCGGCTCCTGCAGCATCTCACTAAATTACTGCTGAGAAATTAGATGGTTCTAGAAAAATGACAAAAATTCTAATTGGACTGGCAATCATACTTTTTCTGCTTACGAGTTACTACATATACCTCGGTGGTTTTGCATTGGTGAAGGTGGAAAAACAGATCAAGGGACCTTATTATTTAGTTTACCAGGAAATGAAAGGCCCCTATCGAAATTCGGGAAAAGTGTTCGAAGCTGTGAAATCCCTGCTGTCTGAAAAAAAAATCACACCGCGCGCATGGGCAGGGCTGTACTTTGATCCCCCCGCTCATGTGGAAGAGTCCAAGCTCAGAACTCATGCAGGCGCACTGCTGGAGGAAAAGCAGCTTCCGGAAGTACAGGATCTAATCTCTTCTGGAAAACTGAAGCTTCGAACGATTCGCTCCAGGGAATATGCGGTTTCTGAGTTTCCTTTCAAGAACCAGCTTTCCATCTTGATTGCACTTTTCCGAGTGTACCCCAAGCTGAATGAATACGGGCTTCAATACAGTTTTCCTCCGTTTGTTTATAAAGAGGAAAATTTTGAGAACGAATACATCATGGAAATTTACTACCCGGACCACGTCGAATATCTGATGACCACTCCCTAAAATCCACGAGGGAAGTATTCCCCAAAACGGAACGCTCTCCACCATTCATTGAAAACAGACTGATTTAGTGTTTCACAGCGCGTGTCGGCTTGTCTGCTTTTGCGACCTCGACTGCTTTCACCGCAGCCAGATCGATTTCAGCTTTATCCTTTTTCTTCAGGAAGGAATCCGGATCCGCTAAATCGAGCGCTCGGCGCAAGACTTCGTCGGCATATTCGACCGGAACGATTTCCATTCCCTCGAGAATTTCTTTGGGGATCTTTTTCAGATCCGGGAGATTTTCTTTTGGGATCAGAACGGTCTTGATGTTGCCAATTTTTGCGGCCAGGAGTTTTTCCTTCAATCCGCCGATCGGGAGAACTCGTCCACGCAGAGTGATTTCGCCAGTCATGGCGACGTCGCGCTTCACGGGGATTTTGGCCAGCGCACTGGTAATCGCAGTCGCCATGGTGATCCCGGCTGAGGGGCCGTCCTTCGGCACGGCGCCTTCTGGCACGTGCAGATGGATGTCGACGTTCTGGTAGAAGTCCTTCTCGAGCCCAATCAGCTCCGCTTTCGAACGAACATAGCTGAACGCGGTCGCAGCAGACTCCTGCATGACGTCCCCGAGCTTGCCGGTGATTTTCACATTGCCTTTGCCGGGCAGAACGCTGACTTCGATTTGTAGCAAGTCCCCACCAGATTCGGTGTACGCAAGCCCATTGGTCAGACCAATCTCGTTGCGCTCCTCGGCCTTGCTGCTGGAGTACTTGGCTGGGCCGAGCATTTCTTCGAGATCCGCTGCGACGACCTTGATGACTTTCGAAGCAGTTGCCTTGGTGGCTTTGGCTCGGCGCTCGACGATTTTCTTGGCCACTTTCCTGCAAACAGTAGCCACGGTTCGCTCGAGACTTCGAACGCCTGCTTCGCGTGTATAATTCCGAATCAAGGAATGGAGCGCCTCATCGTCGATCTCCATATCGCCGGGTTTGAGCCCGTTGGCTTCCATCTGCTTGGTGAGCAGATATTTTTTGGCGATGTTAAATTTTTCAACTTCTGTGTAACCAGAGATGTTGATGACTTCCATCCGATCCAAAAGAGGTTTTGGAATCTGGTGAATGTAGTTCGCAGTCAAAACGAACATTACTTTCGAAAGGTCGTAATCGACTTCTAAGTAATGATCTCCGAAGGTGGAGTTCTGCTCGGGGTCCAAGACTTCGAGCAATGCCGAAGAAGGATCACCGCGAAAATCGGTGCTCATTTTATCCACTTCGTCGAGCAAGAAGACTGGGTTCGATGAACCTGCTTTTTTGAGCGACTGAATCAGCTTGCCGGGCATCGCGCCGACGTAAGTACGACGGTGTCCACGAATCTCAGCTTCGTCACGCACTCCACCGAGTGAACAACGCACGAACTTTTTGTTGAGTGCACGCGCGATGGACTTGGCGAGAGAAGTTTTTCCGACTCCGGGAGGGCCCGAGAAACAGAGAATCTGTCCTTTGGTGTTGTCGGTGAGGCAACGCACGGCCAGGTATTCCAAAATACGCTCTTTGACGTCCTCAAGACCGTAGTGATCTTCGTCCAAAACTTTCTGCGCATCCGCAATATCGTTCTTGTCCTGGGTGTGCTCACCCCAAGGCATGCTGACCAACCAGTCGATGTAGTTGCGCACCACAGTGGCTTCGGCCGACATGGGCGACATCATTTTCAGCTTCTTCAACTCTTTGGTGGCTTTTTCACGAGCTTCTTTGCTCATGGCCTTGGCGCGGATTTGTTTCTCGAGGGTTTGGATCTCAGCTTTGAATTCGTCTTTCTCGCCGAGCTCCTTCTGAATCGCCTGCATTTGCTCGTTGAGGTAGTATTCCTTCTGCGAACGCTCCATTTGTTTTTTCACACGAGAACGGATGCGGCGCTCGACTTGGAGAATCTCGATCTCCCCTTGCATCAAGTGCAGGAGCTTCTCGAGGCGTTTTGCGGTTTTTTCAATTTCCAATAATTCTTGTTTATCTTCGAGTTTGAGATTCAGGTGAGCGACGACCAAGTCCACGATTCGGGAAGGCTCGTCGATCGAGTTCACACTCATCAGCATTTCTGGAGGAATGCGCTTGTTGAGCTTCACATAGTTTTCGAAAGTACTCTTCAGCGATCGCACCATGGCTTCGAGCTCAACAGCATCGTTGCCAGTCACGTGGTCGACAATCTCTTCGACCTCGGCCTCGATCATCCGATCGGTTTCGATGTAGGACACGATTTTTGCCCGGCGCTTGCCTTCAATCAAAACTTTGACGGTATTGTCGGGCAGACGGAGGATTTGCAGAATGGAGCCCAGAGTCCCCACGGTGAAGATATCTTCTTTGCCAGGACTGACGGTGGTGGCCGACTTCTGAGCCACCAGGAAGAGCTCCTGCTTGTTATTCACGCATTCTTCAAGTGCGTTGATGGATTTTTCCCGCCCCACAAACAAAGGCACCACCATGTGCGGGAAAATAATGACATCCCTCAATGGAAGCAGCGGAACCTGGATTTTTGTGGTTTTTTTCGGTGCGCTCATTCTGCTTGTTCTGACAGTGCGGAAGCCCTGCCAATCTCCCTAAGTACAGTACAGCACAGGCTTTTGGGGAGCGCAATTGGAGCAGAAATGGATTTAACAGGAAATCTAATTATTTCATGAAGTTAGATTTTAAAAAAAATTAATTAGCCGGTTTTGAGTCGGCTGGATTCCGGGGATTTTCTGCCGATTGATCGTGCTTGATATTTTTTGAATTCCCTTGGTTCACGCGGGCGTCGCTGGATTCGATGGGAGGCGGAGGCAAGAGTGTGATGTCTGCTCCTCGTTCTGCGCTCATTGCTCTGACAATTGCTTTGGCGTGAATGGGAGGAATATCAACAACATTGTGATTTTTCATGATGTTGTCTTCGAAATAGGGTTTCCACGTGGGGACTTTCTTATTGCAGTTCCCTCCCCGAAAAAGTCCAGCGACTCGACCAGAAAATACCTTGCGAAGCCCTGTAACAGGAGAACTCCCTAATTCTGACCCTGTCGTGATGAGCGTAGATAGCAGAATATCCCCATACCAAGGAATCTGCCCACCATGAATCGAACGAGCCTCAGCATCCGACGCATAAGACAGACGGGGCTCAAAGCTCACGGAATTAGGCGCTGGATGTCCATTTTCTTTACAATAAGTATTCGCTTCAGACTCCGTGTACTCATACTCGTCAGCTAAACCATAAGTATGCAATAATTCGTGAAGCAAAGTGGGCACGGAATATCCAGCCCCTGCAATTGCAAGAGGACCGTTTGCTGCTCCTGTTCCTCCCGCTCCTCCCACTGCAGAACTGGTAGTCACGAGCACTCGGTGAGGACCAACAGAGGCTGCCTCTTGAAAAATATAGGAAGCATCACAACTGATAAGGCGATCTATGCCCAAATAATTACCTTTGCAGTTCATCTTCTTTGGGTTGGCTTCTTTAATTTCAAAAACGACTTGGTTTCCCATTTGGCTGAATGGATAGGTGCTTTTGATTAAAGCAACAGCGGCCTCAGCACGTGGAATAGACTCATGATCGGAGATGATTACGAATTTGTATGGATCAACAGGATCGGCTTGAGCAAAAAATGGGGCAACTGCTACAAGGACAAAACTTCCCATTGCAATGAGCTGTCGGATTTTCATAAATCACCCTGGGCGATCAGTGCATGGCCCGACAAATTAGAAAAAACAACCGTCACGTTTTTTGAGCGGGTCAACTCTTCTGGAACATGCGTCACCACGACAGATTCCACTGCTTTGACTTTGCCGCCGGAAAGTTCTTTTTGATTGTTGATCACATCAAAGTATTGAGTCGTGCTGATCGATATTTTCCGTTTGAAGACGGTCTTGCCACCTTTCTGAATTTCGATCAGCGCATTTTCTTGACCGGATTCTGGGAATTTACAAATTTCTTCGGCGTGGTCTACTTTGGAAATTCTCTGCACGGTTTTTTTCTGGATGTTCAGCATCCAGGTGTGACGGATGTATTTTTCGCAGGCTTGTGCGGATGAGATTTGAAACCCAATCAGGGAAATAAAAAAAATTCGAATCATTCTTTCACGCTCCATCGACTAACTTCCATAGCAAAGTCAATAACGGCTCTATCACTAGTACGTCCGTCAATACTCACCCATCCCTGAAATCTGGCAGCATCTTCACCCCATGAATTTCTTAGCAGCAATTGACATCCAGAACCCTCATGCCATCGGATTCCAGCAACTACAATCGAATGGGCACCAAAACAGGCCTTGTTTTTAAATCCCACACAAAATGTGAGAATAGAACTTTCATTTTTCTTTAAGCCAGTTTTAATTTGCGACAACGTCTGTATTCGAATTTCCTTCGAGTGAGGAAGATCTGACGAGTTGGGAGATAATCCGAGAAATCTCTCGACCAAGGGAGGTTGATAGGTCTCAATCTGAATATCATGATTCAAGAAAATTTTAATACGCTGTTTCTCGCAAGCTTCAGGAAGCAGTATTTTTTTTAGAAACACATTCCTATTTTGTTCCGTATTTGAGCCACTATTGGAGTCAAAACTACAGCTCTCTTCAAAAGATCGCCGCATTTGAGATAAACTGAGTCCTGATGCTTGGTCAAAATTTTTAGCCAAATACTCTTGCAAATCCACTAAATCCCTAAGCAACTGAGACTCTTGTTCATCTGATAAATTACTATTTTGCATGCAACTGGCACACCTCCTACTCCGAAATGTTCTACAAGCACTCTCGAATTGATTAAACACCTCACGATATGAATTGTTTGGGTCAGGCCTGAACAATAAATTCATCCAACTAGCGCCTCTCGACGAGCGATATGGCGCAATACTTTCCTCACAAATCCCAGATTGATTTGATACGCAACTCATTAGCGCTGCAGGGTTGGATGATCTACCTAAAATTCGACCGTCAGAAGAAGAAAGACCTAAGCCGATTTCTGGCCACAAACAACCAGCAACATCCAATGTTGAGAGTGATTTTCCGCAAAAACTGAGTTTATTATTGCACGCTAACTCCTCCGCAAGGGCAGTCACTGCAAAAGGGGAGCAGTAAACTGAGTTTGGCCCTTGATCTTTGATTGGGGAAAAATGAGATGTTAAATCAATCTCCTTGTTCGAAAGTCCGTTTACACATTCTTGTTCACTGATAGGTTCAACGCTATAAACAACGTTTGGAAAAATTATCGCGATACACAACGATACAAAATACCTCCTATTCATGCGATAATGTCCTAATTCCAACAGCACCACGCTGATTAACTACTCGAATTCGGCCTGAAACAATCTGAAATAGATTTCGAGATGTTTCTTCCACATGAAAGACATCCGCCTGCCCGGGGAGAGGCGCTAAGCTAATTTTTGCAGAATGAATCTGAGAGTTTCCAGTCGGTCCACTCGTTGAACTAAGTGACCCCATAATTTTATTTTCAACCTGATTCCTGGCCTCTGGCGTGATGTTCTGCCGTATCGTACTTTCCTCTTTCTCAGGTTTATTAATTTCCTCGTTGCTGTTGTTGTTTTCACTCGAAGACCCGCCCGAACTGAGAGGCATCCCAGTGTTGACTCCAATTTCTGCCGACTCCCCGATCACCGCAATCAGTTGAGGATCAAGACCGGGAACCATTTCGTTCACCGTGCTCGAAACCGCTTGGGCTGGGCCGACAGAAAAAATCTTTTTGAGCATTTCATCATTATCAATGGCTTCTGATTTTTCCTGTACCAAGCCACTAAATTCCTCATCAGTGCCTAAAAACATTTGGCCATCGATCGAACTGGATATATCTGAATCTGAGCGAATTTCTTCTAGCTTCATCGGTGATTCATAAGGAGACGCTGGAATTTTCGACGCGGGGATGTTTGCGCCCGAATTCGTTTTAACTCCTGGAATATTTTCCCTTGAATCTGTATATAAATGATTAAATTTTCTGGAACTCACAGCCGTTCCACCCACAACACCCAGCAACAAAATCTGATCGCAGGTAGTTTTCTTTTTCTTGAGGACTAATTTTAGATTTTTGGCCCTCTTCGCAGAAAATGCGGCTCCAAAAGGAATCATGATGCAGCCGGTGTGAGTTTGATGACAAGTCCCTGTGGTCTCACAAGGCTCCCCAGAGTTTGGAACAAAACCTTTTCCCTGCACACCAGGAACGGTCTCAATCACAAGAGCTGAATCCACAAGTGCACAAGTTGCTGTCGGAGGAGGATGCAACGCCAAGAAAGCGGGCGTTGGAAAACCAGAAGTTGGGTCTGCAACAGCTTTAGCGCAATTTGGATTTGCAGTCTCAGCAATCGCTGCGTTATTAACAGCATCAATTTGAGTCTTAGCAGCATCCATACCCGCACTGCTCGCACTGACACCCCCACCAGCCATAGCCATGTATTCACTTCCTAATTTATGAGTAAAGTAAATACATGGGACAGCAGCCGCTCCGCTGGTTGCTGCTGTTTGGGCAACTAGCGTTGCTTTATCCGGATAATTGACTTTTACCCAAACACCGCATGCGTTAATTTTACTTAAAACATAATTTTGATCACCAACAAATGGTAGCGTCTTGCCATTGCTGCTCACACGAATTGAATCAGGTGTAGCACAAGTTGCATAAACTCCTGTCGGAACTACACTTGTGCTGCATGTAATATTTGTTGCCTCCTGCCCAGGTGGCAACTGTTTGAGGATGGCTGCCTTAGCTTGATTGATCGCTTGCTCTGGAGAAGCCCCAGTCCCACCCGCTGACGTTGCATAGGCCGAAGAAACCAGATTACCTATTCCTACTTTTTCTGCAACAAATCGATAAACAGAGCAACTTTGCTCAAAAACACTATTAAAAATTAGTGCATATTGATTTTTGTCCTTTTTCAAAAATCGTTCGAGATTGAGCGCATCATCCTTACCCATTCCGCTCGCTCGTCCCCCTGTGAGTTTGTCTAACTGCTCAACCAAACGTGAACCTTCGGAAGTCGCAAAAGAAACAAATACATCGATCAGGATTGCAGTACCAATCATCACCAAACACCCTTTAGTTGCAGTATCGGCATTAATTGTTGTCGGTGAAATCCAGGAGATCGCACACATCACAGTACACACCGCTGTAGCTGCAAGAAGAGTATTAAGAAGTGTTCGATTGACCCTCTCCGCCTTTTTGAATTCCTTATAAGCCTTACATAAAGGCAGAGTCATCAGCATAGATGCTTTTGCTTTGTCATTTGGAGCAGTAGTAGCAAGCGCAGCCACAGCTAATGTATTCTTACAGGTCATATCGCACCCCAGTAATAGCGAGAGCAAAGCAGGATTAAAGGGGTCTGGAGTACATTTTCCATCCGCAGGTTTCGGCGATCCATCCTCGCAACATCCAGCTTCATGAGCGCATCCCGTTCCAGTACCCGTCCCAGTCGCGGTGCCAGTGCTTGTTCCCGTACCAGTACCTGCTCCGGTCCCGGTCCCAGTTGATGTGCCAGTGCCAGTGCCACTTCCCGTCCCGGTTCCTGTCGAAGTACCTGTGCCGGTACCCGTTTCTGTCCCTGTCGAAGTACCAGTGCCCGTCCCGGTGCCAGTCCCTGTTCCCGTTCCGGTTTCTGGTGGAGGACTAGGAGACTCTGTGACTCCGCAATTCGCTCCCACGCAAACTGGTGACGGACTCATCGAAGGCGTTGAACTGGATGAAGTCGTGATGGGATCCTTGTCCTTATCCTTGTCTTTGTCAGAATCCTTGTCTTGATCTTTGTCTTTGTCCTTACCGCCACCCGAGCAAGCACCTGCTGAATCACCGTGACTCAAGTGCGTCTGAAGTGCGGATCGATCAATATTAATGGTGTGCGCATTCCCAGGGTTTCCAGGTGGGATGTGACAAACATCCACTTTATGCGAATCCTTGTCTTTGTCTTTGTCGGAATCACCGCTCGTCGCAGGCGATGTGCTTGGCCTCGACGAGCTGCTCGGGCTTGCTGTTTGACTTGGACTTACCAAAGGGCTTGGGCTGGCGGAAGGACTGCGCGATGGAGATGGGGACGGCGAGGGGGTCGCGCACGGATTTTTCACCGGCTCGTAGGGCGGAACCGTTTGTGGCATGTATAGGTTTTCGGCGGGCACAGGTTCCCATCCATTCCCAGGGTAACTGCAGCCTGAGGAGAGGCTGATTCCGTCTGCTTTTCTCCAGAGCAAAATCAAAGCAATATTAAATCGAGGACCTTGAAAATATTTGATTCGCAAAGGGACCCCGGCATTGAGCTGCATCGGGACTGTTGTAGCTGAGCACTTCATGGCGGTGGCGTGTTGACCATCATTGTTGACGAGTGTCGAGGTGTAGTTTCCGGATGACGGCCCAGTTTCCAAAGTCGAGCCGTCATCCGACACCAAAGCAAATTGGTAGTTACCAGCTCCCTTGGCGGGTTTTTTTGTGGTGAGAACTGCAGTAGTTTCAAAAATAAACGAGAAAAAATCAATGAGCTTGTTTCCATTGGCGCTCAGGGATCCTCCCCCTTGAATGGGGAAGCCTGAGCTAAAACTGCGAGTGGGTACATTAAGTTGGTTAAAAAACAAGGAAACTGAAGCGGCGCTGGGCGAAGGGAAAGCAGCCGGATTGTTCGAGAACTTCATTGCACTGCAATTACATCCTGCTGTTGCACAGGCAATATCCATCGCTTTTTTGCATTCGGCTGTCGTGCATTTGTCCCCCCAAGCAGGCGCCTTAGTGCAAGAAGAGTTAGTGCAGGTTGACGGATAATTACACGAATATCCAAAATACTGCGGAGCAAACCAGAGATTTCCCTTGAGGCCGTGTTCCGGGTCGATCGGTTTGGTTCCATCAAAAGGATCGCAAACGATGCCGCTCTCAGTTGTCACCGTGGCAGGAGAAGTAGAACCACCACTTCCGCTACCACTGTCACCTGCTCCTCCTGGACATGCTCCCTGTGAGTCCCGATACGCTATACCCTTTTTCTCTCCAAAGTGATTATCGTAATGCGCCTGCCACGCACTGATTCCAATCGTGATCGTCTGAGGATTATCGGGGTTGCCGGGTGGATAGTGGCAAATCGTGATTTTCTGCTCTCCAGCAGAAGGCTGGGCTGCAGTTGCCGAAGTAAAATTTCCGCAGGCAGTATACGAACCATCGGGAAGAAATTGAATACTGGGGGAACTCCCAGGCGCGCTTTTCTGTGAATAGTAATTTTTGAGATAATCCTCGTCATCGGCGGTCCAAAAATAATTCCCTGACGGCGGATAGGTCGTACAGGTCGGCGCAGAAGCTTGGCTCTGCTGCTGTTGTTGTTGTCCTTGCCCCTGACCCTGCCCACCAGGAGCTGCACGCACCTCGACGCTCCTCAATGGCATGAGAATTTGGCTAGCAATCAATAGCCAACTCAGACTGGTTCTAAAAATGAAGCACCCCCGGTTTTATCCCTTCCAATATTGTAACAAATTTTAAAAATGAATGGTTCAGGAATGAGCAAAAAATTCCCGTCAAAAATCATGTTGTTCCATTCAATTCGTTGAAATTTTGTCGCTCACAAATTTTCAATACAACCTATATACTTGAACTCATGAACCTGACTCAAAACACCCATCGGAGGGTACTCCCCCTCCTCCTTCTGTTCTCGGGATTTTCTGGAATCGCATACGAGGTCCTCTACGGCCGTCTGATTGGGAATCTCATCGGGGACCAATTCGCGGTTTCTGCTGCCGTTCTGATCACGTTCCTACTGGGGACAGGCCTGGGATCAATTCTCTCGATTCGAATGAAAATTCCGCTATGGGCGATCGAACTCTGCATCGGGATTCTCGGGATTTTTTACGCCCTCAACTATGGCTGGATCGAAGGGGTTTTCTACGAGAATCACTCTGACTTTTTTAACGGAATTCATGGCAAAATCTGGATTGCTTCTTTTTTCCTTTTTGGGCCCGCTCTGCTCATTGGGTTCAGCGTTCCACTTTTTGCACATTATTTAAAATCCACAAAAAAAGGCACCTCCTTCGCCAAAGTGTATTCCATTTACAATCTCGGTGCCGCGGTGACTGTGATTGTTTTGGAATTTTTCATCTTTCGCAAACTGGGATTGAAGGGAGCGCTTCTGTTCTTTTCTTCCGTCAATTTGATCACTGCATTTTTGCTCAAATTCGCCCTGCCAAAACCTCCTGAGTCCATGGAGACTTTAATTCTTAGAAACTCATTCTCAAATCCACTCCCGATCATCGCTCTCATTCTCGCCAGTGTTTCTTCAGCAGTTTTTCAGCTCTACATGATCAAACTCTCAGAGCTGATGTTTGGGCCGTTCCGCGAAACCTTCGCGTTGGTGCTGGCCATCGTTATTTTCGGGATTACTTTGGGATCTTATCTGGTCAATCGATTCAAAATCGATTTCCTGAAAATCATGACGCTGAACTTGGTCGGAATCCTCTTGATTCTATTCCAAGTCCAACCCATTTTGAGTTTTTATGCGAAGAACTACTCCCTGGCCTCCCAGAGCCACATCGCGCTACTGATCTTTAAATTCTCCATTCTGGTTTTTTTGATGCTGATTCCTTCTACTACTTTTGGTGCCACGATTCCTGCGTTCACCCAAAATTCCCAACCAGACTCTCAAAAAAATGTCCCCAAACAACCCGGTTTTCTCTTGCTGATGTCGTCCCTGGGAAACTGCCTGGGATTTCTGCTGATGGTTTTTGTTTTTCATCAATATTTGGATTACGGAACACAACTCATCGTGGTGGGAGCCCTTTCGCTGAGTGCGATTTGGATTTATTCCCGATTTGATCAGCAGCAGATCTCCGTGGGAATCATTTTTCTTTTCGTGACGGCAGGCGTGCATCATTTTCTCTGGGATGAGGACACTCTGTATTTGAGTTACACCGCGTTTCATTCCAAGAAAGAAATGGTTGAATCCCGAGCTACTTTTAAAAAGGCCAGCACGTTCAAAGGATACCAAGACGTTTTCTCACTGACTTGGTTGAACGGAGATCCTCACTTTTTCATCAACGGGTACATTAGCTTCCCACTCAATTCTTCATCTGAAAAAATAGTAGGATTACTCTCTGTCATGTTTTCTCCAAAAACAGACGAAGCTCTCGTGCTAGGTCTGGGCAGCGGGTCGACAGCTTCGGTTGTGGGCCTGGCCTTTGATCACACCGACGCGATTGAAATCAATCCCGCTGTCCGCGCCAATTTGTATCAAATGAAGGAATGGAATTTTGATATTGAACACAATCCGAAGGTCAATATCGTCGTAGACGATGCAATTCACTTCACGCGGACATCACCCAAAAAATACTCGCTGATTCTCAACACAGTGACCTCACCTCTGTATTTCAGTTCCTCTAAACTCTATACAGCCGACTTTTTTAAAACCGTCAAATCGCGCCTCACCCCCGAAGGGGTCTACGTCACTTGGATCGATTCCCGAATTGGGGACCGAGGATTCGATATCATTCTCAAAACACTCAACACCCAGTTTCGAGAATGTGGCATGACTTACATTAAATCAGCATACTTTCTACTGATTTGTGGTGATGCTGAAATCTCGCTCAAACAAACGGGATTAGCCAAGAGAGCCCCGGAGGTTTGGGAAGAATTACTGAAGGATTATCGGATTCTGCCTGAGCATCTCCCCAATCGGCTGTTGACCTCTCATGCCTTTCAATTAATTGGCGACGAACGGACAGCGGTGAATAGTTTGGACCTCCCTTCATTGGAATTTGAAATGGCGAATCTGACCTCCCGCGGTTTTCCCGGCGCAAAATCACGAATTGAAAGGCAAATGAATTTCCAGGAAATCGCAAGAGCGTTGAAATCGATCCAGAACTGGCGATCGATCGATTTGGCAGTCGAGGCAAAGCATGCTGTCGATGATTCCTTCATCGAACGGCGCTGGGAAACTTTGAATCAAGTCAAACAAGCACCCGCTTTGCGGCTCTATAATGAAGCGGATTTGCATTATTACGCTGAAATCGCAAAGCGCGCAAAAACAGCCAAAGCTTTTCACAAATATGGTTATCAACTGATGGAGCGTAATCGCTACAAGGAAGCCATCTCACAGTTCAATTGGGCGCTCTCGATCAACAGCCGCCATGACAACTCTAATTTCAATATAGGTTCGTGCTACGAATACTTGGGGGATTTAAAGCGTGCTGAAGAATACTACCGGCGTGAGTTGGCAATTGACCCTTCGGACGATGGGGTCCCTCGAAGGCTAGAGCGCCTCAAAGCGAAAAAGACGCGCAAACACAAAACGTGATGAACTAAGAACTAAGCGCTTTCGGCGCTGCCGCTATTGGCATTCGGCACAGCGGTTACTTTGGACACCGCTCCCGTTGGGGGAGTAGCGTTCGCATCACCTAGGACCAAAACAGGACGCTCGCCCTTGTTGATGGTATTCTTGGTGACCACACATTTCTTCACATCGGTCTTCGCAGGCAGATCGTACATCACATCCAGCATCGAGTGCTCGATGATCGCGCGCAATCCCCGGGCTCCAGTCCCTCGCTTGATCGCTTGAGTAGCAATGGCGTGAATCGCGTCCTCTTCGAACTCCAAATTGATTCCGTCGTACTCCATGAGTTTTGCATATTGCTTCACAAGAGCATTTTTCGGTTTCGTCAAAATATCTACGAGTGCTTTTTCGTCCAGCTCTTCCAAAGTAGTGATCACGGGCAAACGTCCAATGAATTCCGGAATCAATCCGAACCTCACCAAATCCTCGGGCTCGACTTGCGCGAACATTTCGGAGACGGTTTCATCTTTTTTAGAAGCCGCATCCGAATGGAGACCCAAGCTGCGCTTGCCTTTGCGCTGACCGACTACTTTGTCGAGGCCAACGAACGCCCCACCGCAAATGAACAAAATATTCGAAGTATCCACTTGAATGAATTCTTGCTGAGGATGCTTTCGCCCACCTTTGGGAGGGACATTGGCGATGGTGCCTTCGAGCATTTTCAATAATGCTTGCTGAACACCCTCACCGCTCACATCGCGGGTGATTGATGGGTTCTCGCTTTTTCTGGAGATTTTATCCACTTCGTCGATGTAGACGATCCCTTTTTGAGCTCGCTCGACGTTGTTGTCGCAGTTCTGCAGCAGGGTCAAAATGATGTTCTCGACGTCCTCACCGACATAACCGGCTTCGGTCAAAGTGGTGGCATCAGCGATCGCGAACGGAACATTCAAAATTTTAGCCAAGGTTTGCGCAAGCAATGTCTTGCCCGTCCCCGTCGGCCCGATCAGCAGAATATTGCTTTTTGAAAGCTCGACGCTGTCGCGGCTCCGCTTGTCGGACTGATGCTGAATGCGCTTGTAGTGGTTATACACTGCAACCGAGAGTGCTCTCTTGGCGCGATCTTGTCCGATGACATAATCATCCAAGATGCCCTTGATCTCGGCTGGTTTTGGAATGCGGTCAGAATTGCGAGCAGGGCTGTCTTTCTGGCCTTCTTCACTAATGATGTCGTTGCAAAGCTCGATGCACTCGTCGCAAATGTAGACCGTTGGGCCTGCGATGAGTTTTTTGACCTCTCTTTGGTTCTTCCCGCAGAAAGAGCAGCATAAATTCCCGAAACCATCTCCGTATCGTCTTGAGTCCATCGTTATGCGCTCCTCCCGCTTCGCTCTGTTTTGAACTACAACTTCTGTCCTGTTAAACTCTACGCCCCAACTAGCTATCTGCCTTAACTTGATCAGTTTTGCCGTGTTTCACCACGACTTTGTCAATCAAGCCATACTCCACTGCTTCTTGTGCTGACAGGTAGTTGTCCCGGTCCGTGTCCTTCTGAATTTTAGAAATATCTCGTCCTGTGTGTGACGAAAGTATTTTATTCAATTGCTCTTTCAAATAGAGAATTTCTTTCGCTTGAATTTCGATATCTGACGCTTGCCCTCGAGCACCGCCCAGAGGCTGGTGAATCATAATCCGGCTGTTCGGGAGGCTGAAACGCTTGCCCTTTTCACCTGCTGCGAGAAGCAAAGAACCCATGCTGGCAGCCAGGCCGATACAATAGGTAGAAATCTGTGGTTTCACAAATTGCATCACATCGTAAATCCCCAAGCCTGCGCTCACAGATCCACCCGGAGAATTAATGTATAAATGAATGTCCTTATCTGGATCCGAAGATTCCAAAAAGAAAAGCTGCGCGATGATCAAATTGGCCACGACGTCGTTGATCTCGGTGCCCAGAAAAATAATTCGATCCAGCAAAAGTCGCGAATAAATATCGTACTGACGCTCACCTCTCGCGGTCTGCTCCACGACAGTGGGATTGGGAATATAAGCCCTGGGCTCAAAACCTACGATCTCTGGTTGTACGAGCTGGTGTGGGACTTTTATCATCGTTGGTTCTCCTCCGGACATAACAGCCTGGAATCCAGTATAACTCCATTCGGCGCTTTCGGGTGGGGGATTTAGGAGAGTTGGAATGTTTTTATAAATTCATAGATGACGCGACGCGCTCAAGATAGAGCTGCATGATCAATCTAAATTGATCCATGGTCAGAGAATTGGCGTCAAATCCAGATTTCTGAATCAAAACATCGATTTCTGAGCGAACGAGGTCATGCGGCAACCCCGTCATCCCAATAATCATTTGAAGTAGCTCCTGCCCACCCAGCTGCGCACCTGAAATCACTGAATCTGGCGTCGCTTCGGATGAAGAAGCTACAGTGGAAACCTTCATGGATTCCCCTCCCCTGCTCCAATATGAATATACTTTTTGAATAATAAAAAGTTTTTTCTTTGAATTTGGATAAAAACTGACTGAATACTCATTAGCACAACTCAGGAGATTAGCAGCTATGTCCCAACCTCAGTCCCCACTGCCCGGTAAACCTTCCCGTGAATCCGCCGTCGTCATGACCGAAATCGTTCTTCCCTCAGACACGAACGCGCTGGGCACGATTTTCGGAGGGAAAATCATGGCCTGGATTGATATCGCTGGCGCGATCGCAGCGGGCAGACATGCACGGCGAGTAGTGGTCACCGCATCGATCGACGCGCTTCACTTCGTGGCTCCTGTAAAACTAGGGCATGTCGTACATATTCGGGCGGCTGTAAATTACGCCGGAAAAACCTCGATGGAAGTCGGGGTTCGCGTCGAATCCGAAAATCCGGTCACAGGTGAACGCAATCATACCGCAACAGCTTACACGACTTTTGTGGGATTAAATGACAGCGGAAAACCAGCGCCTGTTCCACCGGTGATACCCGAGACACCCGAGGAAAAACGCCGCTACCAAGAAGCCATCAAGCGGCGAGCATCACGGATCAAACTGGCTGAGGATATTAAGCAGGGGCGGATTCAACAGGACTAGGCAGCTATAATTTCGTCTAGGCTGAATTTTGGGAAAATCCGTTTAATCAGCAGAATTGTGGTGAACTCCGGATTGGCAGTTTTTGAATTTTCTAGCCGCTGGTAGCTATAGATATTTTTAAATCCCATTTTGTCGGCGACTTCTCTTTGCGTCATCCCCTGCGTTAAACGATGACGTCTCAGCAGAAGCGCAAATGCTATTTTGGGTTCTACTTCTACCGTTACAATTCCCCTCCCCTTGAGTCCCTTTTTAGGAAGGGGAGAAACTCTTTTAGAATCCTCTGGCTCGTCTAAATAAAGATTCAGCGCTTCGTGCATATTGCTCTGGAGTTCTTCGAGTGAATCTCCTTGGGTGCGACAGCCTTCGAGTTCAATACATTCCGTCCAAAATCCAGTTCCCTCACGATGAACTTTAAAATGATATTTCATTGTATTTTACCTTCTTTCTCTATTCTCAATCTTTTTTTCAAATCATGTTCCGTTCCCTTGCTCAGCTCTCTATGCATCGGAATCACTTCTACTTCTGAACCTTTCTCAATGACGACATGACTTCCTTTCTGTCTCAGAACAATCCAGCCCTCTTTGAGAAAAAGCTTCAACATATCCTTGCCGCTAATTGGCATTTTTAGCTCCTTTCATAATACCACTTATAGTTGGTATTTCAAGTTTTATTTAAAGGAGCTATTTGAGCAATAAATGGGCCAAACTATAGGCTTTATAAGTGTTATGATTGTCGAAAGTCGGTCAGAATGACGGATTCCGGACTCGAAACTAACCCAAATGTATTCGTTGATTTTGCAGAGTCAGAAAATACCCGCGCTCATCTTGCTGCAAATGCCTCAGCAAATCCATGTATGCGGAACGCAAAAATTTAGCTTCCTCACTGCGGCCCTGGCGTTGGATCCGGCACGTCAGGCGGCCAGGGCGAAACCGTAAAGTCTCGGGTTTGAGACGCTCGGTGATTCGATCATTGATCAGGACCTCAAATCCATCCTCAGGATTGCCATCGATGCGCTGAACAAAATAGGCGGTGTCTTTGACGTCGATCGTTTTGGTTTCACGACCGATGTGTAAATAGTACTTGTCTTTGTCAGACCACTTCAAGCTTCTGGCAAAAAGCTCGCGCGTGGGATCGTGAGAAATTTCAATTCCGTCGGCGATCCAAACTCCGTCGGCGGTCAACTCGATGACTTCGTTGTCGACGAAAAACGGAGCGTTCTGCATCAGTGTTTCTCCCAAGGCAAATGAGTGAGAACTTCGATTTTTTTCCAATCCGAGTCCACCACCCGCATACCGTACACTGCACCATTGGAAATCGGCGGCGGGAATTTTTCATCGCCCAAAAGCTCGTGTAGCATCCGACGGATCACGCCACCATGAGTGGAAACTCCTAAAATCTTTCGGTGTGGATTTTCACTGAGATATTCCCGAACAGCATCCCATACTCGGCTCGTCACGTGTTGGGCTTGCTCAGCACCTAAATGCTGCGCCATCGCGATTCCCATAGGGACATCCCGGATTTGCTGACCCTTTTCTTCGCCCAAAAGCGCCATCACCTCTTGCCGAGTCATCCCCTCGACTTTTCCGAATCCGGCTTCTCTGAGCCTCGAATCCAGTTTGATCTCGCACTGGACTTGCATTTGCCCAGCTACAATCTCTGCCGTCTCACGCGCGCGCGAAAGGTCAGAGGAAATGAGCGCCTGGATTTTCACGCGACTCAACGGCCGCACCAGGCGATGCGCCTGCGCACGACCCGTATCATTCAAAGGAACATCGTTCTTCCCCTGAATCCGCCCCTCCAGATTCCAATCCGTCTGACCGTGGCGAAAGAAATAGAGGTGGATGGACATGCGATCAAGGTAACAGAAAATGAAATTTTCGCTACTACCTATACTGCCTCAAAAACTCAGCAAACAATGCATCTGCTAGCACATACCCCTCGGCAGTTTGATGAAGGTCCGAACGACGATCCAGAGTTTGCGTCACTTGATAAACAGTAGTGGGTGATAAATTACGAAGATGCCTGAGAAAATCCTTTCCCTTCAGCTTCGGAATAGGCTCATGCTTGGCGACAGCAATCAGAACATCCCGCTCACTGGCTCGCAGTAACGATAATCTTTCTTCGTAGCGTCCCTTTCTCTGTTCAACGGCTTTCTGAAGAGCTCTTAAAACATGCTCCCATTGAATTTTTCCTTTTGCTGGATTTGAGTCATTTAAGAGTACGTCACAAACAATGTTGACCGTTTCTGGAATGAACTGTGATTTTTTCATCAATTGAATTGCGACATCCAAGGGCATTTGTTTATTTTCTGAATCGAGTCTTTCGTTGATAAAGTTGTGATATTTTTTTTGGTACACAGGATCTTCCAAATCCGGAATCTGAACATCCCGCCCCCATCCTGCCAATGGCGCTTGAGGGACAGCAAATATTTTGGCCAATAGATTTTTTTTTGAACCCAAAATAATCACTGGCAAGTCCGAAGGAAGCCTCTGCAAGACCCCACGAATCAAAGCCTGAGCACCTTTTATTTCAGAGATGTCCTGAAATTCGTCAAAAACAATCAATGTCCCATGAGCTTTGTGGTATTTCACAATAGCGGAAAAAAGATCTTCCAACTCTGGCTCTGCTGCACCTGTATCAATTCCGAGCGAAAAGCTGAGTTCACCCGAAGTTGGACTTAGATTGAGAGCTGGTCGAATTCCACGTATCGATTTAATCAATACAGATAAGTAACTCTGTCCCGGATTGGCTTTGCTCAGCCCCCTTTCAAAAGCAATACGCAGACGCCTTTGTATTTCTTGGAGTGAAGACACCCCCATCATATCAACATCTATAATCAACAACTTTTTGTTCTTGGACAGAAAATGAGGCAAAATGATGGCCTGAACGAGAGAGGTTTTCCCAGTATTCCGTCGACCGTACATCACGACGCGTCGCCCTTGAGAGATTTCCTTTTCAAGGATTTTCACCTCGTTCTCAAGGTTGCAGATATCTGAAGCTTCTAAAACCACATCGTAAATAAATTTCTTCATGGTTGAATCAAGATTAATACACTGAGACAGTTTTTACGAGTCTTTTTTTATGACTCGTTTTTTAAATCCAAAATAACTTTGTAATTTCAATATGTTAAAAATAATTCGGTTTGCATCAATCCAGCCACTTGTGTTAATTCGTAAATCCATGGCCATCCGAAAAATTGCCCGTATGGGGCATCCGATTCTCAGGCAACCAACCCGGCTTCTGACTCCAAAGGAAATTCAGTCCGACGAAATCCAAAGACTCATCCAAGACATGGTGGAGACGATGCACGAGTACGGCGGAATTGGCCTCGCAGCGCCGCAAGTGCATGAGCCACTCAGGCTCGCGATCATTGGATACGGCGATGATTCGTCACGCTACCCTGATCAGGGAGATCAGCCCCTCTCGGTCTACATCAATCCAAAAATCACGGTCCTCGATCCCACCGCTCAGGGTTTCTGGGAAGGCTGCCTGTCGATTCCAGAAATTCGTGGTTTGGTTCGACGACCTCGCAAAGTTCAAATTGATTACCTGGATTTGAAAGGAAAACCCCAGACCTATGTGGCGGAAGGTTTTCTCGCGACTGTTTTTCAACATGAATTAGATCATCTGGATGGGGTTCTTTTTGTGGACCGCATTGAATACACTCCAGGAAAATCTCCCATTGCGTTCATTGAAGAATACGGAAAGTACCTCGCTCCTCACGAAGATGACGACGCGGGAGAACTTGAGGACTAGAGACTCAGGGTCGCTCGAGCCGTTTGCCATTTGCCGTCTGCTCGTAAAATACTTCGTGGTTTTCCCTCCGCCGGAAACCACTTGGCCACTGACATGTTCTGATGCAGCCATAATTTTCGAACACGTCCGACCTGCCCCACAAATAACCCCCGCACATGATCGGGGATCGAAACTCCCCAGTTCCGATCCAAAAATTCCAAAACTGACCAGCATGCACCGACACGTTTCAGTTTTTCACACAAGATGAGAATCAGTTTCCAATCCACTCGCTGATCTGTTTTTTTCAGGAACGCCGCAAGATCAGTGAGCCAAAGCGGATTGCGCGCCCAAAACCCACCTCGCGTGATCATCGAAAACAACAAAGAATCTTCCACACTCAACGTGTTTTCCTGTGCGTTCACCCGAGACCACAGGCCAGGAATCAAGCCGAATCGATAAAGTCGAACATTGCCCAAATCGTTCCAACCCGTACCTTCTCGCGAGATCCTGAATCCCGCCTTACCCAAGCCCCTCACTGCTGAAAACCAATCCGCATCACGCACCAAAAACTCAACTCGCTCCATCGGGCGATCCATGCGGTTGGAATAAACCCGTCGACCCCAGTCCATCCCTCCTACCGTCACAGGTGAGACTCCCACTTGAGAAAATCCCCGAAGTGCCTTCTCATAATCAGTGTCTAAAACCGCCATTTGCACACGATCTCGATTGAACCGCTCGTCCAATAGCAGCCGGGTTTTCTCCGCTAGAGTGGAATGCCATGGAGTCAGTTGCACTCTGCGAATCCAGGGCAATGCCGCATTCCAGCGCACAGCATAGTTCAAAGCAGTCAGCCAGCTCGTCTGATTCTGAGCAAAGGGAGGCAGCGGAATAGGCGCAGGGGAATCGTTGCATAACTTCAGCACCGACAAAACTGAGTGACAAGATTGTTGCAGCATGGCATCGATCCTCCATGATCGGACACTCACTATTGAAAAATCATGACTTCCTGAGATGCTCCCGTCAAGGTACTTGTCAGGAGTATCGCTATGACTTCTAAACGACGCTGGCTTTGGGTGATTCTATTTATTCTCGCGGTCTTGTTGACGGGCGGACTTGCGACTAGCTGGAACATGGTCCTGGTCAGTAATTATTTAAAAATAGAAGAATTGAAACACGCTCTCTCCGCCACCTCAACTCAAGAAAACAATCCCTGGATCGCAGTCAGCCTGGGCACCCTGGGATTCGTGACGCTCCTGGGCGGATTGGTCCTCTTTTTTTTCAGACTCCTCCGCGAAATGAAACTCACTCAATTTCAAAGTGAGTTTTTGGCAGCAGTCAGTCACGAACTAAAAACTCCGATCGCCACCTTGGAGCTCACGTCGTCTTTATTGAAACAATCCCAGATGCCTGAGCAGGAAAAAGAGAAACTTTGGGCTGCACACACCGCGGAATTGAATCGACTCAAGCGAGATGTGGCTGATTTGCTCGAAACTTTGCACTGGGACGCTGGCCCCATAGCCATTCAACCTCAACTCATGGAGCTGAACTCGTGGTTGCAGGCAAAACACTCTCGCTGGGAACAAATTCTGAGCGCATCGGACGGGAAAGCCCAGCTCCAGCTCGATTCTCAAAAAATCAGATTTCAATCCGATCCTCGACAGCTCGAATTGATTTTGCAAAATCTCATTGAGAATTCAAAAAAATTCGCACAAGGAAAACCTGAGATTGAGATCAAAACTGAGCTACTTTCACAAAAACAATGGAGACTTTCTGTGAGAGACCACGGCTGGGGAATTGAGCCTCATGAGCTCAAAAAAATATTTCGGCGATTTTATCGAGCTCCCACAGCTGCCACTTATTCGATTTCTGGAACTGGATTGGGATTGCACTTGGTAGCTTCTGCCTGCAAGGCGATGAAAATCAAGATTCATGCGGAAATTCCTAAATCAGGAAGTGGCGCTTGTTTTGTCCTCGAAGGAAAGTGCACCGATGTTTAAAAGCTGCCTGCTTCTAGAAGACGAACCACACCTGCGCTCGACGCTCATCATCGCTCTGGAACGTTTGGGCATGGCAGTTCGAAGCTGCACGACCATTCAGGAGGCAGAAGACTACCTGGCTCATGAATCTCCCGATCTGGTTTTGCTGGATCGAGGTTTGCCAGACGGCGATGGTCTGAGCTTGTGCCAACGCCTTCGCGCCCAGCTTTTTTCTGGAGCAATTTTGGTTTTGACGGCAAGCGGACAAACGGATGCTCGAATTCAGGGATTGAATGCAGGAGCGGATGATTATCTGCCCAAGCCATTTTCGTGGGAGGAACTCGAAGCCCGCGTGCGGGCATTGGCCAGACGGATGAAGTCGGCAGTTCCAATACCTACGTCGCCCCCCCTGCTCTGGTCCGTGGATGCAGCCAAGCATCGTGTTCTGGGACCCAAAGGGTGGGTGGATCTCACTGCACTCGAACTCAAGCTGGTCACGCAGCTGATTCAGTCCGCAGGAGACACCCTCAGCCGTGAAACCCTATTGAAAAAAGTCTGGGGATTTACATTGATCCCAAAAACACGGACCGTGGACTTATTTATGACTCGTTTAAGAAAAGTTTTTGAAGAGGATCCAGAAAATCCCCGGCATTTTTTGACAATGCGTGGGGCGGGGTATCGGTTCGAGCGTTAACTTCGCGAAATTAATCAGGCGGCAAACTTGAAAAATTCGCTGTGTTCTCCATGAGATCATGTCCATCCACCCAGACGTTGCCGACACCTTCAGTGTCTTTTTCCCATTTTGGGTATTTGGCATCAGTTCCCCAAGAATTGCGAATCAGGAACTCACATCGATAGGTCATCGGATTGCGACGCTGACCGATGATCAGAGCCTGGTGAGGGCCACAGTTTTTTCCATCTGAGTCAGAATCAATCACTTTTGATTCTTCCTGCATGTATTGCAGTCCCCGAAATCCGCGTCCATTTTTCAAAAGTTTGCCGCAAAAAACAACTGCAACAGGCTGCGCATTATTTTTGGTGAGCAATCCATGGATGGCCGTCGCAGTCATGGTTCCGTTCTCTCTGAATCCCTCGGTGCAAGGTTTGATTTTGTCTATTCGATCCAGATTAATTTGATTGCTTGCGCTGCAAACTTGGTTCTTAAATGCACTCAACACTTCAATCGTATTTCCCTTGAGAATGGTCGATTCTATTCTCTCGAGAAACTGGGCATTCGCTTGTAGCCCTCCTTTACCCAAGGATGCGCAAACATCGCTTCTGACCCAGTGATGCACATCTGACTGGCTGGAACGCCTGCTCATCACCCGATCATTCAAATTCATGCTGTCTGTCATGGTTTTATAAAACTCTGTGAACTGAGCACGCCCTTCGGTTTTCGAGATGCAAACCGATTCGTCGCAAGATCCGCAAGTCTTCATAGAATTAATCACATTACAGGCATAGCCTCCGTCAATGTTCTTCTTTTGATCTTCAGCGTGGTTCGCTTTGACTTTTTCGGCATTCACCGACTCAACGTAGCTGATCGCGGCCATCAAACCGGAACTTGGGTGATCAAATCTCTGATCTCCATGCGAGAATCTCCAGGCATCGTACATCTGAGCCGCTGCGTGAGCATAGCAATTCCCAAATTGTCCCTGATCCCTCACTGGCACATGCTCCATAGATCCACCAGGCCCGTCCATGCGAGTCTGTGAACATGCATCAGAAGCATGAACGGTGGGCAATACGCTTGAAAGAAAAAAAATCAGACTACAGATCACAGCAAAAACCTCTCTTTTTCAGAATGCCACCAGTAGGCCGGCGGATGCGAATGGGCCGCTCAGATCCACTTGCAACGGAGTGTAGGATCCGGTCAGTTTGAAAATTTCACTGCCATTCCCGGACACGGTAGGCTGATTCATGGTTTTGCTGCGCAAATATCGATAGCCGCCCTCAGCAAAAACCCCGAGCAATTTCGTAAAATGGTAAATCGCATCGACCCGGGCAATCCCAGCAAAAGCAGTGTCGCTGTATGCAGTCTCGTTCGGCTTCGGGAGGCTGAGAGCAGTGGATTTGAGCTGCGTGGAGAAACTCAAACCCGCCATCAGACCCACATTCAAACTAAACCCAGGCCCTTTTAAAACTCGGATCCCCACTCCAGTCGTGGCTGGCATTCCAGAGACCGTCATATCAAAAGTGTAGCGTGTAGTAATATCGCGAAGATAAATCGTCTTCTGCATTTGTTCGACTCGCATAATGACGAAAAGGCTGGGAATCAGGATGTAATTGACCTCGCCTCCAAAATGAAACCCATTTTTCAATGCTTTGAATGGAGTTCCACTCGAAGAAAAAAGAGTCTGCACATCGTCCAAAGCAAAAAAAGTCATCCCCCCCAACGCACGAAGACGAATGACGGCTTCGGTTTCCTTGTCTGATTTTTTATTTTTATTTTCACTTTCCGATTTTCCGTCCGCGCTCTGGGGCGCTGTGGATGGGTCCTGAAAAATCAAAGTGTCGCCCGGCACAAACCCAATTTTTCCCGAGCTGGTACGAACCTTGAAATATCCATCGATCGAAAGATTGCTGGAGGATACCTTGGCGCCTTTTTTCAGCTTCTCGATGACCTGGTGCTTCGGGCTAGGGCCATCTCGCATTTCGAGATCCTCAACATCCACGATGCCCACCTTCGCTGCCCAAGCGGAAGCGGACAGCATCAAACCCAGCAACACCGTCAAAAATCCGGCGCAGCGCAAATTTTTCACCGCGCCACCTTCAACAAATCTTGTGGATTAAACTTCGCTCGATGAATCACAGCCCCCCAGTGTAGATGCGGACCGCTGGCTCTACCGCTCATCCCAGCCAATCCCAGCTTGTCCTTCTGCAAAACCTTCTGATCAACCTTGACCGCTACTTCGCTCAAATGCGCGTACACGGTAAACAACCCGTACCCATGATTAATAATGACTGTTCCGCCGGTAAAAAACAAATCCTTCGCTAAAACCACTTTTCCGCCGGCTGGAGCATAGATCGGCGTGCCCGTGGCAGCCTTCAGGTCCACGCCCTGGTGAAAACTCTTCATTTGCCCGTTGAATACACGTTTGGTTCCAAATGGACTCGTGAACGGACTCTCGATCGGCGTGATGAATCCACCCGCCCACATTTTTTCCGCAACTTCCTCTCGATAGAGCGCGGTGATTTCCTTTGCCTCTTTTGCAATTCGTTTGATGTCGGCTGGATTGGGATTGACGTGCTTGTTGTCGACTTTCAATGTCTCGGCTGGATAGTTTCCATCTTTCACTTCAAGGTTGAGGCTCAGATCCGATTTACCTCTGATTTTGACGAATTTTGAGCCCGGTTTGGAATTGAATGGAACAGCAAACAGCGCCTCGCACGATTTGTCTGTTCCTGGAAAAAAGGTAAATTCGACACCATCAAATTCACCCTTAAAATCGCAAGACAATGGCAGAGCCTTGTCGGCTCCCTTGATCTGAATTCGAACCAGTGAACCATCGATTGCTGTGGTGGAAGAAAGCTCTGCTTTAAATGAATCGGCATTCGCTCTGGCCAGCAGAACTGTAGAAATCACAAAAAAAGCAGTGCTAAACTGCCTGAACGGTTTTCTTCCCATCATAGAATCGGATTTGCATCTTCATGCCCGGAACAACTTGAGCAGTACTTCTCAGCAAAGAACCTTCTCCATCCGCACCTTCATGCACCATCGAGTAGCCTCGCTCCAGAACTCGCAAAGGAGAGAGCGCATCCAGTTTTCCAGTAGCGTGAGCCAAGAGAGACTGTTTTTTCTGCAACTGAATCTTCATCGCGCGATCCAATCGCGCCAAAAGATCGTCACACTTCTGTGCGCTCTCACGCAGGCGATCCTTCGGACTGACCAATCTCGCCATCCAATGCGACAGGTCACGTTTGCGATGGAGCAGATCCTGGGTCATGGCGTTTCGCAGACGTAAACGGGAATCCTGGACCCGTTGTCGACATTCTACCCAATGATGAGATAAAATTTCTGCGGCTGCTGAAGGAGTCGGTGCACGAACATCCGCCACAAAATCAGAAATCGTAAAATCAATCTCATGCCCCACCGCCGAGATCACCGGCAAGCGCGAGCCAGCAATTGCGCGAGCGAGATTCTCATCGTTGAAGCTCCAGAGATCCTCAATGCTGCCACCGCCACGAGCCAGCACCACCAAATCCCCGAGATCCAGCCGATTGGCCAGCTCAAGACCTCGAATGATCTGCGCAGACGCTGCATCTCCCTGAACCAAAGCCGGAATCACTCGGATCTGAACTTGCGGCGCTCGGCGAGACATCACCTGAATCATGTCTCGAATTGCAGCGCCCGTCGGTGAAGTAATGATCGCTATTTTTCTGGGGAAAAGCGGCAGCTGACGTTTTCTAGCAGTCTCGAACAAACCTTCTGCCGCCAATTTGGCCTTGAGTTGCTCGAATGCGATTTGCAAAGCCCCTGCACCCAACGGCTCCAACCGATCAATCACTAATTGATACGAACCGCGCGGTGGGTAAACCGACAGCTTCCCGTGACACAGAACCTGCATTCCATCTTTGACTTCGAAAGATCGCTTGCGTGCGCCCCACCCAAAAATCGCGGCGCTGATCATGGAATTTCCATCTTTCAACGAAAAATACACATGCCCCGAGGACGCGGGTTTGAAGTTGCTGATTTCACCTTGAATCCAGACGTTCGAAAACTGAGGCTCCAACGTCATGCGAATCCGGGCGGTCAACTCCGAAACGGTCAATGCGGATGGCCGCTCTGTGGCCGGGGACTGCTGAGACTGCAATTCACTCATTTTGCGGCCGCAGCCTCTTTCACGGTCAACTTATTGAAGACCTCGAAGGATTTGAGCAAGTTCACTGCTTCTTTGACTTGGAAATCCTCTTTCGGATTAAACTTCATCGGCTCCATGTCGTCGTCTTTGTCCTTGCCGTCTTTTTTGTCTTTCTTCTTGCCAATCATCTCCAGCTCTTCTTTTTTGTACTCTTCTTTTTTCGCTTTGGCTGCGGCTGCATCTTCTGGATCTTCCTTATTCGCCATGTGGCCTTTGAGATCTTTTTCTCTCAAGAACTCTTGCTTGCGCTTGGCTTCTGCTAGGAGTTTTGGATCGTAATCATCCAACATCACGTCGGGGACCACGCCTTTCTCCTGAATGCTACGACCGCTCGGGGTGTAATAACGAGCGATGGTCAATTTCAAACCAATGTCCTTGCCCAGGTCCATCACAGTTTGAACGGATCCTTTTCCGAAAGTCGTGTTGCCCACGATGATTGCGCGATGATGATCCTGCAGAGCTCCTGCAACAATCTCTGCTGCCGATGCAGTGCTAGAGTTCACGAGGATCGCAACAGGCAGATCTTTGCGTGCCACACCTTTGCGAGCGTACTTCACTTCTTTTTGATCTTTGTTTCGACCGATCGTGGAAACTACGACTCCATCATCAATGAAGAGCGATGTGACCTCTACGGCTTGATCCAATAATCCACCCGGATTGTAACGCAAGTCAAAGATCAGACCTTTGAGCTTCTTGCCCCCTTTGGACTCGAGTTTCTCGATCGCTTTTTTCACATCAGCAGCGGCGTTTTCGTTGAAACTGCTCAAACGCACATAGCCCCACTGAGGTTCCAGCTCTTCAAACTTCACAGACTGAATCTTGATAATATCTCGAATGATTTTAACTTCTTTCACGCGCTCGAATCCGTCGCGATAAATTGAAAGAACCACTTCTGATCCTTTTTTGCCTCTCATCTTAGAAACAGCTTCGGTGAGACTCATCCCTTTGGTGCTCTCGTCATTAATTTTGATGATCCGATCGCTGGGTTTCAAACCGGCTTTCCAAGCGGGGGTATCTTCGATGGGAGTAATGACAGTCAGCACATTGTCCTTCATTCCAATCTCAACACCGAGGCCACCGAATTTTCCGCTGGTATCAATTTTCATGTCTTTGAAAATTTCGGGAGTCAGGAAATTAGAGTGTGGATCCAGAGTTTCGAGCATTCCTTTGATCGCACCATAAACAAGATCTTTGTTTTTCACTTCTTCGACGTAATTATTTTCGACAAAATGGAGAACTTTTTGAAAAAGCTCCAAGTTTTCGTATCGGTCTTGCCCGCCGGAAACAGAACTTCCACTCGAACTATCTCCAGCAGCTTCTGCAGTCGCTAGGATGACCTGTTTGGCAATGCTCTGGCCAAAAGCCAAACCGAGCCACGAAACAGTGAGCACTGCACAGAACGTCAGGATCTTCTTGGATGCTTGATTCATAGACTTTCAGGTTAAGCTAATTGGTGACCCACTGCAATGGGTTCACAGCGACATTTCGAGAACGAATTTCAAAATAAACGGGTTTACCAGATGCGTCACTCATCCCAATCCGATCCCCAGTCAGAACTGCATCGCCCGCTTTTTTGCTTAAAACACCGAGACGGGCGCAAAGAGAGTAAACCTGATTGCCATGATCGATGATGGCGACTTTTCCGTAACCCGCCAGCTCGCCTGAATAAGCAATTTTTCCTTCTGAAACCGATGTGACCGGCTGATTGGGCCGCCCAGCGATCTCAATCCCCTTTTTGAAAACATAGAGCCCCGACTGTGCATCCATCTGGCGACCAAAGGCCGACACGATTTTACCCGGAATCGGCAATTTGAGATGTCCTTGCATCTGCGCGATCTGCCCAATGCGAACGGCCTGAGCGGCTGTTTTTTCCACTTGTTGCGAGTGTTCGAGCTCCTTGCGTGCGTTGAACTCCGTCAAAAGCCGCTCCACTTGAAATTCGACTCCCTTGAGTTTGCGATAATGCTCCAGCTGCTGAACCCGATCGACTTGGCGCTTTTTCAGGAGATCCATTTGCATGTCTTGGCTGAGTTGCATCAAGCCCTTCTGCTCTTGAAGTTCTTGCACCAGATAATCCAGCTGCGCGCGCTCTTCACGGATTTTGATTTCGAGACGGTCGGCATCTTGCAAATCGATTTTGTAAACTTCAACTTCATGCAGGCGCTGATCCACCAGACGAGACAGGACTTTTCTGCGAGGAGCCTCGAGGGTTTCCTGCTCGGGCAGCCACGTGGAACGGGGTTGCTCATGAAAAGAGCGCATTAGGTCTTTGAGTGAACGACGGATCGACTTGGATTGGGTTGTAACTTTTTCTTTTAGAAGCCCACGGCGCTCTTCCAAATCACCGATGGCTTGCTCAAGCTCCTGTATTCTCACTTGCCCCAGGCGTCGCTCTTCTTCCTGGAGCTCAATCAGTTTTTTTAAACGCACGATATTCATCCGAGCTTGTTTTTGCTCTTTCAGGCCCACGATCAGGGACTGCTCTACAATCATGACTTGGCTTCGAACGGATCGCATTTTATCGGAGAGCGATGGAGATGGGATCGCTGCATTCGTCTGCGATGGGAAAAAAACCATGAACAACAAAAAAATCATCGCGAAGAAACTCCTGCTGCCAATACGCCCGAGATCATTCCTAACGTCGATCCAATCACCAAAAGAAGCAATCCCATGCTAGCTGACGGAACAGGCATCTCGGTGAGCAGCGGTGACAGACCCTTGACCTGCATCGTGATCTGAACCCCCACAGTTGCCCAAGCTGCCCAAGCAATCGCGCCTCCCATAAATCCCACCAACCAGGACGAAATCAAAGTAGGCATGCGGATCACAACCTCGTTCGCACCCCAAAGCCTGAGAAACGAAATCGCATCGGATTGAATGGTGCGATTCATTCTCACCAGGTGAACCAGCCCCGTCATCAAAGCCAAAGCCAATCCCATCAGCATCAAGCGAGCGACCCATCGCAAGGCACGAAATGCACCGACTACGTTTTTGTAACGATCCTTAGATGTCTCCATGGACTCAATGCCGGGCATTCCGTGAATGGCCTGCGCTGTCTGGTCCTGAAAAACCCCAGAAATAGAAATATATCGAGGAATCAGGGCTGTGCCTTCTTCGCCCATGTCCTCCAGCTCACGACTCAGTTCAGGATAGCGAGGCTTGAGTTCCGCAATGAATTCTGACGCGCTCATTTTTTGCACATGGATGGCGGACCCCAAGGAAGTTTGAATCGAATCCACCAAACGCGTCTCTCCTGCGCGATCCAGCTGCGGAGATAAATACGCGGTGATCACTTGTTCTTGCTGCAAGCGTTGGACGACCGGAGCGAATCCCTGTTCGATCCAAAACAAAAATCCGGAGAGCACCAGCAAAACGGAAGCTGTCAGAATCGAGCTAGCTTGACTGAGCGGCGCCAATCGAAAAGGACGCCAGGCCAGCTTCAAAAAAATACTCATAATAGACCATCCTCCAAAACCACGTGTCCGCCTCTCAATACAGCGCATCGTTTGCGCACACGCCGGACGATCTCGCGATCGTGTGTAGCCAAAACAACAGTAGAACCCATGACGTTCGCTTTCAAGAGCAAGTCCATCATGGTCCAAGTCGTGTCCTTGTCCTGTGCTCCTGTGGGTTCGTCAGCGATGATCAGCTCCGGAGCGCGCGCCAACGCTCGTGCAACTGCAACTCTCTGAGCTTCCCCCCCGGATAGGGTCTGGATTTTTTTCTCACGACGGTCAGTCAGGTGAAGTCGCTCCAGAATTTCGAGAATTTTTCTTTTGGATTCCGCGGTCAGAGCGCGATTGCCGCTCAGAGACAGCGAAAGTGCAATATTTTCCATCACGGTCAAATCCGGAATCAAATGCAGACCTTGCGGCACATATCCCAACGCGCGCCGGATCGTCCTTAGAGTTGAAGGTGACACGCGAGACAAATCATAACCAAACAAGCTGATCTGACCTCCGCTTGCAGCCTCCTCTGTCGCCAATATTCTCAACAACGATGATTTACCCGCTCCACTTCCACCAATCACATAGAGGAATTCGCCCTGCTTGAGTTTTAAATTGACTCGCTCCAGCACACGGCTGTGACCGAAGTATGTTTTTGATACTGATACTAAATCTACCATCCAAACGATCCCCCTTCTCCAGGATAACCTAAATTACGAAAAGAGAAAAATTTGACAGGCATGAAGCGACAAACGGATGATCTATGGGAGTGAATCTTGCTATTTCGTTGAATAAAGTCAAAATTTTGGCTCCCCTTTCGGGCTTGGCTGCCTATATGGTCTGGATCGCTGCGTTCAAGATGCTTTTTTTAACTCTGGCGGTTTATCTTTTTGTCTCCGCCCATCCTGGCGCCTCCGGGTTTGACGAAATTCATGACTGGGTCAGCTCCAACGAACTCACCTTGATGGCAGTGAGTTCGCTGCTCTTTGTTCTGGTGCTTCGTTCTTCTTCCCCCTCGCGAACCGCGACTTGGGAGGAATTTGTTCACAGCGAACGTTGGATCAAAAGATTTCTTCCCGGATTCGTGAATGGATCCCTCATTGCAGGTGTGCTGATTCTTGCCTTTATCGCTGCGGGTTTGTACCGATTCCTGGGATTGCTGCTCCAACCCGAAGAAGCGTCGCTCACTCTCGTGCAGTTTTTTGCAAAAACCCTGAGCTGCATCGCTCTCGCTTATTGCGAGGCTTATCTTTTCAATCAGCGTTGGCTGAGTCGCTTTCGCGGCTTTGCTCAACATGACTGGATCGTGGTAGGCATTATCGGAGTCGCCTACTGCCTCGTCAAAATGATTCAGTTCGAACTGAGCTGGACCCAGGTTTTCACTTTGTTGCTGATTCAGATTTTGATTTCGAGCCGTAAAATAATTGACGGTGATTTTGGTTTTGGCGCAGGATTTCTATCCGGACTGTGGTTTATTTTTCACCCCGTTTTCAGCCTTTCCATCTTGGGGAACTCAGTTTCTGGATTGTGGATGATTCGGCCCGTTGCTTTGGCAGGTTTTCCAGAAGAATGGTCCCGATGGGCTTCCGGTGGAATCGGCGGTCCTTTGTCCAGCTTGGTGCTTCAATTAATTCTGGTCTCACTCATCCTAAAAACGGTTATCAAAAACAAAAAAAAGGGGCACTCTTAGGTTATGCAAACTCCATCCGCAGTCCAAACCGGCGCCATTCAACTGATTCTCCAGGCAGGACCCATCGTCAAACTGGTTCTATTATTTTTATTTATGAGCTCGGTGGTCTGCTGGACGATTATTTTTGCAAAGTGGATATCTTTGAAGAAAGCCGCCCGGCAAGACGGGCAATTTCTGGATAGTTTCTGGGCAGGAAAAAGCATCGACGAGGTTTTCATCAAAACAGAAATCTACCCGGCTTCGCCAGTCGCTGCCGTTTTTCAATCCGGCTATAAAGAACTTCGCAAACTCACTGGAGCGGACGGTCAAACCAACTCACCCGCTGGGATTGAAAATATCAGCCGAGCTTTGGCGCGCACTTCCAACGCACAAGTGACCCAGCTGGAGCACAACATCAATTGGTTGGCTACAACAGCCAGTGCTGCTCCGTTCGTCGGGCTATTTGGGACTGTGTGGGGCATTATGACTTCCTTTCAAAACATCGGTGCATCTGGATCAGCCAACCTGGCTGTCGTCGCACCTGGAATTTCGGAGGCATTGATCGCTACGGCTGCAGGACTTGCTGCCGCCATCCCTGCGGCCATCGCCTACAACCATTTCGTGGGGCGAATCCGTAGAATTGCAGTGGACATCGACTGTTTCTCACAAGATTTATTGAATATCCTTCAACGCAATCTCTCCTCCCCGAAATTGGAGGCGAAATAATTCGTGGCACTTTCTTTTCAAAAAAATCAAACGGGTTCAGGGACTCAATCGGCACTTTCTGAAATCAACGTCACACCGCTCGTCGATGTGATGCTGGTTTTGCTGATCGTATTCATGGTGTCTGCGCCATTGATGCAGCAGGGAATCTCAGTGGATCTCCCCAAAACAAATGCACCTTCTATGAATGAGGCTCCCGAACAAATGGTTTTGGTGATTGAGCGAAACAAACGGATTCTACTGAATGGAAATTTGGTTTCTTCGAGTGATCTGCGCGAAAAACTCATTGCAATCGCCAAGATGAAACCTAATCTGGAGATCGTCATCCAAGGCGATCAAGGTGTCCCCTATGGGACTGTCGCGCAAGTCATGGCTGAAGTGAAACAAGCAGGAATCAATCGAGTCGGCCTAGCGACGGAGCCTGCCCCCCAAAAATGAAGCTGGATCAGTCCACGCACGAACAGAGAAGTCCGAGCGACGCATTCTCCCGGCCATTTGCAGTTTCAGCCGTTTTGCATGGGACACTTCTCACGTTTTTCATCATTCACAGCCTGATTTGGGACACCCCACGCCAAGCGCATATTCCGACCTTGCGGGTAGATCTCGTGGGATTGCCAGATCAGCTCAAAGGACAAAAAAATCCGGGCGTCACTCCCAATGAATCAGAGCTCACTAAAGAATTAGACCAAGCCCGCAAAGAGGCTCAAAAAATTAAAACACAAAAGGTCATTTCTCCTCCGAAATCTGATGAGATGGTTGTTTCACCGAAAAAAAAGGATAAAAAAGAATCGAAGAAGGAAGAGAAAAAAAGACTCCGAGAAGAGCGTCTTCAAAACGCGCTCGATCGAATCAAAGCTCTTTCTAAAATAGGAGACGACTCCAAAGGCCGGGGCGCTCCCATCAAGGGCAATAAAATCTCCCCGGGCACCAGCCTCTCGGGAGAAGCACGTGAAGGCACTGCAGCCGAGTATTACGACGCCCTCCGTGAACACTTGCAAGAGCGTTGGGAGCTGCCTCGCTGGCTTGCACGAAAAAACCTCTCGGCGAAGGTGATGCTCTACATTGATCGCAGAGGCAAAGTGGATCAGCTGGTTTTTACGCAAAGCTCCGGCGACGCTCAATACGATGCGGCCGTCAAAAAAACGATCATGGATAGCCAACCCTTCCCTACGCCTAATCAACAAGCCCAGATGCTAGGTTCCCGTGGAATCGCGATTCATTTTCCATTATGATCGAAGGTGACGCATGAAAACACAAATCATCGGCATGATCCTGGCACTCTGTTTGGCTTCGCCTTCGTTCGCTGAAGACAGCAAAAGCCCAGATGCGCAAAACACCTTCATCGCCGTTGGGACCGCAAAAACAAAAAAAACAGGCCTCGCTTTTCTCGACATCCAAACCACTGGATCCACTCAAGCCTATTCCGAAATCATCCGCACCACGATCACCAACGACCTGCTCTTCATGGATGCTTTTAAATTCGCCGACAAAGCAGCGTTCGTCGGTGATCCAAACAAAATGTCGAACTGGACCACCATCGGCGTGGAATATCTGATTCAAGCTAAATTAAGCATCGAGAACAACGCGCTCGTGCTGGAAGCTCGGCTCACCGAAACCACTGGCGGGAAGGATTTAATCAATAAACGCTATGTTTCATTAATCAACGAAAGCAAAACCCTGGCTCATACCTTCGCTAACCAGATCGTAGAGACTCTGACTAGTCTGCCTGGGATTTTTCTCACCAAAATCACAATGGTCTGCGATCGAACTGGGAAAAAAGAAGTCTACATCATGAACTATGACGGGTCAGACATCCGAGAGCTCACTAAGCATCGCTCCGTCACTGTGGGCCCCAACTGGAGCCCGGACGGCACAAAAATCGCCTACACCGTTTATGCAAAACACCGGGATAACACCAAGAACCCTGATCTTTATGAACTTGATTTTAGATCGAACTCAATTCGACTTCTGTCGAATCGAAAAGGAATGAACAGCGGCGCTGCTTATTCCCCCGATGGCGGAAAAATCGCACTGACCATGCATTTCCTCGGCAACGCAGAAATTTTCTCCATGGACGCAAACGCTCCGCAATCCGTCGTCCGCCTGAGCAAATCTTTTGGCAACTCGGTGAATCCCAGCTGGAGTCCGGACGGTAAAAAAATCACTTTTATCTCGGATCGTGCAGGAGCCCCCATGGTGTACGTGATGGCAGCCGACGGCGGCAATGTTCAACGGCTGACGTTCGCAGGCAAATACAACGACTCGCCCAGCTGGTCTCCGCAGAACAACAAAATCGCATTCTCCGGTTGGATCGATAAGGGCTTCGATGTTTTCATCATGAATCCGGATGGAACCAACATCGAGCGGCTAAGCAAGGACACCGGCAGCAATGAAGGCCCCGCATTCAGCCCCGACGGCAACTTCATCACCTTCAACTCGAATCGCACTGGCCAGGATAATATTTATGTCGTGAATGTCGACGGCACATTCACTCGCCGACTGACCTACGGTTTGGGCAACTGCACTTCTCCCAAGTGGTCGATGCCTCCTGGGAAGAAGTGAGATTCAAATTTAATTATAAAGAAAATTTCCAAAACAGCTTCGGCGCCGAAGCTACTGGCTTGATGGGCATGATTTACCACAAAATAGCCTAATAAACATTATATTTGACATAATCATTATCTATACCGTTGATTATAAGATTAATCAGCGATATTGTTGTGGGTATGTCCATTAAAAGATTGCTTAATTTAGAGAGCTTGATTCAAAAAAAATCTTTTTTTCTCTTCGGACCGCGCGCTACGGGCAAGACGACGCTGATCAAGGAAACACTTCGGGAGCCGAATTATCAGCTCATCAATTTATTGAATTCGGATATGCGTCTCAAACTTCTTCAGCGCCCGTCTCTTCTACCCGAACTTCTGGAGCCCGGGAAAAAAGGCTATATCATCGACGAAATCCAGAAAATTCCAGAGTTGCTGGATGAAGTCCATTCTCTCATTCAGGAAAAAAAATACCATTTCTTACTGACAGGAAGCAGTGCCAGAAAATTGAGACGAGGACATGCAAATTTACTCGCGGGCCGTGCTCGCACAGCCCATTTCTTTCCGCTCTGTTACCCAGAAATTTCGTCATTTGATTTGATGAAAAGGCTGACCATCGGAGGCTTACCCGAAGTGTTTCTGAGTGAAGATCCCTATGATGACCTCAAGGCGTACATCGATACCTACCTCAAGGAAGAGATCATGGCAGAAGGTTTAGTCAGAAACATCGGTGGATTTGCAAGATTTTTGACCGTATCGGCCCAGATGTCTGGCCAGCTTCTGAATTACGCTGCAGTGGGGAGCGATGCGATGGTGTCTGAGTCAACCGTTCGCGGATACTATCAGATTTTGTCTGATACTCTTTTGGGCGAGGCGCTTGAACCCTGGGTGCAGTCTAAAAAAAGAAAAGCCATTCAAACTGTGAAATTCTATTTGTTTGACACAGGTGTGACTCATGCGCTCCTGGACATTCGGCAGTTGTCAGAAAAAACCGATGCTTTTGGAAAAGCCTTTGAAGCCTGGATTTATTCAGAAATCAAAGCGTATCTATCCTATCGAAGAAAACATGAGAGACTGACCTATTGGAGATCAGTCAGCGATCACGAAGTGGATTTTTGCATCGGAGAAACCGTAGCCATTGAGGCAAAAGCCAAACGCAATACGGCTGAAAGAGATCTCTCCGGACTCAGAGCTCTAGCCGAAGAAAAAATCTTCAAGAAATACATCTTGGTTTCGCTCGATCCGATCGAGTCCAGGAATGATGGTATTTTTCGCATGCACTGGAAAAAATTTATAGAGCGTTTGTGGAATGATGAAATCACGTAGCCTGAAGATGCAATTTGCAGCCGAAATATCACTCGCCGCCTGACTTACGGTCTGGGAAACTGCACTTCTCCGAAGTGGTCAATGCCTCCTGGGAAGAAGTGAGTCCTCTTAATTCTTAGAACGCTGGCTTAGATTGTAGTGCATTGGATTTTTCCAACTGCACGGCCACTTCGTTTGCCTGACAGGTGATTTTCGAAAAACGCTGAGAACCTTCGACAGTGAATTCATAGCTGTCAAATTCGAGAGGCTTACTTCGAACAGTATCATATTTCAACTACACTGTTATCAAAAAAATCCGTGCGATCTTTGCGTAAAAGTAAATCACGAGTTCTTCCTTGAGGACTATGAATTGCACATGTCGTGCCAATGGGCGGGGATTGCACGTGCTTGCTTCGCTTGAGGATTTACCCATGACGTGTGTCCGCGCTGACACAGCGAAATGATTACTTTGGAGTCAGTTGCCTAAAAATTTTGCACTTATGCAAAAACAGCTCAGTTGACAATATATCCGATTGAATATATTATATTTCAATGAACCCGATACTCCGTTTACGCTCACAAGCAGGGGTGACTCAAAAGAAGCTGGCCCTGATGGCAGGAACTTCGCAACCCACTATTGCTACCTATGAGGCTGGTAAGAAGTCACCCACGCTAGAAACCCTTGAGAGACTGGCAAAATCACTGGGTCTTGAAGTCTCCGTCTCCTTTATTTCTCCTTTAACCCGAGAAGATCTCCGAAGCCTTGCCTATCACCAAGCCATCATCGAAAAACTAAAACATGAACCCAAAGCTGTTCTTGCAAAAGCTCGACAAAATCTCGCGATCCAGTCCAAAAAACATCCTGACGTTAAAAAACTCTTTGATCATTGGAAACAATGGTTAGACTTTCCCATGGACGACCTGATTCATTGCTGTTTGGATTCGAGCGTGTTTGCACGCGATATGAGACAAGTTACTCCATTTGCGGGAATACTCAGCGCTGAAGAGCGACTCGAAATTCTCAATAAATTCAGAAAAAATAAATTTTAAAATTCACATAAACAATCTATTTTTAAGTTGTTTTTAATCGAATTAGAGATACATTTTTTGAATGCAAAACATCTCAATCACACATCTCTCCAACTCAGAACTCTGGAATCAAGCAGCAAAATTAGCCGCCGAAATAAAAATTAAAGAAGTTTTATTTTTGGATTATTTGCGTGAGATAGAACGACGCGAGTTGCACAAGCTTCGCGGTTACGGATCACTTCATGAATACTTGGTCGGTGAATTAAAATACAGCGATGGTTCCGCGCATCGTCGGATCAAGAGTATGCAACTCGTTCGGGATATTCCTGAAGTGAAACAGAAGCTGGAGACGGGAGAACTTTCGCTCTCGGCTGCGAGTCGGGTTCAAGTTTTCTTTACTCAGCAATCGCAGGAAGACAAAATCTACTCACTCGAAGAGAAGAAAGACTTGGTCGAGCTTGTTCAGGGAAAATCTTATCGCGAAACTGAAACGATCTTAGCTGAGAAATCCGGTGGCGAGCTTCCTAAGCCAGATCGAGTCAAACCTCTCTCTGAGGAAAAAGTAGAACTTCGTCTGACAATTTCGAAAGAATGCATGGAGCAACTCGATGCGCTTCGGGATTTGCTCGCTCACCAGCTTTCGGGTGGCGGATACGGGGAGGTTTTGGAAAAGATCACTCAGCTCGCGGTTCAAAAACTGGATCCAGCTCAAAAGAAAGTTCGCGCTCCTCAAAAACAGGAAGAGAAAGCTCCGGAAGCAGCTTCTACAGCTTCGGCGCCGAAGCGATACATTCCTACCACTGTAAAAAAACAGCTCTGGCTCCACGCTCAAGGGCACTGCCAGTATCGTGATCCTCTCACTGGCCATCGTTGCACCTCAAAATTCGCTCTTCAGGTTGATCACAGGCACCCTTTTGCAAAAAACGGTTCAAGCGAACTCGAAAACTTGCAGCTTCTTTGCTCTTCGCACCATCGCTCGAAGACAGTCCAAGATTATGGAGTTAAAAAGATGAACCATTATTGGAAAAAATATCGAGCATAGTTTTGATGCATTGGATTTCCATTTCATCAATTTCGACGCAACGCATTCAGTATTGCCCATTGCTCTGCGAGACGCTCGGAGTTAAAACCTACCCATGAGCAAAGAACGTGTCGTCGTCGTCAATGGTGTCCGTACTCCCTTCGTCCGTGCGCGTGGGGTTTTTCAGAGAATGTCTGCTGCTGCGTTGGGCGGTGTTGCCCTGCGGGAAACAGTTGCTCGATCGGATATTGATCCCACGCTCATCGAAGAAGTTTATTATGGAATCGTCAGCCCTCCGACCGAGGGATCGAACGTTTCTCGCGAGGCGCTTTTTGATTCGGGTTTGCCTGCGACCATCCCCTGCACCACTGTGAATCGCTACTGCGCTTCGTCTGCCGAAGCCGTCGCAGGAATCATGGGCAAAATTTCCACTGGCCAAATCGACATCGGACTTGCTGGCGGTGTCGAATCGATCAGCTCGGTACGTGCGATTTTCAGCCAACAGGCTACGGATTTTTTCCAGGACATCGCCCGAGCAAAAACTCCTTCGCAACGCCTCTCCATGCTGACCCAATTCAAACCCACCATGCTTGCTCCACATGCACCCGGAATCAAAGAACCCACCACTGGACTCACGATGGGGCAGTCGGCTGATTTGATGGCCCGACAGTTTGAAATCGGACGCGAAGAACAAGACAAGTTTGCACTCGAGAGCCATCAAAAAGCTCACGCCGCTTGGGAACGTGGATTCTACAAAAGTCACGTGGTTTGCGTCGGCACCCCCGAAGGAAAAGCCATCGATCGCGACACGGATGTACGTGCAGATTCGAGCATCGAAAAACTTTCTTCGCTTCGCCCAGTTTTCTACAAAGACGGAACCATCACAGCAGCCAACGCCAGCCCCCTGACGGATGGCGCATCGGCTGTTTTGATGATGAGCGAATCCAAAGCACGCGAATTGAAAATGAAACCGCTGGGTGTGGTGCGCGCAGTTGCATCGGCCGCTGTGAATATTCAAAAAGAGCCTCTGCTGATCGGTCCGGCCTACGCGATCCCGCGTGCGTTGAAACTCGCTGGCATTCGTTGGGATGATCTCGATTTGCTGGAAGTCCACGAAGCTTTCGCCGCGCAGGTCTTGGCCACACTCAAAGCCATCGAGTCGCCACAATTTGCAAAAGAGAAACTCGGTCTTGCTCAACCCATTGGTCACGTCGACAAATCGAAACTCAACGTGAATGGCGGAAGCATTTCGATTGGGCATCCTTTTGGCGCAACCGGAACCCGATTGGTCATCCAGACTTTGCAAGAGCTGCATGCTCGCAAGAAGAGCTTGGGATTGATCTCGATTTGCGCTGCGGGCGGAATTGGGACTGTGTTGATTGTGGAAGCTATTTAGTAATAAGTTTTACGATAGTTCTTATTTGAATAAACTGAGTGGCAGTTCTTTTACTGTTTCTTTCGCAACCGAACTCCAACCCAAGCGCACACTTTCCATCAACTCGGTTGGACTTTTTCCTGCGTTCTTCCAAGTTTTAAAAATCGAGCGCACCATTTCGGCCTGGAACCTGGGACGAGAAAAAATCTGCGCACGAGCGCGGCAATCTTTTTCATTCCACTGAATCTGCCCCTGCTCGATTTTTTGAATTGCTTCCACCAGTGCATCTGGAGTCTGCGGTTCAAAGAAAATCCCCGTCTCGCCTGGAACAATTGAATCCAGAACTCCACCCAAACCATAGGCTACAACAGGAGCACCCGAAGCCATGGCCTCCAACGGAGTAATTCCAAAATCCTCGAGCCCTGGAAAAACAAAAGCCTTGCACTCGGCATACAGACGGTCAATCTCGTCATTGTCGAGATGCCCGAGAAACTTAATGGTCGATCCAGCCAGGCTCTGCAGGCGTTTTTGATCTTGTCCGGAACCCACAATCCACAACGGCAACCGCAGTCGATTAAATGCTTCGATCGCGATATCCACACGCTTGTTGGGAGCAAAAGCCCCCACCATCAGATAATAATTCCCTGGCTTGCGCGGCAAAACAAACCGAGAAAGGTCCGCAAACGGATGAATGACCTCGGCCTCGCGGCCGTAGGCTGATTGAATTTGCGCTGCAATGTAGCGGCTGTTGGCAATGAAGTGATCCACCCGTTCGGGTGTGCTGACGCTGCGATCCCAATTTTGTAAAGGTTTGCGCAATCGCGCGGCGGCCCATCTCATGACCGGGGACGTTCTCCCCTCACCAAAATAATCCTCAAATCGATCCCAGATGTAACGCATCGGCGCGTGTACATAGCTGATGTGTACCGCCTTCGGGGATTTGCGCACGCCCTTGGCCACGCAATGGGATGATGAAATAATCAGGTCATACTTTGATAGGTCAAAACGCTCGATCACCCACGGCATCACTGGCAGAAATTTGCGATACGAATCTTCGATCCCAGGCACAGCCTGCAATAAACTGGTCTTGGTTTTCATCGCTGTCAGCAGAGGCGAAATTTTCTTGGGTTGAGCCAGCAGCGTGAACAAGTCGGCTTTAGGAAAAACCTCCGAGATCGCCTCAAGCACATACTCGCCTCCGCGCATTCCCGTCAGCCAGTCGTGAACTAAAGCGATTTTGAGGCTCATTTGGCGTAGATTTTAAAATAGTCCACAGTGGTAGCTAGACCTTTGTGAAACTCAATTTGTGGCTTCCATCCGTCCAACAATTGCCCCGCACGCGTGATGTTCGGGCACCTTTTTCGCGGATCATCTGGCCGCGCTGGCAGGTACTTGATCTGCGACCCGCTCTCGGTGATTTCCAGAACCGCTTTGGCGAAATCCAAAACACTTCGTTCCGAAGGATTGCCAATGTTCACTGGAATTTTTACATCACTTTCGTAGAGTCTAAAAATTCCTTCGATGAGATCACTCACATAACAGAAACTTCGAGTTTGCTTGCCATCGCCGTGCAAAGTTAGATCTTGCCCCTGCAATGCCTGCATCACCAACTCGGGAACAATCCGACCATCATCGGCACGCATTCGCGGGCCATAGGTATTGAAAATCCGGACAATCCCACCGTTGAGAGGTTTGCGTTTTCCGCCCGTGGAAGAACGGCCCACTCCTCGAATCGCGGTGCTGACATAGGCCTCAGCAAATCGTTTAGCTTCGTCATAACAAGCACGCGGTCCGATGCTGTTGACATTACCCCAATAATCTTCGGTTTGCGGATGGACGAGAGGATCACCGTACACCTCAGACGTTGAGGCAACAATGTAGCGAGCATCATATTGAAGCGCCAACTCAACAGTAAGATGCGTTCCGATCGAATCAACAGCCAGGATCTCAAAAGGAATTTTATCAAAATCAACGGGGCTTGCGGGACATGCAAAATGCAGCACGCCGCTCAGTCCGTATTTTTTGATCAGCTTGAGCCGATCCATTGGCAGCGGTTGGCAGATATCCCACTCTAAAAATTCGAAATTGGGTGAACGAGAAGCTTGATCCAGATTTTTTTTACGCCCAGTCAGAAAATTATCCACCACCGTAACTGCATAACCTCGGGACAAGAATAAATCTGTCAGATGAGATCCAATAAACCCGGAACCGCCAGTGATGAGTACGTGCTTCATATCTCCCTTATTACCCCTTTCGCTGTCTCATTCCAACGCACTTTTGTATACGCGATCGAGATCCTGAGCACATTTTTCGGGCGAAAACCGCCTTAAAAGCTCCTCAGAGCCGTGTGGATCGATTTTTCCAATTTCCCCTCGCGAGACGGTACTCATTGCACTGCTCCACCCTCTCTCGTTTTGAGACTCGACCCAATGAATCCCGGACGCTGCCTGTCCCCGCAATCCCTCGCGATGCGGCGAAATATCAGACACCACCACAGGTACCCCACGGACCAGCGATTCCAACGGAGGCCGCCCAAAACCTTCGTAGATCGAGGGAGAGAACAGAGCCTGTGCGTGTGAGAGCAGCACCTGAATATCGGCATCCGAAATTCCGGCCAAAAATACCACGCCCGGGTTTGCCCCGGGTTCTCGATCTTCGGCAGCAACGCAAAGCTGCGGTGGGGAATTCACGGCGAGGCCTCGAAACTCCGCATAGGCGCGCAAGAGCATCGAGAGATTTTTGTGAGGCTTCCATCCCGCCATGCAAAGCCAATATTTGCGTTCCTGCAATTTCCACCGCTCCATCACGCGCCGAACGGAGTCGGGAGCTGTTTCATTCTTGGAAGGAGGCTCAATCGGATTCCACACGATTTGTGGAGCGGGAGAATCCGAACCCAGCCAACGTTGAATTTCATCTCGTGAAAATTCAGAAACCGTCATCACGGCGCGCGCACCGCGAACGAATTTTTTTAGAATTGCGCCATAGTATTGCTTTTTCAACCAACCACCGTACTGCAGATGATTCAGGTCGTGCACGGTCACGACCCACGGGCAAGGCGACCAGGGCAAGCTGGAAAAACTCGGGCTGTGATACAGGGCTGCTTTTTGTTTCATGAGCAGACGAGGGATTTCGATCCACTCCCGTAAATCTAGAAATGGAATTGCAGTTTCAATGCAAGTCATTCCCTCGATGCGAACTCCGGGCGCGACCAGAAATTCCAAATCATACAGAAGCCCACCTGGTTGCTCACGTAAACTACGAAGCCCTCGAGCCAGGAGCTGCACATATTTCGCGATCCCATGCCCCACCGGTCCAATCATGCGTGCGTCGACGATGATTTTTGGTTTCAAGATAACCAGCTCTCTTGCTCTTCGCGTTCACTGGGCTTTTGCATCACCAGCAACCAAGCTACCACCCACATGACCTGATGCAGAACTTTCGCATCCCAGAAATTCACCTGCGTGAGTCCGTTCAACTGAAACACGATCCAAGCGCAGACCATTGCTCGGCCAAAAACCGAGCCCTGGCGCGCACTCCGCCAAGCCATCGCCAGCCAAATTCCGACCCACGCGAGCCACGACAGCGCGCCAAGCAATCCGGTCGAACCCAACATCTCCAAAACCATGTTGTGCGCATGACCGACAAAGAAATTAATCCAGCCATGCTTCTCTGCCAGATAGTGATAAGCAAGCTGGTGATTCTGATGCCAACCGACTCCCGTCAACGGACGTTCGAGAAAAAACCGCCAGTTTGATTCCCATAAACTCTGACGAGAATACACACCCAGTGAATCCGTCATTCGAGATTGGATCCAGGACACCTGGCTGAGCACTAGCGCAAAAATCACGCCTGCAGCGACCACCCAGGGGCGCCACTTTTTGGGCAACCTCCACAAAATCCAGATCAGAATTCCGATAGGCAGAACGATCCAAAGCGTACGCGAGTAAGTTCCAAACAAAGTAAACGCCGCGATTCCTAAAACGAACCAGGCAAGCGGCTTGGGCAGCGTCTTTTTGAAAAGCAGTTCCAGCTGGAGAAAAAACGGAAAAATCAAAATACTGGCCGTCGACAAGTGGTGCCCGAAAAAAAGAATCGTATGAAACCGCGACTCGTTCCCAGGAATCCGCTGCATCCGAGGCCACCCGGTAAAATACTGCACAACTCCAATGCAGCAGAGCAAAGCAAAAGCCCCCCACCAGTACCGCAGAACCCGAATCTTCCCCTCACGAGACAAAAGCGAAATCGCGATCGCCAAAGGAAACGGCCAGAACAGGTACCAAGCCTTGGCCATGTCCTGCAACCAATGCACTTGCATGACATAGCCGTGGTAGATGAGCGGAAAAAACCGAGCACCCACGAGGGAGAGCACGCAAGACACAGTGAGTGAGCAGGAAGCCCAGCATAACCACCGGAACTCACGCACTCCCCAAAACCCACGCAGTTGTGCAAGGATTTCGCCAAACGCGAAATTGGAGCCCATGTTCTGGTCCAACCTCGAGTCCAATTTCGCCAAACGCGAAATTGCAGCTAGGTTGCCATATACCAACAAACACACCACAAACACCGCCACCCCAATGCTCATCGTGGCCATCGATATGAACGTGCTTACGCCGTAGAAGGACAGACCAAACACCAAAATCTGCTCTCCAAGAAGCGCCGGAGAAGATTTTAAAGTTTCCGTGCGGGGATTCATGCGCCAGGAGGGCGCAGCCGAAGGCGCATGCAAGGGCAGGATGCCCGTGCCCCGCGCGGAAAGCTTTAAAATCTTCTCTGGCGCTTCCTGGTCAGCATCCTGGGTAGCCACGTCCTGCATCATCCCGCGCAATCGAAGCGCCGCAACCTCCATCCAACGCACGTCGCTCTCACCCGCATCCAACCTCTCCTCAATCTCCGCAGCACACTCCGACAATTCCCGAAATCCATAAGACCCCGCGACACCCGAAATTTTATGACTGATGTGAATCAATTTTTCCCGCGCCCGGACAGCATCGCCCTGCTTCAAATCCGACACCACTTCACTCAGAGCCTGAACTCGCGCTCCAAAAGAACCCACGAATTTTTTAACCAGCTCATTCCACTCAGTGTCCATCAGAAGCCGTAGCCATTCGATTCACCGCTTTTACCAATTCCCCAGGATCAAATGGCTTGTGCATGTACTGCTCGGCCCCCAAATCCGACGCAGCGGCAACATCCGCACGAAACCCTTTTGCTGTCAGAATGAGGACGGGAATTTTTTGCAAGATGGGATCTGCCTTGACCTTCTTCAAAACTTCCAGCCCAGTCATTACCGGCATCATAATGTCCAAAATCAGCAAATTCCATCCACCGGTATCAGAACTCAGCTTATCCCATGCTGCCGCACCATTTTCTGCCCAAACAGTCTCAAAACCCTCTCTATCCAGTTTAAACAGAATCAATTTAGCCAGGTGCTCCTCGTCTTCCGCCAGCAAAATCCGACCTCGCGTTGTTTTGGTCATGAGCTTTTCTCCAAAAACTGCAACACTTGGTCGGCTAATCGCTCAAAACTTTGAAATTTCTGAATATACAAAATCCGATCCGACTCGGACGGATTGTCAGGCCTCTCATCAAATAGTACACAGACTGGCAACGTTAGTCCCTGGGGCAATTTCCGCAAAAGCTTCAACGACTCATCTCCATCCAAAACCGCAATATCGTAAGAATCACTTTGCTCGATTTTTGAAATTAAAGCTCCAATGCTTTCCACCCAATCGACTGCTAGTTTTCTTCGCTCCAACTCGCCACGAATCACGACAGCCAGATCCCTTTTCTGTTCAAATAGCAGAACCCGACGTCGGTTTCCTTCGATGTTTTTCTCACTGGATGGAACAAAAATAGGCAAGCGGACAATGAATGCGCAGCCCCGGCCTTCTTCGCTCTGCACTTCGATCGCACCGTTGTGAGCCTCGACCAAACCATGCGCGATGAACAAACCCAGACCTGTACCACCCTCCATCCGCGTCGCATCGTTTCTCAATCGTCTGAATTTATGAAATAGCTCTAATTTCTGTTCCACAGTGATCCCAGGCCCTGTGTCCTGCACCCGAACTACGGCGATTTGCCCTTCGGATTCCAAACTCACAGAAACACCGCCTTTTACCGTGTATTTGATCGCATTCGAAATCAGGTTCACAAAAATCTGGATCAACCGATCCCGCTCACCCAAAACCTGCAGGTCTTTTTCCAGCCCCTTGAACTCCAAGCGCAAGCCCTTTTCGCGCACCATCACGTCGAAGGTGTTCCGACAATCTTCCAAAATACTCGCCAGACGCAAAGGATCTCGGGACACCTCGAACTTGCCCGATTCCATTTTCTCCACATCCAAAATATCATTAATCAGCTTTCCCAAACGGCTGACATTCACATCCACGATCTGCAGAAATTCTTTTTGGGTAGCATTGATCGGCCCGGCTTCCTCAGCCGCAAGGACTTTGACATAGCCTCCGATCGCCGTCAGCGGCGTTCTCAATTCATGAGACACCGTCGACAGGAACTCTGCTTTGATTTCATTGCTCTCCTGAATTTTCCTCAAGAGTTCATTGAATGAATGCTGAAGTTTGGAAATTTCGGCGATTCCGGAAATTTCGGAGCGCATCGACAGATTCCAGACCAGATCCCCGCGAATCAGTTTATCCAAGTCCACTAACGGATCAAAAACACGCGTTTTCCAAAGCTGCATGACCGCAAGGCTTACCACCGCGCTACTCACGGTGAAGAGCGCAAGAACAAGCGTCACACCGCCGGAAAATTCAATGAAATTTTTCAGCGCAAAAAATAAAATCACTGCACTAAAAACAAAGAAAGCAAAACAAAATCCGGAAAAGGAAAGGAGCGTCGCTAGGGAAGCATTTCCAAAAGAAGTCGAGGTACTACCCCCGCGGTTTTCCACCTTAGAAGTTCACCCCTGCCTTGATCACGCTGGCAAAAACAAATCCAACTGCGTTTTGTTTGCTGGTATTTGAAAACCGGTAATAGCTCCCCGGGAAAAAGAATCCAAAATCCCCACCGAATACGAACGATTCATCCCAATGAAACGTGGCTCCGTAGTCCATCTCCCAACCCAGCCAAGATTCCTGCTTTTGTCCGCCCGCATTGGCGACATTCTGTCGAGTCCATGTGTTGAAAAAATACCCCTGACCATTGGCGGTTTCGCGTGCCGTGGCCAGAGCCCAGTTGGTGTGAAAATTCCATTTATCCGTTCTGAAGGAGCCCCCCCAGTTCAAATACGCGGCATTGGTGATGGGATTGTCATAGGGTGACCGCAACGTCGACGCAGAATTCACAGGATTATTGAGTGTGTTTGGCCCACCCAAATTCGCCAGTTGATAATTGAACATGATCAGAGCCACGCGATAGTTGGGATTGAAGTAAAACGCATGCCATCGATTGGGATCAAGACTTCCTCCTGAAGGTTGTCCCGGAGCCAACCCTCCCTTCAGAAACGCCTCCCAAGCAGAGCCGATTTTGAATTGGCTCTCCAACGCTCCCGCTGCAGTTTTGTATTCTTTCTCTCCCAACATCCCCATGACAATTGGAACTTCTGCCCCCAAGGTGACGAACGAAAATTTACGCCGTGCAAACAAGTCAAACGTATTGTAGCGCATCGAAACTGCCCGGCCTGCGGAATCCCCGCTCGCCCATTTCGTATCGCCATATCCCAACAATCCACCGTTCGGATCTTGCGCCGCGCCCGCAATGCGGCGAATGAAATTCACGCCGCCTTCGAGCTCCTCGTCGAGATTTTCATATTTAATCGCTACAGAATAATCACTGACCGTGGGATTGTACCCCACGCTGGTGCATCCACCCAACGGAGACGTGGGCAAGCAACTTCCCGATAGACTGTTGCCGATCGAATATTTCACATAGCTGGGAACAAACGAGAACGCGCCGAATTTCGAAACCATGCGAACCGTGTCGCCGGTCGACTGATAGCGATCCCACAAACCATCGCCGTTATTCCAAACCAGTCCCAAACCCCAATGCATCGGAGCCCGCCCTAATTGAACGGTTCCAATATCACTGACATATTCTCCCCAAAATCGCTGAGCGGAAATCGTGGAGCCGCGATTGTAAGTCGAATTGAAGCCGCGCTGATCACGTCCGTAAGGAACACCGCTTCCGTACACACCATAGATCGGATCACCGACCCAGAATTCGGATTTGATCGAAATATTATCATTCACAATGACTTTGGGCTTGAGACGCAGGAAAACTGGCTGAAAAATCGCCCAATTCGAGCCGGTCCCAGGAATATAATATCCACCTTTGCCGACACGATCGGGATCAGCATTGTATGTGTTCGTCATCGTGGGGTTATTGAGCCAGTGAGCTTCCGTGCGAAATTGCCCGCCCCAATCGAGGTCCATCGCCGAAGCTGAAGACGCAACCCAACCCATCACAAGTAGAAATAACATCGCTGCTCTCATTCACACTTTTCTATTGACCCGCAGCGGCTCAGTCAAGGACATTTACTAGGGGGTTCATAAATAGGCCCATGAAACGAAAGCGCAAATCTTGGTCTCAGTACTGGATTTTTTTACTTGGGATCAGCGCCCTCGGGAGTGTCGTTTTCGCCTTCTACCTCTGGCATCTCTTTGGACAAGTCGAAGCAACCTTCGCAAAACCGACCGAGTTTATTCCAACACGGATTTACTCGGATGTGACCCGGATTTTTCCTCCCCTGCCCCGAGCTTTCATCGAAGAGCGCCTGAAAGCCTTAAGTTACAGCCCTCAGCGTGAAGGAGCGACGCTCAAATTCAAAATGCACGAGGCGCAGTACCCAGAATACTTGGTTCCTGAGGGAGATCAGTCCCGAAAAGCAGGCGATGCGGTCGTCACCCTGACTTTTGAAGATGAGAAGGATCCCAAATCTTCTCTCCAAACCATTCAAATCGGAGATCAAGAAGTCCGCGAACTCTACCTGGAACCCGAGATGATTTCTGCCCTTTCGAGCGGCGCGCGCGAGGTCCGGGAGGTTGTTCCGTTCGAGAATATTCCGTCGGAACTCTGGAAGGCGATCATTTCCATCGAAGACCAGCACTTCATGGAGCACACGGGTTTCGATCCCCGCGGCCTGGCGCGAGCAATCCTAGTGAATCTCAAAACCCTGTCCCTGGCTCAGGGGGGCAGCACGATCACGCAGCAACTGATCAAGAATCTGACAGCGCGGCGGGGTAAAAATATTTTTCGGAAGGTGAACGAACTCTTTCTCGCCCTCATTTTGGAAGCCCGATATGGGAAGGAGCAAATTCTCGAGCGGTACTTGAACGAGGTCTATCTGGGACAAATCGGCAGCCTCGAAATTCACGGAGTGGCTGAGGGCGCTAAGCATTTTTTTGGGAAACCTCTGGAAGAATTGAATTTGGCCGAGATGGCACTCATGGCGGGATTGATTCGGGGGCCCGGATTTTATTCTCCCTACCGACACAAGGATCGTGCGGTTGAGAGGCAGCGCTTAGTTTTGCAAAAAATGCTGGAAACCGGGCAAATTGCGAAGGGGGAGTACGCGGAAGCGTTGAAGGAACCCATTCGCCTAGCGCCACCTCAGAACATGGGGACTCGTGCCCATTATTTCTTCGTCGACTACGTCAAGGCCGAGTTGCTCAGACAACTGAAGGATCGGATGACGGAAGAGGAAATTTCGGCAGCAGGATTTCGCGTTTACACGACGCTCGATGCTTCTTTGAATCGCTATGCGCAGCAGATGCTCGCTCGTCGAGTGGATGAGCTTGAAAAACGCCACATGGTTCATGCGGAGCTGCGGTTGGAAGGGGCTCTGGCCAGCGTTGAGCCCTCGTCTGGATTTATTCGCGCGCTCATTGGTGGCAGTCATTACAGCGAATCGAGTTTTAATCGGATTTTGAATATGAAGCGCCAGGTGGGTTCTACTTTCAAACCCGTGGTTGCGCTGGCAGCGTTGCTGAAGGAAAAAAATCCGCAGGGGATCAGTTACGGTGGCGGTTATCCAGTGGAAGATGCGCCTTGGGAGCTGACTTACGATAGAGGGCGGCAAGCGTGGAGCCCTAAAAATTACGAGAAGGGATTCCTAGGTTGGACATCACTGCGGAACGCGCTCGCCCATTCGGTGAATACTTGTTTCGCGCGGCTCGGGGTTGAAGTTGGACTGAGATCGATTGTGGATACGGCGCGCGCGCTTGGGATCGAGTCGCCACTGCCCGAAGTTCCAGCACTGGCACTGGGCGTGGCTGAGCTTTCTCCGATTGAACTGATGCAGGCGTATTCGACTTTAGCCAATCAGGGCATTCGCCAAGACATGACCGTCGTGCGCGGAATGACTTTGGATGACGGGACATTGTTCGCGAGATTTATTCCTCGATCGGAAACGGCTGTGTCAGTCGGAGCGGTCGACTTACTGACTGATTTTCTACAAACCGTAATGACCGAAGGAACCGCAGCCGCATCGGTCGGAATGGGATGGGATCGTCCGAGCGCCGGAAAAACAGGGACGACAAGCGATTATCGTGACAGCTGGTTTGCGGGCTACACGCCACAGTACGCCACGGTGGTTTGGGTGGGGTTTGATCAAGGTGTACCCTCACCCGAGGCTTCTGACACTGCGGCGGAAGAGCTGGCGAAGCCAAAGAAAAAGAAATCACCGCTGCCGAAATTGACCGGCGCGACCGCTGCTTTGCCCATCTGGGTCGACTTCATGAAGCATGCACACGAAGGCGAACCACCGACACCGTTTCCACAAAGTTCGTTTATTATGGAAATGCGCATCGACAAGCATACCGGCAAACGCGCCTCGATTTTTTGCAGCGAGGACAACACTGTTTTGGAGAAATACCTCTCCGGCAGCGAACCCACGGACAGCAGCTGCGAATCCGAATGGCCTCCTTCGCAGAGGAAGCTCGAGATTTAGTTCGATGTCAGGTGCTATTTAAACCAACTTCAGGCCAAATGACTGATAATGCCTAAAATCACTGTCCACCGCGATCAGCGGAACACCTGCATCAATACAACTTTGCGCAATCAAGCAATCTGCGGTTCTGGATTTCAATTTTTTCTTCAAAATTTGACGTCTCATTTCGCCCGCTCTTTCCCAAAAACCGGGAGTCAAATCAATGCGAGGCAGACTTTTTATCAACGTAACCGTGTCATCGGTGATGGTAGGGCTGCTGAGCAGTTCAAACAAAACCAAGGGAGCAAGAACCAACCTACCCTCTCTCAAACCTGCTTCGATGTTTCGACTTTCATCAGACTCGTCATTCGAAAAAAAAGAAATCCATGCGCTCGTATCGGCAGCCACCATAAAGTCTAGTCTTCCCGCAGTTTCTTGAGATCGAGCTTCAAATCCAGCTTGCCCTTGAGCTTGAGAAGGTCCTTGTAAACCGATTTGGCTGCCACCAATTCAAGTCCTCGACGAAGGGTTTGAGTCATCCCCTCACCACTTGCTTGCATCGCTTTTTTGATCAGCTCTTCTGGCAATAAAACTGTGATTTTTCTTTCTGACTTCATTTCTATATTATGCCGTACAACATACCGTATGTCAATACGGCAATAAAACCAGGCTGCCTAACTTTTAGACATTCCTGAATATTTTACCTGTGCATCATCCCGTTTTAATCCCCTAGGGCCATTTTGCACCTCATTACGATCCGTGCTATTGGCACACCAATTGCTCATACGAGGCGGGCCATTAGGTCCAGAAAATGAAGCTACCCAAACTGCGGCTCTCGCGCCGCCACTCAGCTTTGATTCTTGTTCTATGCACCTCTACCGTGCTGACGGGGGTTCTCTCGTCTTTTCAGTTCAGCCGAATTGAATCAGTTCTCTACGATTTTCGTGTAAAAACTGGCCCACAACCCAAAGCCGACCCTCGAATCGTCCTCATCGGGATGGACGAGATCTCTCTCCGCACCCTTGAGCAAACATCCCCATTTCCGCTCGAACCTCACGCCAAACTCCTTGAAAATCTCGAAAAATTTCATCCTCAGGCTGTGGGCTACCTAGTGAACCTCAGCCGAATTGCAGAAGTTGATCCCACGGCAGCCGAAGCCGAGGCTGCAACACGCTTCACTCGCTCAGCACAAAAAATGATGGCGAGTGGTACTACATTTTTAGGAGGAAGTAGCTTTGACGTCACCGGCGAAATCGTGCCGCCCTACCCTCTCAGTTCCCTCCCCTACGCACTCTCGCTCGTACACAAGGACGGGAATGTTTTCGCCGAAGACCAAACCACTCGACGTGCACTTCACCACCTCAACGGGAAAAACTCCTTCCACATCGAATTCGCCAAACAGATTCAAAACTCCGAAGCTGCTGAGATAGAAGTCCCCGGAATGTTCCACTTGGCTGATGTCGACGCCGCCTATTTTTTCTTCAAATATCATGGAAGAGAATCCTACCCAATTCTTCGCTGGATCGACGTTCTGCAGGGGCACGTCCCCAAATCAGCATTGGAAGGCAAAATCATCCTCGTCGGCTCGATGAATCCTGACGACTCGGACGACTTTACTTTCGCTCCGTATGATCACGAAGAAAAACGAATCCCAAAACTTGTCGTCCACGCCAACATCCTGGACTCCGTCCTGAACCATCAAACCATCGTTCGCCTGCCCCGAGGACTCAGCATACTTCTGACTTTGATTCTCACTGCTTTTGTTCTCGCATGGATCCTGCGATCGGCTCCCTTATCCGGAATTCTCATCACGGGAACACTCTTGATCGGAACTTTGGCCGTCAGCCAAATTCTCTACGCCGCTGGAAATATGTGGTTGCACACGAGCGAACTGCTCATCGGAATTTTTCTCGCCTACTACTTGGCGGTCCCCTATCGTCTGGTCAGCGAGTTCAGAAAACGGTGGGAATTCCAACGCCAAAACCAACTCCTCAAACAAGTCGAAGAACTCAAGAGCAATTTCATGTCCCTGGTCACGCATGATCTCAAAACGCCCGTGGCACGAATCCAGGGCTTGGCAGAAATGCTGATTCGAAAAAGTGTCGATAGAATGAACGACCGCGACAAGGAGACCGTTCAAAACATCATTTCTTCAACGGACGAGCTAAATCGGTTCATCACCAGCATATTAGAACTCAATAAAATTGAATCGCACCAGCTCCGCATGCAATTGGAATCCAAGGACATCAATCTCATCATTGAACGTTCGGTTGCCACTCTCAAACCCATGGCCAGGGCGCGTGATATTCGATTTGCACTAGAACTCGATACTCTCTTTCCTATTCGAATCGATTCCAACTTGATCTCCAAAGTGATCAACAACCTGATCGACAACGCCATCAAGTACTCGCCGTCGGGTGGGGAAATCAAAATTCAATCTCGGGAAATTGACAACCTCGTTGAGGTCTCAGTCCATGATCAAGGGATCGGAATGAGCGAAGAAGAGATGTCGAGCCTCTTCACTCGATTCTATCGAGCCGACAACGACACCACCAAGTCCATCATCGGAACCGGACTAGGATTGTACCTCACCAAATATTTCATCGAAGCCCACCAAGGCAAAGTTTTTGTGGAAAGTGAAAAAGGCAAAGGGAGTGTTTTCAGAATTCAACTTCCGTTGGAGGCAAAATCACTACCTTTACCCGGTTTAAAAAAATTGAAAAAGGAAGGACAGAAGTATGTTCAAAGTATTAGTCGTCGATGATGATGCAGGATTGAGAAGCACCGTGGCCTCGGCCATGTCAGAGAACCATTACCTGGTCGACCAGGCCGTGGATGGCGAAGAAGGCGTCACTCGAGCCAAGGGAACCCGCTATGACCTGATCCTGATGGACGTCAACATGCCCCGGATGTCGGGACTGGCGGCGCTGAAAGAAATCAAAGCGCACGACCCTTCCACTATCGTCATTATTCTCACTGCGTTCTCCAATATTCACGACGCGGTCGAAGCCACCAAAGAAGGCGCATACAACTATCTCGAAAAACCGATCAAAGCCGAGAACCTCGTCTACATGACTGACAAGGCGCTCAAAGCACGTACGATGGTTCATCATGCGCGGCTGTCCGCACCGACTGTCAACCTGGGCAATGGTCACGACTTCATCGGCCAGAGTTCGGAGATGAAGAAAATTTTCTCAGTGATCGACAAACTGGCTCGCGTCGACACCGCTGTCCTAATTCGCGGTGAAAGCGGAACAGGCAAAGAATTGGTTGCACGAGCGTTGCACTTTAACGGACCTCGCAAAGACAACCGATTCGTCACCGTCAATTGCTCTGCAATCCCCGAGAACCTGATCGAAAGCGAATTCTTCGGGCACGAAAAGGGCGCGTTCACCGGAGCAGATTCCCGTAAAATCGGAAAATTCCAATACGCCGAGGGGGGTACACTCTTCCTCGATGAAATCGGCGACATCTCACCCGCCATGCAGGTCAAACTCTTGCGTGCACTCCAAGAAAAACGATTCACCCCCGTGGGATCCAATCGCGAGATCGAAGTCAATGTACGCATTGTGGCGGCTACCAATCGTCCTCTGGAGGACATGATCACTCGCGGCGAATTCCGTGAGGACTTGTTCTATCGATTGAATGTATTGCCCATTCAGCTGCCCACACTGAGGGAACGCAAAAACGACATCCCGAGCCTGGCAACCTACTTCATCGAGAAGTTCAATCAACAGCACAACAAAAAAATCACCGGCCTCAATGACGAAGCTAACGCGCTGCTCATGCAACATAACTGGCCCGGCAACATTCGCGAGCTGGAAAACGTCATCGAGCATGCATTTGTGATCGAGCCGAGCGAACAAATTACAGCTGAGAGCCTGCCGGAATCAGTCCAAAGGGTTCTGCAACAGCAAGCAGACAAATCGATGCCTATGCCCGGCCTGACTCGGAATCTGTCTCCTTCGTCCATGGACGACGAAGATGATGACGCGGATATCGAAATTTCTGATGCGGCCATCAAGGCAGCTCTCGCACCGATCGGCTTTACTCTGGACATCGGTAAATTGGACTTTCAAGCGAACAAGGAAGAGTTTGAGAAAAAATTCCTCTTAAGTGCTCTCAAGGCTTTCCGAGGCAAGATCAATCAAACCGCACTTCACGCCAATATTCCCAAGAAAACTCTATTGAGAAAATTGGAAAAGTACGGAATCAGCGCGAGAGACTTTAATCATTAGGAATCGGACACTAAAGTTTATTTAAAGCAGCGTCATCCACCGAAACCTTGGCAGATTTTTTGAGCTTCTCCATGAAGTCCTCGGTGAGTTCCTGGCGATAATCGTTCTTCACTTGCAACTCAACTTCGTCGTAGTTGAGCGCTTTGCCAGGTTTGCGGCGCAGAACCTTGATCAGGTGATAGCCAAATTGAGTTCTCACTGGACCAACAATCTCGCCTTCTTTGCCGTTGAGAGCTGCATCTTTGAACGGCATCACAAAAGGACTATCCCAGCCGACCGGGCCGACTTCGCCTCTGTTATTTTTTGCAGAAGGATCTTTAGAATGCTTCACGGCTAGCTCTTGAAAATCAGCACCGGGTTCCTTCGCGGCATTCATGACCTCTTTTGCTTTGGCTTCAGTCTCCAGCAAAATATGTTGAACATAGGATTGCATAGTAGAGTAACGGAACTTGTTTCGATCGTAATACTTACGCGCCTGAGCATCCGTCAGCTTGGGTCCGACATTCTGGGCCAGAACTCGCATTGCTAGATATTGTTTTCTGAAATTGGCTACCGCCTCTTTGTACTCGTTGTTTTGATCGAGCTTGGCTTTCTCGCCCTCTTGGAAAAGAATTTCCTGATCAATCACACGATCCAGGATTTCTTTTTTCGCCTGGGGATCTTTCAAGTAGCTCTGGCGCTGGCCCTCGTTGACACCCGACAGGCTCCCGATGATGTCTTTATCGGTGATGCTCTTGCCATTCACCTTGGCGACGTCTGATGCCATGGCTTGAGTTCCCACTATTGCGATCAATGCGACTGAAAAACGTTTCAGCATATTTGCTCCCTACAAGAACTGTTTAAACAACTTATCATAATGTTCCTGCACTCTTTTCAAATCCACAAGGTTTAAAAAACTAGAAAAACTCATCCACACGGCTATCCCATTCATATCCTTAAACTGCGGGGGTAGAAATTTTGGCGCATCGATGATGCCCTCTTTATATTTTTGATAAAGAAGCGGCACGTCATCGACATGTAATTTCCCTGCGAAGAGGAACGGAATTAGCTGAGGTTTCCCAGCCCGAATCGCTGCGCGCATAAAATTATAATTCTCAATAAATCCACGGCAATAGGAAATATCCTTGGTGAATGGAGCCCCCCCGCTGACAACACCTCCTCTAAATACACGGAGAGCGTTGAAAACCGTCTCTTGCTCGGAATACCCTTCGGTTCGATAGAACTCCATCAACTCCAAAAGATCCGCACCGTCCTCGACCTTGTCGATCCCGATGATCCTGTCATTGATTTGGCGAGCGCGCCGCGGAAATGATCGGAAAGTAAAAATCTCCATGATCACCGCAAGGCCCTCTTGCGTACTTGCGCAACGAGGAGGTCCTTTCGAGAGCCACTTCGCGACATGTTGGTTGTTTCCATTTTGCGATGTCCCGACATGTACCCAGCCCTCGTGCACTTCGAGAATATCCACTTCGCGCATCGAGAAATGACTGCCCTCGCGGATTTTTACGACATCTCCACCCGCTGCGGCATCTGCTACGATTCCGTCCGAAATCTTCGCTTTGATGTCTTCGTCACCAAAATAATCTTTGAATCGTTTGTTGAGGATTTTGACTGCGTCTTCCGCTGGCACATCCTCCGGAAATTGCTCCATCAGTGACGCTACATCGATTTTATTGAGAATCGTGTAGAGAATCTGCCCAAGGTCACTGATGGTGTTTTTATCGTCGAATAATTTATCTTTGGGCGATCCGTAGAGTTTCCGGCTGTATTCCCAGAATTTTTTTGTTCCGCGATTCAGCAACATATGGACCACATCGCGGTACTGATCAGCCATCTTCCAAAGCAATTGCCCGACTGGATCTTCGCTCCCCAATTCGGCGTCTATTTCGCGAATGATCCCCTCGAGCTCCTCGATTTTTTTTTGCGCATCGAACTCCAGTCCGATTTTGGAATAATAATCAGGCCCAACCTTGGGCAATTCCTTATATTTCGATTTTTTGAAATCGTGAACGACCTCGGCATCCCATTTGATCGCGTCCAGGATCCGGATCGGGCGCTGTGCGTCCACGATTTTCATGGAGAGGTGCTTGATCTTCTCCTTGTAAGTGCTTTTGGGCATTTATTTAATGATACACACCTTTGAGATCACTTTCAAAATACGAATACGGATTCTGCACCATTTTAATGAAATTAGGAGCAGAATGGTGCCCTGGATAAACACTGAAATGGAATTCAGGATTCTTGCTTCCCCAAACCATTGCATAAGCCACTCGTCTCGCCACTGGATCGCTGGCAATGGGATTCAAAAATCGTTCAGTCCAATAATTTGACTCCGGGATCTGTCCTGCGCCGAACTCATTGATTGCGGGGATTTTCCCATAGTACTCCGCGGCCCTGACCAGGCGACGCATTTTGATGATCAAATTGCGCTTTTCCATCCAACGACCAAACGCCGCGAATGGACCCGTGGGGTGATTATTCAGTTCTGTGTAATTATCAACACCGATGACGTCCACATATTCATTGCCAGGATATCGATCCAGAAATTCCGAATCTTCGTTCTCACCCGGGCAAAACACATAGAGAAATTGATGAACACCCAGAGTGTCCCGCAAATAAGTCACAGTGAATCTCCACAGTGCAATGAAATCCTCGCGAGAAACATGGTTCTTGCCCCACCAAAAATGGCTGTGAATATGCTCATGAAAAGGGCGAAACAGAATGGGGACCAGGGTCCCATCTGAGCCTCGAAGAGATTTCACTCGATCTGCGATTTTTTGAAGCTGCTCTTTATAAAACCCGTGTTTCGACCCGCCTGGCAAAATCTCTTTCACCGCAGGAGTCTGATCCCGAAAAGATTGCCCGGTAACTGGATTCCACATATGCCAGCTGAATGTATTAATTCCGCCTCGATCATAGGCTTCACGCGCTCGCTCAAATTGCAGATCGTATTTCAAACCTTCCGCATAAGGCGGATCCTCGAAATTCAGGAAGTCCCAACCATAAATCGCGGGATATTCACCCGAGACCTCACGCATATCGCATTTTTGATTATTAACCCATCCGGAGCCCCTGAGCGTCGCCTCCTGCTGACCGATCGGCAAACCATGACCGCGTATTCTCTGAAGGTAGCGATAAAGGTTCTGAGTCTCTGGTGTGGCCTGGGAATCAATCTGCTGTGCAAGAGCAAGACCGCCCCAACACGAAACACTGACAATACACAATACTACAACACTAAAACGTCTCCGTTTTTTCATATAAAAATTCTCCAATACGCGGAGCGTTGTAACATTTTTTACACAATAAACAATAAAAAAACCCGGGAAAGCTTTGAGCTCGCCCGGGTTTTTAAATTTAAAGAATACTCTAAGCAACATCGGACCAGCCTGGTCCGATGAAAATAACGGCGGAGCAGCCTGCTCCGCCGAAAAAAGGTTATCGTTTAGAGTATTGGAATCTGCGGCGTGCGCCAGCCAGTCCGTATTTTTTACGCTCAACTTCACGAGAGTCGCGAGTGAGGTGTCCGGCTTTTTTCAGCACAGGACGGTTTTCACTGCCTTCGACTTTCAGAAGTGCGCGAGCAATTCCGTGTTTCACTGCACCGGCTTGGCCCGAGAGGCCTCCGCCGCGAACGGTAACTACGATGTCGTATTGACCTACGGTGGATGTCAGCTCCAAAGGCTGCATGATCAACATGCGAGCGGTGGGGCGTGGAAAATAATCTTCGAAAGTGCGGCCGTTCACTCGAATCGTGCCGGTCTCGCCTGCGCGGGGGCGAACGAATACTCGCGCTACGGATGTTTTTCTTTTTCCAACGGTCTGTAACTGCTTCTCCATCTGGCTCCTTTTAGCGGACCAGGCTGGTCCGCTAGTTTTTCCTTCTTAATTTTCTAGCTGGCTACTTTCTTAGCCTTGGTCAAAACTGTTCTGAATGTTGCAGCCGCAGGCAAAGGCTGTGGCTGTTGTGCTGCATGCGGGTGTTCCGTACCAGCGTAGATTTTCAATTTTGCAAATTGGTGGCGAGCGAGGCTGGACTTGTTGGTCATGCCCCAAACCGCGCGGCTGAGAATCGCTTCTGGGTGACGATCCATCAGTTCTTGCGCTGTTTTGGTTTTCAATCCGCCTACCCAACCGGAGTGATCGCGGTAGAGTTTGTCAGTCATTTTATTGCGGGTCAGAACCACTTTGTCAGCATTGATCACGATGATGAAATCACCTGCATCTGCATGACGAGTCCAGGTTGGCTTGTGTTTTCCGAGGATCACTCGAGTCACAATAGTTGCGATACGGCCAACAACTTGGTCTTTTGCGTCCACAATGTACCATTTAGGAGCGTTGGGGCCTTTCGGCTCGAACCAGTGCGGCCCTGACTGCCGGGCTTGATAAGTCTTTTGTTTCAACATAGGGGGATGGAAATACAAGCGTTGAGTATTGAAGTCAACTGGAAATTTGAGGATTGCTCATGACAGGAACCGCTTGTTTTTCCAGAATTAGGCTACCAACACAGGTACGCTGCTGAAAAGGAGCAGGGTGAACCAGCTGTATTGATCCATATTTGAGCACTGGCCTTACTACAGGAGAAGAGGTTTCCATAATTGGCAGTATTCTCGCCAGTCATCGCACAGAAACACGCGCTATAGTTATTCGGGATGTCTTGCGAAGTGCTTCCTAACTCATCCGTGCAGTTACCCGCCGCCCAAGTTCCCACTTCCCAAGCTGCTGACGTACAAACTCCCGCATTTGAATAACTGCAAGTCAAGTATGTGAATGGCCCAGTCCTTTTTGCTTGTGGCCCAAGGCTGATTTCAATGGGCGCGCTCGCCCAAGTACCTACTGCCACTTGATTGCTTTTGATCCGCGCAATCATCCGAATGGGGACACTCGCTCGTGCCGTATCCGAATAAAGGGTCGAAGCGCTCGTGGTGCAGGCACCGCCACCGATAGCGGTGGTACTCTGTAGCGACGTTTCATCGAATATTCGATGCCCTGACACCGCAAGCTCGACAGTTCCGGAGTTATCCAATGCATATAAATAAAGATATCCATCCGCTGCGTTGGAGTGTCCTAGTTTGCACCCGCTGGGCACTGTGATGGAAAGAGCCGCAGTGATGAATTCCTTCGTAAAAGTTCCGGTTGCAGCCGTGGCGTTTCTGAATGAAATCCCGATGCGATCCGTTGCAGTGGCATTGGTGGCTGCAGCGGTTTTCAGACTCAATGTGAGGGCGCTGCCCGCCACTGAAGCACTCACGGTCAAATTATCTAAATCCATCGCACTTTTTGTGGAGACCCAGCTTGGCATAGTACCAATGTTTTGAAGAGTTTGTCCCTCGGTCCCTGCCACAAGTTTTGCTAAAGTGACGTTGGCGTCTGCAATCTTGGCTGTGGTTACATTGGCATCCGCGATTTTGGCAGTCGTGACGTTGCTGTCGAGAATCTTGGCAGTGGTTACGTTAGCATCCAGGATTTTAACCGTAGTCACAGAATCGGCAGCCAAATCGGCAGGCGCAATCGTTCCATCCAGAATCTTGGCCGATGTGACCGCATCCGTAGCAATAGAACCCGCGACAATTTGGCCTGCCGCCCATTTATTTGCTACCGAAGCAGTCGAAGGGTTGTACATCAACACATAGTTGCTCGTCGGCGCAGTCGTCGTGCTGGCGGCCGTATCGACGCTTTGCCCACCTGCGCCGATCGCAATGGCATCAGAACCGCTGGCACTCGCAGGTTGCCATCTGGAACTCGCACTGTTCCAAGTCAAGGTCTGCCCGTTGGTAATGGAACTCATGCCGTAAATACTTTGCCCGCCGAGGTATCCATCTGCGTATTGCTTGGTGACTGCCCCGAGTGCTACTGACGGATCAGAAGACAACACGAGAGCTCCACTCATCGTCCCACCCGCCAGAGGTAAATAAGCTTGAGATAATTTAACTGGAGTCACAGCTCCGTCGGCGAGCATGGCAGTCGTAATGGATCCATCACCAGGTGTGGAAGAAGACGCAGTCACCGGATCCGGCGCATTGTCGTCTATCGCAGGGCGGCACGCCCCGACAGAAACGAGGCAGGCGACCAATAAGAGTTCTAGATACACGTTCCGCATAAATCTCTGTGCCCCGGAGAGGATGAGCGTCAAAGTTGCCTTTTCTGCCTTTCCTAATA
>CAYILR010000018.1:0-76773 GCA_964364175.1 uncultured Bacteriovoracaceae bacterium
TGGTTGCGGCACCATCGAATGGCGAGGGTCTGGCGGACGGTGGGAAGGCCATCCGATTGACCGCTCTGGAGGCGATCCACTCGAATGGCCAGAGGATATTCGCATCCGTGACTGGATGGAGGGATTCTGATGAACGCGCTTGAGCAGAAAGCCATAGTGACAGCGATCATCAAGATCCATAAGGCGGCGGAGCTCGTGGGCGGTGTGGAGTGCAGGATCAATGGTGACAATTGGAATGTTGCGGGTGTCCGCGAGAAAGCGTCGCAGGACTGCGCAAAAGCAAATGAATTAATCAATGTCGCCGCCGACTGGCTCGATGCATTGATGAGGTCCACCGATGAAACTCCCCGATAATCTCCGCCGCGCCGGCTGGGGCGAGTGTCCGTCCGATGAGGTCCGCCAGGCGTGGGAAGCGCAGGGCGGGAGGTGGCAGGTGCTTACCAGGGTCGGGGTACTCCCCCCTGACTTTACCTTTCCGCGGGTAATCCACCCGGGACGGAACATCATCCCCGAGCGGTTCGGGATCGTCCTTTTCCGTCCCGTCCACCCCTCCACATGGGACTACGACGCGAGAGGGTGGGGCGAGGACATGACCCCGACGGAGCCGGGGTGGTATTGGTGGCGGGATCCCGAGAGTACCTATCATCGCGCGTGGGAACCCATCCATCTCGTGTCAATGACATCTGGGCTCTGCTATCGATGGACCGGTGCCGGAACGGGCCATCTCATACTCAGCGATTTCGGCGGCCAATGGGGCGGCCCATGCACCGGGAAGCCGAGCGATGAGTGACTACGATTCGCCATCTGTCTTTTCGGAGGTGGCCCGCACAGCGCGCAAGCAACACGACTGCTGCGAATGCAGAATTCCGATCGAGGCTGGCGTACAATATCGTCATGCATCGGGGCGCTGGGATGGGCGCTGGGACAATTTCAAGACGTGCCTGTCGTGCTATGGGATGCGCGGGTACCTCACTGACGGGTACCTATTCGGGGGGCTTCGCGACGCGATCTGGGATCTGCTCGATGACGGATGGAGACCCCCGGAAGGGGCGGCCGTGCCGACGTGGGTGACAGAGGTGATTACAGATAGTGATGCCGAACGATGACGTGGGCTGAATTCAAAGCGCAGATGGAGGCGGCAGGCGTCACGGACCAGACAAAAATCTGGTACATCGACGTGGCCTATCCCGTCGATCTGCAAATCTCCGTAACCCCGTCCGGTTCGGGCGGTAAGGAAGTGAGTGTGACAGATGAGTAACAACATGAACCCTTGGTGGAACACTGTCCCGTCCGTAGATATGGCCCTCGCTGCTGGCATGGACTCCAACCCGTTCCCGGTGGAATGCAAGACCCCGGGCGGATTGGTGCTCAACGGCAAGCTCCATCTTCAGGGCAGCACCAACGCGATACTGAGCCCTAAGCCGTGGCCCGATGTTCATGGATATGGCAATAACTGCTTTAGCGGCTGGTCCTGGCGGTTCATCGATCCGCAAGGGATACCAGTGGCAACGACCGACACCTTCTGCCTCGCCCGCACCGACACCAACGGCCGGTTCGTGGAGCTCCATGGCCGGGACGCCGCGCTCTATCGGTCCTACCTCGAGTCAGCCGAGTTCTTCCGTGGCTGTGGGTGCGACGATGAGCCGGTGCGATTCGCTGCCGCCTCCCGTGTGCCCGGTGCGACAGTGGCGGATGTCGAGCGGATCATAAACCTGCTCGATGAGGCCGACGTGCCGCCCTGCGAGCCGGATTGGATCCCGAGCCGTCGCTGATTAACCCTGCCCTGCCTGGCTCTTCGACCAGCTCCAGGGCGTGAATGAGGTGAGTGATGAAGACGATGATTGAGACGCTGAAGACGCTGCCGTGTAACCAAGGCGACATCGGGATCGCCGTCCCGGATGGGACCACCTGCGGGAAACAATACATCGGGTTTCGAGGCGCAATCGAGCTAGCGGTGAGTATGTTCGAATCCGCCTCCACCCCGCGCCCGCCGAAAGCGGAGTGGTTCGGGAACCCGGAGACGGAGCCGGGAAAGTGGGATGCGTTTTGGATCGAGGACGTCGGTGTATTGAGGGGCTGCCGCTGCGGATGGGTCGGGCTGAATAGGACGATAACGGGAATTACGGAACGCGAAGAGGAAACCACTCAGCTTCTTAAGCGACTTTCCGCCTGCATCCCCGTCGCACGCACCGGCTTCCCGTCGCCAGTCGGCTGGTCCGTGGTGGGAGGATGAACATGTACGACCAGCACCTCCGCCTCGCCACAAACGAGACGCTCATAACGCAGCTCGCCCTGGAGCAGGTGCCGATCTCCCTCTGGATTTGTGATCCGAACTGGCCATATCGCCAGACAGGAGGGGGTGACCCCACGAAATTCCGATCGACCGCCAAGCGCGAGTACTCCGAGGGCGACTACGGGATCATCACGCAGGCACTGGCTCGAGCGGCCACGGTCTCGACTCCTGACGCCGTCCTGTGCCTCTATGTCACCGCGCCGCAAAAGATGGACGTGGCCAGGCGCGTGGTCACTCCGCTCGAGGATTGGGGCTGCTGGAAGTACATGGCCTGCGTCTACTGGCACAAGTCCCCGGGCGCACCCGGTATCGGCCAGTGGCTCCGGAACGACGTAGAGGAGCTCTGGATCCTGTCGCGCGCTGGCCGTCTCCCTCCGCACCTCCGCGGCGCACTGAAACCCGGCTCGAAAGCGCCATGCTTTCGGAACTGGATCGAAGCCGCCGCCATTGAGCCGGAGCAGTCACCTGGACGCGGGAAGGGGATCGAGCACAGCGAAAAGCCCGTCGCACTCGAGCGCAGTGTCATCTCCCGATTCTGCCCTCCCGGCGGCATAGTCGGCTCTCTCTGGTCCGGGACGTACCCCACCGGGCGCGCATGTCGCGAGCTCGGTCTAACCTGCCACGGTGCCGAGCCCGACGCGGATCGGCACGCGATGGCGAAACGAAAGATGGAGGCGTGAGAAGATGAAGATCGGAATCAATGTGCCTGCAATTGCCCATGTCGTGATACATGGCCCGGTGGGCGTCGGTAAGACCGCCATCCTGGCGCGAATCGATCAGATTCTGCGCCAGGAGTTCGGTGCAATAACTGTATCCCCCGTGCTCGAAACGGAGCGTAATCTCGGCACACCGGACGCCCCAGCGCCACACGACAAGAAGTCGATTAGGCGAACAGTATGGGTCCTTTCGGAAAGCTGTGCCGAGTAGCCCCCGTCCCATCCCCGATCTCCCGGCTGCCAGGCGGGGGCTCGGATGATTGGACGTGAGAAGAGACCGCCGCGCAAGAGGGCGTTGCGGTCAACGAATGGATTCGCCGGGCGATCGTGGCCCGGCTGGAGATGGAGAGACCATGACAACAGAAGCCGATCTCGACGGGAACCCGCTGGACAACGACGGGCTACCCACCTGTGCTCACTGCGGAGGCGCCGCGCGCTGGTTCGGCCCGCTGGTCAGCGGTGGTCCGCCTCGCTGCGCCTGGGAGATCCAGTGCAGGGGCTGTCACGTCTCGATGCAGGGACTGGGCGACACCTCCGAAGAGGCGAAGCAAGAGGCCATGCGGAAATGGACCCGGCGTGTGGTGTCGGGCGCCGGAGCCATCGTGGCCAGCCGCATTGCCCAGCTCGAAGCAGCACTCCGCGACGTGTCCTATTGCCTCGTGGATGAGTGTGATTGCCTCGACGAGGTCGAGGATTACGAAGATCCGAAGGCGCACAGCCAGTATTGTCCGCACTACCTGAGAGACCTGATTGATGGGTACCTGGGAGAGACCCCCACCGCTTCCATCCCCGAGCCTCCCCCGGTGCAAGCCGGTGAGGAGGTGACGCCGTCGCTGCTGGATTGGCTGACCTGCTGCTGCCCCCGTGGATTAGCAGCGGGCAGGCAGGACGCATACGCACTCGTTCAGGAACGTGACGCCTACGGCCGGGCCAAATACGGTCAGGGTCTCATGACTGGAGACCTCCGAAACACGATCGAGGATGCCCGGCAGGAGCTCGGAGACCTGCTCCAGTACGTGTGGAAAGCGCGCATGCAGGCGATCGACATCGAGCCTATCCGTCGGCTGGTGCCGATTCTGAGCGAGATCCTGGCCCTCCGAGAAATGCCCGATCCCACCCTCGCCCCAGGCCACACCGACATGCTCGTTTCGCCCGAGTCACTCCCCGACGACCCGCCGCCCTCCGTCGTTTACGGCCCGTGGCTGTCCGAATTCCCGGAGCACCTGCCGGAAGGGTCGAAATGGGAATACGACTGCCAGCTCGGCAGTCCGATCGCACTCACTGCTACGGGTGGGATATTTCGCGATATATATGGCAACGCTGGCTATTACAGATTCGATGAAGACGGCGACCGCATCCGCCGAATCTACCCCGTCACCGAAGTCGAGCCGCCAGAGGGCTATGAGTGGGATGGAGAGTGGCAGGCGTTCGGCCAGTCCGATCGTATCTGCGAGTGGCTCGGTGACGGAGACATCTGCCGCCCGATTCGCCGCAAATGATCACCCCGCGCGTCCGTCAACTCATCGGCTACCTCTGCCGTCCCCACGGGCGCCTGTCGCGTCCGCAGATGGCCGAGCTCTACCGGCTGGTGATGAGGTTGGAAGCTGAAACTATGGAGGCTACATGACTGAGTTTAGACGCATTCGCGAGGCGCTCGGCTTCGAGGGGACCCTCCGCGCGACCCGTCTCGAGCTCGGGAACGTCCGGGTCACGAAGCCGATCGTCCGGAAGCTCCGGGCGGCCGGTGCTGACGTAACGCTGCTCGCACGGCAGGCCGGACAGCTCGATTCAGACCGCGCATGGCTCGCCGTGTTCGGTGACTACGTGGCCACCCCAGACGCACGATGGGTGCTCGCATTCATCCGCCGGGTCGTGGAGGGTGGGAAGCCCCAGCCGGAGTTGTGGTCGAAGCTGAAAGCCGCACTGCTCGACCATTCGGAGGCACCATGAAATCCGCCAACCGTCCCCGCCCCGTCTACCGTCCCCGCTGCCGGTGCGGCTCCATGCTCGAGTTCCAGGACATCCTGTGAGGCATGTGCTCGCGCTGCCGGCATGACGCCGCAATCATCACCGCTGCATTCCTGGGGTTCATCGGCGCGATCGTCGTGTTGGCCATCGCAACGTGGGCGTGAGCCAAGATGTATTTCGTGATTCAGCACGATCTAGTCCGTGACGCCATCAACCACCGGATTCTTGGCCCGTGGCGCAGTGCATGGAGCAAAGACCCCGGTCCATGCCTGGCTCAGGACATGCTACGGATCGACGTCGCCCCAGTGGCTCAGGACGATAGCCTGTTTGCCAGGGAGCGGTGTATCCGAGTCGATCTCTCCACTCCCGGATCCCTTCCCGGGAAGTACGAATGGGCTCAGCGTCAACTCTGGATCTACCACGATACGACTCCGTCGGGCTACGCACTGGCGTATCGGTTCGCTCGGTTGGCCATTCAGTATTTCCGGGTCTTGTATCCACACGACGGCTGAGCTGAATTAATTCATCCGTCAGCCATCCAACCCGCATTGACCCAGCGGTGGATCTTAACCGGTAACTTAACCGGTAAACAATCGTTGCGGCCGGTAAAGAATAAGCTATACTTTCGCCATGGCACGAACACCAGACTGGGTTAAGTGGGCGGAAGTATGGGAGCACCTGGAAAAAGGGGGCTCGCTGTCTACCTGTGGCATCCATAAGGGGCTGGCGTCCATCCTCAGGCGGATGATCGATGCCGGCTGGGACTGGGGCACGGTCGTAAGGCGGCTACAGACTGAGCCAGGCGGGTTGAGGGGCTTGGCCGACGAGCTACCGGGGCACGGAGCCAGCCCTAAGCAACGATCCGAGCCAGAGTCGGAACCAGCCGAAATGGCCGTGATACCGAGGCAAGAGGCGCCAAGCGGCAAGAAGGTCTACAAGGCGAGGGAGACATGGGAAGACCGCCACAAGCAGAAGATCGTCAACCAGCGCGCACACCGGGAGCGGGAGATCGACGTCGGCAAGCGGCTGATGGACTGGGCAGACCGGGCGCTCGAGGTCTGCCAGCCGTATCTGATTCTGAAGCGCAAAGTGAGCCACCGAGTCGACGCATGCCCACACTGCCAGGGCGAGGTCAACGTTGAAGAGGTCCACATTCACCCGAGCAAGGTGGACATCAACGGGATCGTGAAGGCCTACAAAGAGGGAGCTGACCGGATCCGGATCGCCCTCGCCATGCCCAAGCAGACGCTTTCGATCCGGGTCGTGGACCCGCACGGGGAGCTGGCCGAGCACATGGAGAGGATGAATAATGCCTTCCGCCAGGCGTTCAACGATGGGATCAAAACTGGGCTGCTGACCGATGACGGTGCAACGGCCATCTGGGAGAATGCCCGTCGACTCATCGAAGGGGCGAGAGGGGAGACAGCGTGAAAGGGGAATCCGTGCAAGACGTCATCGCAAGAATTCGAGCAAGCGAACGGTGGCAGAGCAACCTGGCATTCGGGGAACCGCGTCCTGGGCATCCAGAGGGCACGATTGGCGCGCATGTCGCAGAAGTGCTCTGTAATATAGACGTTTTGGCTGCCGAATTAAGGCCAGGTGAGCATGAGAGGCTCGAAGTGCTTGCCCTGGTTCACGACAGCTTTAAGGGCGAGGCAACACCGAAGGTCCCCATTGAGCACCCGCAGAGCCATTCATCGATCGCGGCTGCATTCTTGGCGGAGTGCACCGATGATGCTGATCTGATCGAAATGGTTCGGCGACACGATGAGCCGTATGCTCTTCATCGGCGGGTGGCCAGTGGGAAGCCGGTGGACCAGAAAAGGCTGGATGCGCTGCTCGATGCCATCAAGGATCTCCGGCTCTTCGCGCTGTTCCAGGTCTGCGACAACGTGACGGCAGGGAAGGACCATACCAGTGTGGTGTGGTGGCTTGAACTGATGAAGGGGCGTGGCGTTGACGTACTATTTCGATGGGTTGTTACTGGCGGACAAAATCTGAGGCAATCGTGAACGCGAAGCAACTGAGGCGCATCCCGAAGGACGCGGACCTGAGCCAGATTCATCCTGACCTGCGCTCGATGGCGGTCCCTATTTCGGCGCTATCTGGCCATCCCGACAACCCGCGGCTGCATCCCGATGCGAACCGTAAGGCCATCGCTGGGAGCCTGCGGAAGTACCAGCAGCGCAAGCCGGTTGTCGCCAACCTGACCAGTCAGGGACTTCGGATCGAAGCCGGCCACGGTGTCTACGGGGAGATGCTGGCGGCCGGTGCTCAGTACATCGCCGTGACGATCGTTGAAGACGACCCGGTGACTGAGCTCGGGTACATGATCGCCGACAACCGGAGCGGGGATCTCTCAGAAGACGACCCGGCGAAGTTGGCGGCGGTCCTGAAGCAACTCATCGACGCAGGCGAAGATGTCGAGGAAGTGGGCTGGGACGATGCGACGGTGCAGGCGCTGCTGAAGTCAGGTAGCGGCTCGAGCGATGGCTCCGAACCACCGGAGCCGCAGATCGACCGTGCTGCGGAACTCCAGAAGGTCTGGGGCACAGCCGCCGGGCAGGTCTGGGAGATCCCGAGTAAGACCGTTCCGGGGCGGTGTCACCGGGTCGTGTGCGGGGACTGTCGGAACGCTGCTGACGTGGCCCGGCTGCTCGATGGCCAGAAGGTCAACGTCGCATTCACCAGCCCTCCCTATGCCTCTCAGCGGAAATACGACGAGGAAAGCGGATTCTTGCCCATCAAGCCCGACGCCTATGTCGAGTGGTTCGAAGCCGTGCAAGCGAACGTCAGGCAGCACCTCGCGCCAGATGGTTCATGGTTCGTGAACATCAAGGAGCACTGCGAGGACGGACAGAGACACCTCTATGTGAAGGATCTGACGATCGCGCACGTTCGGCAATGGGGGTGGCGGTTCGTGGATGAGTTTTGCTGGAAGCGGAAGGGTGTTCCTGGTGGATGGGAGTATCGTTTCAAGAACGAATGGGAACCCGTGTTTCACTTCAGCATGAGCGACCCGAAGTGCAACAAGTACGCTGTCGGTGTTCAGTCGGAGCAGTGTTTTGATGTGACGAGCAGGAAGACGAAAGCATCTGCGTCAGTCTTCGACTGCAATGCTGAGAACGGGAAGGAGATGAAGTCAGGGCTTGCGCTGCCAGGCAACGTAGTTGAAATCAATGGCCAGACGGAGAGCGAGCATAACGCAGGATTCCCAGTTGGATTGCCTTTGTGGTTCATCAAAGCATACTCCGACCCGGGGGATATCATCTTCGATCCATTCATGGGGAGTTGGACAACGGGCATGGCTGCTGAGCGGGAAGGAAGGATTTCATACGGGATGGAACTGAGCCCTAAGTATCTGGCTGTTCAGTTGCAACGGGCATCCGACGCAGGGCTTTCACCGCGCTTAGTTCGTCTCGGTGAACGTTGATATGCTCCGCTTTGGTGAGTAGTTGAAGGTTGTCCATGACATCGTTCAGTGTGTCGCGATCGATATGATGAACGACCATTCCGGCGGGGGTATTTGAACCATGGTACATCTCGTAAACAACAACGGCACGCATCCTCCATGTGCGAGGCATCGCAACCTTGACCCATGCGCGTGGCACTCCACGATGCATGCGGATGCGAACGGTTCCCACGGGATCGGATGGATGTGCGTGACCAGCAGTAAACTCGCTGTCGGGGGACAGATGGATGCCTTTGAGATCCTTGTTCCACGGAACGTTCCCAGGAGAGTAAGCGTTGGTAGGTCGCTTTCCAGCTCGAAACGTATTGCCACGGTTCCACGGCTTCGTGGTCATGGCTTTGAATTGTGGAGCGCCAAGACCAACACCCTTGCACTTTCGGCTACAAAAGCGGGCGGTTGTGGCGCGATATGCTCGAACAGAAAACGACGATCCGCAGGTCTCACACAGCTTGTCCATGTCTGCACTCCTTTATTCAAGCAACATGAATGCATTGTAGCACAGAACCGGAACAACGACAATAGCGGCACGACATTGATCGCCGCCGAGCGCGAAGGACGGATCGGGATGGGGATCGAGCTGTCCCCGAAGTACGTCGCCGTAATCCTGCAGAGATGCGCCGACCAGGGCCTCGAGCCCCGCCTCGTGGAGGGCTGATGCCCTTCGATCCATCCCCCATCCGCTTACACCTTGACGAGGACCGGGACTTCCGCCCTCCGCCTATGCCCCCGCTGTTTCCGGCCAAGCCTGTCGAGCCGATCCGGGAAGAGCGCCCGATCGAGTCTTCCTTCTGGGCATTCGTGGAGTGGGCGTGGCCGATCATGCGCCCGGGGCTCATTATCACCGACCCACAGTACCTCGAAGCCATCTGCCTACACCTTGAGGTCATCACCGATCCATCCCTGCTCGCCCGCCGCATTGGCTGGCAGGGGTCCCCTGAAGATCTGCGAATTCGGCACCTCCTGCTGGCCATCGAACCGCGCTCCGGAAAGTCCGACATCCTCGCCATGTGGGCCGCGTGGGAATGGGGACCGAGACGAATGCCGTGGCTCCGTCACCTGGTAGGGATCCATCGAACCGACGCGCTCGAGGAATGCCACGAAGCTCTGATGAGGCTCATCCTCAGCCAGCAGTACCAGGAGCTCTACGGCGACGTTGTGCAGCGTGGCCGGCTGTGGAGCTGGGACCGGCTGAATCTGAGCGCGGGAGGTGGCCGGCAGCTCGTGTCGAAGCGGATGACGATCCAGGGCTTGCCAGCTCACCGGTTGATCCCAGATGACCTCATTGGAGATCTTGAGGTGGACCGTCAGAGCGCGCGGCGCAGGGCGATGAGATTCCTCAACGGCTCGTTCCGGTCTCGGGGGCTGGAGAAGCTGGCAACGCCCACGGTGGTCACTCACCAGCGCTTGCATCCGGACGATCCGATCGGGCGGCTCGAGGCTGAAGAGGGCCTCGCCTCGAAGCGGCACGAGGACACCGGATACAAGGGCACGTGGGACCGGCTCGTGTTTCAGACGGAGTTCGCCGGCCCGGTCAGCGACACGGCGTTGACACGGGCGATGCTCTGGCGAGACGGCAGACGGCAGGGGCAGCCGCTCCGCGCCGCGTGGACAGACGAGATGTTGGCCAGGGCAAAGAGGCGGCCTGAGATCTGGTGGCCCCAACACCAGCAGGCACCTAGAAGCGGCCAGGATGCCATCTGGAAGCGGCATTGGTGGCGATTCTGGCACTACCCAGGCCAGCCACGATTCCCGGTTACGGTGCGACTGCCAGACGGCACCGAGCGTGACGTGCCGTGCGAACCTCTGCCGAAGCGCTTCGAGCGGCAGATCCAATCGTGGGATCTCGCGTTCGGGAAGACGGCCACGAGTTCGAAGGTGGCCGGATCCGTGTGGGGTCAGACCGGCTCGAGCTTCTACTGGCTCCACTGCCGGGCAGAGCGTAGGACGTTCCTCGAGAGCCTACAGGCCATCATCGAGACGAGCGCCGAATGGCCGCAGACGAGCAAGAAACTCATTGAGGCTAAAGCCAACGGCGTGGCGGCTGAAGACATGCTGCGCTCGAAGATCCCAGGGATTGAGCTTGTGGAGCCGCAGGGCAGCAAGGCGGCTCGAGCTGGCGTAGCGGCTGACTACCTGAGCGCTGGCAACTGTTGGCTACCTCATCCATCGATCGCGCCGTGGGTCGGTGATTTCCTTGATTTTATGGACACGTGGACCGGCGAGGATATCGAGGGGACGGACGAACTCGATACCGCGTCACAGGCGATCATCTGGCTGGCCAAGCACGCCAATCGAGGGCATGACCAGTTTGAGATCGCGGACCTATCCCCGTGGCGGCAGGGGCCGAAGCAACAGAACTTCGAGGATGACACGGATCGGCCATGGGACCGGTAGCGTTCACGCTGTGGACGAAGACCCTTGGAATGAACGCCCGTTGACCGGGCGCATTGAGCGCGCTATCATGACGAAAACAGGAGGATCTATGCACAACACCAGCGAAATCGTTCTCTCCCCAATCACGGGAGACTTGGCCTACCACGGGCACAAACTGATCGGAAAGATCTTATCAGTCCGGCAGGACGCGACGATTGTATTGGAGGGTGGCGAGGTTCACCAGATGGAGGGGCTGACGTTCGTGAGGCCGAACGGTAAGGCGTGTTGGCAGCGAAACCCGCCGATCTGCCCGGTATAACGGGATAGAATGACACTGGCGTCTAGTGGTGGTATAGCTACTCTACACCTCTACCGGAGCCGGACACATGGAGCAGCCCAATGACAATGATCTTCTCACCCATCTTGTACCGCTCGGACCCTGGGCAGCCCTCGTTGGAGCGCTCCTACTCACTCACCTCAAATCGATCGGCGCAGCTGTCGGTGTCGGATGGGAAGCCCTCATCGACCGATACCGGGCAGGGACGGAACTCAAGCGAACCAAGGCGGACCTCAACCGGGAAGCCCTGCGAGCCAGACTCGAGAGACGCGGTGCTGAGGGAATACATCCATCCGGACAGCCAGATGAGCGAGGAAGAGCTCGATCACCGAATCCTCGACGCACCGGCGGGACGTAAGCACCTCCCCGGATGGGCTATCCTCGCAGTCTCTGGCATACTCAGCCTCGCCCTGATGCTCTCCCCCCTCTCCTGTCACGACCCGCTATCCCAGATCGAGCCGCTCCCCGTCGCCGAGGTGGTTGGGGCTCAGTGGTAGGCACGCCCCGTCATCCCACCCCCCCAATTATTTTCCCCATGTACCTATTATATTGTAGACACGTTTCAAGGTCCGGGATATATTGAATCATCAGACGGTTGATGAACTTGAACCCCGGAGATTGAGACCATGAATCTTCAATACCAACTCAGTAACGGCAACTGGGCAGACTGCGGTGACCGCGAAGTGGAGTTCATCGAGCGCTCGGTCGGCAAACGAATCAACGCAGTTTCGACTTTTGCCGAGGCTGTTGTTGCTCTGAACGCAGGTCGTAAACTCTCAACCGGTAGCGATTGGTACGCTAACATCCGGGTTCGTCCCGAACCTGTTGCCCCACGAGTGTCGGAATTGCGGCAGGTATTGCGATGTGTCTGCTGCGGGCAGGCTGGTCATCGAGGCGAATACCCGTTTTCTACCGCAGGCTCTAGCACCTGTGATGATTGCGTTTAACGGCATTGCCGCCTGGGAGACCGGGCGTAGGAGAAGACGATGCAAACACGAATGATCGCCGGGAAACTTTACGCTGACAGCGCGTTTTCGGAGTGGCTGCCTGTCGCGAATTCCCACCCGGTGCGAGTCCGCCGCAGCGTGGGAAATGAGGCAATGCCGGTCCATCACATCACGCTCGGCCAGGCTCGGAAGAAGGATCTCTTTTCGACCGACGGTGGAACTGTGCGGGTGTGGGTGGAATCTGCCCGGCCGGAGACCGACGGCTACACGGTGTCCGCCGCCGGGAAAATTCTTTTGCCGTCGGATGCCTCTACACATGACGAGTAACTCCCCCCACCGCCCGGGACCGCCACCGGGCTCCGAGGTCCACTATGCCCCGTAAGCCCCGCAACAGTCCGAACGGTCCAGGCAGACCGCGAAAGGAAACCAAGTCGATCCGCAAGCCGGTCCAGCTGAGCGTGGAGACCTATGACGCAGTCTCCGACTATCGCGTGGAGGTCGGAGCGAAGACGATGGGCGAAGCCATCGCGATCGCGGTCAAGAAAGCCCCCTGAATTATTTTCATGGTGTACCTACAGGTATCAAGGGACCGGCTATACTGTATTCATGAAACGGACGCGATGGACGCGGCCGACGAAACGGAGGAGAGAGACCATGATTGCACTTCCTCACCAGATCGCAGCCGCAGTCGCAAAGGCTCTTGGTACCGGTTTCCGTGCGAGTGGCGCGAAAGTATACGGCCCCCAAGTCGTCTTGGTGGCGACTGCCAGCACAATCGCCATCGACTACAAGCAGACCAAGCGGGCGGCTTTCAGCCAGGGGATCCGGGCCAAGGTTGCGGACGCCGCTCACGATGTCGGCGTAGCTGTTGGTGCGGACGTCTGATTTGATTCCCATTCACCGCCCGGGAGACCGGGCCAAGGAGAAGACCATGAACGAGTCAAAGCGCCCCCTTTCCGGCTGGTCCGAGACCCACATTGGTGCGGCGTGTCTTCGCCGCACAGACAACGGCCAGCGGTTCTGGTCCTTTGGCGACGACGCCGCGCGCTACGGCGCATGGGGCAGCCTGGCCCCGATGGTTCAGGATGAGCTCGCCACCGACGTCTCCGACTGGATGGATTGCGACATCGCCACCGCCCGAGAGGCGTTGGCCGAGGTGATGGTCTGATTCATTTCACCCGGGCAGAGTGGCCCGATGCGGAGAAGAGTATGCCAATTGATCTTGAGACCCTGACGGCGGCCGTGGAGTGGAGGACTGGCGCATCGCGGCGCTCTAAGAGCCGGTCAAGCCTGGAGCGGGCTGCTGGCTCCCGAATGTGGGTGACCCTTTACATTTGGCATCGCCGCTTTGCCACGGGCCAAGTGAGCCCATGGAATATGATCCCAGATGAGAACCAGGCGGCGTTTTGTGCGGCCACGGGGATCCCCGCCTATTTCGTCCCGAGTCCCAGTCCGGAGGCCCCATAGCCTCCCAGTCGTGCCGCGCCTTCGGGCGCTCCACCGTAGAGTCGGTGGCCTCTGGCATGGTGCCAGGGTGGGCGTGGGAGAAGACACCCGCTGAGGCGGGCAGGAGAATGAAGATGCAGAGCAATCGTATCGATATCATCGGCTTTCGCGATTTTCACACCTCGCCGCTCAGCTTCGCCGTGAGGTGGGAACACGAGGAGTGGACGGGCACCGGAGAGGGGCTGTTCGGGTCGGTGACACGTCTGAATGGGGAGTCGGACGATGATTTTATGGCCCGTGCCCGTGCAGAAGCGGACCGGGTGGCCCTCGACCAGTAGCCCCCGGACCCACCCGGATCCCTCTCTCGCGAGGGGTATCCGATGTTGGCCCGTAACAATGTGGCCTGTCGCAGGACGGGCGGAGGATTCCAAAGTGGCCACCAACAACACCCCGGTCTGCGTCACGATGACCACCTCCGATCGCGGCAAACAGCCGGATCTCACAGACCTCGGGGCGGCACTACGCGCCCTCAAGGTGGACCCCGCAACCCATGTGCGCGTTCAGACGCTGGCCGCAGGCGGACACGATGTCCGGCTCCACGGCTGGATTCAGCAGTGGACGGGACTGAATTTCTGCGGGTCCTCCGCAGGCGCCACGCTGTCCGTGGATGGCGCGGAATACCTTTTCGGGTGGTTTAGAGGCGTCCGCCCGAGCGGATACGTCCGACCGCACAATACGCCGCTGGTTTTCCCCGCGGTCACACCGGCAGCTGAAAGGGCACTGACATGACCTCCCCACGTACCATCACCATCGACGGCCAGACCGTCGACATCTACGAGACCCAGGTCACGCACCTCGCCACAGGCACGATCCTGTGGGCCTCCGCGTCGGGTATCATTGCCTGCCACGAGTTAAAGGGTCTGCACGCGGTCGCACGGATAGATATCCCGACCGGGGAGCTCGCATGGAGCGATGATCGATTCATGCCCAAAATGCGGATCAGGGACGCCTACCGTGCCGCCCACCTCCAGTCGATCGGATTGGAGATGTTCGCCCTCTGTGCGAAGGCCAGGGGGATCCTCGAGCGGTGGCGGGCGGATGTATACGATACCCTCGCGGCTTCCGGGGATGGACGATGCTACCCGTGCCACTCGGAGGACATCCCCCGCGGCGCGATTGACACCTACCACCCGATCGCGTCCAGCGAGGCGTTTGAGGCGCTCGTGGCCTCGTTGCGGGAGGGCTGGAAATATGAGTGAGTTTTGGCGTGCGCTAGCTGCTGTGGCTGTGTTGTCGGTGATGGTTTTTGTCTTCCTCGTCACAGAAGGAGACAGTAATGACTGAATTCGCGCGCATCCGCGCCAGCCTGGGCCTCGACCTCGAGGGGATGGCAAAGTTGCTCGGCTTCAAGGGGACCCTGCGTACACGCAGGCTCGATAATGGGCATGTCCCCGTCACGGGGAAGATCGTCCGGAAACTCCGGGCGCGCGGTGTCGATGTGTCGGTGCTCGCCCGGGAGGCCAACCGGCTCGACAACGAGAGGGCATGGCTCGGGGTGTTCGGGGACTACCGCGCCACACCAGACGCCCGGTTCGTGCTCTCATTCATTCGCCGGATCGTGGCCAAAGGAGACGCTCAACCGGAGTTGTGGCGCGCCATGCGAGTGGCGCTCGATTCCGAGATTAATCCACCGGAGGGTTCCCCATGACAGAGCCATTGATAAGAGAGCCATTCATACGAGAGATGCGAGATCTCGTTTCAAAACTTGAAAGCCAGGCGGGCCGAGAACAAATGGCGTGCATGAAAATCTTGGATTTTAGCAGTGAGCGGTATATCCGCCTCTCTGAGAGGTTGACAATACTGGGAGCTGTCGCCTACGCACTAAACAGCGACACCGGCCCGCTCAAACACTTGCTGCATGTTTCTGAAAAGTAATGTGCATGAGCTACCCAGCCTTGAGTTGCACATGCCTGACTCGCCTATGCCACGGCTACCACACCAATCCGACAATCGACCTGAGAGCTCGTGAGCGCCGCTACCTGGCCGGCTATTCTACCGGGTGGGACATCTACGCGGGATCGAGGTGGGTCGGCTCAGCGTGGGCGACAGGGGAACTGCCGGCCTATCGGTGGCATGTGGACGGCGAGCATCGAGGTGGGGCCTCTACGTTGGCGCTGGTGGCTTCATCTGTGGCGCTGGTGCTCGTTCCTGTTGACGTCGGTTCGACGATGGGGTAGGGTTTGGACATCCCCGCCCGATGAGTTGGGGAGGGAAGAAACACGAACCCCCGATTCTACACGCCGCCAAGCAACAGAATCGGGGGTCCCAAGAGGCAACGAACTTGGAAAACCTTACCTTATCATCCCCCCCGAATCAAGCGAAATTCAACGCGCCACAACACGACGCTGCTCAATTTCTTCTCTCACACCTTCCGCACATGCCCGTCTGCGGCTTCGGAAAGAGCGATCACCAGGTCTTGCCCCTGTCTCAGGCGATCGAGATGCCGTACATCCAGATTGGCAACAGGGTCAGAGTAGCGGGTAAAGGGCAGCGCAGACTACCCGCTCTCATCCTGGACGTCGACACCGTCAGGTATACCCGGGACGATCTCGACGATCTGAACATTCCACAGCCTGACGTGATTGTCAGAAATCCGCTCAAGCCTGCCAGCGCTCACTACGTGTGGTTTTTCCCTGACATCTATCTGCCAGACGGCGCGAAAGTGCGGACCTGGGCAAAAGGCATGCACCGGGAAGCCTGGGAGCTCTTTCTTGAGCTCGAGCGCTGGCTCGTGGCCGTGATGGGCGCAGACAAGTCGCTACGGGCGCTGAAGACGAAAAATCCGTTGCACCCAGACCACAAAGCGGACTGGCGGATCGGGCCGGTTCGAGAACTCTCAGAGCTCGTGCAATGGATCCGATGGGAGCTGGTCAAGCCCATCGATCGTGAGACACTGCCGACCCATGCGCACCAGGGGCGTAACGACCGGCTCTATAGCCAGGCGCTCAGGCTCGCGAGTAATGAGGCGGCCGGCGGCCAGTGCGAAGACCTGGAAGCCCTCATCGAGTTTCTGACCGATCACATGGCAGGGCTCAACCCTGACGGACTGCCCGTCAACGAGGTGCTGGCCACGCTGAAGAGCGCAGCCATGACGGCATGGGACCGACGCGGGACATGGAAGCCCGGCGCCTACAGAGAGACCCATGAGCCATGCAGCCCAGAGGAGACCCGGAAGCGCAGACAGGCCAGCGCGGCGAGCACGAATTCAAAGCGGCGGTCTGAGACGATCAGGAGACTGGTCAGCGCTGGGGTTGAGTTGCTGGAAACAGGGGCACGATTGTGTAAGCGCGAGGTGGCCAGGCTGGCAAGAGCTGGCATCAACACCGTTCGGCGGCACTGGGCAGCACTGATGGACGCCATAGGGGGGGATCCGCACGGTCTCACGCGAATGCAGGATCTGCAGGCTTCCAGGGACATGGCCATGAGCAACCCGCCTGAATACGCTTCCGCTGCTGGCTCCTCGTGTGCGCCCTCGTCTCCGTTCCCTGTCCTGACTCCTTCATCTACCTCATCCCTGCCCGTGCCATTCCTTTCTAACCCGATAACAAAATTTTGCCCCGAACAGCGCTCAACCGTTGAAAGGCCATCGAATGCAGACCGAACTCCTTGCATTACAGCCGAAAAAACGTGCAAAATCGAAGACTCCGGCTATAAAGCGGCTATCAAAAATCAAAATCCGCGAGGCACCGCTATACACCCCTCCGGATCTGCTGGAAGCAGTGACGAAGTGGGCGGCGAACTGCGGGCCGGGTGCCCTGGCTGCTGTGCTGCACAGACCTGTGATGGCGACGATGGAATTTTTACACAGCGGTCGTCGCTGGCCTGGCTACACGTCACCGACGTTGATTCGTGCATCGTTGGACCGGCTGTGGATAGGCTACGAGTCCACCCGTGGGTATTTCGGAGAGGACGCTCGTTCCGGGGAACGAGAACTTCCAACGTATGGTCTGGCCACCGTGCAATGGTCCGGGCCATGGGAGCAGGTCAGTATCCAGGCATGCTACGCTCACACGCACGTCATCGGCGCAGCTCTGCGAGACGGGGTGATGTTGGTTTACGACGTGAACGCAGGATCTGCGGGAGGCTGGATCCCTTGGCGGGACTGGTGCGCGCTGGCTACGGAAATTCAGGGGGCAATTCCCGGAGCAACGGGCTTTTGGATTCGATGGGCGATCGAGATAGGAACGTGACAAACAGAGAACGACCTGCGCTCAAGACTCGAGGCGAAGACCCGGCAATATGATGCAGCGCTGGTTTCGCCTTCCACATTCCGCCCGGTTTCGTGCCAGGTGAACGTAACAACATCAACGTGTTGCGCGGGAATTTCGCCCGGTTTTGGGAACGGTGAGAGTGACCGCAACATTTAATCTTGACACCAGCAACCGGATTAGACATGATGGGCAGACGGAGGTGAGAGATGAATAAACTACTCGATCTTATGGAGACACTATGTACAAGGCAGTGGTAGCACGGATCCACACCCGCCCGTTGCCGGGCTCAAACTACATCGTTCTGGGCTCATGCCGTGGGTACCAGGTCATCGTTAACGCATTGACTGAGGACGGTCAGATAGGCGTGTTTTTCGAGCAGGGCGGCCAATTGTCGGAGGAATTCACCACGGTAAACGACCTTGTGCGCCGCAAGGATGCAGAAGGGAAACCGGCTGGTGGGTTCTTTGATGACAACCGCCGTGTGAAGGCGCTGAAGCTTCGCGGCGCCCGTTCCGATGGCTTCTGGTGCCCACTCGAACACCTGGGGTATACCGGTGCAGACTTGAGCGCGATGAAGGAAGGGGACACCTTCGACGCGCTGGCAGGTCATACGATCTGCCAGAAGTACGTGACGCCTGCGACAGAGCGCCTGCAACGAGCTCGAGGTGGTAGGGAAGCCGGGAAAGGGCGTCAAGTGCAGATGTTCGCGCGCCACGTCGAAACCGAGTCGTTGCGCCGCTCTATCGGAATGGTCCCGCTTGGTGCCATCCTCCACATCAGCCGGAAGCTTCACGGAACGAGTTTCCGTTATGGGCATGTGAAAGAAATCGTTCCGCTTACCGGCTGGCGGCGACTACTGGCGAGACTCTTGAATCGTCCGCTCGAAGTCGAGCAATGGACGCACATCAATGGGAGCCGTAACGTGGTTCTGGACGAAGGCAAGGGCGACGCCTACAGGCATACAGCCACGTCTGGGATCCTTCTTCGGCGCGGGGAAGTCATCTATGGCGAGTTGGTGGGATTTGAGCCTGCAGGCGCTCCGATTATGAGCCGGCAGGCAACGGGTGGTCTGAAAGACAAGGCTATCATCCGACAGTTCGGCGAAATGATGACCTTTGCCTACGGACAGGCCCCAGGGACCTATGCGGTTTACGTTTACCGGATCGTCCAGCATTCCGAGTGCGGACACCCGGTCGAGTTGTCGTGGCATCAGGTTGTGGCGCGTTGTCGCGCGCTCGGGTTGAAGCCAATTCCGCATGTCGAAACGATCGTCTATGACGGGAACCAAGATGCTCTTCGTCAGTGCGTGATGGCGATGGTCGACGGCGAATCGGGCTGGCGTCCGTCTGTGCTCGATCCGACGCACATTGAGGAGGGCGTTGTGGTTCGGTGGGAGCACGATAGCGGCGTTGGATGGCTCAAAGAGAAGAGCTACACATTTGGCGTGCTCGAGGGCTACCTCAAGGAGCGCGATGATTATGTGGACGCTGAGGAGGTTGCATAAGCGGCATTGTTGACGCCTCGCCCCGGCCCGTCTATACTCCGGTGTAAATACCGGAGGTTATATGCGTACCATGAGCTCGTTCAAACTCACCGCCGACACTCGCAAGCGCCTCACAGCCCTTGCCGAAAAGACCGGCCAGTCAATGACCGCCGTGCTCGAGTCCAGCATCGCAGCCGTGGACCTAGGGACGCTTCAGAATCCGCCTCAACAGCCAGCCTATCGTGAGCGTGAGCCCGAAGCGCACGACATGCCCCAGCTCGTCCAGCAGTGGCACAACCCGTTTCGGTCGTGGGATCCCGGGTCGTTACTCAACGCGAAATCCCAGGCTGACAACGGGAGCATGCAACTGGCGTGGGACCTCTGCGAGAGCATGCTCGCTGACACGACCGTGGCCGGCGGTATCCAACTCCGCGTCAACGGGCTTGCTGGGCTTCCGGTCCGGTTTACGGGCGGCAACGAGGACGTGCTCGAGGCCGTATCGACAGACTTCTTTGCGATGGAGACGGCGGGCGAGGCGTCCTTCCGACGGGTAGCCGGTCTGCTGCTCAACATCGTGCCCTGCTACGTTCGGGAGCTCCTGGACATCGACGGCCGGCTTGTGCCCAGGCTCGAGCCGTGGAACCCGCGGTGGCTTCGCTGGCGCTGGCAGCCGGGCGGCTACGAGTGGTTCATCCAGACTGCGGACGCGGAGATCCGGCTTGCTGACCAGCCGGGACGGTGGTTCCTCTACTGTCCGCTCGGCTTCGCTGGCGGCCGGCCGTGGGTCAACGGACTCTGGTATTCGCTCTGCACCTGGTGGCTGGCGAAAAGCTACGCCATCGCCGACCTTGCCGCGTTCGGGCAGAGCCACGCTACCCCAAAATGGTTTCTGAGCCAGATCGAAGGGACGATTGCACCGGGGACGGAAAAGGAGGCGGAAAAGCGGAAGGCGATCAGCTACTTGTCGCGGCTCCCTGAACGGCCCGGCATGTATGTGCCGTTCGGCTTCAAGGTCACTCAGGAAGAGACCACATCGACGGCGTGGCAGTCCCTTACGGCTCAGATCGATCTCGCTGACAAAGCGATGACGAGAGACATCCTCGGGAGCGATGCCGGGACGAACGCCAACACGACCTATGCCAGCGCTCACACCGGGGACGCAGTCCGATGGGACCTGACGATCTCCGATGCTGACGCTGAAACCTCGTGGTGGCATGACGGGCCCGGGACGCTGTGGCATGCGCTGAATTTCCGGGGCAGGAAGCAACTTCAGGCGTTCGGTGGTGTGCTTGACCTGCAGCAGGACCACCGCGGACATTGGGCGCTGTCGAGGGCTGACGAACGCCCGGTCTCGCTCATGCTGTCGGAAGAGGGCAACCGGCGACACCTCCGGTTCCTGTCGGGCGTTGACAACCGCGTCCGTTCGGGCGACGAAGTCCCCTGGCCTACGCGAGATGCGACCCCATCGGAAGATCTGGCCAAGGTCGCAGAGACGCAGGGCAAGGCGGCAACGGCGCTGGTGCAACTCACGACGGCAGCGGCGGCCGATCCGAACGTGGCGGCGGCACTGGCGAAGATCGACATCGAGCGCTACATTGGACGCTACTTCCCGATGAAGGGCGAGGAAGAGAGCGGGGTGCAACTGGAGATGGAAGACGGGACGATCTTGGAGCTCAAGGGCAAGACCGGATCGGGATGGATCACGATCAACGGAACCCATGTGCATGCTACACCGGGTAAGAAGGTGGATTTCAAGGGGCTGAGGGCGACGGCAGGGGGGCAGAAATCTGGTAGTGGATCCTTGCTCGGAGATGCCGGTCGCGCGGCGACTAAGCCGAAGACGATTGATCCAGCAACTGTCACTGCAGACAGCGGCTATGCCGCCTACGCAAAGGGCATGAAAGCGCGCGGGAGAAAGCCAAAAGGCGAGGCGGAACACCGCGCGGAGCTTGTCAAGAGTCACCTTGGCCAGGACATGAGCAACGAGCAGATCGCGGGATTGGTCGGAGTGCACGGCGCGAACAACTACAAGGTCGATATCCGTGGCGATGCGGTTCAGGTCTCGATCGATCATCCTGAATTCACAATGAAGCGCACGTTCACCAGGGACGAAGACGGTAAGACCGTGTGTAACAATGATTTTTTAGAGGTAAAAGGCGAGCAGGGCAAGGGGCTCGGTTCCAAGGTCTTCGGCGAACAGGTTGAATCGTTGAGGCAGAACGGTATTGATAGGATGACTACCCATGCAGCGCGCGAAACGACGACAGAGGGGAAGCAATACAATGGGTATTATACCTGGCCACGATTGGGCTACAATGGCGCGATCCCTGCGGATCTCCAAGCAGATCTGCCCAAAGGATTAAAGGGTTCCAAGGATTTACACGATCTAATGAAAACGAAGTCGGGCCGCGACTGGTGGAAACAGCATGGGACTGATGTTGACGTGCATTTCGATCTTTCGAAGGATTCCGCAAGCTCTAAGATCTTTGACGCCTACCGGGCAGAGAAGGGGAAATAATGCAGGAAGAAATCGAACTGACAGAAGACGACGATGCGATTCTTGACCGCGTTTGGGGAATCGTGGAAGAGCGGGAAAACCAGGACAACGGCCCCACCCTCCTTCTCCAGCCCCCCCGCAACCTCCGCGCACCCCTTCACGCCGGTCTCGAAGTCGTGGATGACACCGTTTCCGAGCTCCAGAAGGCAACACCCGATGCCATGGGCGACATCACGGGGCAGGTCCTGCGGGTGCTTTCCGACGCTCGAGACTACCCCGACGCGCGGCAACGGCTGGCGGTTGCGTTCCCGGATCTGGATCGGTCCGCACTCCGGAACATGCTGACCGGGGCGATGCTGGTGAACCAGGCGGCTGGGATGGTGACGGTTCAGCGGGAGGTGGAGGGGGAGTGACCGCCTGCCCGCTTTAAGTGTTGCGCTCCGTCCCATCCCGCGCTATAGTTCCTCCATGCGAACCGTGGAGACACCATGCTGATAACCCCTGAAATCGATCTCACCCCCGAATCGGCGCAGAGCCTGGCTCGTTTCGAGCAACTCTTCTGGTCCGGCCGCTTTTTCATGCTCGCGAACGTGGCCACGCTGGCGGCTACGGACATTCAGACCCTCTACCGGGCGATGGACCGGGTTGTGTGCGCGGCGTCGATGAGCCGCCTCTGTACATCCCCGGAACCGCTGACACCAGAGGAACGGCTTGCAGCGGCAAAAGCGGCGGCGGCTGAGCTGAAGCTGTTGCTCGAGCAGGCAATGGCGCAGGTGTTGGAGTGGTACGAAGCGCAGTCGCCAGATGTGCAGGCGGCGTTTCTGGCGCTGTTGGTGAGCCTGCAACAGTGGATGGCGAGCATCGTTGACTCGCTCAGTCCGGAGGCGCAAGCCGTGGTGGCAAGCGTCAAGGTGTTGGTGGCTGTCCTGTCGGGCGATGTGGCGACTCGGCAGTTGCAGGCGATGGCGCAGAAGCGGCCGCAAGTATGAAATGGATTGAACCAGGCTTATTTTGGATTCTGTTGCATAGCGCATGGTATTTGACTGTGTGCTTCTGGAAGCTTTCGTATAGGGCGGAACTGCCTCATGGCAGCGACACCACGTCGGTGCAAGCGCTTTATGTATTTGTGCTTATCCTGGGGCTACCATTCCAGAAAGCCATGCAAAAACGCGGATGGAGATGAAGCGATAGCATTAGAAACGACCGCTGAGGGCGGTCTAGGGAGACACGATGCAGGTTCCAGACGCGCTCAAAGCAATTGAACGTGACACTAGAGGGGAATTCTCTGTTGTCGATGACCGGGTCTATTGGGAGGCACGGTTTGACACGCCAGATGGCGAAGAATGTCATGACGTCGCGTGGGATTTGTACACCAGCGCTGCAGCCCTAATACTTTACGCCGGCTATGAGCCCGTGGAGTCAGGCAGTGACAATGACACGACGTGGTGTTTTATTGGGGATGAAGGCAAGGGAGATGCGATGAAAACAGAGAGTGCCAGCGTGAATACTGCGGGAGATATACCGTGCATCATGCTGCCGATCGAAGTCGAACGGCTTGATGCGCTTGAACAACAATGGCACGGCGCGCGCGTTGTCGGCCGGTTGTCTTCTGGAGATCTGCTGTTTGAGCACGGCGGGTTTTTGTGGGCGTTCGATAGCCGCGCGCGCGTCCTGCTGCTCGATCCGATTTCGGCCCCGTCCGCATCTACCGAGATCAAAGCCACCAAGCTCGATCTCCCCTGGCCCGCGCTGAAGTGGCAGGATGTCCCGGGCGGGTGTCTGGTGACGTTCCTCCAGCTCGTTCGACAGCCCGGCATCATTGGGCAGCCACAGGTCATCCCGGTGGGGACCTCGTTCATCCCGGGCGTGTACCTTGTTCAGGCAAGGGACAAGGAAGGGGTGGCGGGCGTGTACGCGGTGAAGATCGGCGTGACGCTGGATGAGTTGGGGCTGAAGCGGGTTGAGGAGGGGAACTGATGGATGAGATTTACCGCTCGGTCGTCAAACGACAGATCCGGCCAATGGCGATGAGCGTCAAGATCCGCCGTCACATTGAGGCGCTTCTCATCGGATGGGCTCAAGCCGATGGCGAATTTCGAGCGGCCATCCGCGACAAGCGCGCCCCGGGCGGCTACCGTATCGTTGAACGCGCCAAGAAGCGGCAGAAGGTGATAGCCCGGTGCCAGATTTCGGACCTGCATACAGCGGATGTGGTGTGGACCGATCCCGCGATGAAGCCGCCTCCGTTGCCGTCACCTGTTCAGCAGACGTGTAGCCAGTGCCACGGGGCGAAACTACTTCGTGTCTCGTGGCCAGGCGAGGAACGACCCCGCCCGATGACCTGCACGCGCTGTAACGGGTCAGGGGTTGAGTGGGTGAGACCGGAAGAGGAAGAGGACGAGTATGGTATGGATTAACGTGCAAAATCTTGTTACTCGCGATAACGATACGTTTGTGGTGAGCCGGGTGCCTATCCGTGGTGAGATGCTATGGGATAAAGACCATGACACGACTATGGAGGTTGTTGATGTAATACACGTTCTCGACGTCGACGAAGACAGTGACGATCCAGCAGCGATCGTAAGAGTGAAATAGTGGAACGTTTACATGCGGGTTCCAGGGGATACTTACAGCGCATGTATTTGCCCACCGAACCCAGGGAGGTCTTGATGGACCAGGTTAAATTGTCTACCGGTAGGGCCTTCTACGCCCACGAAGGAATCATCGGTCTGAGCCCGGACGGGTGGGTTTATGAGGGGTACGATGGAGTGGTTCTGAACCCAGAACGGTACGTGAATGAGGCTGAGGGGTTTCCTGCGGACCTTACGGATGCGGAGTGTTGTGAACTTGCGGATATGATGATCTTGAGGTGGACGGAGTTTAAGCGCAATCACTCGTCACAAAAGGACCTCCCAGCGAGGACATGATGCCACTACCCCAGCCCGTCCTAAAAGCCTCCGAGCCCGTTCCCTTCTCCGCCGCGATCCAGTGGTTCGGCCAGCAAGCCCCGTGGATCTCCGGCTCGAGCTGGAACACGATGGCAGGCCTTGCCGCGATGAAGGGGGACCAAGTCTCCGCTGCAACGCTACTCGTCATGCTCGATGACGTGTTCTCGGAGATGGACAGGGCGGTGAGAGAGGGGCTGCCGTATGGCGACTTCCTGCGTGAGCTCGCCCCGAAACTTGACGCGAGGTGGTACCAGGCTGACAGCCCCCGGCTGAAGCTAATCTATCACAACAACATCGGTTCGGCGCTGATGGCCGGGCGGGAAGCGCAACTGAGCGACCCGGACGTGATGGAGGCAATGCCCTGGACACTTTTTGACGGGATAGCCGACTTTCGACAGACCGTTTTGATTTGTAAGCCTCGAGACGGGATCATTCTTCCTGCCGATGACCCGTGGTGGAAGACGAATTCGCCGCTACTTCACCATGGATGCAGATCCGGCAAGATCAGCCTCGACGAACACGACGCGAAGGAGATGGGCGGCAGAACGAAGGCATCCAATCTGGCAAGTCTCCCGCCTCCGTCGAAGGGTTGGGGCAAGCCGAACAACTGGCAGGACTGGAAGCCGAAGGGATCCGACTATCACGAGCCTCTGGCTGACGAGTATTCACGATGGACCCGTGGCCAGGATTACATCAGCCAAAAGGACGAATGGGATGCCAAGGTGAAGGCCTGGATCCCGAAGGGAGACACCAAATGACGACAAAGAACGATGGATCTGAGTTGACAGGCGATCGTTTGCGGCGATTAATCCTTGGCATGCTGCCACAATCGCGCGCGCTTGTAGATGATGTGCATCGCCGTGGGCTTCTGTCTTATGCAGACGGGGAGCCTGCTGGATGGATCGAGTCAGCGGTATCGGCGTTGACAATGGACGCCAAGGAAGACCTGCTGATGCAACTGACGACGGAAGCATTACAGATCAAGCGCGCTCAGGCGGAAGCGCTCGAGCGACAGACGGCTCGAGCTGTGAGACGCGCCAAGGAAGGACGGTTGCCACGATGACGACGAAAGAGGATGCGAGTTTAGGATTTCGTCTGGCCGAGGGTCTTGCCACAGGCACAGACGACGATGGGTTGTCGTGGACGTTCGTCTACATCCTGAAGGCTACGGGGCTCTGTGTGTTCGATTTTGTTCGTACATTGCCGACAGCAGACCCGATGGACGACGATGCAGAAACCAAGATCGATGAAGAGCCGCCTGAATGGGTGTTGGCCGCGGTCAAGCGCGCCATTGGAGGGAAGCGATGACCACAAAAGAAGCCGCCACAAAGGCCGGCGTAACCGAGACCCTGGTCAAGCGCTGGCTCAAGCGCGGCGACGTGCTCGGCACGAAGACCGGGCGATCATGGGATGTGGACGCTGAAAGCTTACGGGTGTTCCTCGGGAAGCCGAGGCTGAGGGGGACGCCTCGATGGCGGGATAGGGCTAAAGCCGCCCTCGACGATGCCACGGCTGAAGATATTCATTCTCCGGGGGCTGGAGATCCCCCGCCTGTCGAATAGCGTCTCGGATGATCTCGTTATAGGTCAATCCGCGCTCGTCTGCCAATTCCATGATCCGCTCTTTTTCCCGCTCTTCCATTCGCACTGTCACGCGACAGATACGTTTCTCGCCTAACAGCAGTTCCCGTGCCATCATGCCTCCATACCAGCATTTACGTGGCGGTCACGCATAGAATTGCATACCTAACTCATCATGTCTAGTGTTGTCTTCAGAAGCGGCCGCGGTGTCTCCCGGTCGCTCTTTTGGAGACACGATGCCCATCAAGAGCCTATACCTCGAAGCACCCAATGCCGCGGAGGAACGGGACGGCAAACTTGAGCCCGTTACCCGGTTTCGGCTGTTCAACTTCGGCTCGAACGGGACCACCCAGGGCACGATCAAACTCACTGAGGAAAGCGCCGCGAAGGTGATGGCGCGCTACGAAAAGCGCACCAAGGCACGGACGGGCTACCTCGACATGGACTGGTACCACCTGAGCCGCAAGGCAGACTCCCGGCTTGAGGATCGTCGATCTGCCGGCCGTTGCAAGCTTGAGCTCGTACCGGGCGATGGCGGCGGGATCGACGTGGTCGACATCCTGCCGACGGCAGAGGCCAAGCAGGCGATCGAGGGAGACTATGTGCGCTCTTATAGTCCGGTCGTCTCCGTGTCGCCGAAGGGCATGCTTCTCGAAATCGTCCAGCTCTCGCTGACCAACATCCCCGCGATGGACGATGCCGGGCTGCTGGCGGCTGAGGACGGGCTCGACATCGACGAACCATCCGAAGAGCTCGAGTTGAGTGTGACCCCGTTCCAAAAGCTCCCCGTCTACGAAGGCGCAACGTGGGACGCGAAAGCGGCTGATGAGCGGTTGCGCCAGTTCCTTTCGTCTGACGGCTCCGGCGACATGGACAAGGTTGACCTCGTCAAGTACCGCAAGGCTTTCGTGTTCTTCGACGGCGCATCCCCTGAAGCGATGAGCCGCTACAAGGGCCAGGTGCTCGACGTCCAGAACGTCGATGACGGTCCCGAGCTTGTGGTCAGCAAGAAGGCCGTCCAGACGCTCGGTGGCATACTCCAGGGCAGCCGGGGCGGCATCAACGTTTCCGACGAAGACCGCGAAAAGGGCAAGGCCATACTCTCGCGATACTACAAGCTTTTCAACGCGGTTGCCCCATGGGACCGCGAACAGGAACCAGCGGTTGAGACCGCAATGGAGGATTCCCGAATGCCGGATATGCATCCCCGGATTCTGAAACTGGCCGAAATGGGCGGCATGATGGCGCGCATGCAGGCGATCACAGAGGCCTGCCGCGGTAAGGTCGCTCTCATGGGCTTCACCTCGTGCTACATCGAAGAGTGCTACGACGATTATTGCATTTGCTCGTGTCACGCCTACGAGCCCGTGCACCGCGAGGCGCTCTATAAGATCCCGTATACCATCGGCGCGGATGGCTCCGTTCAGCTGGGCGAGATGAGCGAGATGGTCAAGGCGTACAAGCCCAAGTCCGAAGCCGCCGAGACGATGGCCATGCAGGACCGGGAGCACACCGCTCACACCCGACTGCTCGAGCTCACCGAGACCACCGTCACCACTGAGGCGCTGGTCAAGCTCGAAGCGCTGACCAGGGACGCGGCGGTCAAGCCGGTGCTCGAGGCTCGGGTCCTGGAGCTCGAGGAAGAGCGGTTTCAGGTGGCCCGCGAGTTCCGGATCGGCCAGGCCAAGCGCGACGGCCGGTGGACGAAGGCCCTCGAAGAGCAGGGGGATCGGTTTGCGACCATGGCGCGGCAGCTTCAGGACGATCCCGTGAAGGCGCTCGATGCTCACTGGTCTTCCGCCCCCGTGATGGTCGCACCGGGGGGCATGACTCAGCCTCAACCATCTTCGGAGCAGACGATCCAGTTGTCTGAGGAGGAAGAGTCCACCCTGAAACAGTCAGCGGCGGCGATGGGCCTCAAACTCGAGGATGTCCGGGCGGCGCATATCGCAACGAAGCGTCGGTAAAACAGTTCAGCAACCGGCGCTTTGCGCCACTTGTGAGGAGTCAACGTTATGGCAGCAATCACCTCTGCGATCACCGTGCAAGGCGATCCCAATGGTTCCCCGAAGTACGGCGGTCGCCTCGATGTAGCGGCAGGGGCCGTGATCTATGTCGGCTCGCTGGTGTTCGTCAATTCCAGCGGCTACGCCGTATCGCTCAGCCCCGATCAGAACATGGCCTGCGTCGGGTACTATGACGGCGCGTCCTACCAGGGCAGGGACCTCGACAATACCGCAGGCGCAGCGGGCGATCTGACGGTGGTTCCCAGAATCGGCGAAATGGACCTGACCAACGGCTCCGCGGGCGACGCGATTTCGGCCGACGACGCGGGCAAGCTGGCCTATGCTTCCGACAACCAGACCGCCAACCTGACCAGCAACAGCAACGTGCGCTGCCCCATCGGGCCGATCATCGGCATGAACGGCACCAAAGTCCGGGTCGTTGCCGGCCATCCCGGCTCGAAGGCGATCGGGACGCTCGAGAATGCCAGCGTGACGGCGGCTCCGGTTATCACCACCGTTGCTACCGGTGCTTTCAGCGGAGAGTTTGCGCTGAGCTCGATCGGTAACGGGATTCTGAAGCACTCTGGAGGCACTCCGGCGACGGCCATTGCCGGCACCGACTACTACGCCCCCGGGTCCACCGATGTGGCCGTGGTCGATGGCGGTACCGGCGCTTCGAGTGCCGCTGATGCCCGGACCAACCTCGGGCTGGTCATCGGCACCGATGTGCAGGCATATGACGCGGACCTGCTCGCCATCGCCGCACTCGATGCGACGGCCGGGCTGCTCGCCAAGACCGCGGCCAACACATACGCCAGGCGCTCTGTCGCGGTGTCCGGCGCTGGTCTGAGCGTGGCCAACGGCGACGGCGCGGCGGCGAATCCCACCCTTTCGCTGGCCGATGACATCCAGGCGCTCGAGGGTATCGCGGGGACCGGTCTGTTGACTCGGACCGGCGCAGGCACTGCGGCCGCACGTACCGTCACGGGTACCGCTGGCAGGATCACGGTCAGCAACGGTGACGGTGTGGCAGGGGACCCGACGCTTGATGTCGGAGTGGACATCTACCGCGCAGCAGGCACCGACGTGGCTGTCACGGACGGCGGAACCGGCGCAAGTTCGGCTGCCACCGCGCGAGTCAACCTCGGCCTCGAAATCGGCGTGAACGTCCAGGGCTACGATGCCGAGCTGGCGGCCGTGGCTTCGCTGGCTGGCACCGGTATCATGGCCCACACGGGCGCTGGCACCATGGCTGAGCGGCAGCTCGTGGCACCCGCTGCGGGTATCACGATCACCAACGATACCGGCGTCTCCGGCAACCCCACATTCGCGCTGGCCAACGACCTGGCGGCATATGAGGGCCTCGCTGCGAACGGGCTCGTTGCGCGTACCGGTGATGGGAGCGCGTCGGCGCGTACCTTGTCGGCCGGTTCAACCGGCGTGGCCATCACCAACGGCGATGGTGTCGCGGGCAACCCCACGGTCGACAACCTTTTCGCGCCGATCGGTGTCGCGGATCCGGGAGATGCTGCTGCCATCCCGGTCACCCGGTCTGCAACGATTGCGATCACCACCGGGGCCGGTGCGGAGACCAACACCCTGGCCATCCCGACGTTCCTCGGTCAAGAGCTCGTGCTGACCATGGACGTCGATGGCGGCGGCAATCGTGCCATCACCGCAGCCAGCGCGATCAACGTGGCCGGCAACACGATCATGACCTTTGGCGAGGCGCGCGATACCATCGTTCTCAAGGCGATTCAACTGGCCGGTGTCCGTGCCTGGGAAGTCATTGCGAACAACGGCGTTGCGCTGACCTAATCCACGGCTTCAATCGTTCAATGAGCGGCTGATGCCGCAGCAGGAGGACTCCAGATGGCAGGTATCATCTCCCCGGTTGACGTGAACGCGCTGTTCACCTCGGCCCAAATGAAGGCGCTGCTGGTTTATAACCAGTACACCCCCGACTTCGCCGATCTTGCTCAGGCGATCCCGTCGACTGCGCAGCGGGAGGCCTACGTTGTGACGGCCACTGCCGGCGCTCTCGAGCGTCTGTCCGAAGCCAAGAAACACATGGGCGATCAGATCGCCAAGACGCTCTACGTTGAGAACGCGGAGCCCTGGGCGAAGTTCATGGAGGTCTCGGAACAGCAGATCCAACTCCAGACCGCCATCAACTGGCTCGATCAGCAGGCCACGGCGCTCGGGACTGAGGCCGCGGGGTTGGTCGATGACCTGGTGACCGCCGGCCTTCAGGCGGGGTCTTCGACCGCATGGATCGACGGCGTCAACTTCTTCAGCGCGACCCATCCGATCAATCCGTGGGGCGCCGTCGTTGGCAACTGGAGCAACCTCCGTACCGGCTTCGGGTTGACCCCCACCAACTTCGAGACGGTCTGGGCAGATATCTCGGGTCGGCTCGGGTGGAACAATAGGCCGCTCAAGATTCGGGGCCAGATGCAACTCTGGCTGCCGACCGCGCGCGTCAGTGCCGGCAAGCGGATCGTCGAACAGGCGATGTCGAGCGACCCCGGAGTGACCACCGCGGGCGGTAACAACAACATCAACTTCGGTCGGGCGGTGATCAAACATTGCCCCTCGCTCGATGATGAGCCCACCGTGTGGTATGCCGCGCTCGTTGGCCAGTCTCAGAAGCCGGTAGGGCTGCAGGAGTGGCGCGGTCTGCGCTTCGAGAACGAGTTCGACTCGGCTCAGAGCAAGGGCCGGTTCGAGGATGAGAAGTACCGGTCCAAGGTCTCTCGCGGGCTCGAGTTCGTTCCGCTCAACGCGCACCTCATCATCCGCTGCGAGACCTGATACGGGGATTGCATGAGCCTCTACTGTACGCCACAGGATCTGGAACTTGAGGGGCTACCGGCTGCTGCTACAGCGTCGGTAGCTTCCTCACGTCTCCGGATGTGTCGTGCACAGAGCAACATCGCAGACAGTTATCTGACGGGCCGGTATACGTTGCCGCTTCTGGCCAAGGTTGACGTTGTCGAGCACGTGGCCGCAACAGGCAGCACGGGAACGGGCGTTCTTACATCAGCTATTCCATCTGGCGTTGCAGTCACACAGGCTTACGGTGTCCGGCTGGAGGTGCTGACTACGGGCGGGTCTGGAGTTGCGACAGCCCGTGTCAGCATCGACAGTGGGAACACCTGGCAGACGACGTTTACGATCGTGACTGGCAACCGGACGGTGACGATTTCCTCTACCGAAAGCCTGACACTGACATTTGACAGTGGAACCTGGTTTGACGGGGATCTGTTCTACATCCCTGTGAGTTATGGCGCGCTGACCTCGCATGTCGTCGCAATGGCATCGCGACATCTGCTACGGCGGCGCGGGTTCGACCCTGATAGCGCATACGAAGAAATCGTTCTAGCCGCTAAAGAGGCGATTAAGTGGCTCGAAGGAGTCAAAGCCAATGGGCCAGATCCCGGGCTTACGGATTCGACCACGGGCGTTGTAGAGGGCTCGTTCCTCTTTGAGCCCGAAGACTTCCAGGATGGGGAGGGGCGGCGCGAGTGGCAATCGGTCATGGGCCGGCGCGGACGGTCGAAAGCCTCGAGCCTGGCTGTCACTGACATGGATGAGTGGTCATGAGCAACACCTCGGCCTTCAACACCGCGAAGAAGATCCAGGAAGGGCTTAACAAGCTCGCCGGGTCACAGAAACAGGTGCTCCAGAAGCTCCTTGGTCAGGCCGCGATTGCTCAAGCCTCCCTGGGTATCCGGCGCAGCCAGACGCCTTACGGTGAGGCATTCGCACCGCTCACGAGCCGCGTTGGAATCCCGCTTCGCAGGACCGGCAACAACATCCAGCGGTCGTGGACCAGCGAGCAAGAGCGGCCAACGTCATTTGTGTTCGGCAACCGGTTTAAGTACTTGGCCACGCACCAGTACGGCGCGGTCATCAAGCCCAAACGGGCGCGATATTTGCGTTTCAAGTCCGAGAAGTGGGGCAACGTCGCTGCCAAGAAAGTCGTCATTCCCCGTCGCCAGATGGTCCCAGAGCAGGACACGGGCGGGCTCGGTAAGCGCTGGCTCGGTGCCTTCAAGCGCACGACTCAAGGCTACCTGGCGCGGCAATTCGCTCGCACCGGCGCGGGGGTCACCTGATGGGAATCCGTGCGATCTTCGACGCGGTCCGAACCCAGGTTGTTGCAGAGCGGCCGACCACCACGATGCGGCTGACAGCAGAGGCGAAACAGCTCCACGCCGACGTCAACCGGATCGTGTGGTATCTGCCCGAACCGGGGCAGGAACAGCACTCGCGGGACAAGGTGCTTTCGGGTCCGGGTCCTGGGTCGACCGGTGATGGTGTGCTCTGGGATCGGCTGGTCACCTGTCAGATCCATTGCTGGGTGGATGCCGTTGTTGACAGCGACGGGCTCGAGTATCCGGACGATAACGAAAATCCGACGCTCGGCACGGTCTGGCTACCGGCCATCGTTCAGAACGCGATCCACGACCAGTGCCACGGTGGCTACAGCCTGGGGTCTGCCGGGTATGTCGAGCGGACCAGCGGCAATAAGGGTTTCGCCTACGTTTTCGAGGCCAGCTTTGACCTGGCCGTCTACCGAGTGCAGTTGACCGGCCAGACCGACATTGAGACGGTTGGCCTGACGGGAGCATACGAATGAGCGACGAGACTAAGCCCGTAAAGGCTGACGAGCCGCCAACCAAGGCGCAGGCCGATGAGCGGCGCACATATCCGTGGATGGGAGCCGATAGCAAGGAATTCGCCGCCATGAGCCCGCGTCATCTTCCGCCCATGCTCCGGAAGGCGCATGCCAAACACGTCAAGGCGAACAAAGGGGGGCGTAAGTAATGCCAGCAACTCCAGTCACTACGACGATCGCAGCGAACGGAAAGCGCGCTGTTCTGCCCGTTTCCAATGCCACGCTGGTCATGGGCACATGCTCCACCGGGACCGATAACGAGATCGTGGCCATCGGATCAACGTCTGCGCTCACGACTGAGTTTGGCGTGGGTCCGCTGGTCCAACTCGCTGCGCAGTACATCCAGATCGGGAAGGCTCCGATCTACTGCTGCCGGATCAATGACTCCGTTGCGGCCACCATGAGCGCTGTCACGAAGACAGGGGCCGGCGCTGGGACTGGCACCGTCGTGAATAACGCAAGCGTGCCGGTTGACGCATTCGACGTCATCCTTGAAATGCTGAGCACGGGCATTGTCGGCGTGGCCACGTATCGCTACTCCCTGGACGGCGGAAACAACTACAGCGGGACACTGGTCACTGCGGCGGGCATCTCCCTTGGATCGAGCGGCATCGCTCTCACGCTGGCTGACGGCGGTGGACCGACCACGGGTTATATCGACGGGGACCTGTTCACCTTCACGACGAACGCACCCGGCTATAGCGCAACAGATCTCGGGAACGCTTTAACGGGGTTCCAGAATTCGAGCATCAGGGTCCGGCGTATTCACCCGGCAACGATCAGCGTGGTGAGCTCGACGCTGTACTCACAAATAAGGACTTCGCTCAACACGCTCGAGACAGCCTACAAATACACGATGGTCATCCTGGAGTCGGATGACCGCGGGGCTGGTCCGGAGGCCGTAGCGACCTGGCAGGCGGGCGTACTCACCGATTTCGCCGGGACGGATGACGACCGCGTCCAGGTGATCGCCGGCTGGCACGAGGTGCAGCAGGTCCTGAAGATCGGCAACGACACGCTACAGTTGAGACGCCCGGCTGCGTGGGTGATTGGACCTCGACAGGCGCTGATCGACGTCAGCGAGGATGCCGGGTGGGTTGAGGACGGCGCGCTCGATAACGCCGTGCTGGCTGAGCCGACTGCGGCGGCACCCACGGGCATCGACATCGACGGCCGGCTTTTCACCGCCTTCGAGGGGCGCGGGATCACCACTGTTCAGACCTATCTCGGACGCTCCGGGATCTTCTGCGGCGGCGGCTTCATGCGGGTCCAGTCGACGAACGACTTCTACCGCGTAGCCCATCGTCAGGTCATGGACGTGGCATGTGAGACGCTCTACGACATCCTGCTCAACTATGTCAACAGCAGTGTCGCCACGAACGCGGATGGAACCATTCTCGAGCGGGATGCAGTGGCCATCGAAAGCCGGCTCAATGCGGCGATCAAGTCGGTGCTGGTTAGCGTGACGCCACAGCGCATCAGCCCGTCATCTGACGACAGCTATGCTCAGGTGGACCGCACGAATATCATCAGCACGACAAAGCAACTGCTTGTGACCGTGGGACTGATTCCTCGCGCGTTCATTGACACGGTTGCTCTCAATATTGGCTACGTTATCAGCGTGCCCGTGAGCGCGTAAGGAGACCATAATGGCTGCAGGAGTTCTGAACGGGCGCAGACATGACTGGGTGAGCGTCAAGGTTGTGCTTCCACTATTGGGCGCCACTCCAATCTCAATCAAGTCGATCACGTACCCCAAGTTCGCGAGGGCCAAAGAGCATCAGTATGGCACCGGCATGGAGAACGTGGGTTACACCTTCGACGCGCTGAAGATCGATGAAGGTGAGATCGTATTGCTCCAATCGGACGCTGATCTGATCTTCGCAAGCCAGGGCTCTGTGCTTTCGGATGTCGCCATGCCTCTGATCTCATCGTATGCAGACATCGGCGTGCTTCCGCGGACAGACGTATTTCTTGGCGTCCACTTCACAAGCTATCAGGGAGCCGTAGCGCAGGGCACGGATGGCGCGACAACCACGCTCTCCTGGAAGCCGGACAGCGCAATAATCAACGGCGTTCCGATCATTGCCCCCCGTCCTTAACATCCAATGCATGAAGGAGACACCATGCAAAAGTTCACGATGGGTGGTCACGAGATCACCCTTGAGTCACCATCGGAAGATGTTTTCGATTTCTATGTCGAATCGGCGCGGAGACCTGGCGATCCCCGTGACATCCTGCTCCAAGAGTCTGTTGTCAGCCCGGACCCCGTCACCCTTGCGGCCATTCTACTCGCGAAGCCTGGCTATAAGCGGCTTCTGAGCAAGAAGATCTTGGCCATGGCCGGCGATGGAGCAGAGTCGGTCGTTGAGGACGGCCCGAACAGCTGCAAAGTGCTGGTCCATAGTGAGCACCGGTTGACCTTCCGACCGGCTAATCCTACGCAGTTTGGAGAGTGGGAAGCGTCGGTCAGTCGTGGCGAGCTGACGCTCGCTGCCGGGCGCATCAACAAGGCGTGTCTGGTAGAGCCCACGGGCGAGGCGTTCGATGCAATCGTCGCCGAACAGCCCGCTATCAAATACGCCCTCCAACGAGCCATCGTTGAGGAAGCGGGCGCGATGGAGGAACTGATCGAAAAAAAGTAATTGACACCGTCCGCGCAACCCTCACGGGAGACACACGACCAGGCGCGCGGGCGGTGGCGAAACTTCTTGGTGCTGACCCTTCCGACCCAGACGTCAGGGCAGGAGCGACACTGATCATGATGACGATCGTCAAAATCATCCGACCTGAGATTTCCTTCCGGGTGCCTGAATGAGCGACACCCTCAAGTGGACCTTCCAGATGCTCGATCGGATGTCCGGGCCTGCCAAAACGGCAAGCCGGGGCATGGGCGAGCTACTCCAGAGCACTCACGCAGCGCTGGCATCCGTCCAGATCCTCGGCCAGGCTGCCGCGGGTGCTGGCCGTCTCATCGCTGCCGGTCTTGCCCCTGCAATCTCTCGCGAGAAGTCCCTTGGGGCATTTGAGACGCTGCTTGGGACCGCTGAAAAGGCCCGTGACATGTACGGGCAGGCGGTGGAGTTCGCGGCTGAAACGCCTTTCGAGACGGCTCAGGTTGTTGACTCCTTCCAGCGTCTCTTGACAGCCAAGTTTGCAGAGGATGAAGTCCCGATCGCGATGCGAATCATCGGCGACGCAGCCTCGATGCAAGAAGATTCGCAGATGGCCGTTCAGGCGGTCACCCGGGCACTCTCTCAGATCCGAAGTAAGGGGCGGCTGCAGGGCGAAGAGCTCATGCAGTTGCAAGAAGCGGTGCCGCTCAACACGGCAGCGCTGTACGAGCGGCTGGGTAAGATCTACGGCACGAACGCGCAAGCCGCCAGGAAGATGATCGAGGCAGGTCAGATCGATTCTCAGGTCGCATCCTTTGCCATCCTTGGCCAGTTGCAAGAGCAGTTCGGCGGCAACATGGCGAGATCGAGTAAGCAGGTTGAAGGGCTCATTTCGACGCTTCGATCCCGCCCGTCTGAGATCTTAAGTCAGATGCAGGATACCCAGGGCTACGATGCTTTACGCGACTCGTTGGCGGGTATCGCATATGAATTTGACGCGGCGACTCCGGCCGGTCAGCAATTGCAGCAAATCGTCAACGACCTTGGATCTGGCACCCTGGAGCGTGTCGCTGTAGCGCTCGAGTATGGTGCCAAAGGCGCGGCAGCATTCGCATCGGGACTGGCTGAGGGACTTGGCCCGATGGGCGAAGCGTTTGGACCAACCAATGCGACGAACATGGAAAAGTTCACTACAGCGATGAACCAATTCGGTACAGGCGCTGGGCAACTGGCAACAGCCATCAGTTCCGTTATTTCACCCATCCAGACGTTTTTTGGCCTGTTCTACAAGTTCGGCGAGTGGCAGGCATCGTCTTACGGCGAATGGATTATGAAGCCGTTTGAATGGCTTGCGACATCCAGCAAGGCCGGGCTGTTTCGCGGACAAGCAATCAATCGATCTGCCGTTTCGCAGATAAATGCAGCGGATGAAGCAGGCCGGAACCCATACGCGGGGATGGTTGGCCCATCTGAGGCGCTACAGCAAGAGTTGCTGGCGCTGGCAGGTACTGGCTACGCTGACAATGGCTATGAGGCAGGGGCGGCCTATGCTGACGGCACCGAGCAAGGCTTGCGTGACGGCCTCGGCTGGCACTCCCCCCCCCGGCTTTTCGTTGAAGCTGGCGAGGACTCCGCCGGGGCGTTCGGGCTGGGGATGTCACGCGGTCGCAACGGTGTGCAGGCTGCCATGATGGACACCACGAGGCCGGCAATGGGCGGCGGGGCCGGCATCTCTGTCACATTCGGCGACATCAACGTCTACGCGAAGGACGGCCAAGGCATCGGCCAGTCCATCATCGCCCAAGTTGAGCCGGCCATCATCAGTTTCCTTGAGCGGTTGGCACTTCAGAGCGGGAGGCTGACATGAGCAGTGCAATTCCGTTCTGGCGCGATGATTCGAAGACCTGGGACACGCTCAAAGTGGGCAAGCAGGACGTGCCAGGCATAGCGCGCGTGAGTTTCAAGCCTCCCCCTCGATTGGACGTCAGGAAGCCTCCCAAGAGCCATTACGCCAGGCTTGTTGACATGGGCAGGCCTCCATATGAGGGGACGATCGAGATCACGCTTGGCTACGAGTCGAGCACTGGCGGCGGGTCGGAGCAGTGGGATCGGTGGTTGGCGCTCGAGCAATCCGTGTTCGGCAAAAAGCCGACAACACGGAACGCCGTGAAGGTCTCTCACCCTGAATTCGCGCGGAAGGGGATCACTCAGGTCTACCTCGGAGACCCGGGACCGCTCGAAGGCGATGGACCCGGAACGCGCAAGATCACGATCCAGTGGTGGGAGTTCGGCAAAGTCCTCCCCGCAAGCGCTGGTTCGGTCAGCGCGGCCGCACCTGCAACGCCAAAGCAGCCGACCAACGTCAAGGCACTGGGGACGAAGCCCAGCACGACGAACACGGGGACGTGATGAGCTATCTCACCCTGAACGGCTACGACCTCGAACGCGCTTGCATCACCCTCCCTCGTTACGGTGCATGGACTGCCGACGTTGAGCACCTTGACACCTCCGCTGTCGAGGTAGGCGGCGCTGCAACGCTGGTCTTTGGCTCACAGACCTTCATCGGCACAGTCGTTCGTGTCCAGTCCAACGAGGCGCCCGGGTTCGACACCAGGATCGTGGGCGGGGCGGGTGGGCTCTCTACCCTGCTGAGCCCTCGCCAGTTTCAGAACCCGACCGCGCGCAACGTGTTGGACGCAGCACTGAGCGATGGCGGCGAGACGCTTTCGACCACAGCCGACACGACGGCGCTCACTAAGAGCCTCCCCCGGTGGGAACGGTCGCAACGGACCCTTGGCCAGGAGCTCGACGCCATCGCAGCGGCCGTTGGGCTCGAATGGCGGGTGCTGATCGACGGAACGATCTGGCTCGGCACGCCGTCATGGTCCGCGGCGTCGGTCGCTGACTACGATGTGATGGAGCTCAACGCCGATCGAGCGCTCCTTCTCATCGCTGCCGAAGATCCCACAGTCCTTCCCGGGCAGGCGCTTGAGGGTATCCGCGCGGGACTGGTCATCCATCGGATCGAGCCGGAAGGGACACGCACAGAGATCTACGCGGACAGTGGCACTGATCGAGCCGTGGGCATGCTCGATGCGCTCATCCGTCGCGGCCAGCCGGTAGACCTCCATGCGTTTTACAAATTCCAGGTGTTGAGCCAAAACGCGGACAAGACGCTCGAGCTCCGGACGCTGGATAGCCGGCTATCGGATATCTCGAAGGTTCCGATGCGCTTCGGTATCCCCGGCGCGCTGGCAGACATCCCCGCGGGTCACGTTGTAATGGTTGGCTTTGCGAGCGGCAACGAGCAGGATCCCTATGTCGCCAACTGGGCATCTGGCACACCGACAAGTGTTGCGTTTCCTGTCGGTTCGCTGCTACACTTAGGGGCAAGCGCTGGGGCTGACTTTGTGGCATTGGCCGGGGCTGTTTTGACGGAGTTACAGACTCTCAAGACATGGCTCGACACGCACATCCATGTTGATCCATTGAGCGGTGCAACGGGGGTTCCGGTGGTTTTGTCCCCTGCACCGGGAAGCATGGCAGCAACGAAAGTGAAGGCGACCTGACGATGGCGATGAATGGAAACACGATGGGAGACGCGATCAAATCGGCAATCGATGGGCTAACTGCCGAGCAAAAGCAGGATCCGACGACCATATGGAGAACGATCGCCACTGCCATCGTCAGCCACATTGCAGCCAACGCTGTTACGAGCACTGGAAACGTCCAAGGTGGTGCGGATACACGCACCGGAACGATTACTTGAGGAGACACATGAAGATCGTTGAAGGAATCCTTTCCAACACCCCGGCGAAGCCCCACACGGGACTCGTGGGGATGCTATTCAGCCATCGGCGCGCGCTCGATGCGTCCTATTCGCTCACCCATTCGAGCCGGGTTGAGTGCCAGTCGATGGCCAGGGCATTGATCGAAGCTCTGGGCGGCACGCAGGGCGAGGATGGGCAGTGGGTGGTTGACACGGCGTCCATGCAGCCGCTGCGCTCGAATCCGGCCGACAACGAGGTAATCCAGCGATTGTTTCGAATCGAGGAACGTTTCGAGACGGAGCGCGAAACCATCGGCGGGGTGTTCCGGGCTGCGATGGAGGATGTAGGGACGCGGCTGAAGACGCTCGACCCGCGCATTGCCGACGTTGCCCTGCGCCTCGACACTCTAGCCTCGAACTTCGCCGCGCACATTGAGGGCAGCCTGAAGCGGAAAGCATCGGACGAATCCACGATTCAGCGACTGCTCGAGCGCAATGTGGAGCTCGAAAAGACCGTCGAAGAGCTGGCGGCAGCGGTGTCTCGGATGGAGAACCGCGCCAAGCCTGGGCCGAAGCCGCGGCAGGCGTAACGAGGCACCATGGCAACAGATTACGGCAGCGACGTCTCATGTCTTGTCGACGGGGTCCTTGACCTCGATCCGTACTTCCGCGTCATCACCGGTACAGAGTGCGTACTCGAGGCCGTTGCAAGACGGCTCACCACGTCCGAAGGCGGGTTGATCGACGATGCGGAGTACGGCGCTGGGCTGACGTCGCTTGTCAACGCTGCTGTGGACAACGCAGCCCTGCTCGATGCACGGTCGAACTGCGAAGCCCAGTGCCTACTTGACGAGCGGATCAATGATGCCACGGTGGCCTTTTCAGTCGAGGATGGGACGCTCACAGCTTCAGCCGATGTGGTGCTTGTGGACGGTGAGACATTCTCGCTCGTTCTGGCCGTTTCCGCGGTCTCTGTGACCGTATTGCAGGGGGACTGATGCCAGCGACTCTTGACACCCTGATCGTCGTCAAATCGTCGACGGTCTTTCAAGCCGAGACGCTGACAGACCTCGCCAATCCGGCGATCGTTGGCGGCTCAGGGCTTCCCACCACATCCTGGCAGGCGGGATCTGTTCCTCGCACCCTCGTTGCGGCTCAGGCAAAGGTCAACGCCGATTTCCACACGTCAGTGAGGGGTATCGCCAACGGCGGCTTTCTGTCGAGCGCTACGGGCGCCTGGCTGACTCTCCTGGCCTATGAGTTCTACGGCATCACCCGGGATGCGGCGGTCGCAACCGTGGGCATCGCGACTCTGACCGATGTCAGCGGCGGGCCGCACATAATCGCCGTCAACGATCTCATCGCTCAGGACTCCGCCGGCCATCAGTACCGCAACATCACCGGTGGCACTCTGGCGCTCGGTGGAGCGCTGGCGCTTCGCTGGCAGGCCACCGAGACCGGGGCGCTGTGGAACATCGGCAACGGCTCGCTTAACGTCCTGGTGACAGCCCTCGCGACCGTCACGATCAACAACCCGGCAACATGGATGACGCTTCCTGGGACGGTGGCCAGCGCGACACAGGGCACGATTCGGATCACTGACGGCGCGGCGACTGGTCCGCACGTCGTGGGTGCTGGGACGGTCACCGTGAGCAACGGTGTCCAGACCTATACCAACACCAACGCCTTTACGATTACGACGGCCGGCGGCTACGCTGACGTGCTCTTTACGGCAACGGCGGTGGGGCTCGCTTACAACGTGGCCAATGCCACTATCACGACGATGGTTGTCACCCCCGTTGCAGGGCTCACCACCAACAACCCCGGAACGACGTGGATCACGACGGCAGGTTCAGACGAGCAAACGGATGCGGACCTTCGGGAGGAATGCCGGGATCAGTGGTCCACGGTCGGTGTGGGCTGGACCTCATCGGCAATCGAATACCTGGCCAAGCAGGCAGCGACGTCAACCCCCGTTACTCGAGTGGCGGTGGTGACCAACCCGGGAGGCGTTGCGGGGCTCATTGGGGTTACGGTCGGCTCTGTAGTTGGCGCCATGTCAGCGGGAGACGTCGCAATCGTTCAGGCCTACTTTGCAGCGGACCGAATCACGCTGACCAGCAGCCTCACGGTGTCGAGCTGCGCCAATGTGGAGATCGCCCTGACTGGCACCGTCCGCGTTCCGGCTGCCTACGTGACAGCAGCGACGACGGCGGCGACGAACAACTTGAACCGCCTGGCTCAGAATACCCCGGTGGGCGGCGACGACAACAAGAGCAACAGCGTCATTTGGGAAGAGATTATCGCCGCGGTCATGAACCAGGGGTTTGACTCGAGCGGCAACCAGACGAACGCAGGGGCGCCCTACGACGTCGATATCAGCGCGGTTACAGTGGGGGGCGTCCCGGGCACGGTGGGCGCCGACATCGCACTCACAAGCGCTCAGGTGCCGACATTTGACATCACTGCATTGACTTTCACGGCGGTCTAATGAAGCGCATCACGGCTGACACAGCGTCGATCATCGTTGCCATCCTCCGGATGCTCGTTGAGCTCTTCCGGATCGATAGTGGCGAGCAGCGCATCGTTGTGGTGCTTGACCCGGATCAGTTCAAGCCGGCCGACCTCACATCCATCATTGCGGCGTCCAGGTGGCATACTGTGATTGGTGACGAGCCGAAGGAGAAGGCGGATGTCTGAACGATTCGATGCCGCCTTCCGCTGGATCCTCCGCGTCGAGGGGGGCTACGTAAACGACCCATCTGACCCGGGCGGCGAAACGAAGCATGGAATTTCGAAGCGATCATACCCGGATCTCGACATCGCGGCGCTCACGGAAGCCGACGTCAAGGCCATCTACGAGCGCGACTACTGGAAGGCATGCCGGTGTGACGAACTGCCGGCCGGGATCGATCTGGCTGTCTTTGACGCTGCCGTGCTGACCGGTGTGAAGACCTCAGCCCGAATGCTTCAACGAGCCCTTGGCGTCACTGATGTCGGCGTGATCGGGCCGAAGACGCTACGAGCGGCCAAGGAGCGAGGGCATCAGCGGGTGCTACATCTGCTCACTGAGCGGATCGTTTACCTCGCCAGTCTGCCCGGCTGGAAGCACTACGGGCGCGGCTGGGCCCTGCGCACGATGCAGTTGATGCGGGAGGCCATGTGAGCACCTACGTTCGGTATTCCATCGATCTTGTGCCTCCGTGGCTTCAAGGCACGGTCGGAACGCAGTGGCTCACGGGATTCAACACCTCGCTCGATGACATGCTCGAGGAAACGAAGGACGCCGTCAAGACGCGCTTCCCGACTGTCGCGGCGGCCAACGGCGATGACACGGCGCTCGGCAGGATTGGCGAGGATAGGCGGATCCGACGCTTCCCGGGCGAGACCGATGCCCAATACGGAGCGCGGGAACAGGCGGCGTTTAGTAAACACCGGCGAAGTGGCGTAGAAGCGTCAATTGTCGAGGACCTGGTGGGGCTCGGATTCGGCAACATCACGGTCATGGAGTATAAAGACTGGCCTGCCGATTTGGGCAATCCACAGGCTCACCATAGCCCAGGTGTGATTTATGAAAACGGGGGCGTGTGGGGATCTGCCGTCTGGGGCGCTGACGTCTGGGGCTCTCCCTGGTGGTCTCGATTCTGGATCTTCGTCGGCACTTACAACGGCGCGGTCATTCCCGCCGCGGGTGCATGGGGCGCTGCTGTCTGGGGTGTCGACCCGTGGGGCTTTGACCTGGCGGCCGGCCCGGTGGCATCGGCTATCGCGGTGATTCGCCAGTGGAAGCCGGCGCATGCTCTTTTCTGCTACCTGGCGTTATTGACCGGTGGCACGCCGATAGGCTCAGTCTGGGGCTATGGTTCGTGGGGCGCCGCCACATGGGGCGCCGTTGGAACCGGTCCCGGGGTCTCAATTATCGAAGTAAACAAGTGAGGGAATAATGCCTACTCAAACGTATACCCCAGCGGCCACGTGGTCGAACACCAGTCAATACCAGCAGAACGGCGACGTCACAGATGCTACGATTGCCCAGGTCGGCGGTCAAGACGCACTCGACAACCTGGCATACCTGACCGGCTCCAACAGCCGGTCTCAGGTGAGCCGCGTCCAGACATGCACCGACCTTGCCGCGCTGAAGGCCATCGCTGCGGCAGACAGGCGGGATCTCGACTTCTGTGTGCTCGACACGTCAACCGGCGAACGGCTGTACAAGTTCGACTCCGCAGGCGCCGGCACAGGTGACGACTACGCGATCGTGACCCCGAACGCGGGCACGGGGCGGTGGCACCTGGTGAATGTGCAGCCGAAGAGTACGACACTTAGGCGTGTCATCTCCGCCGTCGCGATGACGAATGAGAGCGCCGGTGGCGCATTCACAACTCCAGATGCTGCAAATGGCCGGTTGTCTCATACCGGCAGCCAACTCGATGTCTGGTGCCAGTTCCAAGGCTTTAATGCCGGCGACGTAATTTCAGAAATAGAAGTCGCGGGCAGGACCAATCTCGGCACGGCGGGAGGCACCATTACCGCGACGTTCTACCTCATCGAGGCGGATGACGGCGATGTCGTGCCAACGGTCACATCTCTTGGCGCTGTGGTTATCGCAGCGGGACAACCGAACACAGCGACTCAGGCGAACGGGGCGCCACTCCCTATCACGATACCGGCTGGAGCCGACCGAGACGTTATCGCGGTGCACATCGTGATGGCCATGGGAGCAGCTGACCAGGAGTATCTGTTCTGGGTCGCGATCAACGGCACCCGAGCCTACATCACCGAATGATCAAGCTTGACTTACGCAACAATTAGACTATCATTCCCTCACGAGCTCGCAAACGGCGCGCTTGAGCAATCCCTTTCAGGAGGTTTTATGTCTCGATTCTTGCTTTTGCTTTGTTCCGCCATGTGTCTCGTTGGTTGTGCCGTGGATGATTCCCCGCTTGAGCAAGCCAGCCCGGAGGCCTTTTCGGTATCGGTCGCAGGGGAATACTGGGGTGTCTACGGAGACCTGAACGGCTACGGGCTCGATGCCCAGGCAGACTGCTCGAGCGCCAACGCCGGGCACGAGGCGATCATCACCTTCGACCCAGACGATGCCTTCCCGTCGTTTGTCGACTGTTCCGCCATCGGCGGCAACGTCGGCTTTTCCCTCGATCTGACCGCCTGCGATCTGGATTCCAGGGCTCAGCGGGTCGTAACCGGATGCGCGATCGATGAGGGCGTGATCGAGGTGCTGGAAATCTCCACAGAGCCCACCTATGACGACGGTTCCAGCTCATCGGACGTCTACGGGGATCTGTACCTGCTCGCGACCCTGCCCGATGGCTCCACGCTCGAAGTCTCCGGCCCGTTCAGCCACTGCAACGACGGCCAGCCCTGCAACTGACATCCCGCCTTGCCACCCGCCTCAGTCTGCCGCATTACCTTGACTTTCCGCTGAAATTCTGACACGTTTTGCCATAACCATTAACGAGGTGAACCATGGCAAATAACGTAGCATCTTTGACCGGCGCAATCGCCAACATGGCGGCGATCGAAGCCGAATTCCAAGCGAACTGGGACGAGCTCGACTTCATGAAGGCGGCACGCAGGCCGAACTGTTTCATCCGTACCAACCTGGCGGCCGGCCAGACGCTTCGGCTCTGGATCCGTTCGGCGTCGGCTGACGGCAGTGGTACGCCAGTGTGGACCCAGAGCGCGGCGGGAGTGTTCACCGTGCCCGCGAAGGTGACGACCGGCGGGGATGAATGGACGGAAGCCCGGTTCGTCGTAGGTGAGGAATGGGGAGGCTTGTTGGTGTCCTCCAGCGCTGCCTGCACAGTCCAGATCTGGACATCTGACGCGATGTGATGCCGAGAGTCTGAGCCGTGGCCATCGGTACTCTTTTGAGATCCATCCACGGTTGAGTATCCGCAACCATAAAATGGATCGATGAGGTATACCGTGAGCGACGTATTTTCGATTGAAGGCCGCGATTCCACACAAATAGAGGGCGCAGCGTCGGGCGACGTGGCAGCCGGGACACTGGCGGCGCAGATAGCCGAGCTGGCCAGTGAAAAGCAGGCGGTTAGCGCCAAGAACCAGGCCAACGGATACCCGGGCCTTGGGGCGGACAGTAAGATCGCGGCTTCACAGATTCCGGCGGTGGCATTCGGTGAAAACCTGGGCTCGGGCAATCTGGCTGCCATGCTGGCCAGTGGGGGAGACCCGACAGACATCTTCACGCGGACTGATACGGTTCCCGCCAACCAACTCTTTATGTGCCTGTCCGCTCCTTCTACGCTCGAGGCCAACTGGGGCCAGATCTCCGGCTACGTCGGGACGGTCTTTGGTCGCACTGGCGCTGTAGTGGCGGCGGCAGGCGACTATACCGCAAGCCAGGTCACCAACACGCCCGCAGGCGGGATCGCCGCCATCACCGTCCAGGCAGCTCTAAACGAGCTCGACACGGACAAGCAGGCAACGGACGCCACGCTTACGGCCCTGGCGGGGCTTGACGGCGTGTCGGGTCTAGTCGAGCAGACCGGCGCGGATGCGTTCACGAAGCGCGCGCTAGGGGTGGGGGCCACGACATCGATCCCGACCCGGGCTGACGCGGATGCGAGGTACGACGCGGCGGGGGCTGCCTCCACCGTCCAAACCAACCTCACCACCCACATCGACGACGCAAGCGCGGCACATGCGGCAAGCGCGGTGAGTATGTCGAGGGTCGGTGCGTCCACCTATTCGACCGTGCAGCAGATGCAAGATATCTTCCACAGTGCAGGGTGGGTGTCGGGGGGTGTCATCAGTGACGCTGGCGGGGGAACGATCAACGTCTCTGCTGGTACGGGGCTGATTCGCACCAGCGCGGCATCGACGGTGAGCCTGCCCTATTTCGACTGGCAGGCCTCCAATGGGCTGGCGATTCCGACCGATACTGTGCGGTGGGTCGGGGTTGAATACAACGCCGGGACGCCACAGGTCACGGTTAGGACCGGCAACAATTTCAACCGGCTCACTGACTTCATGGTCGGGGTGGTCTGCAATGAGGGTGGGTCGCTTCACATCCACCAGACCGAGCATCGGGTAGGGGACCATGCCGGCCAGATGATCCGGGCCATGCGGGAGATCATGCCCCTGGCTCGAGACGAGGAGACTGGCGGCTTGATCCTGAGCGAGTCAGGGGACACTAACCGGTACGTGGCGGTCACTTCCGGGGCAATGTGGAGTGGCCTGAGCCGGTTTGTGGTGGCGGCGCTGAATACCTCAGGCCTCGATCGGTTCTCGACATATCAGCATGTTGCCGGAGTATTTACCGTCACTGCCAGCGTTCAGGTATGGCCGAACACACAGTACGACAACGGCACTGCGCTTGTTACGATGACGGCCAACAAGTATGCATCGTTGTGGTACTACCTGACAGATACCGGCGAGCTCCTGATGGTCTACGGGACGGCGGAATACAACACGTCGACGCAGGCGCAGGACGAGGGGCCGCCCGCCACCTTGCCTCTGCGGGTGCAATACACGGCTCGGTTGGTGGGTCGGATCGTGTTTCAAAAATCGGCCACGACGGCGGCGCTGGTACAGAGCGCGTTCGAGGCGTCATTTGCTGCAAGCCTGGCGTCGACCCACGGCAACCTCGCAGGCCTCCAAGGTGGCACTACAGGCGAATACTATCACCTGACCAGCGCTGACCATACCGCGCTCACGGGACACATTGCCGACGCGACGGCTGCCCATGCCGCCAGTGCGATCGCAAACACTCCGGCGGGCGGCATCGCTGCAACCGACGTCCAAGCGGCGGTGAACGAGCTCGATACGGACAAGATCCCTTACGACGTCTCCGGGCTCACTGAGTTGTCCACGGTCGCGAGTACCGATCTGGTGTATGTCCGTACCGCGGCAGGACTCCCCCGCAAAGCCCAGGTCGGGAATATCGCGTCAATGATGGGATCTGGCCCTACCGGATCGGGGCTCGTGGTCTATTCCGCGGCGTCCGTGTCGCTCGCTCAGAACGCGTTGAAGGACATCGCGCTCGGGGCGCTGTCCGCACCGCGTGTACTGCTGGACGCATGGTATTCGAGCACGGCGGCGACGAATGTGACGTCGTCTGTGATCGATTTCGATTCGGCTGACGAGAGCCTCTACACGCAGGAAAACAGTTCGTTCACCGAGTTCACCGGGGGGGTGCTGAAACTCACGGCGGCGTCAACGGATGCGACGGTGAAGCTGCATATCAGTGGGAACGGGGCGGACCTATCGACGATCATTCAGGACTCGATGGGGCATACCGTGTCGGTGCTCGGGACGCCGAAAATTAGCACGACGTCACCGAAATATGGGTCAGGAGCAGTACTCCTTGCCGGCGGGGCGGATGTGCTCAGGGTGTCCATGCTCTCAGATCTGGGTGCAGCCGACTGGGGGACCTCGACTTTTGTGCTCGAGGCGTGGATAAAGTGGACCAGTGTGGCGGGTACTCAGATGATTTTCGGGGCACAAAATGCGACTTACGACGACGTGGGGACACAGCCATTCATGTTTCGATCGAACGGCGGGACTTTGGAGCTATACGCGAGCTCGAATGGTTCGACATGGAACGTTGCGAGCGCGGTCAACTGCGGGACTGTCACTACGGGGCAGTGGTATCATATTGCACTTGTGTACGACAATCCGAATAACACTCTTGTCGTATACAAAGATGGTGTCGCGGGCGCTACAGTGTCGAGCGTGACAGCTCTTTTCGCTGGCCGACAATACGTCACGATCGGTAATTGGTTCGGCGGACAGGGTTTGCTGGGGAGGTTCGACGACATCCGATTCTCGATCGATGCCGCTGCGAACGCCCCCAGGTACACGACAGGATTCACCCCGCCGGCTGGAGAATTCACCGACGTTCAGTTGCCGGCCGCGGGATACTATGTGCTCACCGGCTCGAGCCTGGCGTTGAGCACCACGAAGGTCTCACAGTTCGACTCGAGCGCCGTGACGTATGAGGAGCCGGAGGGGACCTCTGTGCGGCTGTTGGTGAGCTGGGATGGCGGGACCACCTGGCTTGACCACAACGGGGCCACGGTGGCACTGGCGAACATCCACACGGCGGGGATGACCGTGGCGCAGTACCAGACCTACATGACGGCGAAGGCGCCACCGAGCGGCAACACGATCATGAGGGCGGTGGGGCTGAAGGCGACGGACCGGACTTTGACGCCGTCGATCTCCCTGATCTCGGATCAGTACGACGAGGAGACCCCTCCCTGGACCCAGGGCATCAACGGAACGGACTACTCGGTGCGGGTGTGGACCGACGCAACGAGCGGCGTGGCGGAGTTCAAGAGCCTGCGATCCGGGACGGTGACCTGGTCCGTTTACGCGGGGCAGATTTAACCAACGGCCCCTCGATTCCATAAAATAAGTGTTGCGCCCGTATCCGCCTCATGCTACCGTCTCCTGGAACTTCAACGGAGGCGAGCATGCAACACATCACCAGCCGAGTCCCACCGCCCTCAGCCTATCTTCAGATCCTTCTCACTGACGCGGTCCGGGTACTCCGAGACCGTGCTAAACGCTTGCCTGGTGTCGACCGGGCGGAACTCTTTTCCCGTCCTTCCGGGCTCGAGCTCGTCTGCATCGAGGGAACTCGTGTGGGCGAAGTCGTGCTCGCAGGCCGGGACGTGGCCGAAATCCTTCAGAAAGCGGAGGTATTGTGATCGACGTATTAAATTGGCTGCTTGAACACTGGGTATTTTCCATTGTTGCATGGGTCATGTTTTGCCTCACGTTTGTGATGGTGATTGCGGGCCTGTGCGACATTGCCGTCGCGATGAAGCGGAAATAAAAGGAGACACGAATGCTGACAGATGACCAGATCGCGATGCGCCGGAACACGATCGGCGCGAGTGAAATTTATGAGGTGCTCACACGGCCCGCAAGACTTTGGCGCGCGAAGGTCCACGGTGAGAAGCGCTTCACCGGGAAGGAGGATTTCATCCGTCTCGGCCACCTCTTCGAGCCACCTGTGGCTCGAACCTACGAGCGGGACAACGGGATCCGTATGGTTCCCTCTGGACGGCCGGAGAGCGGGCAGATCGTCCCGTGCTCATTCATTCACCCGGTCGATCGGTGGATGTCGTTCACGCCGGATGGTATCCCGTGCTCGGATGACTCTGTGACGGCGGTCTCGAGCCTCGAAGGGCTCTGGGCACTTCGAGATGCCGGGGCGGTGGGGCACCTCTACGAAGGCAAGACCAACGCCAGGGTAGCCGAGTTCAACATCGCACCCGAAGACCAGTGGAGCGAGGGGCTTGACGACGATGCCGACTGGAGCGACCCGGCTGAGTCTGCCGTCAGGATGCCCCTTCGATACATGAGCCAGTTGGTCTGGAGCATGGGCCTGTCCGATCTGCCCTGGATGGCACTCCGTCGCCTCCGGTTCGTGGATGAGCCCGTGCGCAAGGCGCTGGCCGCCATCGATAGCGTGACGGGGCTCAGCGGGGCAGTGGACGCCGTTCTGCATGCCCTGCTGACCTCTGGCGCGGCACAACTCCACACGTACCGCGTACCGGCAGATCCGGAGCTCTTCGGGATGCTGCGTGATATCGGGCTGAGGTTCTATCGGGATCACATCCTGCGGCCGGACAACGCCCCCCCGCCGACGAAGCTCGAGGATATGGACGCGGAGGTGCGGCGCATCTACCCCTACGCCAACAAGCCGAAGCCGGTTGCAGCGGACCGGCACGGCGAGAAGTTGATCGAGGCATGGCGGGAGGCGAAGATCACGGAGAAGCGCGCGGAGGCTCGAGCCGACTTCCTGAAGGTCCTTGTCCAGCGTCAGATCGGCGACGCTCCCGGGCTCATTGGCGGAGCTGGCAAGGTCAGCCTCAGCCGGTCCGCAGGGCGGAAGACCGTGAACGCCGAGGAAGCCCTTGGCCAGTTCTGCGAGGTGCTTCAGTCGGATCCGCGGGTTGGGAAGCTTCCGGCCGAAGCGATCTCCCTGGCTCGCACCGTAGCGCTCGAGCGGGCGACTACAGAGGGGAAACCAGGGTTTCGCATGAACGCCCCGCGCAACTGGACGAAGGGCGTGGCGGATCAGACGTTCATCGAGCTGGCGGAGGAGTTCGGGGTTGACGTGGTGGTGACGACCGAGCCGGAGGACGAATGAAAGACATCCGAGACATGACCGATGCAGAGTTCGAGCAGGCCACGAAGGAGCGGGAAGCGCGCAAGAAAGCACAGGTCAATCCGTGGCCGCGGAAACTGGTGATGTATGCACACACGGGCAAGGTGCTCGAAACCGATGAAGGTAACAAATTCGCCCGGGAAGGATGGGGGCTGGCCGGTCCCCCTCGTGAGTTTTGGCATATCGGGGCGGAGTTGAAGCTCACCTTCGAAGTAGCGCAGGATGGCTCGAGCAAGCTCGTGGAGATCAACGGGAAGCCGTGGTGCGACGAATGAAGATCCTGAACCTGTACAGAGCTCGACAGCAGACGGAGAGGTACCGCATTCGGATTGTAACGTCCATTCCCCGCCCGTCGTTCCATGAAGTGGCCGCGTCCGAACAGCGGATGCAGGCCGACGCTGAAGCGCTCTTCGCCCTACTGAACGAGGCCCTGCCGACCGGGACCGTGTTCCGTCTCCGCGCGCTCCTAATGGAGTCGTTTAAGGGAGATGATCGCGTGCCGGTTGATGCTGAGTTCCCCGCCGAGTAATCCCGCCGTCACGCCAGAAAATAATTGTTTCGCGCGCGCGTTTCTGCTTGCACTTGCCTATATTGTGCCTTATTTTATACCCATAAACGGTTGATGGCCGAGAATCAGTCGTCAACACAATTTGCCATGTTCATCAAGACCCTGATCACTACCGCTCAGGCGAATGATGTTCTGAATCTCGCATAATTCCCCCCACCGCTCGCAAACGCGGGTTTTTACACGAAGGGAAATCACATGACCGACGAACCACAAACGCTCAAACGCCCCCGCGGTCGCCCTCGTGGCTCCCTCAACAAAGACGGCGTGGCAAAGGTCAACGTCCACTACCGGATCGACCCTCGAATTGATGAGGCGCTCCGGAACCCCGGGCCGGTGAGCGCCACGATCGAGGAATGGGCCAAACGGGCAGGCGATGACGTGTTGAGCTCTGAGCGATGCGGAGGGCCAGGCGTCTACACGATCACGAATGTGCTGACCGGTCGGCGATATGTCGGATCGTCTGGAAACATGCTGAAGCGGTGGCAGACCCACCGAAACGATCTCGACAAAGGAGTGCACGCGAACATGGCCCTGCAACAGGCATGGTCGGCAGATCGGATCCATTTTCGTTTCGGGATTTTGTTTGCAGCTCCTTCCGACATGACCCGTGAAGAACTTTTCGATCTGGAACAGGGATTTATTGATGCAGAGGATGGCCTTTACAACGGCAAGCCAGGTCCCCCTATCGGCCACCGCCCTACCGAGTGAAGGTCTACACTCACCGGCTTTCGAACATCCCTGTAACCCAGGAGGTAATGGAGGCTATTCACGAGGCAGCCGCGCGCGATGAGATGGCGGTCAACGAGTGGATTCGATGGGCGATCGTGCTCGCCCTCAAATAAGTGTTGCGCTTTCCTGGCCAGCTCGGTATTGTGCTTCAACGGAGGTGAGGGATGGTTCAGATTCTACCCTACAGCGCGGTTGCCCATCTCACCGATGCCGCCCGGACAGATGGCGTCACGATCGAGGATGACCCGGCTACGGAGTGGTTCGGCTACGCTCTGCCCGATGGCCGCGTTGTGGCTGCTGGCGGGCTGAAAGAGCTCCTGCCGGGCATGTTTCGCCTTCGTGGAGCCTTCACCTTGCCAGCGTTCCGGGCGTTGGGAATCGGCGGGCTCCTGTCCGCCTCCCGGATTCAACGGGCGACGGAACGGGGCGCCGTGGTGATCGAGACCCACAGCAAGCACCCGCCGTTCTACCTGGCTCAGGGGTGGATGGATTCTGGAGAGCGGACCGCAAGCGGGGCGTGGGTGCTCAGGTTCGTGCTTACGAGGGAGGTTGCCGACGATCTCGGAATCCACAGCTCGGCTTCTTAATCTCGGCTGGCGTCTCGGCCAGGTAGCCGCGTGGCACGGGTTCGACTTTGCTTTCTGTCGGTGGTCTATGCGCCGGCTTGGCGTGCCTGTGAGGGCACAGAAAACAGTGCGCGGGGCGTTCTTTCGCTCCGTTCGGTTTCATGAAGGGCGGCACAACGAGGGCCGGGGCGGTAGCGGAAACGGAGGGGACCATGGACCTGCATCGACGGTTCGGGCCGGGTTGGGAGGAAGATGAAGATGAGTTTGAAGAGCTCGATCTGGACGGCGCGAGACAGGAAAGCGCCGAAGCCATGACAGACTTCAACGCGAGCATGGAGGATTACACCTCAGCATGCAGCGCGTTCCATGGCGGGTTGATCTGGGCCTCGGTGGCAGTCCTGCTGTTGGGGTTCATGTGGCTGGCGATGGGCGCCGTAGTGGCTCCGTTGGTGGCTGCTGGGTGGTGAATAAGAGGGAGAAGAGAGATGGCAGATCCGAGAAATGAACTCGTAAGATGGAATAACGCGACGATGCTTGATGCCGCCAAGGAACAGGCGATCGTCGGTGCTCTGAAGGGGTACACCAAGCGCATCGCGGCGCTCATTGGTGACCAGTCCGTTGACGTCAGCCAGCTGATGGCCTCGGTCGTTCTGGCCGTGGCCAAGAATGATTACCTGTTGAAGTGCGATCCGACGTCGCTGATTTTGGCGGTGCTCCAAGGGGCGAGGGAGGGCATCACCAGTTTTAGCGGTCCCTACGCGGGCGGCTATCTGGTCCCGTTCAAGGACAAGGTGACGCTCGTTCACAACTACAAATTCCTGTTGGATGTGGCGCTCGAGTCTGGTGCGATTCAGGGGTTGACGTGGGGCGTGGTACGGGAGGGTGATGCGTTCGACTATCGGGACGGCACCGCGCCGGTGCTGGAATACAAGAAGCTGTTGAAGGGCGGCAGAGGAGAATTGATCTGTTCGTGGGCAGTGGTTACGCTCCCGAGCGGGAGTCAGCGGATCGACGTCTGCGAATATGAATACCTCACCAGGATCGCGGAGGATTCTCTCGCCAAAATCACCCGCGAAGACGCAAAACAGTACAGCCCGTGGATACAGTGGCCGGATGAAATGTTCACGAAGACGCAGATCCGGCATGCGCTCAAGACCTGCGGCCTCAACTTTGACCGACATGCACGGCTTGTGAACCTGATGGAGAACGACGACCGTGCTATGTCGGGCGATGTGGCCAAGGAGTTTGAATCCGTCCATCGGCAGACGGCGCAGACGCAGGGAACGTCTGCCGTCTCCGCGTTACGCGCGCGCGCTCAACAGCATTCAGCCGTTAATGGGCGGGCCGAGGAACAGAACAACGACGGGAATTCAGACGACAACGGCGACCCCCTCGCCCCGCTGATGGACCAGCTCTCCCAAGCGCCGAACGTGGATGCCGTCATGGCGGTTCAGAAAGCGTGGCTCAAGAACGCCGATGAGTCGATCCAGGGCGAGATCAAGGCGATGTGCGCAGCTCGGATTAAGGCGATCGCCGGCTAATCGGGTGCCCGATCTCTACCGAGTCGGGGTCTCAACATCGGTAGGGAGGTTGCCGCGCCTTGCGTGCCTGCCCGGACCCGGTCACACCGGGAAATGAAACCGGGATCTCCCAGGTACAAAGCGGTTTTCCCCTCACCTCAAAGAATCTTCACCTCGCCTAAAGATAAGTGTTGCGCTGGCTAATTGATGTGGTATGTTGGGCTATCAACAACGGAGGCGAGACATGCAGACCCTATCCCGAGATCAACTTTCCTTCCGCATCAGCCGCGCAAAACTCGACAAGGCGCAAGCACTGGCCTCGAGCCTGGGCATCGAGCTCGAAGTCAACGAGATCGATCCGATTGGCCTGGCGCTCACCCTGTACGAGGTGCAGGAGAGGCACATTGCACCGCGTTACGAGCTGCTGCCAGAATCTTTTAAGTCATGGGCCGCGCACCTCGTTGCCGGCCATGTCGAGATCGTCGCTCACGCTCCGGTCTCTGAGTGGGCAGTGGTGGCCCTCGTCGACCGGTCCGAAGGTTCCCCCCTCTTTCACGCGATCGATCCCACCGTGGAGTATTGGACCACGGAACGGATGGACGGGATCGATTTCAGCCGGTGTGACGAGTGCGGGGTGCGGAACCATCGAAACCGCGCTTTCATCATCCGCAAGGGCGAAGTGGTCCGGCAGATTGGCGGGTCGTGCGCGAAGCACCTCGACTTGACGAAAAAGATCCGGGACCTGATCGATGGGTTCCAGTCGTTTGCCGATGAGCTCCGGAACGGCGACGATGACGAGTGGTGTGGCGGGTTCGGTGGCTCGAGCGCTCTCAACCTCCCGCTGGCGGTCATGCTGGCGGAAGAAGTGATAGCCCTCGAGGGCTATATGAGCGCCAAGGCTGCGGAGAAGTTTTATCCCCCGTGCAATACCACGTCAATGACATGCACGGCCATGCTTTGCCCACCCAAAGGCGAGGAGGGGCGGAAGGTCCGCGACAACGACCAGTGGCGGGAAGCCAACCGCCGATGGATTGCAGGTGAAGCCGACGCCGTGATGGCAGAGGTTCAGGCGTGGCTTGACGCCTCCACCGATGACCAGTTCCACCGGAACATCCGGGCGGCGATTCAGAACGAGTCGTGGAAGCACCTGGGGCTGATCGTCTTCGCCGTTGCGGAGATCCGTAACTGGCGGCTCGCCATCAAGCAGAAGGAAAAGGGCGTTGACCCGAAGTGCTACGAGCACGTTGAGACGGCGCCGGAAGCCGTGGCGGAAGCCTGCGGGATGACGCTGCAAGCCCTTGGGGCGCTGATCGGCCATGACTGTGCCGGGAAGTTGAAGGCGCCTGCCAGGAAGGCACTGCTGAAGGTCTTGCCGGGTGTTTGGACCCTGATCGGGCGTGCATCATGGGAAGGTCAGTTCGGCTGGCAGGACATGGTCCAATTCCAGCGCGCGGACGGCGCCAGGGTCAAGTGGATGACCGGATCCCTTGACAGCGATGTCAAGTGGATCAAGGGGGAAGAGTACCTGATCCTGTCCGCCTCGTTGGGCGATGACCTTGGCACGCACGAGAAGTACGGTATCCAGGGGCGCAGGATCTCACGCGCGTTCATTCGCCCGGTGAAGGCGGAGAACATGAGCCGGCCGCTGTGCGTGGAGGTGGACGATGCCGAGTGAAACCTTCCCCGGCAACCTGTCCGTGATCGAAGACCTGTGGAGCCCGTTTGAAACAGGACTCTGGTGCGAACCGATGGACCGGAAGTCGGTCAAGTGGTGCCTCGAGCGCGGCTGGCTCCTTCACCCGAACGAGGGCGCAGATGTACCATTTGACAACCGCTATTACCTGGCCCACGCAGCCCGGATCGCGTGGTTCGTGGTCAACGGATTCAAGGGCGGCATTGTTGTCGAGGTTCCGGTTGGCCGGGTGACCTGGTATCCGATGCGCGACGGGAACCACCGGCTGGCAGCGGCGATCTATCGGGGCGACAAGACGATCCCGGTGGAATGGCTCGGCGGGCCGGCTGAAGTGCTGGAAATGCTGAGGGCGCCGGTCGAAGATGAACCGGCTGACGAAGGTGAACGATGGGAGCTCCGGATTGACCGGAGGCAAGCGTTGAAGACCGCGATGAAGCGGTGATAACGGGCTGAAGGCTGGCTAACAGCTTCGAGCGGGTGAAAGGCCCGCTTGAGGTGATGCAAGGTCCAACATCTACAGAACAGCGGAGGATATGACCATGAACCCGCCCGGTCCGCAAGGAAAGCCGGGCAAGCCAGACGAGGAACGGGGAGACATCCCGGGAGTCTGGCCGGTGTCGGTACCTGACCGTAAATCGGTACCCAACGCCTTAACAGCCCGGTGGCGCGGGCAATATTGGAGGCTGCAGGATGATTTATATCAAGCGCGACTACTACATTGACGGCAAGTGGAACTATCGGAGTCCTTGCCCGTGGAAGCATCACCTAACGCCGCTTGGCCAGGGCTATCAGTCCGATGAGGAGGCGGCTCGAGCCGTTCAATGGAATGAGGCGGAGCACAGCGATAAGAGGTTGAAGTTGATCGTCGTGAAGAGGGAATGGACTGAGACGAGCACCGATCCTATGGTGCTATGAGAACCAGATCTGCCAGTCAATAAGCCCGTGGCAGCGGCACAGGAGACACCATGAATAAGACCTTGACCATGACCGTTTCCGCCACTGAGCCAATCAGCGGCACATTCCCAATCACCCTCGAAGGCCCCGGGCTGTATCTGCTCGATGGTCCACCGGAAGCGGGGAAATCGAACATCCTCGATAGCCTCCTGTTCGCCTACCTGAAGGCCAACGGCGGGGATCCGAAGCGCGATCGATTCCGCGTGGCCATCTCCTACCAGGCAGCCGAAAAGGCCTCGCAGTCGGGCGCGGAAGCGGTAGGCCAGGTCACGTTGCCCGGCATCAACGGGACGCAGGCCGGCGTGAAGATCTACGCCTCGACAATCCGCCGACTGCCTGCCCCTCCTGCTGTCCAGATCCTTGACGGAACCCCGTTTGTGCAGCTCACCAGGAACGGGTTGACCGACCCGAAGACGCGACAGCCGGCCGAGTTGAAGGCGTTCGCCTCCATCACGCAGGTGCGCTGTACCACGGCAGATCTCGTTATCGAGGACATGCGCGGCGACGTGGCCGATCTGGACGTGCCTGCCGGTGAACCCCTTGACCTTCTTCCCGACGTCGGCGAAAAGGTCCGCAAGCGCTTCCACGCGCTCAATGGTCGCTTCGAGGATGACGCGGCGGCGACGGATCGGAAACTTACCGTGTGCCGTGCTCAGGCGGACAAGGAAGCGGCCGAAGCCAATGTGTGGACCGTGGCCAAGGAGCAAGAACGGCTTATGGAGGCGGAACAGGCCGCCGTCGAGGTTCGGATGGCTCGCCATGGCCGCGCGAAGGAGGACGCGCAACGGCGGGACTTCGCGGCCATCCAGCCGGCCACGAGGCCCGACGTGACACCGGTCCTTCAGCGGCTCGAGGAGGCTCGAGCGGAGTCAGCGCAGCGGATCGAGGAAGCGCGGACCTTGTTGGCCGCGGAGCTCGATCATGCGGCGGAAGGGACTGGAGAAGAGCCGCCCATCAACGATGCTGAGATGGCCTACATCCGGGCTACGCGAGTGGTGAATGGCACGCGGGAAGTGATCGCTCAGATGGATAAGGAGCTATCTGAGCTCGAGGAAATCATCGCCAAGAAACGCGCTGACAAGCAGGCGGCGGAGGCGCGGCTTGAAGAACAGAAGAAGGCCGACGATGCTGCCAGTGACGTGTTTCTGGTCGTAGCCGAAGCTCATGTCAGGTGGCTCGCAGCAAAGGAAAAGGTTGACGACCGGAAGGCCTCCGTTGCCCGTGCTCAACGGCGGGTGGACACCGTTGAGGCTGAAGCGCGGCAACTCGAAGCAGGCCTCGATCGGGAAGCGACGGCGATCGAGACTGCGGCCGAACAGTGGGACGCCCGGCAGAAGCTGATCGACGTGGCCCCGATCGATCCGATGATGCTCGATCAGGAACAGGCCATCGTCGATGCGGTTGAGCCAGTCCGGCAGCGGGTCGCGATGGCCAGGCGGAAGGAGCTCGAGGCCAAGCGGATTGATGAGGAAATCAAGCTCGATGCCGCGCTCAAGTCGCAGCTGGCCACCGCTCGAGCCTACGAGGAAGCCGCTACCACCGGCCTCAAGGCGAAGATCGGCGAAGTGCTGGCCAAGCGTCAGATCGACGGCTGGTCCATCGCTGACGGGGTTCTGATGTGCCGGAGCCCCCGGGCTGAGAGGCTGATCCCGTTCGCGGATCTTTCCAGGTCGACGCAGGACACAGCCGCCCTGAAGTTGATGTTGACCCAGATGCCCGTTGAGCCGAGTGCAGAGTTTCACCTGGTACTGATGCCCCAGGAGGCGCTGGACGGCACGACGGAGACGCAGCGCGCGGAGCTGTCGCGGGTCGCACGTGAGGCGGGGCGTTACCTGCTGAGCGCGCGGGTGTCTGAGGATGGGGAGTTGAGGGTGGTTCGGGTCTGACGGTCGTTTGAATCCGGGCTCCCTGGCAACAGGGGGCCTCATTGAATCGACCGGAGGTGGCATGAACGAGGACGATGAAATTGATGCCTTGCTCGAAAGCAGGGTACTGGAGACACGCATGACATGGAAAGAAGCACCCTGGCTCGCCTTCGACTTCGAGGCGACAGGTACGGACCCGCGGAAGGATCGCCCGATCCAATTCGGTTGGGCGAGGCAGGAACGCCGTGGTGGTCCAATCGAGACCGGCGAATGCTGGATCAATCCGCAGATGGAGATCGCATCTGCTGGATTTCTGAAGCTCAGCCCTGATGAGCTCGAGGCGATCCGGATAGCTCCGACCTTCGGCGAGCACGTACCCTATTGGATGCATCTGATGCAGTCCGATGCCGTGCTCATGGGCTGGAACTGCGGCAACAGGTTTAAGTCAGACGGCCCGGGTTATGACTGCCCCATGTTCGCGGCAGAATGCGCGCGGGTCGGTTGGTACGACCTGCGGCGCCCTGTCATCGACTGCATGACGGTCGCTTGTCAGACCGCCACACCACGTCCGGCGAAGTGGCAACTTGGGGCCATCGCTGAGCACTTCGGCATCACGTTCCCGGCACAGGCTCACAGGGCCGGTGCCGACAGCTTTGTCACTCTATCGGCAATGGAACGGATGGCAACGGCGCTACCCGATGATCTCCACGAGGTGCATGCGCTTGTTGACCGGTGGATCGGCCTCTCCTGGTGGCTACGGGAGATGGGAGATCGGTACGAGCTCAACTGCGGGAAGTATCTCGGAATGAACCTCGAGGAAGTCGCAGCGTTGCTAGACAGACGGGGCCAGCCTGGCGGCTATCTCCGGTGGGCGCTTGAGTTGCCAGATCTGCCAGAAGCGACGGGGGCGCTGTTTCGCTCTGCGCTGAAAGGAAAGAAATGATCTCCATGCGTTCCTGGTGGATCTTCGGTTACGAGCGTTGGGGGTCTCTTCGTCCGCGGTGGATGGAGAACTCTGACGGTCGATGGGTTCCGATCTGTTTCGGGATCTGGGTTAGAACGAAGCGATAACATTGAACTGAACGGCGGAGAGACGACACTATGCGACAACCGACAGCGGATGAACGGGCGGATCTGGAACGGCTTATGAAGCGGCGTGGCCACGACGAACGGACGAAGGCAATAGCCATCATTCACGCTCTGAACGGACGCACTACGGCAGAAATCGCGGTTGCAGTTGGCAGGACGACCGCAACAGTAGCCAACTGGCTCAGGCAGTGGGAAGCGGGGAAACTGTGAGCATGCGAACGGCTGGAATGCCCCACAAAGGGCGAAAACATGACGACGGGTTCGACGTGAGGGCCTACCTGAAAACGCCAGAGGTGGACCGCTGGAGAGCGCTACTTCGAGTTCCTGGAAGTTGGACCCGCGCCTACGTGTGGCGTGTTCGTGGCAAGATCCCGCCTGTGATGTCGGTAGCGCTGGCGGCTGAATCGCTTGTACCTGACGAATCATGGGGCGCGATAGACGAGCGTCTGGCCAAAGCGTGGCGATGGGTCGGCAATTAGTCCGGTTGGCGGATCCCAGTTGACACCGGGCTGAACACGGTCTACGATTAGAGCATTCCCGGATGGACTGGGAAGAAACGCAAACGGGGCTCACCGGCCAAGATGAAGCCCCGAAGCGTTGAATGTGAGAGCACGAGCATGAGAAGATCCTGCCACAGGTAGACCGCAGTGTCAAGCCTGTAGTAATCCTCCCATGCTCCACAATTAATTTGCGCCTGACCAGGTAGTGCGGATACGTGCGCCTGCGGTCGCTGTGGAGGTCTTGTGAACACGTCAAAAGAATATCTTCCGATTCCGACAGATGACACTGGAACGACAACCAAACCGGCAACACCGGAACGGTTTCAGCCGGTCACTTTCGCCGATGAGCGCCGGCTCAAACACCCGGCCAGGTGGAAGCGCATCGACGCCGGCCAGAGCCCCACGGGCGCGATCGTCGAGTTCTGCCGCCAGTGCATGCAGACCGATACCAACGTGCGCGACTGCCCGGCCAGATCCTGCCCCCTCTTCCCGTATCGGCCCGGCGCCGACGCACCCGACGCTGTACAGAGGACCAGCCGGGACGTGCCCAGCCAAAGCGACTACGAGCGGATGATTGAGGTGTGGCGGGCAGCTCATCCCGAAGCCGCGGAACGGGCAAAGGCGCTGGGTGGCGCGCGATCGAGCAGTGAGGCTATGGACCTCGCAGGGGTTGACCCTGATGCATGGGAGGCATGAGATGCTCCCGTGGTTTAAGGGACCTACGATCGAGTTTTATTTGTGGTTCCAGGCACAGGTGTATTCTGTGGCGTCCCCATGCCCGGACGTGATCGCTCTATGCGGGTACAGGGCGATCGTTGCGATGGACATGCAAAAATCATGGGGCCGGAAACGGTTTGCACAGCACTGCGGGCTGTCTGATTACAAAGCTCGGCAGGTTATCGCCGATGACGACGATCAACCACAGGCATCCACGACCCCCCCCACCCACCCCACCACGGACCTACCACGGACCTACCACGAGCATCCAACGACTTCGCTTCACAGCGCGGTTTCTGAGCAGTTGATTTCACATATGGCGGAGAGCACAACAACCACGGACCTACCACGGACCTACCACGAGCATCCACTCGCGCGCGCGCGTTCTGAGAGATCTAAGATCTTAGATTTAGATCCAGAAGAAGATCCAGATAGAGATCAGAAGAAGATCCAGAAAGAACAACCCCCTAACCCCCTTCAGGGGGAAGCCGGGACAAGCCCGGCGATGGTGGTGCCTGTAGAAGTTCAAGCAACACTTGTTGCTGTTCCTGGTGTACCAGCGAAAGAGCCCAGGCCGAAACGGGGAAGCCAGAAGGCAGCACCTACAGACAAAATCCCGGACATACTCTCGAGCCTGTCCGGCCATGTTGACGTCGGGATGTGGGTGAAGGTCTTCGAGACGGTCAAGGCTTCATCAAAACCGTTCATCCTCGAAATCGTGGAGGTCTGGGATGCCTACCGACTGGTGTTTCCCCTGCGGCGAATCCTGGACCACAAGGGCGCGGACAAGATCGCGGATGCCCTGCGTCTTGGCTACTCCGTTGACGACCTGAAAGACGTTCCCGGAGGGGCGAAGCTTTCGACGTTTCACATGGGCACAAACGACAGTGGGAAAACCTACGTGGATCCAGAAACTCTCTACCGAGACGCGAAGGCGATCGACGGCCACGTCAGACGACTGCGGGAAGGGCCAGAAAAGCCAATGGCCAGGCCGCAAACAGGGCACAACGACTACGGAGGGAAATCCCGCCCCTCAACCCGCGACTCCTACGGGGGCCATCAGGACGCGATGACCGCCGACGACTACCGTAAAATTCTTCGAGGGGGTGGGTCATGAACTGCCAGCGATGCGGAAGCGAAATCGAGGAAATCGAGCAGATCCGATTGAAGCCGGCATGGCAGGGCGGTGGACGCGAGACGGTCAAACGGGCCCTGCCCTGTGAGACATGCGCCAAGCGAAGCGAGGAAGAGACATCCAGGATCATGCAAGATCGGAAGATCCGGAACTGGCGGCTCGACTCCGGTATCCCTGAAAACGTCTGGGACATGTCCCTTGACCGTGACGTGTGGGCCAAGCGAAAGCTCCGGATCGACCAGTGCAACGAAGAGGCGTTCGACGTGCTCAAGGTCTGGGTGGAGACCGCGAACGCCGGCGCGCTCATCTGGGGCAAGCAGGGGCGCGGGAAAAGCACCCTCGCCATCAGTGCCGGCCTCGACTGTTTGCGACGTAGCCAGGAGGTGCTTTTCATCTCGGAAGTGGACCTGATCGATAGCTACCGGAACCGCTCGGAAGCCAACCAGGGGCTGGTTCGTCGGGCGATGGATGTGGAGGTGCTGATCCTCGACAACGTGGGGCGGCACGAAATCACGCGCGGGACTGCCTACCTCAAAGAGCTCTATTTCGACCTGCTTGACCGTCGGCTGCCGATCCTGGGTGATCCGCTCAAGACGCTGGTGACCTCGCAGCACGATGCCCCGTCGCTCTCGGAATGGTGCAGCGATGGCGCGATGGCGTCCCGGCTTTTGAGCATCATCCAGGGTAACGAACTCGAAATTACCGGGGATGATCGCCGTCATGGCCTTTGGCTCCGCCAACACCCGAAGGGCGGTGCCTGATGGCACGAAAACGGGAGGGGGTGGTATCTCGCCACGACCTGGACGCAGAACGAGCTGTGCTGGCCGGCATCCGTGGCGACCCGGCGATGATGGACCCGGTGCTCGAGGTGATCTCCGCGCTGGACTTTTACCGGGAGGCGCACCGGACGATCTTCAAGGCGATGGTCGACCTGCACAAGTCGGGCGAATCGGTTGACCTGGTGACCATCGTTTCGCGGCTGTCGACGCTGGGGCAGATTGAGGAGGTTGGCGGTGTCGCGGCGCTTGCGGGTCTCCATTCCCCATCTGTCGCAGGCATCTTGTCTCACGCCAAGATCGTTGCGGACTGCGCACAGTCGCGGCGGGTGCTCGAGCTGGCTCAGGACCTGGCAGAGGCGACGCTCGAGGCAACACCCGCGGACATCCACGAGGCGGCGACGAAGCTGGCCAGGGAGGCCGAACCGCGGCGGGTGAAACGGTCGGATGTTTCCGCTGCCGATCTGATCCAGCGCTACGCGGACCGGTACGACCGGCCGGATCTTGAGCCGACACGACCCCCGATCGCAACGCCGTGGGAACCTCTCACCAAGATCCTCAACGGCGGGTGGACGGGCGGGAGACGGCCCTACTACCTCGGCGCGCGGCGGAAGGTCGGCAAAACCAGCGCGGCGATCGAGGTGGCTGTGGACGCGGCGACAACGCAGGGTGCGAACGTGGTCATGTTCGAGATGGAGCTCGACATGGACGAACTCATGGCGCGCATGGTGGCCAGTTACGCGGAGGTGCCGCTACAGACCATCCAGAGGCGCCAGATGGACGCCTGGCAAGAACAGCACTACGTGAAGGCGCTCGAGCACTGCTACACGGACCGGTTGAGGATCGACGCTTCCCGGTTCGATCGTCACGACGGCCGGATGGACCGCGTCAAGGGCAGCCGAACGATCGAGGGCATTCGCAGGACGCTGCAACGAATTCGAGCCGACCGTGACGTGAGCCTCGTTGTTGTCGATCACCTCCAGCGCATCGAGCCACCGTTTCCATGCCCGATCTTCGAGCGAGTTAGCCAGGCATCTCAGGGGATCGCGGAACTGGCCCAGGAGACGGGGATCCCGTTCGTGGTCATGATCCAGCTCAACGACGGCGACGGCGCTCCGACGATGGACGATGTGCGTGGCTCAAAGGAAATCAACAACGACTGCGAGGCGCTGATCCTATTGGACCGTCCACCGATTCGACGATCGGAACGCGAGCAGGCACGGCTGAGCGACAGCGAAAAGGAAGAGGCCGACATCACCGTGGCCCTCCACGGGTCCGGCTCCACTGGCACGATCCCGATGCGCTACGTGGGCTCGTATATGCGATGGTACCAGGCCGAGGCGCGAGAGGAGCCCTCATGGTTCGGCAGCACGTCAGCGGAGGTGAACGATGAGTGACCTGACACGACTGCTCACGGTCTTTGGTGAGCTCGAGCGCGAGATGGCGTCCATGGAGCGGGTGAGACACGGCGGGTTGGTGCCAGCGCACTGGCCCAACCAATTTGGTCCGGCGATTAATCCAGAGTGGGAGGATGTTTGGGATGAGTTGCGGAAACGGAGGATCGAGGCTACCGCCGAGCCTGTTGCAGCAGTTACGGCGGCGACGGGAGGTGATGCTGACGGCATTCGAGAGGATGGCGAGCGGGCACAAACAAGGGGCGGCGACGGTGGCAATCAGGCTACTGCTCGCGGCCGTTGAAGCGGACCGGGTGAGCCCGGAAACAGCCGCCATAGCTCGCGTTGTGCGGGCGTGGCTTGACAAAGAGGAGGGTACGAAGTGAGTGAAGTTAAACGGGAGACACGGAAGCTGGTTCACGTCCTGGACGAAGACGAGAAAGAGGCCTACCGGGCCGAATCCTCGCAACTTGAGGGCGCGCTGTGGTCGGTGAAGCGACGCGCCAAGCGCCTGTTGCTCGAAATAAACGGCCTCCAGCTCGACAGGGAGGGCCTCGTCTTTGCCCGCCGGTTCGGGCTGATGGAGACCGACGAAGTTGACGAGTGGGGCGGCTACCGGCTTGAGGAGGTGAAGGAACCGGGTAAGGTCGACACGGAGCTTCTGGACGTGACCTGCGAGGTTGAGGAGCGAAAGGAGCTTCGCTCGAGCGTGATGAACCGGAAGAAGGTGGCTGAAGACCGGCTCGTTGAGCTCTCTCAGGCTCTTCGCGCTGGCAAAGAGGAGCGCGAGGTCGAATGCGAGTGGCGACCACGGTTCGGCGAAAACCGCGCTGAGCTCATCCGGCTGGACACCTACGAGCGCTTGGAGTCGAGACCGCTCAACGACGAGGAACGGCAGCAGGCCTTCGAGTGGGAGAAGGAGCACCGGGCGATGGCGATGTGCCCGATCTGCCCGCTCAGCGTCGGTGTGACGGCAGGGAAGCTGGACGATCACAAACTGGGCACGAGCTTCTGCCTGGGTGGGGGGCTCACGACTCAGCAGGCGGCGGCGATGGGCGGGCGGCTGGCGGAATTCGAAAAGCTGCCCGATACCGACGTGCTCGATGCCATTCGGCTGGAGGTCGTTGCGGCCACCTACGAGCCAGGCCGAGCGGCCATTGTAGGCAGCACGCTTCAGCCCTCCAACGACGAAACGGAGGCCGACGCGGGTGATGGCGAGGGGGACGGATCGATCGGCGATTCTAGGGCCGATGACGGGCTCGAGGATGGCGTGGCTGATGACCCGTTTTTCGAGGCTGAGATGGCGGCAGGCTTTCAGGATCCGAGCGACACTGAGGAGATCGTTTGCCCGGTATGCGAGCTGTTGGCCGAGGTCGAAACGGGCGTGAAGCCGTGGCCCTCGCTGGCAGATCACACCGGCATTGCCGAGATGAGCCCGTGCGTCACTTCGGGGCTGTCCGAAGCACAGGCGTCAACCGTGGCGATGTTCTGGGCTGCTGCCGGTAAGCCGCTCGACACCGCGTCCCTGGACGAACTCAAGCAGGCGGCGATCGACGGGGTGCCTTATAGCCAGCCCATCACGCAGCCCGTTGAGGAGTCCTTCGACCCGGCGACGGAGCTCAAGCGGCTACTGGACGAGATGAAGATGGCCGTCGGGGACCTCTACCCGGCCGACGCTAAGAACCTCATGAAGGCGGCCGGCCCCTATGCGGAGGACATCCGGATCCATCTGCTCGAGGACCAGATTGGGGTGGATCTGAAAGCGACCACCCGCCGAACGCTCGACAAATACCGGGCCAAGTGAACATCGTTGATGAGACTTAGCGGGGTCTCGCGCGCGGACGCATAGCCGGGCTCTGTCACGAGGCGGACAACCGGCACCGCTTTTTTCTGTGAATAAGTGTTGCGCATGCCTTAACCTGTGCTATGCTGGCGAAAACGGAGGCGAGATGAACCCGACTGAATACCAGATTGCCGCTCACCGATTCGCCACATACCCACACTCAGACGCAATGGAATACCTCGCGCTCGGGCTGGCCGAAGAGGTCGGCGAAGTGTGCGGGAAGCTGAAACGACTGAAACGGGGTGAACAGGTTCTTGACTCCGCCATCATCCTCGAGCTGGGTGACGTCTGCTGGTACGTGTCGGAGATCTGCCGTCACATGGGATTCGACTGGGGCCGCATTGTGGCGATTGAGGACGCGAAAACGGGAGGGTGCCGCCCTCTGCCTATTTGGGTGCTCTACATGGATGAGGCGGCAGCCACCATATCGGCAGCGATGGTTACGGCCAGTGTGTCGGAAAAGCCGGTCTACATCGGCGCCATGAGCTCCGGAATTCAGGAAACGACCGGGGCCATAATCGGGTTCTGTGACGCGATGGGAGTCACGATCGATCAGGTGCTTGACGCGAACATCGAGAAACTCCAGGGCCGGATGGCAGCCGGGACTATCTGCGGATCGGGGGATTCGAGATAGATCCCCTCCGCACCGTCCAGGCTAGCTACCCGGGCGGGTGCTCCAGTCCGCGGCACAGCGGAGGGATTTTTACAGCGGACACGAAGCATGAGGACGATGCGAATGGATTACAAAAAGTTTGTACGTGATTGGATGTGGGATGGGGATGGTCGTGGCAGTGATGGCGAGCCATGGAGCCATATTCATGTACGCGAGATGATCGCGTGCGTGACAGCGTTCCATGCGACAGTGGCCCCCTTCCCCCGTCCCGCCTCCGAGCTGACCCCCGAGCGCCTGGCAGCGTGGCCGGATTGGATGGCCGAGTTCAACATCGCAGGCAGATCTCTGTGGCGCATGCGGTCCGGGCGATTCGTCGATCGGAATGCGGTCCGCGTCTACCCCATCCGCCCCGACCTCGCCCTCGGCCCCATCCCGGCCACGTGGGACGAAGTCGACGCCGCGGTGGCAAAGATGAAAGAGGCCACGCCCCACGATTGGCGCACCGACGGCGCCCACAGCAACGAGCATTGTGCCAGGTGCGGAGCGGTTAACGATGGCCCGGTCAGGCTTGATGGCGAGGGCTTCGAGCCGTGCATAGGAGGTGTGTGATGGACGTGAAATTCAACCTGAACGATCAGATGACCGTCGAACTGACCGATCTCGGGAGGGCTCGACTTCTCGAATACAACGAAATGATGTTGAGACATTTTCCAGGCATGCGGTCTCGCTTTGCCGGAGACGAAACTCACCTGACCGATCAGGTGTGGGCTGTGTTCCAGTTCTTGAAATGGCGGTTCGCGACTGGTGCCGAACTGCCTGGGTCGTGCAACGTCGTGCTCCACGACTGCCAGCCGTTGGCCCCAGATCCCCGCCTCCACGAGCTCGCCACCTGGCTCGAATCCCGCGGCGTCCCTGCGGACTACCCACTCGAACCTGGGCAGGATGCGCCGTGGGGGTGGGTTGTGTTCGTTTCCAGGGGCTGTAGATGGGTTGTCGCGGGCAAGATAGTATCCCCAGAGGGGGAAATGAGCGAGCGGGCACAGCCTGCATGGGACCTGGCTAAAGCGACCTTCAGCGATGAGCGCAGCATCTCCGTAGATAGATGGGACCGCGCAACCCCGGAGCAGCGGGCGGAAGCGCTCAGGCTTGGCGAGCCGCTGACGTTGGGGGCGAAATGATCCAGACCTCTGCATTTGGTCGACTCGATCGGACCGCATCGGCGGTGCTGTTCGCGGGGATGAATCGGATATAAGATCGCAATAATACACGGAGGATAAGAGGAATGGCACGGAAGTACAAGCGATTCGTAAAGGTGTGTAAAAACTGCAATGCTGAGTTTGATAGCACTCACAAAGACGCGATATTTTGCTCAGTAAAATGCGCTCAAGCCAACAAACCACTGTCACCTGGCAACAGGTACAGATTTACTAAGGTTAACGGTAAAAATAGATTGCTACACCGTGTGGTTATGGAGCAGTCAATCGGGAGGAGCCTCAGTTCTGACGAAATTGTCCATCATAAGAACGGCAACAAAACAGACAATAGACTGGATAATCTCGAGATAAAAACGGCACTAAGCCATAGTATTGAACACAACCAGAAACACGCGATTACAAAGGATTGTTTATGGTGTGGCAAAGAATTCACGCCGCATAAGACAAAGCGAGCACGAGCGAAGACATGCAGTGAGACGTGTCGTCGAACTTTACAGGCGCAGACTCTGCGCAAAGCAAACGTCTGCCCCGACGTTGCCGAGGCACTCGTGAGGGCGAATGTATGAAGGCGAACACGCACGCTGAGCACCGTCTCGGGTCGCTCCGGGACGTCTGGATCAACTCGAGAGAGCAGGGGACGCAGGCGAAAACCGCTTGCGGGCGGTGGGTGGACCTCTGGGATGACCCGGAGAAAAAGCGGTGGGTGTTCGATGAGCGGCCGTCGTGCCCGAAGTGCAGGATGGCTCTGGCGGTCGAGAAAGAGGAGGCACAGCCTTATGAACCGATTACCGACGAACGATGAGGTCAGGGCGCAGAAGGGGAGATCGGCTGAGGGTGACCACCTCCGGGATCTGGCAAAATCCATCCAGAAGCGCGCGGAGATTGAAATAACCGAACTGCTCGAGCGGGCGAAAATAGAGGACGCTAAGACGCCTCGAAGCCATTGCACTTGCGGCGCTGAAATGCTGTCGTGGCCGGGGGTAGGACTCTCGAACTGGGGCGATTGGAAATGCTCCCGTTGCGCCGCGGCGTGGTGCCAGGATTGCGGGGCTCAGATCGGCCTGGCAGGGACGTGTGAAGCGTATGAGGAGACGAAGCGATGCGACTGATTGAGCCCGGACCGCAGACGGAGCTGAAACGGGTGGTATTGGAGGGGGTGGGATGAGGACTCAACTTGAACTTGGTTTGAAGCCCCGTCCCGGTACGTGGGGTAAGCGGGTGGATCGGTTACAGGCTCAAGCTCGAGCGCTTGGCGATGCCTACACCGGGCCAAGGTGGGCGGCGATTGACGGGGAAACAAAAGGATCTCCGTGCGTGTTTTGCCCGGTATGCCTTGAGCCGGGGGCCGATCATTACATTGGAAACAAGTATCGATGTGGGACGAATCGCACGGAAGGGGAACAATGATTGATTCGTCTATTAGCAGTTCTTGCGCGCGTTGCGAAAACCATATATATTGATCTCATCAACGGAGGTCATCATGCAGGTTGTTTGTGCCGGTTGCTCGCTCGAGTTCAACCGCAAGCCATCGTGGGTTGCAAAGCATGCGCTTCAATTCTGTTCGCGAGGGTGCGTTGCGAGCTACACCAGAACCCCCACCGATGTAGGAATTATTGAAAAGGGCCGATTGGCAACATTGGCTTGTAACCAGTGCGGGTCAATCTTCACACGCTCAACAGATCGGATAAAGCCCGTCAACTATTGTTCACACGCCTGCGTATGGATTGCCAGAATAGGTATTAAGCGGGGGCATAATCCTAAGACACAGATCGGGCAAATTCGACAGCATGGCGGCTACCTGGAGGTATTCCTTGGCGTCGACACGGTCGGGGGCAATGGTTACTACTCACATCATCGGTATGTAGTGGAACAGTCGATCGGTCGAAAACTGAAAAGTGGTGAGCACGTACATCACAAGAATAGAAATCGTGAGGACAACCGGATAGAAAATCTTGAAGTCTTATCGAGCTCTGAACATATGTCGCGCCATGGCAAGGAGAGCATTGACCGATTCCCGCTGTGTATATGCGGCCGGCGCTCCTGGCCCGGCTCGTCTCAATGCAAGGTGTGTCGGCGACTCGATAAACTAGACGCAAAATATCGTGATCAGGTAGAGGCTCTTAGTATGGCGAAGGCAGGGGACCGCATCACCATACCAAAGGGCACTACATACTTCAGGGGAAATGCGAGGGGGAACCCGGTCATTTGTCGAGCTGGATTCCATGTCACGATCGAGGCAATAGTGTTGAACGGCGTCATGACAGGAACACTTGAAAGAATGAAAAGCATGCCCACAGAGTTAACCAACATGCCAAATGCAATCATCTGGGCAGGCGGTGGTAACACATGTTCATGGGTTTTGGTTTGATGGCCGGTCTGGTGGCCAGCTCAGCAGGTGGGGCTGTTTGGATGAGTTGCCGTCGTTGCCAGGGCGCGGACTGTCGCGTCTATCCGTGTGGAGGGGTGATGAATTACGGAAATGAAGACTGAAGGGGAAATATGAGCACGACAGCGATTGTATTTTTGTCCGTGGCATGGTGGGTGAGCCTGTTTCTGGCGTTCTTTGCGGGCCAATGGCGCAAAGCGATGGCATCAAGGAGGATTGCGAGAGCGATATTGGGGATGGCTGTTACGGGTGATGTAGAGGCTTCAGCGAGGACGCTCTACTCCCTCGCTGGGGTGGAATACATGTCAACGGCTGAGTCAAAAGACCGCAAGGTGGAGGGCGATCGATGACCTCACGTGAGAAACGATACTGGCGCGATCAGGGCATCGACTGGCGGCAGGTGGTCAGGGAGCGGGAAGCGGCGGACGTGGTCGACGTGAGCTACGAGATCGATGGCGGGAAGCCGGTCATGCCGGATGACCCGGCGGAACAGGCGATCGTGCTGTGTGCGGCGGCGATCGACCAGGTGCTACGGGGACGGTTGACGGGGCGCGTCTCGGTGCCTCGGTGTGTATGGGATCGGTGTCAGAAGGAGGTGGTGAAGTGGGCGATGGGATGAACTGCATTCAGATCTGGCTCAAAAACGACCGGGCGTACTATGTCGCACAGATGGCGGACGGGTACGAAGCGGCGTTGGAGGCGCTCACAGTCCCGGCTCAAGGGTTGCCACGCACTCATCGGATCTTTGCCGATGACGTCTACGCTCTGGCGCTCGAGCCGGGCGCGGAAGGCGTCGGGCTATGGCAAGACCCATCTGAACCGGACATGATCTATGACGACATCGCCGAGGCGATCGACTGCCTGAAGCCGGGCAGGTATCCTGTCTATCGGGATGGCGTGGTGGTTGAGTGGTTTGATGTGCCGGCCGACCAAGTGGAGGAAACGAGATGCTCACAATAGATGAGTGCCAATACCCCAACGGGGCGACCTACGGAGTTTTCTACATCGGCAAACACGAGATTGGGGCTGCCGATAAGATCGATGATGGATGGCGACCATTCGGGAAACGCAAGGCGCTTTCTTCGGAGCGCGCAGCAAAAGTCATGATTGACAAATCAATTTCACGAGCACGGAAAGACGAAGCTCACGCAAGGGAGATGCTTGAAGCATTGCGTCTGCACTGTGGGGGAAGCTGCCGAGCTCGAAGTGATCCGGCGATAGGGGGTAATGTCGGGTGGAAAGCGACGAAGGTTGATACATGAGGTGACGCATGGGAGACATTAGCGACGAACACCACGATCAGATGCACCGGGATCGAGAGGAGTATCTGGAGTCGGACGATTACCGATATGGCGATGGCGGAAGCCATAGACGCAGTTGCGGTTATAGGCCGGCGGCCAGTGTGAAGCCTAAACCTGCCGCAGTGCGGCCTGTATGCTCACGGGCGATGGAAGAGACGTTTTTGTTGGTGTACGCTGGCGAGCAAGAATACGTCCATTCATGGTTCACACACGCGCGGCAGATTGTCGATGCAACCGGGCTGGATGAGCGCTGCATCCATCGGTGCCTTGAGCCGTTCCGCGCTAACGCCCGAATCCAGGGCGTCGAATGTGAACATGGAATCCGCGTGATCGACGGCCAACGGCCAAACGGGCGGATCCTTAAGGTGTCTGGGTGCGGCACGGTTCGATGCCAGTGTCTGACCTCAAGATCTGGCGGAGGCAGGTAATGAGCAAAACTGTACTGGCGATCGACGCAGCCTGGGGCGGAATCGGTTGGGCCATTTATGACGGTCGTCGGGTCCTGCGCACCGGTTGGAAAACGCTCCCAGCCGATAAGCGGACCTTGCGCGCGCTGCGTGACTGGCTGGACGAAAGTTTGTTGCCTCACTGCGGTTCGGTTGATGCCGTCTTCGTTGAAAATACAAATGTTTTCGGCGCTCCAGAAGATAGCGACGGGAAGCCGCAAAACTTCATGCTGGCCTATCAGGTATCGGTCCGTGAGTGCGCGCAAGCCGTCTCGATGTGGTGCGTCATGATGGACGTAGGGCAGGGTGAGCCGACGATGGTCTTCCCGGCGACTTGGCGCAGCTCGTATAAGGCGATCATCCCGAAGCCCAGGCCGAAGGGCGCGGCTGAGTGGAAGCAGTGGAGTCAGAAAATCGCCTCGCAGATGTTTCCCGGCTGCCTGGACGGGTATGGGAAGAAATCCAAGGAGGACGTATCAGACGCCTGCCTACTCGCCGCGCACGGTTATGGCACCCTTCAGCCAAGCGTGAAGATTCTGAAGGAGCGGCGTAAATAAGTGTTGCGCTTGTCCTCAAGCCCGAGTAGGATTGCAGGACAACAACGGAGGTGAGTGATGACGTTCGAGATTGAGATCCCAGCCGAATTAATGCCCGACATGACCGTTATCCTCGACATCCAGCGCGCGCTTGACGCCGTGGTCTGTGGCTTCGAGCCGGGAGACGTTGAGCTGCGGTCAGCGTGGGTCGATGTGCTTTTTGGAGGTGAGGCGTGAAAGAGTATCCGATCCTGTTCTCCGGGCCGATGGTCCGGGCGCTGATGAGTGACCAGAAATCCGAGACGCGGCGGCTGGATCTGAAGTGGCTGCGCGTTCGGCCAGGTGATCGAGTGTGGTGCCGGGAGACGTGGAGGACGTATACCCTCGACGATGGCACCAATGGCATCCTATTCCGAGCCGATGGGCGCTTCGTTTCGATCGAGGATACTGCTACCGCGGCGGATCGGTGGGTTGAAGCGCATGAGAACGGCAGGCATGACGGGAAGCGGCGCCCGTCGATCTTCATGCGGCGATGGATGTGCCGGCTCGAGCTCGTGGTCGGAGAGGTTCGGCGTGAGCCGGTGTACGAAATCGATGAGGCGGGGGCTATCCGAGAGGGGATGCTGACCCTGGCTCCTAACGGGCTGCTTGAGATGGGCGGGACCCGTCGGAAACTGCTGGGCATGCTCGAGACGGCCACCGGGCGCAAGGAGACGTGGGAATCATTCGGGCGCTTCTGGAACGACATGGGAGCCCGGGATCGGTACGTCGCTGCCTGGTGTGCGTTGCATGGGATCGAGTCCTGGCGATCGAATCCGGAGGTCGTGGTGATTGGCGGGATGAAACGAATAACCGCGCGAGTAGCGCAGGGAGAATAGATGTCGACCGTGGCTGAAATACTGGGTGTCATCGTGCGGGGCATGGTGGACCACCCGAACCAGATCGAGATCGTGGAGGTGCCGGTTGATGACCGGCTGACACAGCTCTACATCCGAGCGGACCCCCCCGACGTAAGGCTGATTGTCGGTTCAGGCGGGCGGCGGTTCGGAGCTCTGCGAGAGATTGTGATCGCGCTATCCGGCGCGATCGGCAGGAACGGCCCCCGTATGGTCCTTGAGCGAGCAGAGGGCATCGGTGACGACGTGCGCCATCCATCTGAGCGGCACGAAAGGCGGGAGCCGGCAGGCGCGGACCCGGATCTGATCGTGGCGGAGTTCGTGCGAGGCCTCCACAAAAGCGTGATGGAGCTCACGGCGGGCGATGTGAAGGCGCTGATTCGGTTCGCTCGAGATGACGCTGAGGATGTCCGGGCGTATGTGCTGGCTCAGTACTGGGACGGGCTTGAGGTAGACGTGAGGCGCGCGTTGAGCGCATAACGGGGGAGAGATGAAAAGACAACCTGGAATCTGGAAGACCATCGGCGGCAAGGCCGGCCAGGTGGAAGCGCTGACTGCGATGCTGCCTCCGTTCACGCGCTACGTGGATCCGTTTGTCGGTGGCGCCTCGTTGCCGCTGTATCTGCGGGCCACGGGCCTTGCTGGTCCGCTGGTGCTGAGCGACGTATCGAGCCCGGTCATGTGCGTCTACGTGGCTGCGAGGGACCACTGCGACACGCTGATCGATGAACTCGATCCGATGCGAACGATGACGGGGCGAGAGGTCTTCGAGCGCTATCGCGACGATCTCAACGCGCTCTACCGGCCGCAGACGGGGTTGCTCCAGACGCTGATGCAGGTGTTCACGGTGCCCGATGTGGCAGCCAGGGCGATCTATCTGAACCGCCGGACCTTTAACGGATTGAGCCGCGTGAACCTGTCCGGTGAGCTCAACATGCCGTGGGGCGCCGACGCGGTGTTGCCATCGGCAGAGACGATCCGGGCGGTGGCGCAGTCGTTGCAGGGTTCGGATCTGCGGTGTTGCTCATTTGAGGACACGATCGCGGCGACACGGGAGGGCGACCTGCTGTTCGTCGATCCGCCGTATCTCGACTTGGCGGGAAAGGACGGCTTCACGTCCTACGCTGGCTCGTTCGGCTTGCGTCAGCACCGGAAGCTCGAGCAAGCCTGCCGGGCAGCCGGTGAGCGCGGCGTCAAGGTACTCTCCTGCAACGCGGACTGCGCTGAAGCCCGCGTCATCTGGCGCGGGTGGAACATCGAGCGGGTGATGATTTCCCGCCCTGGGAATCGAGACAAAGACGGGCGCGGCGCTGTGCCGGAGCTCCGTATTCGAAACTACTGAGGTGAGCGATGGATGACTTCCTGGAAGCCAGCGGGAAGCGCCTGATAGGCGATGTGACAACGGAGCAGATCCGCAAGCACGAGGCCGGGAGCGCAAGCTGCTGGATCGTGTTCTGGGATGAGATCGCGCCATCGATCCATAAGTCAGTGCGCGGGTTTCCGAGGTATTTGATGATTCAGCCCGTAAGCCTCGAGGCAACCGGGCTTGAGCGGGTCCGATGGCCGGAACCGTAGTTGAGACAGCGTAAACACACCCGCCACGGCGGGAAGGAGAACGAAATGAGTCGAGATTTGAAACGAGCACATGCAGCGGCCCGAACAGCACACCGCACCCGCAGGTGGGGCTACCGCCTCATCGGACCCAAGCAGATCCGCCGGGCATTCGGCCGGGCGGCACATTCGACCGCATGGCTTCAGCCGTCATGGCAGGACGCTGCGCCGTCGAATCGAGAGCGAAACAACGGGGACTGAGACAACCGGACCGCACGTCAATGAGTCCCGGTGCGGCGGGCGAAAGAAGGAAAAGCGAAATGACCAAGATCTTAGTGATATCCATATTTTTTCTCGGAACTGCGTTAGTCCTGATCCCAGCCGCTTCCGCGATCGGGGCACTCGTGGGATGGATCATTAGCCTCACGTTCCTCGGTGATTGGATATTGGCCGCTTTGCGCAGTATCGGTGTTGACCACATCGATCTTACGGATTTTGGAGCGCTGCTCGGCTTCGCAGGTAGCTTCCTTCGCACCAGGGTGGAAGCGAATCAGTAACCCCTCCCCCGTGTCGCGGCATGCGGGTAACCATGCCGCACCAGCCGTCACCCGGGATAGGCGCCGGAAACAGAGTAGGAGATAGTATGCCAGACCCTGTAAAGCTTGATGACCCGCGCGCGAAGCAACTCGAGCCGTTTATCGAGGCACTGGTCAGGAAATGCCGAGAGTTTGGGCTTCCGGTGATCGTCCAGATCGGAATGGACTGTGACAATGCAATCCAATACCACTACCTCAGAGATCCGCGCCAACTCCCTGCGGACATGCTCATCACGGGCATCGTGGTCAGAAGTGACTACAAGACCGCGGCGGCACTGTGCAATGAGTTGATCGCCCACCCAGGCGAGATCACCGACAGCCGGGTGAAAACGATGCCCATCCGGGACGCGAACAACTGAGAGGATGTAATCATGCACGGGATTGAATATTTGAACCAGCCCGGCTTTAAGGGCGAATCCTGGAATGTCCTCTACGGCTGCGACGGTTGTGAATTGAGCCGGCCTCGCGACAAAGGCACCCGCTGCTGGGCAGAGCTCCAGATGCCCCGCCAGCGTAAGAACACGCCGGAGACGGATCTTGTGATCCGAGACGGCAAGTGGACCGGGGAGGTTCACCTCATGCCCTCGCGCCTATCAATCCCGCTCCGCTGGCAGGATCCCCGCATGATCGCCGTCCAGTTCATGGGCGATCTGTTCGCCCGCAACACCCCATTCGAGTACATCGCCGCCGTCCATGGCGTTGCAGCTGCGACTCCGCACCACCGCTACATCTCGCTGACGAAGTCGGTGAAGCGGTTGGAGGAATACGGGCGGTGGATTGTTCGGCAGATCGCGCCAGCCGAACTTTGCAAGCGACATGCGGAGATACGGACACGTGATCAATCCGCATCCGTCGGTTGGTATCAGGGCACGATGGACTATCCCCTCCCCAACTGGATCCAGGGCATCAGCGCGACATGCCAGCGCACCCTCGAACACCGTTGGCCCTACCTCGCCCGCTTCCCTGCCCGTCATCGCGTCATCAGCCTGACGCCCCGGGAATCGATCGATCTGAAGCGGCTGATCCGCAACCCCCACGCAGGGCCGAACCCCTACGAATCCGACGATGAATTCCAGGTGGCGATGCAAGCGCAGGTTCTGCCCGACCTCATTATCCTTGACTGCGCCGCTGGCCCCAACGCCTGGCCGACCGACATGGAGTGGATTCGGTCCATTATCCGCCAGTGCCGGGATCTCGGAATCGGCGTGCGGATCAAGCAGGTCGGGAGTCGGCCGCTACTCATCCACCCGGGCAATAATGATGGTTGCGGCACCATCGAATGGCGAGGGTCTGGCGGACGGTGGGAAGGCCATCCG
>CAYILR010000019.1:0-62358 GCA_964364175.1 uncultured Bacteriovoracaceae bacterium
TCCGTCAAAAAATAATCTCAAAAATTTTGACGCGTGACCTCTCCGGGTCACAGTGTAGGCGTACAAGAGACTAGCGTGAGGCACGCAGATAGTGTGCTCGTAAGGAGTCTGCTCCGCATATTTATGGCTATTAGGGTCCGCATAAACGTCCTCGTTTCTTACCTGTATTTAATAATGCCATGCATTAAACTAGAAATGGTTAAGATTGACTACATGCATTATGCGACTCTTTAGAATCTTGGCATGGTTTATAAACTTAATGAAATCAATAGGTTGAAAACTTACCTGCTTGTAAAACTCAATCTTTTCAATAAGGTTGCTAATGTTCAACCAATATGGTATAAATTCTCAGTTTTATAAGGTTTTTTTCTGGTAAGTTTTCTTCCTGGAGGTTTTGAATCCGTATGATGTTTAAAGTCGGAGACAATGCAGTATATCCATCCTATGGGGTCGCTATTGTCAAGCGCATCGAGGAACGAGACGTAGCAGGCAATAAAAAGAGCTTCTATGTGCTCCAGCTCGTCGAAAATCAAATGACCATCATGGTTCCCACTGAAACTGCTGACATGGTGGGCTTGCGCGAAATCATTTCGGACGAAGAAGTCAAAGACGTTTACAAAATCCTCAAAAAACGAAACATCAAAATCGATCAAACCACCTGGAATCGCCGTTATCGCGAGTACATGGAAAAAATCAAAACCGGCTCTGTTTTCGAAATCGCTGAAGTTTTGAGAAATCTGTTTTTGCTCCGTCACACCAAAGACCTTTCGTTCGGTGAGCGCAAAATGCTCGACCAAGCCAAGCAGCTTTTGGTCCGTGAGATTTCGATCGCGAAATCCACCAAAGAAGAAGTCGTCGAACAAGAAATTCAGACGATTTTCACTTCATAATCCTGTCCGCTTGCGTTAGTGATTTCTCATGACATCTCAATCCTCTAGTTCAGTTCGTGTTCGTTATGCACCTAGCCCGACTGGCTATCTTCATGTCGGTGGTGCTCGGACTCTTTTGTTTAATTACCTGTATGCCAAAAAATACGGTGGAATTTTGGTACTCAGGATCGAAGATACCGACCAAGCACGCAGTACTCGTGAGCACGAGAAAATGATTCTTTCCGATGTTCAGCGCTTGGGCCTGAACTATCAAGAAGGCCCAGATGCTGGCGGTTCTGTTGGGCCTTATCGTCAGTCGGAGCGCCTTTCAATTTATGCTCAACGCGCTCGTGAATTATTTGATCGCGACCAGGCTTATTACTGTTTTTGTTCGGATAGCCTGCTGACTCAAAAGCGCGAGCTGGCAATGAAGCTTGGAAAATCTCCGCACTATGATGGAACTTGCGCACGAATTTCTAAAGACGAAGCGTTGAAAAGACTCAAAGCAGGAGAGAAGGCTGGACTGCGATTCCGTGCTTACCAAAAAGACATGGTTTTGCAGGACGAAGTTCGCGGCCGTGTGGAATTCAAAGCTGGCTCGGTTGGGGATTTTTTGATCACACGTACACCGAGCTCTGGCGAAGAAGAAATCGCAGAAGGCATCGGGATGCCTGTCTACAATTTCTGTTGCGTGATCGACGACAACGCGATGGGGATGACTCACATTATTCGCGGTGAAGATCACCTTTCGAATACCGCGCGTCAGTTGATGATCTACGAAGCGTTTGGATGGAAGACACCGGTTTTTGCTCATACTGCGATGGTTTTAGGGTCGGATCGTCAAAAACTTTCGAAGCGCAACGGAGATACTTCGGTTTTTGAATATCTCGACTCGGGTTACATGCCCGAGGCTTTGTTAAACTTCTTGGTTCTTTTGGGCTGGTGGCCGCCGAATGATTTCAAGCCGAGTTCTGGACATCCCGAGATCTTAAGTGTGGATGAATTGGCTCAGTGTTTTAATTTGGATGGCCTGCAAAAAGCCCCAGCAGTTTTTGATGTGCAAAAACTGCAATGGATGAATGGGCAGTACATCAAGCACTTGCCGCTCGATGAAATCGTCAAGCGCGCGAAGCCGTTTTTTGTGAAAGCTGGAATCGAAGTCGACAAGTATCCTGCGGATTGGTTTGCTCAAGTCGTGGACTTGTATCGAGTAGAAGTGAGTTTGCTGAAAGATCTGCCTAAAGCTGCAGCTTTGTTTTTCGATGCTTCTGTAACGCTTGAGACAGCAGCGCAGGATTGGCTCAAATCAGAAAAGTCTCAACCGATTCCGGGTTTGATTAGCGGATTTTTGGAATCGAGCAGTGCTTCTTTGACAGCCGATGACGTGGCGACGATGCAAAAAATGGTTGCGGAGAAAGCAGGCGTCAAAGGCAAGGAACTTTTCATGCCTGTGCGCGCTCTGACGACTGGGATGGCACATGGACCTGAGTTGAAAAAAGTTCTGCCACTCTTGGGTCGTGATCGCGTTTTGAGACATGTCCAAGAAATCCGCAGGCAAGCAGGAGTTTGAGCGAGAATGGCCACTCAGCAGCGAGTCCGTCCAGTTTGGGTAACTAACTCTCTCAATCACAAAAAAGAGCAGATCACGCCGATTGAACCGGGTGTGATCCGGATGTATTCTTGCGGACCGACGGTTTATAATTTCATTCATATCGGGAATTTACGTGCTGCTCTCACAGCTGACGTAGTCTATCGCGCGCTTAAACACGCAGGCTATGAAGTAAATTACGTTCGAAATTACACCGATATTGATGACAAAATTATCAAACGTGCTCAGGAAGAAAACACAACCACCGAAGTCATTACAAAAAAATATATCCAAGAAGTAGAAAAAGATTACGCATTGGCTGGGCTTGAAGAACCTACACACAAAACTTTGGTCACCGAGCATCTCAAAGAAATCAACGAAATGATCCAGAAGCTGATCGACAACGGACACGCCTACGTGACTCCAGACAATGAAGTGAATTTTGAGATTTCGAAATTCAAAGAATACGGAAAGCTCTCCCGCAAAAACATCGAGGAGTTAGTCGCTGGAGCGCGAGTTGATGTTCGCGATGGAAAGCGCAGCCCGCTCGATTTTGCACTCTGGAAACCCGCAAAGCCAGGCGAACCCGAGTGGAACAGTCCCTGGGGCAAAGGCCGCCCCGGCTGGCACATCGAGTGCTCTGCGATGGCATCACGCTGGTTGGGCGATCAAATCGACATCCACCACGGGGGGGAGGATCTGATTTTCCCTCACCACGAGAACGAGATTGCGCAGAGCGAGTGCTCGTCGGGCAAAGCGCCGTATGTGAAATATTGGGTGCATAATGGGTTTCTCAATCTCTCGGGCGTAAAAATGTCCAAGAGCCTGGGCAATATTGTGAGCGCGAGGGATTTCCTCAGCAAATTCTCGGGCGAGGTGGCCCGCATATTGCTGCTTTCGGCACATTATCGTTCAATGATGGATTTCAACGACGATACGATTCATCAGGCACTGGCGGGTTTGCAACGAATCTACGAAGCCAAGCAAAAAGCCCAGGAGCTGCAGTCCAAGAGATTTGGCCTACAAGACATGGTCGCAGAAAATCTCTGGGGCACATTCGCGATTGATTGCGACCAAACCAAAGATGAAATCGCACATTGCTACGACCATGATTTCAATACACCCGGCGCACTGGCAGCTCTTTTCAAACTCATCCGTGAATTCAATCGAGTTTGTGCAGAACCCAAAGCTCAGGCAACATCTGCGGCAGCACTTTGTGCAGGACTTTTGATCGACATCATCGAGAAAGAAATCGGCTCAGTCATCGGCGTAGGGAGAGGCAATCCTGAGTCAGTCTTGAAAGATCTGGATCGCATCCGTGCTTCTTTGCCATCCGCTTCAGGTGCGACTCGCCCCACCGAAGAAGAAATTCGCGCCTTGATTCAAGCCAGAATCGACGCAAGAAAAGCAAAAAATTTCGCCGAAGCAGACAGAATCCGCAAAGACCTAGAAGCCCGAGGAGTAGTACTAAAAGACAGCCCAACCGGCACCACCTGGGAATACAAATAAACCTAGTTCCCGTTCACCCAAAAGAGAATCGTCAATCGTCTACTCTGGATTACACAGTCTCGGATAATTTTCAGTCGGTGGGCGATTCGAGCGGCGGCACGATGCCGCGAAGAGCGAGGATCACGAAGATCAGATCGCTCACCGACTGAAAATTATCCGAGACTGTGATGAAAACCCAAAACTAGCGATTAATGAAATCGTAGCCGTCCATGAGGTGATCCAACGTCCCCTGACAATGCCGCCCAGGAGCATGGGTAACAATCAGAGGATTGCTTTTTCCATTCATCTGATTGAGCAAATCTGGATTAGTGGCGTTGAATCCAAAATCATCCTGATCGTCATAATTTGCCCAGAGAGGAGGGAGACTGGTTTTGGTTGTGATAAGTGTGAGCAAATTATCCCGCCAAAAAGCCTCGTCATTCACGTAACTGGGACGAACAATTCCAGGCATTTGCCGGGCGATATCAGGGGTAGCGCCCGTGCGTTGGATATAGGCTTGGATGTCTTCTGGCGTTGCGCCGGGAGGTAATTCTGCCACAGCAGAGCAAAAGGCCGTAGCCGCTTTGACTCTCTCCGGATAATTCATGTAAACCTGCAAAGTATTGTGACCTCCCATGGATCCCCCCAGGAGTGCAACCTGATGATCGAGAACGATTCCGGAATCAGCCAGACGAATATGGGTTAAAATCACGGGCAAGGCGATGTTCATTAAATCATCCACTGAGTAATAATTAGGATCACGGGAAAGGAACCAAGTGGGACCAAAGGTCAGCAAAATAGGCAGGGGCGCGCGGCCGTCCCTTTCGAGAACATCCCAAGTGGCACGGTAAAAAGTGGTTTCCTGAGCAGTGATGTTCGAGGCACCTGCACCATGAAAGTAGAGCAGGGGTAGAATCGGGCGTTTTTTGTCAAACTTCACGTGCGTCCAAAGGGGTTGCGAGTTTTCAAAGCGAGACGGCGACATGAAGCAATATTGCAACGGATGAGATCGGACTTGGATCGTGTTGCAAATGAAAGCTTTAGAAACTTTGCATTTAAAATATTTACAATAAAATGGATCTTGCGGCATTCCGGCGGCGAAGCTCGTTGAGTGGATTCCAAGAAGGGAAACAAGAAGAAAACCAGCGAAAAATTTCATACAACGACACTCCTCTTTAGAATCTAACTCAGTTTTTTATCTAAATTCAACTATGATATGTCATCTCATATGGCCGTTTTTACCAATCGAAAATTCGTGCTTAAGACACCGTTCCAACCGACTGGCGACCAGCCCAAAGCAATTGAAGAATTGGTGAGGGGATTTCGTGCGGGCAAGAAGTCCCAGGTGCTCTTGGGGGTCACGGGTTCAGGCAAAACCTTCACAATGGCCAATACGATCGCGCAGCTCAATCGACCGACCCTTGTCCTCTGTCACAACAAGACTTTGGCGGCACAGCTTTTCTCGGAATTCAGGGAATTTTTCCCAGAAAATGCTGTTGAGTACTTTGTTAGCTACTACGACTATTACCAGCCAGAAGCCTATATCGCTTCGACCGACACCTACATTGAGAAAGACTCTCAGATCAACGACGAGATCGACAAACTCCGGCACTCCGCCACGCGTTCACTTCTAGAACGCAACGATGTCATTATTGTTTCTTCTATATCTTGTATTTATGGCCTCGGATCGCCCGAGGCCTACGAAGGGTTGCTGCTTTATCTTGAGACCGGCAGGACAGCAAAACGCCAGGATATTTTGAACAAGCTAGTTGAGATCCAGTACAAGCGCAACGACGTGGATTTTCATCGCGGAACTTTTCGCGTTAGGGGGGACGTCGTTGAGATCTTTCCAGCGTACGAAGAAGAACGTGCCATTCGCGTGGAATTTTTCGGAGATGAGATCGAAGCAATTTCTGAAATCGATCCCTTGCGTGGGGTAAAGCTGCAAAAAATCCCCCGAATCACGATTTATCCTGGCAGTCACTATGTTACGACTCTGGAAAACCGCAACCGAGCCATTACCACGATTCGTGAAGAGCTGATGGAGTGCCTCCAGCAGTTGGAGCATACTGGGCGATTGTTGGAGAGACAGAGGCTTTCTCAACGGACGCTTTTTGATCTGGAGATGATGGAATCGATGGGATTTTGCCAGGGGATCGAGAACTATTCGCGGCATCTCACTGGACGCAAGAAAGGCGAAGCTCCTCCTACCTTGCTGGAGTATTTCCCGAAGGATTGGCTGCTGATTGTGGATGAGAGCCACGCGACAGTTTCGCAAATCGGTGGAATGTATCGCGGAGACCGCGCACGTAAAATGAATTTGGTGGAGCATGGATTTCGACTTCCGTCCGCGCTGGATAATCGCCCGTTGAATTTTGAGGAATGGGAAAAATGTCTGAACCAAACTCTCTATGTTTCTGCAACTCCTGCGGAGTACGAGCTTAAGGCGACTGGCGGAGAAATTGTTGAACAAGTAATTCGCCCGACGGGATTATTGGATCCAATCATTGAAGTTCGCCCGGCAACGAATCAGGTCGATAACTTGTTGGAAGAGATTCGCAAACGTGTGGCTAAGGGCGATCGAGTTCTGGTGACGACGCTGACTAAGAAACTTGCAGAGGATCTGACTCGTTACTACACCGAGAAGGGAGTGCGGGTGAAATACCTGCACTCGGATATTGAAACCCTCGAGAGGGTGGAGATTCTCCGGGATTTGCGGATGGGGACGTTTGATGTTTTGGTCGGGATCAATTTGTTGCGAGAGGGTCTCGATTTGCCGGAAGTTTCTTTGGTGGCGATTCTGGATGCAGACAAAGAAGGATTTCTGCGGAGCGCACGATCTTTGATTCAGACCACAGGCCGAGCAGCGCGAAACGCCGATGGTTTTGTAATTTTTTATGCGGACAGAATCACCGACAGTATGAAAAAGGCGATCGACGAGACTGCGCGTCGCCGTACCATTCAGGAAAAATTCAACCAAGAACACGGCATCACTCCGCAAACGATTCTCAAAGCGATTATGGCTCCCATCACTGACGGTGAGATTTCGGATTCAACTGCTCGCAAGGATACTGCGACGACAGCAAAGCGTGCTTTGAGAACGGGTACGGGATCAGGGCATAGCAAAAGCATTTGGAGTGTGGCGGAGGCCGATTGGGTGGATCCAGCAGGTCGTTTGGACGAGATTCGTGAAATCGCCGGAGATTATTTTATTTCCATGGAAGAGATTCAAAAATCCATTAATAAAATGGAATCCGAAATGAAAAATGCTGCCAAGGAAATGGAATTTGAGAAAGCGGCAGGATTGCGAGATCGTGTACGACGACTCAAGGTTTTGCATCTTTCAGTGAGATAGAAAATCATGAAAAAAAATCGACTGAGTTTAGAAACTAGCCCATATTTAAAGCAGCATGAAGACAATCCAGTCGATTGGTATGCCTGGAGCGACGAGGCTTTGTCTCGTGCACGTATGGAGGACAAGCCGATTCTTTTGAGCGTGGGATATTCTGCCTGTCATTGGTGCCATGTAATGGCGCACGAGAGCTTTGAAGATCCTGAAGTTGCGAAAGTGATGAACGAAAATTATATCAATATCAAAATCGATCGAGAAGAACGGCCGGACCTCGATCAGATTTACCAAAACGTCGCGCAGATGATGACTCAAGGTGGAGGATGGCCGCTGACGGTTTTTTTAACTCCGGATTTGCGTCCATTTTACGGAGGAACTTATTTTCCACCCGATGATCGGTATGGACGGCCGGGGTTTCGACGGTTGCTCGAATCTCTGGCGGATGCTTATCAAAATCAAAAAGAAAAAATCGAAGAAAATGCCAACTACATGACCAAGTCGATTGCCCAGTTGGAGCAATTGCCGACAGATCGTGAAGCTGCGTTGCCCACACTCGATGCATTGGTCAATTCCGCAGAGCGACTAGTGCGACAAGTGGATCTGGAATACGGTGGATTCGGAACCGCGCCGAAATTCCCCAACACGATGGCTTTGATGTTTTTGTGGCGAGTGGGGATTAGAAAGAACTTTCCCGAGTTGCGAAATGCCACTGTGGTTTCGCTGGAGAAAATGTGTCGTGGTGGAATTTTTGATCAGATGGGTGGCGGATTTTCTCGCTATTCCGTAGACACTCAGTGGGCAGTTCCCCATTTTGAGAAAATGCTCTACGACAATGCTTTGCTCCTCAAATCTATGGCCGAAGTGACTTTATCAAATCGCCATTTGGATCAAAAATCAGTGACTCCGGATCAAGAGGCCCTTTTTATAAAAACCACGGAAATGACCGTAGACTTTCTGTCACGTGAAATGCTGTCGCCCGAAGGTTTGTTCTACAGCGCGCTCGATGCGGATTCCGAGGGTGAAGAAGGAAAATTCTACGTCTGGTCCTATGCAGAGGCGAAAGCACGTTTGGACGAACGCGAATTTGCAGTTTGGCGCCGTTGTTATGGTGTGACTGAAATTGGAAATTTTGAGCATGAGACCAATGTTTTGGCGTTGCAGCAGACTCTTGAGGATGTGGCTAATTGGCTGGGATTCAGTTTGGAAGAAGCGACAGCCGCCCTGAATTCTGCGAACTCAAAATTGATGGAGTTACGGGCCAAGCGCGTGCGGCCAGGTTTGGATGACAAGGTTCTTACGGCTTGGAATGCGTTGATGATCAGTGGGTTGGTTGGGTCGGGGGCTGCTCTAAGTGGCAGGATGCGAGAGAAATGCTGGGCCATGGCTCGCGGTGCTTATGCAGCTTTGCTGGAGCGTGCCCAGAATCAAGGACGTCTCTACAGCACGGTTCAAAAAGGGCAGGGACGGTTTGCTGGTTATCTCGATGACTATGCTTTCATGGCTAAGGCAGCTCTGGATATGGCGCGGATTTCGAAGAGTGCAGAAGAAACCTCTGCGCGAATTCAAGAATCGCATCAGTGGATCCGAGTCATCTTGGATCAGTTCAAAGACTCAGACGGCGTGGGTTATTTTTTCACCAGCGCGGATCATGAGAAATTACTTCAGCGTCCCAAAACTTTATTCGACCAAGCCATTCCCTCGGGAACTTCTGTAGCGTTGGAGGTCATGATGGCTCTCGCTGAAATCCTGGAGCCAGAGCAAGCGCAGCCGCTCAGGGACGAAGTGGAGAAGCAAATGACCCGATTGTTTCCGCTGATTCAGAACGAGCCATTTGGATTCGCTGAGCTTTTGAATAGTGCGAATATGTTTGTCGAAGGCCCAATTGTTTTGAGTGGTAAGAAATCTGATGAAGCACTTTTTGTGCATCCATTCGTGTTTCAAGGAAAATCGAGTGCAGAAGACGGAGTATTGATTTGTCACATGCAGAGTTGTTCGTTGCCAATCAGCGGAGATGAAAAAATCATCGCTGATCTTAAAAATCGACTCGTTGTCTAAAATTTTTACTCTGCCCCCAGTATCAAACTGACTCTTTTCTTCTATCCAACTCATTAAAACCCAACATCAGCCTGGTACAAAACTTGCGTACTCCCTTTTTCAAGAATGGGAGAGATGAAAAATGAAATATATAATTTTGGCAATTTTGGGGATTCAATCGCTGGCCTATGCAGGAACAATCCAGCTTCAAAATGGTGAAAGTATCACGATTCAAGCCAACACTCAGACGACGGTGCAATGTTCGGCAAGTGGGAATGGAGGTTCGGAACCAGGCCAAGGTTGCGCAGATGCCGCGAATGGATTCCGCTCGACTCTTGAGTATTGCGCGAAGTCGTACTCCGGAGGTTACTGTGCCAACAGTTTTTGGCCAGAGTTTAAAAAGGATAATCCTGGGTGTATCTATGCAGGCAAAACCGCCTGTTTAGAAGCATGTTCTAAAACTTATAGCGGGGGATATTGTACAACATCACTCTGCAAATAAATTTCATGTTTGTGCTAAAACAAGCTGTTTACAAGTTATCAACATATTGATAGCTTGTATTGACAAACTATCAATATGTTGATAATCTGTTCATGGTATGGAAATAAGATATCTATCTAATTCTATTGAAAAAGATGCTTTAGCAGAGAAAAAAATGGCCTTTCTATCTGGACCCAGACAGGTGGGAAAAACTACTCTGGCAAAAGGGCTATTGGAGTCCACTGAGAATTATTACACTTGGGATGCTTCCGCATTTCGGAGAGCTTGGACTAAGGATTCAATCCATGCTGTTTCCGGCCGTGGTAACGGGCTGGTTGTACTCGACGAGATTCATAAAGATAAAAAATGGAAAACTCGGTTGAAAGGTTTGTTTGATACACAGGGCGATCGTGTTCCGATTTTGGTGACTGGAAGTGGAAAACTTGAAATGTATCGCAAGGGCAGCGATAGCTTGATGGGGCGATATTTTCCGTATCGGATGCTTCCTTTTACGGTAGGTGAATCTCCACAGTCGCCACTGCCTGATCAAGTTTTGGAATTCAAAAAGCCTCACTATCATTGGAAGGATCTCCTGCAATTAGGAGGATTTCCAGAACCATTTTTTGGGGCGAGTGAACAAAAAGCAATTCGCTGGAGTCGTCTTAGGCTGGATCGATTAATCGAAGAAGACGTCCGTGATTTTAAAAATATCTCTTCGTCCTTCTCCATGAGGTTGCTTTGTGAGTTGCTGCCAGAAAAAGTAGGAGGACTGTTTTCGGTTCTTTCGCTGAGAGAGGACCTCGACTTGGCTTATGCCACAGTTCGAAGCTGGGTTCAGCTTCTTGAGTCACTTTATTTTTGTTTTAGAATCAAACCTTATTCAAAAAAAATTATACGCAGTCTAAAAGCTGAGCCTAAATTATTTCTTTTTGATCTGTTGAGAATTCCAAAGGAAAGAGAATCAGCTCGACTTGAAAATCTAGCAGCATTGCATTTGCTGAAAGCTTGTTTTTATTGGACTGATGTTGCTTTGGGAGAATTTGAATTGTTTTTCGTGAGGGATAGGCAAAAGCGTGAAGTGGATTTTCTATTGGTGAGGGATCATAAACCTTGGATGTTGGTGGAATGTAAATCAAATTCAAAACATCCGAGTGAGCATCTTCTTTATTTTAAAAAACTACTGAATGTACCGCACGCGATTCAACTCGTCTCAAGCCCTACGGAATATGATCGCTGGTTTGCAGAGTCTCAAGTGAGAGTAGTTCATTATGAGAAATTTTTCTCTAACTGGGTTTGAGTTAGATAGACGCAGGCTGGTGAATCAGCACCTTGATGTCATTGCTGAAAAACACTTCGACCTTATTGGGAAAAATAATCTTGCTGACGATGCCATCTCCAAAATTGGGATGATTGATCTTGTCGCCGATCACAAACTGCGTGCGGATGCTATAGGTCTTAGACGGGGCGCCTGCTTTGGTTTGCATCAGCTTGCGCCATTCGAGTTCAATTGAGCTGCCGGCGGTAGCGCGTTCTTCTTTTTTCGCAGAATTTTTTACAGCTCTCTCATGCTTCTGCGCTTCTGATTCGGGTTCGGTCACGCCCTTGGGTGCGCGGAAGGTATGGTCTTTTTTGCAAGTTCTGCATTGGACCTTGGCGATTCGATCTCCGGTCATGGCGACGATCGTGTGGCGCAGATCCATTTTGCAGCTGGTACAATAGGCTAGGGCTTCTTTTCCGACGGAGCTGTAGTTGGACATAAAACCAGTCTAAATTAGAGGGGCGATTGTAGTAAAGGGGGGAAGTACTTCGTTTAAATTCTTTCTCCACCCATTCGATCCCTGAGTCCATCCCCAAAATAATTGAAGGCAATCAGAGTCACGAACAAAATAATCCCAGGGAAAATCATCAGGTGTGGATAGCTTTGCATCCCACGGAATCCTTCGTTCGCCAGACTGCCCCAGCTCGAGAGAGGGGGCTGAATTCCTAGTCCAATAAACGACAGGAAGCTTTCGGACATGATATTGGTTGGGATTTGAAAGGTCACAGAAACAATCATGGGACCTAGGATATTGGGAAGAATGTGCCTAAACACAATACTGGAATTGGACGCTCCTGCTGCACGCGCCGCTTCGACATAGGCAAATTCCTTGGCCTGAATCACCTGAGCACGAACCAGCCGAGCTTGAGTCACCCAGGAGGTGACTCCGATAGCAATCAGGATTCCAAAAACCCCTTTCCCCAGAAAAATCATGACGAGGATCGCAATGAGCGTAGAGGGAAAAATATAAAACAAGTCCGCCACCCGCATAATCAGCAGATCCGCCAACCCGCCTTTGAATCCAGCAATCGCCCCCGCAACCGTGCCAAGAATCAAAGCGAAGAGAGCCGTGATCAACCCCACCATCAACGAAGTGCGGGCCCCATAAATAATCCGGCTATACAAATCCCGACCCAGCGTATCCGTGCCCATCCAGTGCTGCAGCGAAGGCGACTGCAACTGCTCAACAATGTTCTGCTCATCGTAGCTATAACGAGTCACCCACGGCGCCATGATGGCCAGCAACGAGATCACCAAAAGAAGAACTAGGCTGATAGTAAAAGTTCGTCTACGCATTCCCGCCCCCGTTCACGGGACAAGCTTTGCGGCGGTCTAATAATAAATACAACTTTGCGGATTCACGCTGCGCCACGATGGCGCGTAAGCGTGCGGACAGGAGTCCCATTCGCAAAGTTGTATTTATTATTAGACCGCCGCAACTCATTGATAACGCATCCTAGGATCCACCCAAGTTGTGGCTACTTCAGATGCAAAATTGCAAAGCAACAAGATTGCCCCATAAACCATCGTAACTCCCATCACGAGCGGATAATCCCGATTCAAAACCGCACTGACAAAATATCTGCCGAGTCCCGGAATCTGAAAAACCGTTTCGACGACGAACGATCCAGTAATCAAGTTCGCCGCGATCGGACCCAGCAGCGCAACAATGGGAATCATGGAATTTCTGAGTGCGTGTTTGAAAACCACAGTGCCTTCACTCAGTCCTTTTCCATAAGCCGTGCGGATATAATCCGCTGAGAGTGCTTCCATCATCGCTGATCGAGTCAGTCTCGCGACGATTGCAATGGGTCGCAGAGATAAAGTCAAAATCGGCAATACCAAAGAAACTGGTCCTTCATAGAGTGCAGGAGGCAGCAAGTTCAGCCAGGTGGAAAAAATCAAAATCAATGCACTGGCCATGAGATATGCGGGAAGATTGACTCCAGAGATGGCAAGCCACATCGCAGAGGTGTCCCACCACGTTCCGCGTTTCCAAGCAGCACTGCATCCCAGGACAAGCCCCAGAACCATGGCAAGCACGAGCGAAATTCCACCGGTCACCATCGAGATGGGAAGCGATTCCCAAATCATTTCGCTGACGGGAGTTCCCAGGTATTGAAAAGATTCTTTGAAGTCGCCGTGCAAAGCTCCCGAGAACCAACTCCAAAATTGTGTCCAGAGAGAATCGTCCAAGTGGTACTTCGCTGCAATTGCCGCCATGATTTCGGGCGGGAGGACGCGGTCCGTATCAAACGGGCCACCGGGAGCCAGTCGCAAAGCAAAGAACACCAGCACACTGACCATGAACAAAGTCAAAACCGTGCTCGAAAGTCGTTGGGCCAGTGGTCTCCACATACGGACTAAGGTTTCCAATCCGGATAGAGCACCCATCCTGTGTGAGCAGGCATGCCCGAAGGTGGATCTGCGCACGCACCGAGATCTTTCATCATGCAAGTGAATGCGCAGACAAAAGCATCGAATGCGGGAAGACTCTCAGAAAGTTTTCTCATATCTCTTTCATAAATAAAAATACCATAACTTTTGACCAGCGTATCCAGGATCTCAGCGCGGGCGTGAACGCCTTCCTCAAGTTGTCGGTATGCGCGCAAAGTTTTTTTAGAAAGTCCCAGATCCATGGCCATCAATGCGATGCTGAGTTTGGGCCAGACTTCGTGGATCTGGACCAGATTTTTCAGATGGCGACTGAGGAAGAACATCCGCGCGGTTCGTGGCGCCTTGCTGCCGCCCAGTGCTTCGTCGATTTCAAATCGGCAATCCTCGGGCAAATTGGGCAGGACTTTGTGCCTGATCCAAATTTCCATCGGACGTTGAGTGTAAGGAGTGATGGGGGATTCTTTTTTCCCCTTTTTGATCAAGGAACGCATCCATTTCACGGAAGGAACCGTGCATTTCTCCGGCAGAGGGCAGGTTTTGCGTGTGCATTCGATGCAGGGAGGCAGATCGATGGGCACGTTGACAGCGAGCTGGACCGACTGCGGTGGAAAATCCTGGATCGATTCACGAATCGTTTCCAAAAGAGCAGCATCCCCCGTCATCTCACCGTCCCCAGAAATGCGATCATAGATATCGAGGAGAAAAAGTTTTTGCTCTTTGGGATAATGTTCGAGAACCGCAAGGGTAGTTTTTTGGTTCTTAGCTCCTGCTAATTCCAATCCCAGGTAGCGCCTGGAAATCCATCCGTGTTTCAAGCAGACACCTGGATTTGGAGGCCACCCGAAACTCCTTGGAATGGCAGCGGGCGAATGCCAGGTATTGCGGCAATTTTGCCGCGCAGGAAATCTGCTTTTTTCTGATCCCCGGTGGGTTCAAAAACAAAGAAGCATCCACCGCCGCCAGCACCGCAGATTTTTCCGGCACAGCGGCCTTCTTGTTCCGCGATTTTGAAAGCTTGATCCATTTCGGGTGTGCTGATTCCTGCAGCAAGTCCTTTGCGAGCAGCCCACTCTGCGGCAATTGCATCGTTGACAGCACTCCAGTTCGAGCTGGATGCAGCAGTTAAATTCTCAAACGCGGATTCCAATTCCTGTGTAGCTTGCGAAATTGAACGAAACATCGCGCGCACGGATGGATCTCCATCAATAAAAGATTTGTAGAGCGCCCAATTATTGATTCCGCTATTTCTCGATTGGCCCGAATAAAAAAGCAGGATCCGTTTTTCAAGTTCAGGGATCAGGGTCTGCGGGAGGTATTTTCGGGTGTGTTTTGCGACTCCCCAAGCGAGCTTTTGCAGCCCTCCATACATTGCACCATAATAATCCTGCAAGCCTGCAGGAACTCGAATCAAGGTAGTTTCAATGTCGCGTGCAATCTCAATCAGATTTTCGCCATCGGTGAGGGGATTCACGGTCTTGCTCTCTGCCCAGGACGAAAGTGCACCCAACATGGCAATCGCAAGAGTGGAAGATCCTCCGAGTCCTGCTCCTGCAGGGCTCTGGGCGGAAGTTTTTAATCGGAGGTCGGCCGCGTGTGCAGGTTCGGTTTTGCGAGTAAAATACGAGATCAGCTTGCCGCTCAAAATCAAAGAAGGCGGAAGTGAGTCCACTCGTTTTTCTAGCTCGTCCCAAGTCAGACGAGTCTCGGCGTGTTGATCATGAGATTGAAGAGTAATGCTGGGTTTTTGTCCTGCGGGTGTATCAGTAATCTCTAGCTGTGCTTGCGCATATAAATTAATGCCGAGATTGATCGTCAGAGCGGGCGCGTTCAGTTGTGAATTGAGCAGATAAATAGGCCAAATGTCGATTGTGCCACCTGCTAAATCAATTCGCGTCGGAGCCTTGGAATCAATGATCATGCTCAAAATAGCCAACAAAGGGCAGATTGCGGTATTTGCCCGCGTAATCCATGCCGTAACCGACTACGAACTCGCTGCCGATTTTGAAACCCAGATAATCGACATCCACAGTGGCTTTGAGAGATTCGGGTTTGAGCAACAAGGAGCAAACTTTGATGCTCGCGGGTCTTCTGGTTTTAAACATGTTTAATATATACGCAAGCGTGAGTCCGGAATCGACGATGTCCTCCACAATCAGAAGGTGCTTGCCCTCGAGAGGCTCAGCGATGTCCATGGTGACTTTGACTTCACCCGATGTCACAGAACGATTTCCATAACTGGAAACGCCTAGAAAATCACAAGTGACGGGAACGTCGAGCTGGCGAATGAGATCTGCGAAGAAAATAAAGCTGCCGCGCAGAATGCAAATCGCCATGATGGGTTTGTTGGCGTAGTCCACGTTGATTTCTTGCGCCAGCTCCGATAGGCGCTGCTGGATTTTGACTTCTGGAATTAGGACTTTGGGTTGCTTAACGGAAAATTCATCTGAGCTCGACATGTGGATTTCCTTTGGGTGGAGTCGTCAGTGTAATAGGCGGTGGTGTTGCGGAGAGCGAAACTTGAGCTGTCGCGATCTCACCTGGTTCGTGGCAAAAACGGCAACGGGCTTCGTACATATCCTTTGCGCCGACAGCTATTTTTGCTGTGGTTTGAACATCGATCCTCTGTGAACGGGATGCAGGATTGCCGCAGACCATGCAAACTGCAGAAAGCTTGGTGACATACTCCGCAACGGCCAAAAGTGCAGGCATGGGGCCGAAGGGATTGCCCAAGAAGTCGAGGTCAAGTCCAGCAACAATGACTCGGATTCCACGGAATGCGAGTTTTTGGGCTACTTCAACCACAGCATCATCAAAAAATTGAGCTTCATCTATTCCGACAACGCGGGTGTTGTCATCGGTCAAGCGCAGGATCTCAGTCGCGGTGTCGACGGGTCGAGATAAAATCCGATTGGCGTCATGACTTTGCACGAAATCAGCACTGTAGCGATTGTCGATGACGGGTTTGAAAACTTGAACTTTCTGACGGCCGATTTGTGCCCGCTTCACTCGGCGCAAAAGTTCTTCAGTTTTTCCGCTGAACATGCTGCCGCAAATGATTTCTATAGTACCGGATTGGGATCGATGAAACATGCTGACTCCTAGCATGAAAAACTAGCAAAATCACTTGCCGGAGTACAGCAGAAAGTCCCCTTCGCGGCTGATTCGATTGAAGTGCATGGACTCCTGCGCAGAGGTGCGACAACCCTCGACAGTTCGTATTCCGCTTGAGTTTTTGAGTGATAGCCAATAGGTGGAGCGGCAAGGGGCGGTGGAGGCTACCGATCGTTCGAGCTTAGGTTTTTCAGTCATCCAGGATTGGACTTTGGTGACCCAGTTTTCAAAGTTCTTGGCTTCCAAATGCTTTGAGGATTTGAGGATTTTTTGATTCAGAAAGCTTTTTCCTTCGATTTGATCACCATGAGACCAGGCATGAAATCGATACTGGTCGTGTCCCAGAACGTAGGAGAATTCGACGTCGATATCTTCTGCCTGGGCAGCGCTAGTTAAAAACAGAAACAATAGGAGAAGGCTTTTTTTAATGATGAGTTTTTTCATAGAGGCAAGCTTCCGTTCCAATGGCAATGAGGTTCAAGGCTGACGTCTTCTGCAGGGCATCCCAGCAAGCGACGGATTTGTGGGTGGTTTCCAAAAATTTTTCGAATGCGCTGAACAGGATCAGGGTGAGCGCTGGTGTCAGCGTCGTGGAGGGAATCCCCTTCGTCTTCGCAAAGGTCACGAACCGAATTGATGGCAGCTGCCCGGATTTGCGCGGGATCGAATTCTTGCGCATATTTTGCGAGTGCTTTGGCGGTCACTTGCACAGCAATCCAATCAGCAAAAGTTTCTGAGAGCTGATCATCGCTTTCGCAGTTTCCGTTCGGTCTGGAAATTTTTTGGTCGACGAAGCATTGGGTGAGGCGGTTGTAAGCTGGGAATGACCAGCCGAGATTTTTGAGTTCGCAGGGATCGATGGAGTGGCCGAGTTCGTGTGTAATCGTGAAAACTAGATTGAACCAAGACCGTACGGCCATGATAAAGGCCCCTCCCACGCGCATTCGAAGTTTGGCGCTCTCGGTCCTTTCAAAATAAACATCCATTTTTGTAAAGAGGTCGGGTTCGTCATCGTAGATGGAGGCGGGTGGTGGAAATTGTAATTCGACCGAGTGAATTCGTTCGATGATTAATTTTTTGTCTGAATCACTGAAAAGGTTTTCGGGCTCTTCACGAATGAGAGCTTCAAGCGTGGTTTTGACCCAATCAAAGGTGGCTCGAAAACGATCGGTACGTTTTTTTGTATAGAGTTGTTTTGCGAGTTCATCATCGACTTGCTCCGGGCTCCAATCTGGATGTTTGCGGATGATGTCTTCGTATTTTCTGAGCGCCATGAGCTCACCGTCGATATCGCGGTAGACAACTCCGGTGGGATCTCGGGTTACCCCTTTTTTGCGACAAACTGAGGCATAGAGATCGTCGCAGAATTTTTGATTGGGAATACTCTGCGCTGGACTTCGTTGTACAGAGTTGCCGGTGTGCGCGGAAATTGTCTCTCCTTCAGAGGAGTACGGTCGGGGAGCGGGTTGGAGAAAAAACGAAGTCATTCCCCAGGCATTGAGAGAAACACACACGACCATGGCTCGGTATCCGTACCGTCGCCAGAGTCTGCGGAAGTATTTCTCCCAAAAGCTGCGCCTCTTGATGAGACGCCGCATTCGTCCTTTGAATGCCATTAGCTCCTATCCTTGGAACTGGTTGTCTACAGTGGCGCTTTAGAATACTGATGTGAAGATCTTGACGATGAAGACTACAAGCGCCGCCACTCCTGCCATAATCATCCCAAATAGTAGAAGGTTTGGGAACAGGGCAATTACGGTGGCGCGCGTGGCACTGACTCGGTAAACCGTTTTAGCGCCTATGATGCTGATGATGATCGAAAGCACCGTGCTAAAAAATGGACCGACAATGGGAATGATCGAAAAAAGTGACGCTGCGCTGCTGTAGCAGATGATTCGGACCGCAGATTCGTAAGGAATTTGACGGGGGGATCCGTTTTTTTCCGGATCGACCAAGATTCGGGCGCCTGCATACACAAAGAGGGATAAAAAAAGAATGGAGAAGAGCGTGGTGAATGGATCGAGCAAAACGGATCCGGTGCCGACGATCCAGGGCATGACATGTTGCTGAAGATTTTCGAGAGTTTGGGCACGTTCAAAAGGATCCGACTCAGAAATATCACCAGCAATTTGGATCAATGATTTGAAATAGTGCGAAAAAGATGAGCCGAGAGTGGATTTCCAAAGATAGGAGGATGCGCTCCCAATCCAGTGGGTCACGAGTGCAAAGGTCAGAGGGCGTGAAAATCCGTCAGACAGAGGCATCGTGCGAAAAAATTCGGAGGGCTGTGTGAGGATTTTTTTAAGATCAGAAAAATAAGCCTGAATCCACGAGAAGGCAGACTGCACAGGCTGTGGCATCGCGGGAGCGAGAGGTTGGTCATATCCACAAGTGGGGCAGGGCCCGATCAAAACATCACCGAATTCGTGAGCGCATCGAGCGCAGACTTTCATTTCTTCACAGCTTTCATCGCGAAGTAATCTTGGCCAGTGGGCAGATTGTCCTTGAGGAAGTCGTCCATCAAGAAAGCCTCGTTTCGGGAGGAGAGAAGATCTTTGGAGTAGATTTTTTCGCCACTTTTCCAAAGCACAAATTTTCGTTTAAGTGCGCCTTTGTCATCCGTGAGAGCAACGGTCAGTCCTAGATTTTGCCCGCTGGGAACTTGGCTTCCTGCAAGGAATCCTTTGATCTTCGAATTAGTCAGGCGATCCAAAAAGATTTGAACTTTTTCAGCGTCGGCCTCAGCTTTGCCGGCTTCCAATATCCATTTTGATCCATCGTGTGAGACGACCAGGGGAACTTTTCCCAGGTCCTTGCCTTCGAGTGTGATTTTTTTGGTTGTGAAGCGATCCACCGATGTGACCAGTTTGGTCATTCTCAAATCTTGGGCGGAGCGATTGACTCGATCCAGTGAAGAATAGTCCAACTCAAACAGGGGGGTGGCATTCGAGAGTGCGGCGTAAAGCAAGGGGAGCTTGTTTTTGGGGCCTATTTTTTTCTCGTAGAATTGGATCGTGAGTTGCTCTGATTTTTTCTCAGAAGGTGTTTTTTCAGCCTCTGTTTGCACCACTTCTCGAGTAAGTTTCAAGTTCAAGCTGGGGGTTGCCCCCATGAGCGCCAGCTTTGCCCGTGGGTCAGCCTTGGATTCGGAGACAAAAGATTTGGCTTGGAGGTACGAAATGGCTGTAATCAGTCCATCGATGTTTTCCAAATCACCGGCCAGCCCGTCAACGGTCCACTGGTTTTCTTTTTTAGCAGCAGTGTATTTTCCTTTGGGCCCTGAAGATTGAAGCTCGAGAACTTGATGGGTGCTCAGTGCCAAGAGTTTTTTGTCGCGCCACCAAGTCATGTCCTTGTCAAAGTTGGCTTTGACGTATCCTGGGATCAAAATGATTTTGCCTTTTTGATTGGAGCTTTGCGCGAACATCGCGTCTCCGATGGGGTGCATTTCACCGAATTGCAGAGTGACGATTTTGTCTTTCAGAGAATTCGATGCGATTTCAATGCGATTTTGATCTGAGATCCCATATTGTTTGAGGAGTTTTTCTTTTTTCTCGGGAGTCTCGGTGCTCAGATCAATCGTTTCACTCGGAGCAAGATAATTGAGAGATGAAAGAAGAGCGTTTACGTTGGTTTCGTCTGCCTTGATTTGCGTGGGTTCGGTGATTTCCCATTTGGATTGATCACCGGGCTTGCAGAGTTTGGAATCCAGGTCCATGCAGCGGAAAACGGTGGCCTTGCCTGATTTGACCAAACGAATGGAAGAAACAGGCATATCCTTCAGGCCAAAAACTTTTTTGCTGTTCTCCTCCTGGTCTTCTTTTTCTGGGCGGTGTTTGAACTCCAACCACCAGGTCACTGACCCGAGACAAAACAGCGCGACCGAAAGTGCCAGGGGTTTCAGCCAATTGACCTTAGAGTGTGCGCTGCTCGTATTTTTCATACTAGAGTCTTCTCCTGTAGGCCCAAATTCCAATTCCGCTTGCTGCGACGAGCAACGGAATAGCAATGACCGTGATCAGGAAAATCAAGATTCCTTGCTTCTGCGTCAGCTCAATTTTGCCAGGTCCGTCTTCTTTGGTGCGGATCGAAATCATCGATTCGTCTTCCATCAACCAGCTGACGGCGTTGGCGAAAAAATCCAGGTTTCCGCCGAAGCGGGCATATTGATTGGTAGCAAAGCTAGATGATCCAAAAACCACGATGCGTGTGTTCTTTGTCGCTTTGGCATCCTTAGCTTTTCCATTCACAGCTACTGCGACATTGAGAGGCCCCATGGCGTCTACGCCGGGATTGGGTTGAATGGGTTTTGCGGCTTTCAGGCTGGCGAGATCGGTTTCGCCCCAGCTTTTTTCCGTGGTTTGTGCAATCCATTCAACCGTGGTTCCGGTAGGTGCGCCTGTCATGATTTCAAGAGGTCTTGAAAATGGGAAGTAGCAGGTGCCTTGGAATCCTGCGGTGATGGGGTTGGTTTTGGAGTAAATCGCGACCAGTGGAACTGAAGCATCGACGCCCATCATTCGTGACATCGGGTCAACGATGAGTGCGTTTTTTGGTTTGACGTACCAAGCTTCCAAGACTTTGAAGAGCTCACCGAGTTGCTCCTGTCCACCTAGATTCAAATCAATCGCGGCCAACAATCGTCCTCCGCCATTGAGATACATTTCCAAAAATTTCACTTCCTGAGGGAACAAAGCTTTGGACGGACCTGCCAGAATCAAAGCGTCGCAATCGGAGGAGAGAGTTCCGCCCTGAGCGAGATTGATTTCTTTGACGACGTAGGATTGGCTCTCGAGAGTTTTGCGAATCGAATCGTAGCCATCGGCTTCCGGAGATTTGAAACTTTTTTCTCCGTGTCCCATGACAGCACAGGCTGTCTGAGTTTTGTCTTTGAGCAATTTGATCAGGGCGTTCGTGAGTTTTTCCTCGGTGACGTCTTCGACTTTGGATTCTTTGGTTCCAAAGGTGAGCAGCAAAGTACCATATTTTTTAATCCCTGCTTGTTTAGCGCGTGTGGGTTCTTTGTCAGGATCTATGTATTCTACTTCGAATTTTGGGTTCAGTCCCTGGAAGTTATCCATGAGCGGCTTGACTTGCTCGCGTTGGTTGACCTTGGAATAATAGACTGCTTTCACAGGTTGCTTGAGCTCTTTGATGACTTTGCTGCTCTGATCCGCCAGAGTGTGGATTTTGTTTTTGGTCAGATCCAATTTTTGTGGATAACGGTTGGCGAGGAAGTTCAAAACCCCGATGATGCTGATGACCAAGACCGCGGAGACGATCGTGTTGAGTCCAAAAGCTGCTGAACGCCCTTTGAACGAAGCACGGTAGAGATAAATCAAGCTGCCGAAAGACGAAAAGAAAAGCACCAGGGCGGCAATGAGCAGCCACATGTACTCAGCATAGGCCAACCGGACAAAGAGCAAGAAGAGTCCGAAAACAACGGTCGCGATCCACAAATAGGCTTTGTTATTATTTTGAGAAGGTTTCATTTCAAATTATCTCCAACGATAAGAATCGAGTACGCGGTGAGTGAGGTACAGGCAGATTCCTGCGAACGACAGATAGTAAAAAATATCAGACGTGTTCAAGATGCCCTGGCTGAAGTTATTATAGTGACCGATCAGCGATAGATAAGTCAGGATGTCACTCCAAACCGGACCCGAGTTTTGTGCGGCCCAGCTGATCAACCAAAAGAACAGTCCCACGCTGAATGTCAACGCGCCTGCGACGATTTGGTTCTCGGTCATTGAGGAAAAAAGCACGCCCAGCGCCAAGTAGCAGGCAGCCAAGAGTGACGTTCCGACATAGCTGGTAAAGACCGGGCCGATGTCTGGATTGCCCGTCATGAAAAGAATGATGGGGTAAACCAAAGTCAGGAGCAGCATGGTTTTGACCAGCATTGCGGCAGACAGGAATTTTCCCAGGACAATTTCCCAGAGACGTATCGGCGAAGTCATCAGGAGTTCAAGGGTGTGCTGCTTGCGCTCCTCGGCCAGCAATCTCATGGTGATGAACGGAACTAAAAAGAGCAGAATCACGTTCATGTTCCCGTAAAGGGGGCGAAGAATCCCTTCGGTAATGCTCACGCCTTTTCCCATGTTGAACTGCTGGTACTGCATGTTTTGCAGATTGAAATAGGACAGGTTATTGAAAAACATCCATCCCATGATGGTTAGAAATCCCGCAATCACGATGTAGGCGATGGGGGATGTGAAATAGGATTTATAATCGCGCCAAGCGATATTCCATGCATTTTTCATTGAAGCACCTCGTGTTTTTCGTCCGTCGTGAGTTGCAGGAAAACATCCTCAAGACTGATTCGTTCAGCACTGAATTCCAAAACGCCCATGCCCGATTGCACGGCTGTTTGTACGATTTGATCCCGGATCTCGGTTACGCCTGGATGGATTTCTACTGTAATTTTTTCGCCATCCTTGTGAACGTCGCTGATTCCATTGATTTTTTTAATGGCACTGACGCCGTCGGAAGATGGATTTTTCACATATAAAGAATAGATCAATCCTTTTTTCAGGCGGGTGGTGAGCCGGTCAATGGTGTCTTCTGCAACGATGCGTCCTTTGTTGATGACAATAATGCGCTGGCAGGTTGCGGTGACTTCCGGCAAAATATGCGAACTCAAGATGACCGTGTGATCGCCCGCGAGGCTTTTGATCAGCTCGCGGATTTCAATGATTTGCTTGGGGTCGAGACCGACGGTGGGTTCGTCCAGAATCAGGACTTGCGGATTGTGCAGTAATGCCTGCGCCAATCCCACGCGCTGACGATAGCCTTTGGAGAGATTGCCGATGAGACGGCCGCTGACGTCGCCCAATCCGGTTTTTTCAATCGAGGTGCTGACCGCTGTTTTGAGCTGAGCACGGGGGACCTGGTGCATTTGCCCAGCGAAATCCAGATAGTCGCGAACTTTCATTTCGAGATAGACCGGGGGGGTTTCGGGCAAGTAGCCAACGTTTCTTTTTACGTCGAGTGCTTGTTCGAAAACGTCGAATCCAGCGACGCTTGCGGAACCCTCGGAGGCAGGCATGAACCCAGTCAGGATTTTCATCGTCGTGCTTTTTCCAGCCCCGTTTGGACCCAAAAAGCCTACGATTTCCCCTTTTTTGACATGGAAACTGAGATCATTCACGGCAGTTCTCGTGCCGTAAATTTTGGTCAGATGCGAAACTTGGATCATTGTAGAGATCTCCGCTGGTTTATCGTGTTGCTTATCGTGGCGCGAGCCACTTTTTTTTTGAATTGCTCCTCAATATAGGGCGAGCAATTTAAATGTCAAGAACGGTGGCGCTGCGTCAAACGAAGTGGAAGGAGATGCCGTTGCTGAGAGCCTGGATAAATGACTTTTTTAAAACAGAAATTATAGATATTCTCGCAGCAGGAGGAATTTTGAAATGAAGAAACTTGGGTGGACTTTTTTTGCGGCGGCTTTGACGATTATGGCTACGGATTTTGTGATTCACGGTTGGATCATGAAATCGACCTATCAAGCGACAGCACATTTGTGGCGTCCTGAAGCAGAAATGCCTCAGTACATGGTTTGGATGTTCGGGGGCCAGCTTCTGACGGCTTTGCTTTTTACCTGGATTTTTTCGTACGGCTATCAGGGCAAGGGGTGGATGGAAGGTGTTCGCTACGGGCTGCTGATCGGTGCTTTTGAGGCGGGTCATCAGATGATGATGTACGCCGTGAGCCCCTATGACATGACTTTGCTGATGTCTTGGATTTTCTGGGGCGTTCTTCAAACCGTGGTGGTCGGAGTGGTGGCTGCTTGGGTTTGGGGCAAATGGTGGACGGGTACATCACCGACTGCCAGCCATGCTTGATTGTTCTTTGTGAACTAACCGAGGCTCCAGCTTCAATACAAAATGAAAGCTGGAGCCCTGCTTTAACCCGAGAGAGCGACCCAGGCTCCGGCGAGTGTAATGATCGAACCCGCGATGCGTTGAAGCGAAGGGGTGATCCCCTCAACGGCGTAATCCCAGAGCATTCCCCCGCCGAGTTGAATGGCGATGACTATGGCCAGGACTTTGAGGACGCCGATTTTTCCAATGGCTACGGGCATGGATAGGATGATGAGGAATCCGCAGACACCGGGGATCAGAATCCACCAGCGGGACATGGCCTGAGAGAGTGTGCTTGAGGTGGGTCTAAAAGTATCCGGCACCCATTCTGGGTAGAGTCGAGTGATCAGCAGCAATCCAACGCTCAAGGCCAGGGAAATAATGCAATTTGCGGTCAGAATTGTTCCCATCGACAGGGTGTGTGAAATTCGGTGGTTGAGTCCGTTTTGAAGGACGATCGAAAGGCCGACAATGACAGAAAGAAGGATCGGTAACATAGGCCGATTGTGGGGGCAGTTTTTCCGGAGTGCAAGGGCAAAAATCAGAACAAAATATTGATTATTTTTATTTTTTATGTAATAAGTCTAATCGAAGCTCCGTATTGGATTTACAAGGAGATTGCTTTGAAAAAAATCGTATTAGTTGTTTTAGGTGTGTTTTCTTTGTCTTCGCTGAATGCTCATGCAGGTGTTTTTGGTGGGCTTCCCAACGCTATTGTTACGACCGGTGGAGTTTCTGTGGGTTTGGGAGCGGCTGTGATGGGTGGAAATCCTGTTGCGGGTGCTGCGTCTATTGTGGGTGGACTGATCTCCATCGTTATGTGTGTGAACGAGATGGACAAGAGAATTGCCTACGTCCAGCAAGATGCGCTGGATTATGCTCTAGGCGGTGAATTGAGTCCGGCGTTAGCAGAAATGATCCAAGATTTGCGCGATCGCGCTGAAGCAGAACAGGTGAGTGATGTCGCTCTTGCTTCGGATTCAGAAATTGCCGCAGCTTTGATTGCTGTCAATTTCGGTTCTTAATTTCAGATATTAGTGAGCAAAATGCTTGGCCAGCATCATCGCGCGCGTTTCTTCGAGCGATGCGACTCTGCGGCCGAGTTGTTCGGTGAGCTGCACGGCGTGCTCGACGAGTTCGCCGTTGGTACGGGCCATGGTTTTTCCATCAGGTAGGTAGAAGTTGTCTTCTAAGCCCACGCGGATGTGTCCGCCGAGTTTCAGCGCTTCTTCACACAACCACCATTGATCACGAGAAATGCCGATGACTTGCCACGAGGATTTCTCGGGCAGGATTTCGGTCATAAATTTCAGATGCTTGGGTGTGGCGGCGATTCCACCGGTGACTCCCATGACTAGGCTGAAGTGAAATGGCGGGGTCAGTAATCCCATGTCGATGAGCGGAGCGGTGTTGTCGATGTGGCCGGCGTCGAAGCATTCCATTTCGGGCACGACTCCAGCGGTGTTCATTCGGGTGAGCGCGAAAATAATATCTTTGAATGGGTTGGCGAAGACTTCGTCGAAGTGGAATTTTTTGTGTTTCTCGCTGTAGACGGCGTAGTTCATGCTGCCCATGTTCAGCGCGGCGATTTCGGGTGTGGCTAGGTCGATTTGCTCGGTGCGTTCTTGGATGGTTTGTCCGATTCCACCGGTGGAAAAATTGATCAGGATCGGGCAGCGTTTTTTGACTTCTTCTTTGATTTTTTGAAATACCGGTAGGCGCCACGAGGGTTTGCCATCGTCTTCGCGGGCGTGGATGTGCACGATCGTTGCGCCTGCGTCGTAGGCTCGGCTGGCTTCGTCAGCGATTTCGCTCGGGGTGTAGGGGATGGCTGGGCATTGCTTGCGCGTGGTGACGGCTCCGGTGAGCGCGCAGCTGATCACGACGGGTGGAAATTCTGCAGCGGGGCTGGTGATAATTTTGGGGATTGTGCTCATACCGGCATGACTCCTCGTTTGCGGGGACTGCGTGCGGGGCGTTTGTTCGAACAAGCTTGCAGGCCGCGGAACAAGACGGCTCGTGTTTCGCGCGGATCGATCAGATCATCGATGTGCCCGAGTCGCGCCGAGATCATTCCGCCAATCGCTGCACGATACTCGGTGACTTTGGCTTGCTTGCCGGCGACGTCATCTTTTTTATTCTTCATCACGATATTCGCTGCGCCCTCGGCTCCCATCAGAGAAATTTCGGCAGTGGGCCATCCGACGATCAGATCCGGGTTCAAGCCTTTTCCACACATCACATAGTACCCAGCGCCGTAGCTCTTGCGAATAACGATACTGAATTTCGGGACGGTCAGGCTGGCTACGACGTGAAGCATTTTTGCCCCGTGGCGGATGATTCCCATTTTCTCGACGCGTGATCCGACCAGGAATCCCGGGCAGTCGTGCAGGAACACAATGGGAATTCCAAACGCATCGCAAGTCATCAAGAACCGCGCGGCTTTGTCAGCGGCGTCGACGTCGATCGCGCCGCCCATGAACGAGGGTTGGTTGGCGACGATTCCAATCGGATGTCCCATGATTCGCGCGTAGCCGGTGATGATGTTTTTGGCGAAGTCGGGTTTGATTTCCAGAAAATCTCCGTGATCCGCGACTTGTGCGATGATCTTGCGCATGTCGTAGGCCTTGCGTGTGTCGGGGGGGAGGATGTTCAGAATTTCGTCGGAGATGGCGAGCTGTAATCCGCGTGCGTTGTGACGGACCGGCGGGCGCTCCTTGCAATGGGAGGGAAAAAATCCCAAGTACTTGCGCACGGCCTCGATGCAGCTCTTGTCGTCGGCGAATTCTCCGTCGGCGCAGCCGCTCACCTGGCAGTGGACTTTGGAACCGCCCAGATCTTCGGTGGTGACTTCTTCGCCGATGGCGGCCTTGACGAGCGGTGGGCCGGCCAGTGCCATGCTGCCGACTCCGGCAACCATGGGTGTGTAATCGGCGAGTGCTGCGATGTAGGACGATCCTGCGGCGGTCGGGCCCATGACGGCTGCGACTTGCGGGACGACGCCCGAGAGTGCGATTTGTTCGAAGAAGAGTCCACCCGTTCCTGCAAAATGAGCACCGGCAATTTCCTGGATTCGCGCGCCTGCGGAATCGAGCAGCCAGACGATCGGGATTCTGTTCTCGAGTGCGAATTTGCGGATGCGCTCGACTTTGCGTTCGCCGACTTCGCCCATGGATCCTGCGACGACGGTGAAGTCGTAGGCGATGACTGCTACGGGGCGGCCTTCGATGAGGCACGTTCCAGTGACGACACCGTCGCACGGAGTTTGCTTGCCGCTGAGTTCAAGATTGGAGGGAGTATGATCTGCCAGGACTCCGAATTCCATGAACGTGCCGGGATCAGTGAGGAGCTCGAGTCTTTCGCGCACGGTGAGTTTGCCAAGGGAGCGCTGTTTGGCGATCGCGGGTTCTCCACCCATTTTTCGGTTTTGAATTTTGAGTGAGGTGAGTTGTGAGAGGGCTTCGGTATGCATTGTTACGGCTGACATTTTTTGGATCCTTCAGTTTGCGTTGCGCAGATAGTGCTTCGCGGTTTCCTTCGCGATGATGAGTTTTTGGATTTCGTTAGTGCCGCCACCGATTTCGTAGAGCTTGGCGTCGCGGTAGAATCGCTCGACTTTGTACTCGGTCATGTAGCCGTATCCGCCGAGAACTTGGATTGCCTCGTCGGCAGCTTTGACGGCAAGCTTCGCCAAGAGAAGCTTGATGATGGCTGCTTCCATCGTGATGTTCGCGTTCGCGAGAACTTTCGGATAAATACTTTCGCAATAAGCTTTGAGTGCTTCGAATTCAGCCGAGACGGTCGCGATTTTATCTTGAATCAGTTGATATTCGAGAATGGGTTTTCCAAATTGCTTTCGTTGAGCCGCATACTGAACCATGATTTTGAGCATCTCATCAATCATGCCAAATCCAATTCCAGAAAAACTCATGCGTTCAAAATCCAACGATCGCTTCATGTCGATGAACGCGCGGCCCTCTGCACCGAGACGTGCGGAGGCGGGCACACGGCAGTTTTCCAAAAAGACTTCTCCCGTGGGCGAGGTCTTGTGACCCATTTTTTTGAAAGGCTGCCCGGTCGAGAGCCCTGCCAGTCCACGCTCGACGATAAAAGCGCAACCGCCTTGAATTCCCTGGCTCTCAGTTCCCTTGAGACGAGTGAGGATGATGAAAAAATCCGCGAGGGGCGCGTTGGTAATAAATGTTTTGGAACCGTTGAGGATGTAGTGATCCCCTTGTTTTTCTGAAGTCGTAGTGATCGCCACCGCATCCGATCCGCCCGAAGGTTCGGTCAGCGCCCAGCATCCGATTTTGGTGCCGTTCACCAAGGGAGGGAGATAGCGTTTTTTCTGCTCGTCCGTTCCGTGCAGCAGAACATTATTCCCAAAAAGCACCGAGCTAGCCATCACCGAAAGCGCAAACCCCGCATCCACACGCCCCATCTCCGCCGCCGTGTGCAGGTAATTAATCACATCCCCGTCGCCGCCCCACTCCTCGGGCATGAACGAAGCGCCGAACCCGGCTTTGAAAAATTCACGAAAAATCTTCTCGGGAAAAGTCCCCGTTTCGTTGATTTCGTCTGCAATAGGCGCAAGGCGAGTTTGGAGGAACTTCCGGACTTCTTTTTGCATCAGATTTTGGCTCATGGATGCAATGTAGTGCGCGATTTGAAGGTTGTCCAGGAGTTCGGTAGAATGAATTTATCGGTGGAAATGACTTGATGAAAAAGACGAAAAAATTGACGATTAAGATTAAAAAAGAAGAGCTGATGACGCGTCCGCGGTCCGAGATTTTGGATACGCGTAAGCATCGCGACAAGAGCAAGTATCGGCGTAAGGGAAAGCATCCTAAGAAGGGGCAGGACTAGGACGCGAAGGGAAGGACATACTTTGAGATCGTGCTCAGTGTATTCATCGAATTAATTTATAAAAGTGTGATGCATGTTTCAATAACGAAATATGCATCACATTACTTTCTTATTGCTGTTGCCCACGAAAAAGAGTTTTTAGCTGATCCATCGTGTCCGCATAGCGAAATCCCTCTCCAAACGCAAACGAAGCACTACCGAGCATGACTGCGCCACCACCCCACAAAAACGCTTTGTTGTGCGTTGCCAGATAACCCACATAGCTCCCTGCAAACAATGTTGCCGCCACGGCACTGATGATTTTTAGGCGGGTGCGATTTTTCTCCGCGTCGCTGGCCAAAAGATTGATTTTTCCCTCGTCAATTCCCCAGTTCTGAACCAGTGGCTCCGCTGGATACCAAGTGCGAGGCTTGCTCTTGAATTGAACTTGCATGCGATCATTTCTAGGATCGAATGCAGATTGAGGTTCGATTCGCACGGACTCGACCTGATCTTGTGAATAGTCTGACCGCGTAGCGTACTCTTTTTTCCAAGGGGCGCTAGTTGCACACCCCACAAAAACACTCATCACAGAAATAAATACAGCCCAACGACTTAATACATAAATCATATACAACTCGCTTTCTGTGAATTAACAAATAATTCCGATAGCCTTGAGACAGGCATAAAAAAGAACCGTGCAGGCTGCGATGCAAACCGGTGCGCCCAAGGTGCAGCCACTCGATGCACTCACGCATTGAAGGTAGCCGTATCCACAGGCTGCGGCTGCTCCACCTTTGAGAATCATTTCTGCGGGATCGCATTTTGAAAACGTGCCGCCCTCCAGATGCATCTGAAGATAAGGTTCAACAGATGAGGCTGGAACATCCACAAGCTGATTGCCAAAGGGAACTGTGATCATTTCATCAGCTCGTACTGAATGAATTGAACCGGTCGATAACGCCATTATAACTATGCTTAAAATACCTAATTTCATTTTTACTCCACGACCGGTGATGCTTTTGGGTAATTCCGCAGCTGAGGTCGCGAAGTTGCGTTGAGCAACTCTTGTGCCAGTGTTATTGGGCTTGAGAAAGACTATTGAGGAATAGACTGTAGGGAGATCCCCACTACGTTGTAGGGAAAACAAGAGAGTGTCTAGGCGAGATATTTACAGTAAGTCGATGTAGACACCCACCGTGGGCAAAATTACGAAGTTGAAATCGTAAAGTCCGACCCTGGGTTCAAAGTAAAAATATTTAAATTCCAGTCCCGGCCGCAACAGCGCCATCGTGTCGAACTCGATCGTGCCGCCACCTAACCAGGTCGGGGCGATGCCGACAGAAGCGCCGACATAGGCTTTGATTCGTGCGCCTGGGTTGAACAGATAGGTTGCTGTCCCCAGTATTGGCAGTGCAGTGATTTCTGCTGGGTTGTCGGTGGAGGCATCCCAGTGCAGAAACCCTGATTCAGCACCAAAGTGAAATCGAGAGCCTGGATCCTTGCGGTAGGTATAAGTTAGCGTTCCGCCCATTCCCAGGCTCCAGTTCAGAAAGCCTATGCTCGGGCCGACACTCAGGCGGTGGGTGGCGAAGGGCTCGGCTGCGCGGGCTGGCGGCTGAGTCACGATGAATAGGCTAGCGCACGCAAGCAGTAGGTGGCTCAGTTTGGATTTCGCGTTTGGCGAAATCTGAGGGGTCGAGAATGGTTTTCGAGGGGTCAGATTTCGCGTTTGGCGAAGTGTGGGTTGACTCTTCATTCCCCAATTCTGTTATACCCACCCAAGAGAGGCAAGATATGATTCAAATCCGAAAATCTAAAGAACGCGGCTATTTCGACCACGGCTGGCTCAAGAGCTTTCACACATTTTCGTTCAGCGAGTACTACGATCCGGAGTGGATGGGATTCAACCACCTGCGTGTGATCAACGAAGACTGGATCGAGGGCGGCGAGGGGTTTCCGACTCATCCTCATCGCGACATGGAAATCATCACCTACCCGATCGAGGGCGCGCTCGCGCACCGCGATTCCACCGGTGGAAACGGCGTGATCAAACCGGGCGAGATTCAGACGATGACGGCGGGAGCGGGGATCAGGCACTCCGAGTTCAACGGCCTCAAAGATCAGACGACGCATCTGTATCAGATTTGGATCATGCCCAACGAAAAAGGCTTGAAGCCCGCGTACGATCAGAAAGATTTTTTAAAAGAAATTGAATCTGGTGAACCTGTGCTTTTGGTGTCACCCGATGCTGCGAATGGCTCCCTGCCGATTCACCAAGATGCGCGGCTTTGGGTTCGTCGGGTGAAGATCGGCGTGGAGTGGAAACTTCCGATCGCAAAAGGTCGCGCGGGTTGGATTCAGATCGTCAAAGGCGAGTTTCAGCTGGGCCAGCACAGCCTCAAAGCGGGAGATGCAGCAGGAATCGAAAACGAAAATCAGCTCGTGCTGAAATCTAACTCCGACGCCGAAGTTTTGGTTTTTGAGTTTTAGTCGGATAAAATAAAGGTCGTATACTTTATAATAATTGATTTATTATAAAGTATGGATAACGGACTTTATAATATTTTACTCAAAATAAGCAGGCGTTTCTGGCGCGCGCTGTTTTTTAAATCCAAACCGAATTCGAATCTCATGACCGTCGGAGAGCGGTGGCAACTCGGATTCTGAAAACCAGCCGATGGCTTCACTCTCTTCCGAGGTTTTTGCTGTACCGTCGATGATTTTGGCTCGGAAAAATAAGTGGCAAATCTCGTTTTCTTTCCAAGGATAATTTATATAAGGATATTTTTTGGAGCTAAAAACTCCCAAAAGCTCAGTCACCTGAACGCGATATCCAGACTCTTCCCAACATTCACGCTCGGCACATTCTTGCGGAGTTTCGCCGAGGTTTTGTGCGCCACCGGGCATTGCCCAAAAATGATTGTCGGATCTCCGAATCAAAAGAACTTGGTTTTGAGCGTTCAATATAAAGACATCACAACCCACCAGTGGGGTTACGGGTTTTGGCATTGGACTGGATTAAGAGATGCGTTCAAACACAGTCGCGACGCCTTGGCCCATCCCAATGCACATAGTTGCCACGCCAGTGCGTGCGTTCTTGGCTTCCATCAAGTGCATCAAGGTACCCACGATCCGTGAGCCAGAACATCCCAGCGGATGCCCAAGAGCAATCGCACCACCGTTCAGGTTGATCTTCGAATCCATCACATCCAGCAAGCCCAGGTCTTTGATCACAGGCAAGGATTGCGCGGCGAAGGCTTCGTTCAATTCGAACAAATCAATGTCCTTAACTTCCATTCCAGCGCGCTTGAGAGCTTTCTTCACCGCAGGAACCGGGCCATAACCCATGATCGAGGGATCGCAGCCAGCAGAGGCCATCGACTTGATGCGTGCCATGGGTTTCAGTCCCAAGCTCTTCGCACGATCTGCAGACATTACGAGCAACGCACTGGCGCCGTCGGACAACGCAGACGAATTCCCTGCAGTCACAGTTCCGTTCTTAGGATCAAAAACAGGTTTCAACTTGGCCATTCCTTCCAGACTTGCGTCCGTACGAATGACTTCGTCAAAATCAAAAGACTTCAAAAATCCATTATCGTCGTGACCTTCCAACGCCACGATTTCTTTTTTGAATCGACCTTGTTGAGTCGCCTCAGTCGCGCGTTGGTGCGAACGCAGAGCAAATTTGTCCTGCTGCTCGCGAGTAATTCCATGCATCTTGCCCAGCAACTCAGCCGTCAAGCCCATGCTCCCCGCAGCCTTCGCCATCGTGCGGCTCAGCTTGGGGTTCAGGTCAGTCCCGTGAGTCATCGGCACGTGGCCCATGTGCTCGACGCCACCGACGACAAACAAATCACCGTTTCCGCTTTGGATCGCCATCGCAGCCATGTGCAGCGCCGTCATCGACGAACCACACAGGCGATTTACGGTCTGAGCGCTCACAGTATTCGGAATCGCAGTCTGCAACATCGCAAATCGTGCGACGTTATAGCCTTGCTCGAGAGTCTGTTGCACGCAGCCCCAGATCACGTCTTCGATCTCGGCAGGGTTTACGCCCGGATTGCGCTTGAGCAATCCATTGATTACCGCCGCCGACAATTCGTCCGCGCGAACGTTGCGAAACATTCCGGCTTTGGATCGGCCCATCGGGGTTCTGACTGCGTCGACAATGACAGCTTCGTTGTTGCTCATACGTAAAATCCTTTCCCGCTTTTCGCCATTTCGCGAATTTGAGCGGTGGGTTCGTACATTTTGCCGAGGCTTGAATACTTCTCGGCAGTTTCAATGATTTTTTTGGCGCCGACTGAATCGGTGTATCGCATTGCACCTCCGCGGAAGGGAGGGAATCCCAATCCGTAGATCAACGAGATATCGACTTCGGTCGGTGATGCGACGATTTTTTCTTCCAAGCAGCGTGAACATTCAAAAATCATCGGCAACATCATTCGGTCGATGATCTCTTGGTCTGTGTGCTCTTTTTGTGACTCGACTCCGGGTTTCAGAATATCCAAAACCTCTGGGCCGATCGCTTTGACGGGTTTGCCTTTCGGATCCTTCGTGTAGTTGTAGAATCCTTTGCCATTTTTCTGCCCAAAACGCTGAGCCTTGTACTGAAGCTCAATCACGCTGGTGAATTTTTGCTGCATGCGATCGGGGAATCCTTCCGCCATCACCGCTTGTGCGTGCACAGCCGTGTCGATTCCGACGACGTCGAGCAAGTACGCAGGACCCATAGGCCAACCAAATTTCTCCATGATCTTGTCGACGCGCTGGAAATCAGCTCCCTCGCGCATCAGCATTGAGAATCCGCCGAAGTACGGGAACAAGACGCGATTCACTAAGAACCCAGGGCAGTCATTGACGACCACCGGAGTTTTGCCCATCGCTGCGGCATAAGCCACAGTCGTAGCCACAGCCTTCTCAGAGGATTTCTCCCCGCGAATCACTTCCACCAATTGCATTCTATGAACAGGGTTGAAAAAGTGCATTCCCGCGAAATTCTCGGGATGTTTCAAAGCGCGAGCCAAGCGAGAAATCGAAATCGTCGAAGTATTGCTCGTGATAATCGCGCCGGGTTTTACTTTGGTTTCGAGTTCCGCCAAAACAGTCGATTTGATTTTCTCGTTCTCAACGACCGCCTCGACCACGATATCGACTTCCTTCAATTCATCAAACGAAAGCGTCGCGCGAATCATCGACAGAGTCTCCGCCATTTTTGCAGGAGTCGACTTGCCACGCTCGACGTTTTTCGCCAGCAGCTTGGAAGCCTCGCTCAAACCCAGAGCCAAAGCGGGTTCACGAATATCTTTCATCACCGCAGGAATTTTGCTGACCACGGATTGGTAAGCAATCCCGCCACCCATGATTCCAGCGCCGAGAACTCCTACGCTCTTCACAGGAGCTGCATTCGGAGCGGCTTTCTTCGCCAATTTTTTCAGATACTGATCACCGAGGAACAAACTCACCAACGACATCGCCGCCGGTGTTTTGGTGATCTCAGCAAATCCTTCGGCTTCGATTTTCATCGCTTCGTCGCGAGTCAAGCGCGCGCCTTTTTCCATCACTTTGATCGCTGCTACAGGAGCCGGATAATTTGGGCCCGCTTGCGCGCCGATGAAGGCTTTGCAAGTTTCAAAAGCCATCATGCTCTCAGTTTTGTTCAGAGTCAGAGGCGAAGTTTTCATTTTGTTGCGAGCCTTCCAATCCAACTTGCCCGCATTGGCGTCCGCCAGCAAAGTCTCACCCGCTTCACTCAGTTTATCGAGAGCAACGACAGCATCGACCGCGCCAACTTTCAGCGCTTCCTCAGAGCTATAGTGTTTTCCACTCGCAATCCACTCAGCAGCCGTGTCCACGCCACAGAGACGAGGTAGGCGAACCGTGCCACCCCAACCTGGGAAAATTCCCAATTTAGTTTCGGGCAATCCGATTTTGGATTTTGCAGCTGCAATTCGGTAAGTCGTCGCGAGAGCAATCTCAAATCCACCGCCCAACGAAAATCCCTTGATCAAAGTGACCGAAGGAACCGGCAGATCTTCCATCTTTGAAAACAAAGTTTGAATTTCGCTGATCCAAGCCGTGAGCACGGTGTTTTCTTTTTTGAAGTGTTCGACAAACTCAGGAATATTCGCGCCGAGAATGAAAGCATCCTTCGCGCTCGAGAGAATCAAACCCTTGAGCGACGAATCGCTTTGAACCTTCTCAAAAGCCGTCCGAAAATCCGCCAGCATCTTCGCGCTGAAAGTGTTTACCGATTCACCTTTGCAATCAAAAACGATTTCGTGAAAACCCTGAGGTGTTTTGACGAGTTGAACGCAAGGACCATCATACAAAGTTTGAGAATTTGCCATGTGTGCAAACGTCTTTCATGGCGGGGGGGAATGCAAGAGGAAAAGCATTATCTCAGAGCATCAATTTTGACTAGAGTCGGTCGCGGGTATCGAACCAACCGACTGGAATAATAAGAAATGCGCTCAATCCCTGGTCGGCTCTCACAGCGATTTTGCTCAGCGAACTGACCATGACGTCCAGGGTGCAGTCCACCGTTTTGGCGTTATTAAAAGCCTGATCATACCATCCACAATTGTAGGCGACAGGAGTATGATCAACGGGATACGCAGTAAATCTAATCGATGTACTGGTGTTGGTGTTATTCGCCCTAAAAATAAATCTTCCGATGGTGCTCGGGGGGATAGAAACCGTTGGCATGAGTGGGGGAGACGTAGCTGTATCGATAGTAGCTCCACCTATTCCACAGGTTCCAGCAGTTCCTGGTAAATCACAATCACTCGCAAGCACTACATATTCAAAGTAATCGCCTCTCTGAACGAAATTACGAATACTGCCGGCACCATCCGTTCTGATCGTACCGACGCGGCGTTTCTTGGTCCAAAGCACAGTTGGCATGGTGGGAGCAGTAGCGCTAGTCGAAAGCAAAACATCTGTTTCATTGGTGCTCGGTTTTCCGATCAAAAATACATAATACCAAGTACTGGCAGCAACAGCACCTGAATCAAGTGCTCCTCCTGCTGTACCAGCACTCCAAGCACCAGTGGTTTTTGTCCAAGCTGAAGTTAAACTTAAATCCATTCCACTGCTCCAGGTCGCATCATCCGAGCGCGCCGAGCCAATGGCTATTCCGATGGTGGTCGCATTGCTGTACGACAGTGTTGTTGCCCACAAGTGGCCCGGGGGATAAATTCCGGTGCTTGCAGAAACAGCAAGTGAACCATTCACGGTCAGGGTTCCGTTGATCGTCATTCCTCCAAACGTGGGTGTCGAAGTAGTATTGATGTCTTGAGGACCCGAAAGAGTGATAGTTCCCGCTCCATTGGTGACAGTCACCCGGTCGGTGTCACCGGAGGTAAAATGCTGGTCTGGTTGGCAGTTGCTGTTAAAGTAGCAGGAACCCAAGTGCCAGCTGTGTTGTTAAAAACCAAAGTTTGCCCTGCAGCAGAACCAGCGGCACTCACTGAGTTGCCTCGAATAGATGTAGCATCTGCGGCTCCTACCACAGTGAGGGGAGTCCATTTAGAAGTAGCAGAATTCCATCCCAGGACTTGGTTGTTCGTGATTGAACTGAGAGCGCTAGCATTAACTTCGAGTCCAGCAACATAACTGTCCGAATAAGTTTTAGTCGCCGCATGAAGTCCTGACGAAGGAGCTCCCGAAAGAACCAATGCCCCACTCATCGTTCCTCCGGCCAGAGGTAAATAAGCTTGTGAGAGCTTAGCAGGAGTCACTGCTGCATCTTTAATTTTAGCAGTCGTCACTGAGTCATCAGCCGGTTCGCTGCTGCTCGCTTCAGAGGTGAGTCCATTGTCGTCGATAGCAGGACGGCAGGCCGAAACGGCGCACACCATCGCAATCAGCATAGATGAAAATTTAAACCAACGTACTGCGTTCATAACACTATCATTATAGCGTCAATTTATGAGTTAAATTGTTAAATAATAAAAGTTAATTTTTTCTGAATTAACAATTATGGCATTTAAAAATGCCTATGAATCCAAGTTGCGTCTTTGGTGTGATCTACAGACTTATTGGATCGAGACCGTAAATTTATAATTATGTTATGTCATATTATGTCATATTTAAAATTGACAAATTATGACAGTCTAAGGTAGACTTAGATTCGTAGATGCAGGCTCGTTTTCAAAACAAAAAATATGAAGTTGTTCTGACCGAGCATGCAAAATTGCAGATGAGTTTGCGGAATATTAGCGAGGCAGAAGTACTTGAGGTGATTGAAACAGAAGAAGCTAAAGCAAAAGAAATGGAAAATCGGTTTTGGGTTTTTAAGACGTTGAAAGGGCGAGACGATAATATGGTTTCGTTGTCCATCTCGATAGAAAGCCCACGATTAATCGTGATCACGACGATGATCAATTGGAGTCCGAAATGAAGATTACATATGACAAGCAAGCCGATGCAATGGCGGTGATTTTTGAGGAGAATGCTAGAATTTCCAAAGACGTGGAGGTTGCTCAGAATGTTTTTGCTGGATTTGACCGTGCTGGGAAGCTCGTTGAGATTCAAATGCTGGAAATCTCAAAACATCAAGCTCCTTGGTTTACTTTGGAGGCTGCGGCCAAATACCTGAATCTCTCGGAGCGCACGCTTTTGAGATGGATCAAGAGTGGTAAAATCAAACCTTCGAAGGTGGGTAGGGAATATCGTATTAAGCCGAGTGACTTGAAAAAAATTGCTTCTTAGGGTTTGTCTGCCTGTTTTTTTTGAAGTAGATCGAGCTCTTTGACGAGGTCGCCAAATGTTCTTTTGAGAAAACGCTGACGTTCTAAGTATCGGCGTTTTTTCTCGCGGACCACCCTAGGAAAGGCATCCAGTGCTGCTTGAATCTCCCTCAATTTTTTTTGGTATTCTGAGCTCATTTTAGGTTTCGACATGGGCTATTCCTCTTTTCCTTTGAGGAAGGATTTTTCGAAATCTAGCTGATCAGGGTGATTGAGTGCCTGGAAGTTTTGACGCGACATCACTAATTTGGGTTTCTTGGCGGAATTATTAAAAACAAACCAATCGCTGGCAAGAGGTCGATATACATTCCAAAAATTTAAGAAAGCTTTTGGATATCGTCTGAGTACTACGTCGCGAGGGATAAAGTGTCCGCCCGACTTTACTCTAGCTTTGATTCTTTTAATATTGTCAGTCACTTTTTCTAAGTAAAGAAAGTACAGGTCAATCTGATAACCCTTCTCGATGGCTTTGCTGAGAATAGGTGCCCATGTTTTTCCGGAAAGTGTGGATTCAAAAGCAAACGATTCACCTTGTTCAATTGCCCTTTGGATCCGGGTCAGCATGATTCGCCCAGCATGAAAAGCTGCTTTCTCTGTGTTGAACGGAGAAATGCCGGCAGCAATGATGTCTGGGTTAATAAACACGGGTGAGTGCTTTTTTCCGACCAGAAAAGTCTCAGCAAAAGTAGTTTTCCCGCTGCCGTTTGGCCCTGCAATGATTTCAATTTTGGGTGTTGCTGTCACTCTTCATGTTTATCAGAGGCGGTGAGGTACCCGCAACTACGATAAATTGCGTGATTCGTGCAATGGGAGGATAGAGTTTTAGCTCAGGCACAACCTGCTGAACTGATAAAAAATTCGTAGTTCAGCAGGTTGTGCTTGATGGCTTCAATATGCTGAACTATGTCAGATCACCTAAACCGCATGCGCCTTAGAAGTCTGCATCCAAGCCTTGCCCTTGTACCGAATCGCGCTCCAGATAAAGACCAGCGACACCGCGCCCATCAGAGCAGCAAAGAAGAGATAGTAGTCCGCACCCTGGAATCGGTTGAGCTGCGTAACAACCGCGGTCAGCATATTGCCCGCAAAAACAGTCATCAGCCAGAAGCCCATGATTGTGCTCTTCATCGCACGAGGGGCTTGGGTATAGGCGAATTCTAGTCCAGTGACGGAGATCAGCACCTCCGCAGCGGTGATGATGAGGTAGGGGATGAATTGCCATGCGATCGAAACCGTGTGCCCAGTATCCAGCAGGTATTCCAACCAAGCCGCGAAAACAAAGGACGCCCCTGCCAAAACCATTCCGGCTGACATTTTGCGGAGGGGAGTGACGACGTATCCAAATCGCTCCACGCCCGGATAAAGGAACCTGGTGAAAAGTGGAATCATCAACATCACTAGAATTGGGTTGATGGCAGAAATCTGCGAGGACTCGAGTTGTATCCCAAAAATCACACGATCCATCCGATCAGCTTGTAGAACCCAGCTCGAACCGTGTTGATCAAAAAGTGCCCAGAATACGGACACGGTCGCGAAAACTTTGAAAAGTCGAGCGACGGCTTGTGCGCCTTCGATTTGTTCCGCATTAAAGTACTTCGCAGCTGGTTTCCAAAAATCCCCGCCAGACTTTCCCTTAATTTGCAGCCAAATCGCCGTGCCGATGATTTTTAGGAACCCAGGTTCCTTAGAATTCCGCGCCGGAGGAACATGCACATAATCATGCCGCCCCAACCAGAAAACCCAAGTCGCAATCGCCATCAACACACCGGGGATCGCGAAAGCCACGCCTGCGCCATGAGTTTTCAACAAATAAGGAATTAGTAGAGTGGAAAAAAACGACCCAAAATTAATAATCCAATAAAACGCACCAAAGACCTTCTCAACGAGGTGTTGATTCTTCTCGCTAAATTGATCGCCGACGTGAGCCGAAACACAGGGCTTGATCCCGCCCGAACCGAGCGCAATCAAGGCTAACCCGGCATACAATCCCGCCGTGCTCTCAAACATCGACAAAACCGCGTGCCCCGCGCAATAAACCAGGGACAGATACAAAATCGTCTTATATTTTCCCAGCCATCGATCCGAAATATAAGCTCCGAGCAAGGGCAACAAGTAAACCGCGCTTGAGAAAAGGTGGAAGGTTGTTTTGGCTTTGATCGCCTCCATCCCCAGCTGGTGAACCATGAAGACCACGAGGATGCTGCGCATTCCGTAGTAACTGAATCGTTCGCATCCTTCGTTTCCGATGATATACCGAATTTGCTTGGGGAATTTTTGTGAACTAGGTTTCGTTGCCATGAAAAAAACCTAGCATAGGGTTTTGGGCAATACGAAAGGAAAAAACCATGGAATTGATCGGTATTGGCTACTCTCCTTGGACCGAAAAAGCGCGTTGGGCGCTCAGTTATCACCAAATTCCGTATCGTTATCATGAACATTTGCTGATTTTTGGGGTTCCGGCTCTGCGATGGAAGCTGAAAAAATGGTCAGGCGGTGTTACGGTTCCTGCTTTGATTGATGACGAAAACGGTGTTCGCCTGATGGACAGTTTTGATATCGCAAAATACGCCGATCAAATTGGCAAAGCTGAAACGCTTTTCCCCGAGGAGCTTTTGCAAGGAATCGAGCATCTCAATTCATTGAGCGAAGAAGCACTGGATGCGGCCAGGGCTTGGGTGATGGATCGGGTTTTGAAAAATCGCGATATGCAGTTGGAGAATATTCCAAATTTTATTCCCGGATTCGTTCGGTCGTCGTCGGCCTGGATGACTCGGATGGGTCTCAGTTATTTGGATTACGAATTCGGAGTATCAGCAAAAGTTCTCGAGCAAAGATTGGCCGATATGCGCCGGGTTTTGAGTGAGTTTCAAAAAATCCTGCGTGAGAAAAATTTCGGATTTGTTTTGGGAAATCGATTTACCTATGCAGATTTGCTCGTAGCAGCCACCATTCAAATTGTTCGCCCTGAGGCGGGATTCGCACAAAGGAAAATGGGCCCATCGATGAGAGTGGCTTGGGAGACGCCCGAACTTCTGAGTGAGTTCAAAGATCTTCTCGAGTGGCGCGATCAAATGTATGCTCAATATAGATTGATTAAAAAATGAGTTCAGATCAGTTTCATTTCACCACTTGTCAGATCGGTGCTGAGAAGGCTCTCAAAGCAGAATTTGCACGCGAGCATCCATCTTTGAAACCCGCATTTGCTCGCCCGGGATTTGTGACGTTCAAGGGGCAGGGAGATATGACCTCTGTTTTTGCCCGTGCCTCAGGTTTGAGTTTTGGCAAGGCTGCGAGTGAAGATGAGCTGGCAGAAATTTTGCCGAAAATTTTGGAAAATCTTGCAGTACCTCTCGGGAAAAAAACCCGTCTCCATGTCTGGGAACGAGATCGTTTTACCGTGGGAGAGGAGCCGCCCACTTATACCCGCGACGCTCGAGTAAAAAAAATTCGAGCGCGATTGTTGAAGCTCCTCGCCGTAGAAAAAGAATCCGAACCCGAAGTCGGCGACACGGTCCTCGATGTGATCGATGTGGACGAAAATCTGTGGTGGATTGGAACGCACACTCATGCAGTGGATCGGTCAGTCTATCCCGGAGGGGTTCCGAGTATTACTCTGCCCGAGAATGCCCCATCACGCGCGTATCTCAAACTCCGAGAAGCCCTGCTATGGAGTCGGGTACCCATGCAAAAAGGAGATCTAGCAGTGGAATTGGGGAGTGCGCCCGGTGGTGCGAGCTATGCTCTGCTGGAAGACGGCCTGCGAGTCATCGGAATCGATCCGGGCGATATGGATCCAAAAATTATTTCACATCCCCAGTTTAGGCATCTGCAAATCGGGGCTTTGTCGGTGCAGGCAAAACAAGTTCAGGATGCCCAGTGGTTTTTGATGGATGTCAACATCGAGCCTAAGCAAGCGATTCCCTGGGCAGAGATGATCACGAAGCAAATCGGAGATTCTTTGCTGGGTGTGATTCTCACGATCAAGTTGAATCAATGGAGCTTGGCCGAAAAAATCCCGAATTATCTCGATGCGGTCCGAGCGGTGGGAATGACCAAAGTTCGTGCTCGGCAACTGGCATTCAACAAGCAAGAGATTTGCGTGTACGGCCTGACCCGAAAAGGCGCGGCACGGTTGCGCTAGAACATCCTGGCGATAGGGAATCCAATGGACACCCCGGCAGCACGCGAGTAGATCGAGCTTTTTCCCTCAGTTTGCTCCCTGAAAGCAATATAGTTAGCCTCAATAAAAAATCCAGATGTTCCAAATCGAACCCACATATTGTAATAAAGCCGTCCATCCAAATTGGGATAGTAGAACATTCCTGCAGAAAGGTTTTTTCTCTTAAAGAAAAAATCCCGGTAAATCACTTCGAATCCCTGCGGTAAGCTCCATTTGAAATAGGGTTTGCTATTGTCAGTGAAACCGATGCCGTGGCCGCCCAGCAGCAAGTTGAGAGAAAAATGTTCGTCTAGGGCGCGGAGCTGTTCGGTGGAAAGATAGAATCCAAGATCCGCAAATTTTCTGGAACTGATGGGTGCTGCCATGAATCCAACTGCGCGATTGGTTTCATTCAGAAAAAAAGACCAGTATCCAGTGACGAGAGGTGAGATCGAATCATGGTGAACTGTATCGGTTTGAAACTGATACTGATACGGACCGATTCCCACGCCCAGGAAAAATCGGCGATCTTGCTCGGGCACAAAATACTTGATGTCCATTTTTGTGTCCTGGCGCTGCAGGATGAGTGTTCCTGGTTTTGTTCTTTGACGAAGTGTCCAGATCGATGCGGATGAGGGTTCTAGTTTGACTCCCTCGTACATCATGGGGGCATCTCCATCATCCCAGTAAATAATCAAATCCAGTGTCGGTGTTTTGTACTGATCCCCCGCCCGACGCGCTTGTCGGCATCCAATGTAGGCCCAAGTTCCCGCAGGCGCCTGGATGAATAGCGCATCCACGGCGTAGGGTGAGCACGAAATATCGGTCAGGACTTTTCCATCCAAATCAGGGGTTCGGGGTTTAAATTTGATACGGAATGTTTTCTTGTGAATATGACCCGACAAATCCGTGTACTCCACATCGATCGGATTGTTTTTCCCGGACATCAGTAGGATGGGCATTTCAGCCATCATGGTTTCGGGCGTGTCTGAGTTTGCTTTCTTTTGGAAGGGAAGTTTGACCAGGGACATTTCCAAAAGCTGTGTAGTTTCTGCGGGTTTTCCCAATCGCAGTGTCTGGTTGTACTTGGCATTTTGTACGATCCCAGATTTTGCATTCTGGACTTGGATCACTGCAAAGGCTCGTGGAAGCACCAGGACATTGGCAACACGAACCCATTGCAGGCTTTTTTCTCCCAGGCGAACTTGGATGTTCGGATCGGGTTTCCCATCCGCAGGCTCGATTTGAAAATCAGCGGCCTCGAAATCAATCGGACTAAAAGCGGTGGGAAGTGAGTCGGAGAGGGCTAGACTATTGACGTTTTCAGGGAGTTCGAGTTGATCAGCGCGGGCAGCTGAGATCATCAGCGAAAAAAGAATGAGAATGGCGAATTTTGATTTTCCACGAATCACCTAGGTGATCAAACTCGATTTGTGGGGAGAAGACAAGGGGAGAGAGAAAGTCTACGAAGCTTTTTTGATTTTTTTATTCGTTGTGCAGCGGATATTTTCGTAGCCATACAACTCTTTGAGAGTTTTGAATTGGGCGGGTCCAGCGCCAAGCTCGATGTCTTCCATCGTGAACTCCGAGGGATGCTCGTATCCGCATGCATGAGTCACAGATAGAATTTCGCTGCGCAGGGATTGGCAGAACCTGGCAAAGCGCAATGCTTCGATTTCTGGCTGCACTGCATGTTGGAGGTAAGAGCTTTGCGTGGCGATACCGGCGGGACATCGGTCGGTGTGACATTTTTGAGCTTGAATGCAGCCAATGGACAGCATCGCTTCGCGAGCGATGTTGAGCAGATCGAGGCCGAAGGCGAATCCCACTATCGCACGGTCGGGGAATCCCAATTTTCCGCTGCCGATCCAGACGACTTTGTCAGCCATTTCTTTTTCCAGAAAGGTTTTGTAAACGCGGGTGAAACCGACTTTGAATGGCAGTGAAACGTGATCGGCGAATGTCAGGGGCGCCGCTCCAGTGCCGCCTTCACCACCGTCGATCGTGATCCAGTCTGGGCCTTGGTTGCTCGAACGCATTTCGTTCGCCAGCTCTTGCCAGAATGGCAAATGCCCGACGGCTGATTTGATGCCGACAGGAAGCCCTGTTGCTTTGGCTATTTTTTCAACAAATTGAACCATGGATTTCACATCATGGAATGCGGAGTGAGAATTGGGGCTCAAACAATCTTTGCCCACAGGGATTCCCCGGATTTTTGCGATTTCCTCAGAAACTTTTTTCCCGGGAAGCACTCCGCCTTTTCCGGGTTTGGCGCCTTGAGAGAGCTTGATTTCGATTCCGCGCACGTTCTCGTAGCTGCCGACAGTCTCAAGGAGTTTATCTAGAGAAAACCTGCCTTCGGCATCTCGGCAGCCGAAATAACCTGTGCCGATTTGGTAAATTACATTGCCGCCCTGTTTGTGGTACGGTGACAAACCGCCTTCACCTGTGTTGTGATAGCAGTTCGCGATTTTCGCTCCCTTGTTCAATGACATGATGGCGTTCTGAGAAAGCGATCCGTAACTCATGGCCGAGATATTGACGATTGAACTGGGGCGCCAGGCTTTTGGGCGATTGTGGAATTCACCCAGTATTTTGCCTGAGGGAATTTCGTGATTGTGGCCGTGAAGGGTTCCACCGCCCGGTTTGTGATGCCCATCATAAGGAAATACCGCGTGTTTAATAATCGGGTAGCCGATGCTGTAAATTTGATCGTCCGTGCCGAATCCGAACATATTGTTTTCGCCTTTGGCAGAGCGGTAGATCCAGTCTCGCTCTTCGCGATTGAACGGAGCTTCCTCTCGGTTGTTGGCGACAATGTATTGACGAAGCTCAGGACCGACCTCGATCAAAAGGAAGCGTAGATGCCCAATGATCGGGAAATTCCTGCGGATGTTATTGGTGGAGAAATACCGGTCATGGATAAAAAGCCCAACCAGGCCGACGCCCACCCCAATTCCCGTCCATCCCCAAAAGCCTAGTTCCGTCCAGAAGTTCATAGTCCTACTAGACCTATCGGAATTAGGCGGTGCGACTTGAAGCGGATAAAAGGTGGGGACCACCTTTTATCAAAAAGATCCGAAAAACAGCACAACTAATTGTAATTAAAATGGAAGTTATGAATTCGCCAGAATTTCAAAAAATACAAAAACCCGCTAAAAGGTGGGGGCCACCTTTTTCCACAGCCGGTGCCATATGAAAACTAGGCCTGTTGCCACCACCATGAGGCCGCAGGCTAGGCCTAACCACACGCCGCGGATCTCGGGGTGGAGGACGTGGCTCATCCAAAGGCCGATTCCGAGTCCGACCCCGTAGTGGCCGATCAGGTTCATCCAAAGTGAAGCGGAGGTGTTCTCCATTCCGCGGAGAGCGCCTATCGCAGCAACTTGCACGCCATCGAAGACCTGAAAAGCGCCGACTAGGACGGTGACCTGCAATGCCGTTTCAATAATGAGGGAGTCTTGTGTAAAAAGATGGAGGATCGGCTCCGGAATCACCAGAATCACAATAGCGCAAATCAGCATCACGGCAGCGGCAAGTGTGATTCCCAACCAGCCGGATTGCTTTGCGGCGGTGAGGTGCCCAGCTCCCCGGTGAAACCCCACGCGAACTGCCGTTGCCGAACCGATTCCCAACGGCAGCATGAACGTGAACCCGGCGATCGAGAGAATGATCTGGTGAGCAGCTGCCGATTCTGCACCGAATCGCGAACAATAAATTCCAGCTATTGAAAAAATACTGACTTCGAGGAGGCATTGTCCGCCGGACGGTAGCCCAAGAGTCAAAAGCTCCTTCAAGTGCTTCCATTGCAAGTGGCTGTCGTACTTCGGGCGGCGGATGCACAGGCCTTCATGGATCTCAGTATAAATCCACAAAGCCACTGCTATAAAAATTCGGCAAATGAGAGTGGCGTAGGCCACACCCTGGGTTCCTAACTCAGGCATTCCCCAGTGGCCATAAATGAAAGCATAGTTGGCCACAATGTTCAGCAGGCAAGCAAGCAGTCCCGTGATCATCACGATATTGGCTTGTTGGCGAGCTTGCCAGTAACGTTGAAACGCCACCGAGATCAGAAAAAATGGGATACAAGCAGAGCTGATTTTGAGGAACGGTTGGGTGACCGCCATGATTTCAGGGGTTGAGCCGAAGTAGGGGAAAAGCTCCGCGACGATCCAAAATGCGAGGGTGAGTGGAACCGATAGCAGAAGAGCGAGCCACAGCCCTTGCACGAGGTAGGTGTGAGCCATTTTCGGATCATGAGCTCCGAATGCCGCTGACACGAAAGTATCCATGCTGAGCAAAACGCCCAAGCCCACCACCAGCATCACAAACAAAATCGAGTTGCCAACCCCAATCCCACCAATCGCCGCCGGCCCAAGCGGGCCCACCATCACCGTGTCAATAATCCCCAGCAAAACATGCGCAATCTGAGCCAAAACAATCGGCAGCGCTAACATGATCAGTGTGCGAGTTTCGCTATGGGGGCGGGACATGTCTAATAGTTTAGCATATCCGCACCTTTCAAATGGTTTGGACAAGCACTGTTCCGATTCGATAGGCAGACCATTTCTCGTCAAATCGCCTTGAGACGATGAAGCGAGGAGCGAAGACGTGAGCTGTGCGAACAGCACAGCGGAACGTTTCGCGAACGAAGCTGAAGAAGTATTCAAGGCGATTTCACGAGAAATGGTGCTCGCGCCCGGACTCGAACCGGGATGGGTTACCCCACTGGTTCCTAAGACCAGCGTGTCTACCAATTCCACCACGCGAGCATCAATAGATGAGTGGTTAAGCAACCCTTACCAAAATATTGGCGCTTTTGCGAAGAAGAAGATGCGAAGTTTTCCTCAAGCTCATCCACCTCACGGGACGAGAAGAGAGATGGGAGAAAATTCTCATGCGATCACTATTCCTTGGATTGGCATTTAGTGTGACCTCGGTTTTGTTGGCGATTTCATGGTTTTTTCCGATGGCCCTCTTGGGTTTTTTGTTCGTGGGCCCGATTCTCATAGCGGGATTTCAGGATTATTTTCAATCGTCCCAAGCCATTCGGCGTAATTTTCCTTTTTTAGGCCGTTTTCGCTACTGGTTCGAAGCGATTCGCCCCGAGATCAATCAGTACTTTGTTGAATCGAATTCCGACGGCGTTCCGTTCAGTCGCGAGGAACGTTCTGTGGTCTACCAACGCGCCAAAAATGAAAACGATACGCTTCCGTTTGGAACACAGAAAAATGTTTACGAAGTGGGTTACGAATGGGTAGCTCACTCGCTGGCTCCAACGTCAGTTCCGATGGATCAGATGCGAATCAAAGTCGGCGGCCCCGCCTGCAAACAACCTTACGAAGCCAGCATTCTGAACGTTTCTGCCATGAGCTACGGAGCCCTCAGCAAGAACGCGGTTTTGGCCCTCAACGGTGGAGCTAAAGACGGAGGATTTGCCCACAATACGGGAGAAGGTGGATTGACTCCTTATCACCTCGAAAATAGCGGCGATCTGATTTGGCAAATCGGTACGGGGTACTTCAGTTGCCGCAATCCGGACGGGAGTTTTTCGGCGGATTTGTTTAAAGAGAAAGCAGTCTTTTCTCAGGTTAAAATGATTGAGATCAAGCTTTCGCAAGGTGCAAAACCATCCCATGGTGGAATTCTACCTGCAAAGAAAGTAACCTCAGAAATTTCTAAAATCCGAGGCGTTCCGATGGGGAAGGACGTGCTCTCTCCTCCCGCACACAAGGAGTTTTCGACCCCGATTGGATTGCTGGAGTTTGTGCAGAAACTCCGTGATTTGAGCGGAGGGAAACCTGTGGGCTTCAAACTCTGTCTCGGAAGACGGCGTGAGTTCATTGCGATTTGCAAGGCGATGATCCACACCGGAATCACACCAGACTATATTGCGATCGACGGAGGCGAAGGGGGTACCGGAGCTGCTCCGCCCGAGTTTTCTAACCATGTGGGATTCCCTGGCATTGATTCGCTGGTTTTTGTGCACAATGTGCTCGTGGGTTTTGAGCTACGCGACAAGATTCGGATTTTCAATGCGGGCAAAGTCACGACCGGATTTGGAATGATCAAGCGAATGGCTCTCGGAGCGGATGCGATCTATTCAGCTCGTGGAATGATGTTGGCGCTGGGATGCATTCAGGCTCTGCGTTGCAACACGAACCACTGTCCGGCCGGGGTGGCTACGCAAGATCCCGGACTTGTCGCTGGTTTAGTGGTTGGCAACAAACGAGTGCGAGTGGCGAATTTTCACAAGCAGACGATTCACAGTGTTGCTGAAATGATTCAGGCCATGGGTTTGGAACGCCCGGCGGCTCTCAGGCCTTGGCATATCTACAAGCGAGTAGGGCCGTACGAGATCAAGAACTACGGAGAGATTTTTCAATTTTTGAAAAAAGGGGATCTTCTCGGAACAACGATTCCGGAGTCCTATCGCCTGGCATGCGAAGGTGCTTCAGCGCATACGTTCGATTATGCTCCAGATTCGAAGCAGGGTTCTCAGTTGCTCAGCCGCAGTGCCTAACGCCGAGAGATCGTCTTGATCAACGCATTCGCCCATTTCAAATTAGGGCGAGGGGGGAAAATGTGCCCCTTGGTTTTTGCATCCAGGGTTTTTTGAACGATTGCTTGAATCCGCGCGGCCTCTTCTCGTTGAAACACCGGATCCAGCCGCTTGCTTGAATCCAACAGGACTGGCGCATGAAAAACAATTTTCCAGTTTGCGGGCAAGGGCATCGGAAAAAGCGGGACGCCGATCGGTGCCCCGATAATTTTTTTCAATAAATTGAATTGATAAGCAACAGGCATGCACTCTTCACCGCCCACGATTGCGACGGGAACGATCGGAGCCTGCAGTTGATGGGCGAGACGCAGAAAACCAGTTTTCCAAGGTTGCATTTGGTAGGCCTTCCAGAACGGCTTGGTGTTCCCAGCTGCCCCTTCGGGATAAATTCCGAATCTTTCCACTCCTTCAGGCAAATCGATCGGATCTTTGAGTAGCCCTGATGCAGGCAACACTCCGAGCTTGGGAAAAAATGATTTGATGATCGGAACACGAAAAAGAGCATCTTCCACCACAGCGTAGGGCATTTGCTCTATGGATGATGTATGAAAAACAGCGAAATTAAACATCAGCGAATCCAGAGTGAACCAACCCGCGTGATTGGACGCAAAGACGACCGGTCCCTTTTTTGGAATCAGATCCGAATCCTCCATCTCCAAAGTTAAATATTTCTGTTCAAGCAGGCACTCCACGACCGGGAATATTTTATTCACCCAAAGATCGTCGCTTCTGGGATAGGTGGCTTCGCTCATACGGGAGTGCGATTTTTCCTGGCCTGAGCTTCTTTGACCATCCATGCACGGATTTTTGTGCCATCTTTTTCGCGGAGTCCGATGAAGCACAATTTGACTTCATAAAACCCATCCGAAGTGCTGGATGTGTGGCATTCCAAAACCCGCATATAGGGTGTTTCGATCCCGATACTTTCCATGATCGTGCCCTTCAGTTGGAACCACATATGAGGTTTGAGGGCGATTTGTGATTTGACCTTGAGTCCCAGCTCGCTGATGTGCGTGATTCGGCACGAAATCTCCAGGATTGCCTCGGATACCGTCATGTCTTGCACGGGAATCTCGAACCCTTCGACGGCCGAGTCTTTGTTCCGGGTGATGCTGAGTTTAACTTTTTTCAACAGCATTTGTTCATCGATCGGCTTGACAATGTAGTCAGTCACGCCAGCCAGCATGGCTTTTTGGATGTCTTCCTTGTTCTGTTTGCGGGTGAGCATGATGATCGGAAGATCATTGAATACAGGATGATTTCTGACTTTTTCAACCAGATCATAACCGCTCACGTCCGGCATCATTGCGTCGGTGATCAGGCAATCGTGAGCTTGAAGCTCCAGGCATTGCAGGGCTTCCTCTGCCGTCGCACAAATCGTGACGTCGTATCCCTCGTGGCTCAAGATGCGCCTGACTAGCAAGAGTACAGAACCTTCGTCATCAACGACGACGACTTTGTTGCGGCCCTTACTGGACCGTATATTGGGTGAAGAAGACATTGGTCACGAGGCTTTCTTTGTTGGGGGCGTATTTCGAAACGATATGGTTGCACAGCTCCATAATCTCGCTTCGCAACAGATAGCGACCCTGAACGTGGTTAAGATCCGCAATTCTTTTTTTACCGAGCAGAGAAATCATCTGATCGAGGATCATGGGTTTGAGTTCTTCGATCAAGTCGGATTGACCTTGATCTCTGATTTCTAAATTAAAAGAAACAGTGATGTGGTGACTGCGAGGGCGACTGTGATTGTCCTGATTTTCCGTAGGTGCCAGGTTGATGAGCATGCTTTCGAACGGGACATTCCCCACAATAGCAGGTGGCGGAGGGCTGGCTTTGATTTTTTCAAGATGAGCGCGCTCGCCAGCCTCGGTGATCATCGGACGCTTGTACATCAAGCGCGTGTAAACCATCAATCCCATCACGCCCAGAATCGCTACCGTGTTGATCAACGGCATGATGAAATCCAGGTTGAGGCTTTTTTTGACCTTCGGCTCCGCTGCCGCAGCTTCGCTCATATCTAATAGGATAAGGCCGAGTGTGGTGATGCGCTATACGTTATTTTTTTGACGTCGCAGTCTTGCAATTGCTAGGTGCTTGTTGTAGTTGACGCTCGGGGTTATTAATTGAATTAAATTTTGAAAGCAGTTCAAGGGAGATTCGTATGAAAAATATCGCATTTGTTTTCGCTTTGTTGGCTTCCACCGCAGCATTGGCTTGTCCAGTGGATCGCATCTGTGTGGGCAACAGAATCATCGATGGCTCAGACGATGTGGGATCCGTGGTGGAAGTGTTCAGCAATGGCCAGGCAAAAGTCAGTTTGGATGCTTACAGCGGTTATTATTTCAGAAGTGTAAAAAACCTGGGGAAGGGAATCGATTGCCTCGATGGAATTTGCATGAAAGATCGAGCGATGGATGGTTCTGAGCATGTCGGAACAGTCGTCGAAGTGTTCAGCAATGGGAAAGCCAAACTCTCCCTGGATGCTTACAGTGGCTATTATGTTCGCAGGGTGGCTAATCTTGGGAAGGGATTTCGATGCATCGAGGATGTTTGTGTGGATACTCGCATAATCGATTCTTCTAACAATGTAGGAACAATCGTTGAATTATTCGACAACGGAAAAGCAAAAGTCTCACTCGATGCCTACAGTGGATATTATGTTCGTTCTTTGGAAGAGATGGGGATCGAATTGAAGTGCGAACTGAGAAAAGACTGCGCTTGTAAGAATTAAGGTAATTGATTCAGTCGTCCCACCAAAAACAAAGGTGCAGACAACAGTTCAAAAGATGGGGTTTCTATTTTTGATTCTATCTGAACTTGATGGCTGACTAGTGTGCAAGAAAACTCATTCAGGTCAAAACGAATAGCCTGCCCTAGTTTTCGGCGGGCCATAAAGTAGAGCAAGCTTTTTAATGACCCGCTTTTTCCAGCTTTGACTTCGATGGGAATCAAATTCATTTTGTGTTGCCAGACAAAATCCACCTCCGCGTTTTCTTTTTTTGCCTCGCGCAACCAATAGTAAATTTGAGGTGAGCGGTAGGGATCTTCGAGGGTTAGCAATTGTTGTGCGATAAATTGTTCGGCGATGGCTCCTTCGTTGACGAGCAGAAGATCGCTCATTTCATTGATTCTTGTGAGATTGACGCCACAAACTGAGTTCATCAATCCCACATCCAAGAAAAAACATTTGTAGACTGATTCGTTGATCTCAGCATGAAGTGGTGATCGGTTTGCATCTGAATGAAATGCTGGAGTCACGATTTTTGCTTTGATGAGCCACTCCAATCCTTTTTTTACGTTGGCGGATTTCTCGCCTTCCAGGATTTTTGTGTACTTGATTTTAGTTCCAACTCGCGTTGGAATCGCCCTGAAGAGTCTGCGTAAAATCAGCGGATCTACTTTTTTTGAATATTTTGAAAAATCATCTTGGTAGGTTCCGACGATCGATTCGTGAATTTGCTGCACTTCGAAAATATTTTTTTCGGCGGCATACGAAGCTACGGCTTCTGGCATTCCTCCGATGACCAAATATTCTCTCAAGCGAAGTTTAAGTTCTTGATGAGCAGCATGTGGAATCGGTGCAGACCAATCGAATCGGTGAATCGCTTCCAACAAAAAATCCTCGCCTATGGCTTGTAGAAATTCCTCAAAAGTCATCGGGCCCATGTGTGCGTATTCTACCCTTCCGACGGGCATGGAGAACTCGTGCTCTGAAAGAGCAAACTCAAGCAGAGAGCCCGCGGCGATAATCGGCAAATCAGGATGTTCTTCGTGAAAATATCTGAGTGCAGGAATCGCATCGGGGGCGCATTGGATTTCGTCCAGAAAAAGCAGTCCGTTTTCGGGCACGATTTTTTTTCGGAGGGTGGATTCCAACTCTTGTAGAATTCGGGGAGTTTTCAGGGTTTTAAAAACAGTGTTGAGCTCAGGATTTTTTTCGAGATTAATTTCAAAAAGGTCTAATTTTTGTTTTTTAGCGAACTCACGGACGAGAGTTGACTTGCCTACTTGGCGTGCTCCTCTGAGAATCAGAGGCTTGCGCTGGGGCTTGGTCAGCCAATAGGAGAGCCACGTTTCTTGTATTCTTTTCACTAAATAGCCCCTTGTTTAGATTAAAATATACCAAAATAGGGGGCTGTTTCAATAAAAATGATTAATAGCCATTTTACAGCTTAATGTAAAAGTGCTCTAAACCTTCAAAGCCTCATACCCCAAGCCGGGAGGCCGAAAAAGCATTGGAATGAATCACCAATTTTTTCATGCACTCGTTCTGAATTTTTTCCAATAATGATTCATTTTTTTTGTGCCGTTTCTAGCAAACGGCTGCTTGTGATCCACCTGAAGTGCAAATTTTGAGGTACAGCGATGACCCGTGAGGGGATCTTGATACTGACAATGGCCTCGGGCATGGAGCCAAAGCTGTTTTTTTACGGTTGAAGGAATATAGCGGGAGTTTTCTGTTGGAGTCGGAATGAGCTTCGGCGCCGAAGCTGCCTCGGGAACCTTCTCTTCCTGTTTTTGAGGAGCGCGAGTTTTCTTTTGAGCAGGATCCAATTTTTGAACCGCGAGTTGAGTGATTTTTTCGAGAACCTCCCCGTAACCCCCACACGAAAGCTGATGAGCCAGCAAATCCCGAAGTGCATCCAATTGTTCCATGCATTTTTTCGAGATCGTGAGCCGAAGTTCTACTTTTTCCTCAGAGAGAGGTTTAACGCGATCCGGCTTTGGAAGTTCGCCACCCGATTTCACAGCCAAGATCGTTTCAGTTTCGCGGTAGGATTTTCCCTGAACGAGCTCAACCAAATCTTTCTTTTCTTCTAGCGAAGAAATTTTGTTTTCTTGTGATTGCTGATTGAAAAAAACTTGAACTCGACTTGCAGCGCGAAAGCGAAAGTTCGCCTGTTTCAAGTTTCTGTTTCACTTCGGGTAAATCACGAACGAGTTGCATACTCTTGATTCGACGATGTGCGGCCCCGTCGCTGTATTTCAACTCGTCGACCAAGTACTCGTGGAGCGATCCGTAACCGCGAAGCTTGTGCAACTCGCGTCGTTCGATCTCGCGGAGGTAATCCAAAAAGAGAACTTCTTTGTTTCTGATTTCGGTCGCGAGCAGTGCGGTTTGATTCCAGAGTTCGGTGTTGGAGAGTTGTGAAAACGTGGCGTTTTTCATTCGAAAAAAATATCGCGATTTTGATTAAAAACAACTTAAAAATAGAGCATTTTTGTTATTTTATGGAGCGTTAATGCGATTTTTTGGCACTCGTCAAGTTCAGAAAATGTGCGTGAGAAGTAGGTCGAAATTATTCATCTAGACAAGCTGTTATTGCAGCCTGGAGTTGTAAGTTCGTTGATATTAATGTTCCGTGGTATCCTCCGCTCCCCGGTACCTGGATATCCGCGAATTCCAAATCCACATCTTTTCGACATCTACTAGAATTATGGATACCAAATATCAATTGCGATTTTTCTTCAAATATTGCAGCTCCAGAAGTGCCACCAGGGCTGAAGGCCGTATGGAGCATGTCCGATTTACGAAATAGCTCAGGATCATTTTTATGATCTTGAAAGTAAGATTTGAAAATCCCAACGGAAGTTTGTTGTGTGTAATCTTTCACTGGATTGCTGTTATCGCCTCCATAACCAGTAATCCGAATGGCTGAACCCAAATCTGGAGTACGAAAACTCACCAGGCTAAAGCCCTGGACATCTCCAGCAAATTTAGAGGTGAGCAAATTTCTTTTTAGGCGAATAACGGCCCAGTCATTGCCTGCTTGATTTTGATAAACAGCGGAAGCCTTATCAACTTCATATCGATTTTCAGGTGCTCCTGATTGAGGGCACGCTGGATAAAAAGGGTTCTTCTCAAGTTTTGAATCAGGGACTTGAAATTCCACGTATTGATCCCATTTTTCCAAGTAACAATGCCCGGCAGTCAATGCACATCGACTGCTAATAAGGGTAACAGTACATACACTCCCGAATTCAGTGCCTATAGCACTGACATGGCTTCCTAAAAGCCTTCCTATGTTCGATTGATGGGAGGGGATACGATTATCTATATTACATTCAGCTTTTGCTGCGACATTATCAATATTTGCTAAACAAAAAGCTATAAAACCAAATACTATTTTTTTCATCTTTTGCGTCCTTCGCGACCGGGTAGCGAGATATAACGCAATAAGTCAAAAAAGTCAAGCGCGCTAGTGGTAGAGAATAGCCACGCGCGGAGCAGAAATCAAACCTTCAGCGCCTCATACCCCAAGCCCAGATCCTCAGCGACCTGCTTGTAAGTAATCTTGCCCATGCAGATGTTCACGCCTTTGCGCAAAGCTTCATCGCGCCCCACAGCATCCTTCCAACCCAAGCTCGCCAATTTCACTGCGTATTTCATCGTGACGTTGGTCAGCGCATAGGTCGAAGTCCGAGGCACAGCGCCCGGCATGTTCGGCACAGCATAGTGAATCACGCCATCTACGGTGTAGGTCGGATGCTCGTGACTGGTAGGACGACAAGTCTCAACAGATCCACCCTGATCCACAGCCACATCCACAATCACGCCGCCGGGTTGCATCAGCGAAACCATCTCGCGCGTCACCAGTTTTGGCGCCTTTGCTCCAGGAACCAAAACTGCACCAATCACCAAATCCGCTGTCGAAAGTGCCTTCGAAACTTGCTCGATATTCGAATAAAGCGTCGTAATTTCATTCCCGAAAATATCCGCCAAGTAATCCAACCTCGGCACGTTCACATCCAGAATCGTAACCTTCGCGCCCAATCCCACAGCCATCTTCGCCGCATTAATTCCGACCACACCGCCGCCGAGAATCACAACGTGTCCGCGGTCAACGCCAGTGACGCCACCGAGCAACATTCCTTTACCGCCGTGATCGTGCTGCAAATAGGTTGCGCCAATCTGAGTCGCCATCCGTCCGGCCACCGCACTCATCGGAGCCAACAAAGGCAAAGACTGATCCGCCAACTGAATCGTCTCGTAAGCAATCCCCACGATCTTGCGCTCAAGCAAAGCCTTGGTCAGACGCTCGTCCGCAGCCAAGTGCAAGTAGGTGTACAAAATCTGTCCTTCACGCAAAAGCGGATATTCCTCAGGAAGAGGCTCTTTCACTTTCACGATCATCTCGCTGCGTTCGTAAATTTCCTTGGGAGAGTCAATCATCGTGGCGCCTGCTTTTGCGTAGGCTTCGTCGCTCAAACCAATTCCGGCACCTGCGCGAGTTTGAACGAGAACTTTATGTCCTGCAGACGTCAATGCATGCACTCCAGCAATGACCATTCCCACGCGATTTTCTTTGTTCTTAATTTCCTTTGGTACGCCAACGATCATAGTGATTCCTCTCCAAGGTCTTTGAATTTGAGGCCATCATAGGCCAACTGAACTCCGGGTGGGAGCTTTTTTTCGTAAGATTTAAAACCAAACTCATGTCCCAAATGGGTCAAATAGGTCCGTTTGGGCTGAATCCGGGCAATTTCCTCCAGCGCGCGTTCGAGATTCAAATGCGTGCTATGAGGTTTCTCGCGTACACAATCCAGAATCAGCACGTCGATTCCGCGCAATTTCTCATACGACTCCTCCGGGATCAGCTGGGTATCTGTGATGTAAGCCATCGATCCGATTCGATAACCGACGCATTCCTGCGACCCGTGCCTCAACGAAATCGGCACGAATTTTACCCCAGCCACATCAATTTCAGGTTCGCTCGTTTTGAATTCGTTCAGCGTCAAAAGAGGAATGCCACCTCCTTCGGGTGCTCCCTTCGCGGGACCAAAAATATACTCGAATCGGTTCCGGAGTTCCGAGCAAGTCCATGAATTGCCAAACAGAGGAATCTGGCCCCTCTGCATGTAGTTGTACGACCGCAATTCATCGATCCCATGAATGTGATCCGTATGAGGGTGAGTATAGAGAACCGCATCCACGCGAGGGATCTTCTCCCGCAAGGCTTGTTGCCTAAAATCCGTCGAAGTATCGACCACGATGCTTTTTCCCCGAACTTCAATCCAAATCGAGGCTCGCAGGCGCTGGTCTCGCGGGTCATCTGAGGTACAAACGGCGCAGGAGCACCCAATAATCGGGACCCCGCTCGATGTTCCACTTCCTAGGACTGTTACGTTCATGGACACACTCTCCTGAGTTGACACTCGCTCATGCCTTAGATACCTCAATTCCATCTTTTTATGAAAGCACTAGTCACAGGCGCGACCGGATTTGTGGGCAGCAACTTGGTGGAAGAACTCGTGACCTATGGGTTTGACGTCCGGGTCCTGATGCGCGAGTCGTCCAGCCCAAGAAATCTCAAAGGTTTTCCTTTCGAAACCGTTTATGGAGATGTGACCGACTCCGAATCGCTTCAGCATGCGGCTCGGGGGGTAGATTATGTATTTCATTTGGCCGGGGTGATCGCGTCGCCGGATCGCGAGGGGTTTTTCAAAGCCAATGCGGACGGCACACGGCACCTGGCCGAGGCGGTTGCTGCGGCATGTTCGACGCTCAAGCGATTTGTCTATGTTTCGAGCCTGGCGGCGGGTGGGCCGGTGACTTCGTTGAATCCTCGCACCGAAGGCCAAAAAGACGCGCCGGTTTCTGCTTACGGCGAGAGCAAGCGCGCAGGTGAAGAGGCTTTGCTCAAGTACAAAGATCGGTTTCCGATTTCAATTATTCGGCCGCCGGTCGTTTATGGCCCGAAGGATCAGGCCACTTTTGTCCTGGTTCAGACGATCGCGCGCAACATCATGCCGTTGATCAAGGGTCGCACTCATGACGGCAGTAAGTATTACAGCTTGGTTCATGTGAAGGATCTATGCCGGGGGATTATCCAGGCCGCAGTAGTGGGTGTGGATAAGGTTCCATCGGGTGAGGTTTTTTATGTCTGCGCGGATCAATATGTCAGTTACGAAGAATGGTTTGGTGCAATCGCCGAGTGCCTCAATCGCGATCCCGTGCGCATCCGGATTCCATTTGCAGTGGTGCGGGCCGCCGCGATGGGAATGAATATTTTTGGCAAGATTGTTCCCTTGCGATTTCCGCTGACGCAAGACAAGTTGAATGAGCTGACTCCGGATTATTGGATCTGCACGAACCAAAAGGCCAGGCGCTTGTTGGGGTTTGAGCCGGAATATGACCTCAGCAAGGGAATGGCGAATGCAATCAGTTGGTACAAGAAAAATCAGTGGATCGCTGATTAAAATACTGCTTCTCAGTATTGCTTTGGTCGGCTGTAAAGCTCACTTTGAACAGCTCGGAATGAAAATTGAAATCGACAGGCGCGTGATGTCGAACGGGCTGCAGGTTCTGATGATCGAGGATCACAGCGTGCCGGTGGTTTCGTATCAGACGTGGTTTCGCGTGGGTTCGGTGGATGAAAAATTTGGCGCTACTGGACTCGCGCATCTTTTTGAACACCTGATGTTTAAAGGAACCGAAAAATACGGCGCGAAGCAATTTTTCACTCAGCTCGAAGCCAAGGGCGCTGAAGTCAACGCTTACACAACACGCGATCACACGGTTTATTACGAAAATTTTATTTCTGAACTCCTGCCCAAAGTCATCGACATGGAAGCCGATCGAATGACGGGGCTGATTCTCAATCCCGATGTCGTGAATACCGAACGCATGGTGGTGCTCGAAGAGCGAAAAATGCGCACCGACAATTCTCCTGCCGGAAAAATTCAGGAGGCGCTCTGGGCATTGGCCTATCGAGTTCATCCGTATCACTGGCCTACCGTGGGGTATGAACCCGACGTGATGCAAGTTCCGGTGGAGGCAGTGCAGGAATTTTATCGGCGATTTTATCAACCGGTGAATGCGGTCCTGATTATTGCGGGAGATTTTGATCCGGACATGACTTATTCACAGATCGAGAAAGCGTATGGAGCGATTCCCAAGGGCAAGAAAAATACGCGTGCCGATATTCCTGCAGAGCCCGAGCAAAAGGAAGAGCATCGTTTGGTCTTGCGTGATCAAGTTGCGTCCGAGCTGCTTGCGATCGGTTACCACATCACTGCGGCGGAAAACGATGACTCCTATGCAATCGATGTTCTTTCGAATATTTTATTCAACGGCAATAGCTCGCGCGCCCATCAATTGATGGTGGAGAAGAAGGATCTGGTCATCGGTGTTTCGGGAGCATCGTTTACCCCGCTGTATCCAGGTCTTTTGATGATCTCAACAGCGATGAAAGGAAATGCGCCTGCGGAGGACGCCGAGAAGCTACTCGATCAATTGATTCGAGAGATTCAGGAAAAGGGAGTTACGCAAGAGGAAGTCCAAATTGCGGTGAAGCAGTTGACCGTGCAACTGGTCGATAGCATTCGAAGCAGCTTCGGGATTGCGCAGCTCTTGGGTGCAGTCATGATGGTTTTTGATGATCACGAGCGCTTGGTGGATGATCTCAACAAGTATTTGAAAGTCACGCCCGAGGATGTGAAAAAAGCCGCTGCCAAATATTTAGTTCCCAACAATCGCTCGGTCGTCATCATGAAGTCGGAGAAAAAGCCATGATTCGAAAACAGATCTTCGCGATTATAGCCGGAGTTCTTGTGGCTACGAGCGGTTGGGCCGCAGTTACGCTTAAGCTGCCGCAACCTCAAGTGGAGACACTTGCTAATGGATTGCAACTCGTGTGGTTCGTGGATGAGCGGATTCCTGTTGTGGATCTCGTTTTGCTGGTGCGCTCGGGCGAGCGTGACGACCCTCCAGGCAAGTCGGGGGTTTCGAGCCTGTTATCGGCAGCGTTGGGTCGGGATTCGGGGGGGATTTCGGCGACCGAAATGTCGCGCTCGGTTGAGAAGCTGGGTGCTTCGCGGAGTATCTCCACTGACGACGAAGCTTTTCTGATCGGGACGCACGGGTTGGCTGCCGATTCAGAAGAGCTACTGAAAATCCTCGCACTCACTGCGTTGAAACCGGATTTCTTGGATACTGAAGTTAAGCGTGAGCATGGACGGATCTTGGATCGCTGGAGACATCTGGGGGATTCTGCTGAAGTCCTGGCATCGGTTGCGTTTCAAAAACGGATCATGGCGGGGACTCACTACGGTCGTACCGGATTTGCATCGGTGAAGGAATTCACGCAAGTCGCGCGTGAAGATGTTTTGGCTTATTACAAAGCACATTTCACACCCAAAAACTCCATCTTGATGATTGTCGGGCAGGTGAACAAGCCCCAGTTTCGGATGAAAATCGAAAAAGCATTCCAAGATTGGAAGGGCGAGATTCCACAGCGACAATGGAAAAACTATTCTGATCCGCGCGTGATGACACAACCGGGACAGATTCTTTTGCTCGATCGCCCGGATCTCACTCAGGCACAGGTTCGTATCGGGTTGCCAGCGCCAGATGTGCATTCTCCTGATCGGTATGATCTGGCGGTGGGTAACGCGCTTTTCGGGGAATACTTCAACAGCCGATTGGTTTCAGTCATTCGGGATGAAATGGGATTGACCTACGGAATCGGAAGCGGTTTTTCGTTCAATCAAGAAGTGGGACGGTTTTCGATTCTGACTTCGACTCGGACCGAGAGCGTGGGAAAATTGCTCGATGAGACTCTTTTTCAACTCAAAAAATGGAAAAACGGCCCGATCCCCGCGCAGGAAGTTGAGACAGCACGCGAGTACCTGTCGGGGGGATTTCCGCTGGGTGTTGCGAGTCTGGGAGCTGTGGCTTCCAGGTGGCTAGCTGCTCGGGTGATGGGACTGGGAGATCACGCACTCGATGAATTCGCCGCCAAGATCAATTCAGTGACCCCGGAGCGAGTGAATCAAGCCGTGAAAAAGCACATTCAGCCGGATCAGGCAATGATCGTGATTGCAGGGGATGCGGTGGGGATTCGCAAGAGTTTGGAGAAGAGTGGGTTTACGAAGATCAAGCTTTTGAAGGCGGGGGACTTGAACTGAGTTTCCCTTCAAAATGAGCCCCAAATTCCACACTGACCGATGGGGCAGTGATCGTTCCCAAGATTCGTGCGGAGCTGCTTAATACGACTTTAGTGGTGGCTTTGATTTTGCCTTTGACGAAGCCTGAGATCAGCAATGTGTCGGCTTGAATTTCTCCTTCGATCACCGAGGATTCAGCCAGAATCAATGTGCTGCCGGCAGGAGAAATGATTGTTCCGTGAATGACGCCATGAACACGCGTCGTGGAGTCGAAATGAATTTTTCCTTCGAGCTTGCTGTCTTGCGAGATGAGATTGATCTGGGTTTCTGAGAGAACTTCTGGAGGAGTTGTTTTAGGTGCGGGGGCTTTTGAGGTGGTCATGATTTGAGTGGAACCGTTTTCTGCATGAGGAGCTTGCCCTGCGGGTCGATGAGGAAAATCAGCAGCTCTTTGAGTCCCTCTTGACCTTCGATGACGCCGAAATCGGCTTTGACTTCACGAAATCGTGCGACCGAGAAAGTTTCGCCCTTGCCTAGATCGACCAAAGGTTGATTTCCTTTTTGAAATTGGAAAACAGGTTTAGGCCAAGCGAGCACAGCTCCCGGCCCCCGAGCGACCAGAGTAAATCGGCCTTGTTGAAAGCCACCGTCGTCGAGCTTGTACTGAATGTTGAATTTTATGCTCCAACGATTATTTTTGAATGTGGTTTGAATATTGTTGAGAACGATCTTTGTATCTTCCTTGGCGCCATTTTCGGTCTGAGTGTTGAGCGTTCCGCCAAAGGGGGCGCTAATCGCAGGCAAATCAGGCGAATCACTCATTGCGGACGGTTGAGTTGCAGGCTGCGAGGCGTTTGCTGCGGGAGCGTTAGCCAAAGCCACGACTGCAGCCGACCTGAGTTTTTCCACTTCTTGCCGGAGCTGGGTCAGCTCGTTCAATTCGGCCGGCGAGGGCTGTGGAGCATGTCCCAGCTGATTGCGGAGCCGGTGGACAATCAAACTCTGCTGGACACTGAATAAAGCGGTTCCCAAAAGCGCGATCACACCCAGCGTGATCGTGGTGCTGAGCCAGGGAATCCAGCGCAACGGCAACTGGAACGTCCGCGCCGGCAGCTGGTCCTTGAAAATCATGACGGTGAGTTTGGTTAGGGGCATAGGAGTCTTTGTTGAGAGTAGCGGGGGGAGGTGGGTGTGTCAATTTGTTGGTGAGTTGAGTTTGGTGAGGTTTGTTCCGAGGAATAAAAGAATGAGTTTGACTCGCGTTGCCAAAGTTTTGACTTTGGTTTTTGTGAATCTATCCTGTCCTCTGTCCTTCGCCGAAAACTGCGACGGGGTTTCCTGTCATGAAGCAACCAACATCCTTCCGTTCAATCCGAAACAGATTTTGACCCCAACGCAGCTTGCATTGACCAATAACATTCGTGAATTTTGTGATGAAAGTGTTTACTCAGGGGTTGGCGATCTGGCTCTTCACGCAACTCCCGAAGAAATCACAAAAGCTCGATCGACGCCGACGGGTATCTACAATTTGATATTAAGCCGACGGTACTCAGATTCTTGGCGTCTTTCACATTTTCCTGATCCATATGCTCGATTGAAATCTTATCAGGCAGCTACCAGTGTTTTTGGAGTCAGTATACAAACAGC
>CAYILR010000019.1:62458-73441 GCA_964364175.1 uncultured Bacteriovoracaceae bacterium
CAAAAGGAAGCCACCCTCGCAGGAGATTCACAGCCGGCAAGACTCTTTGCCTGCGGACAACTTACTTTTAGTTCCCCATTCAAATGCGCCGAAGGGTTAGAAATCACTCGTCAAATTATGCAAGAAAGACACGACATGATTTTACCTGAAACTTATAGGGAAGTACTCACAAACCCCACTTACATTGAGGGAGTTCGTCGTGCCGCTCTAAAAATTATGAACAAAGTTGAGTCAGGACAAATTCCATTGGGCCATTTATTTGACGACATTTTCACTTCATTTACTTCTACAGGAATTGAAGAAAGCAAAGCTCGTGACATGACCTGGAATGTGATCGCTCTTTTTGCTACCGCTGGTCCAAGCCTCGGAATGAATTTGGAATGGATCGGAGAAGGAAAACGAGAACTCAATCAAGTCGTGAAGCTGAGTCTAGCTGTAATCGGCTCTTCTGTAAGTATTCTTAATTTGAGAAGTGCGCGATCTGGGCATCCCTACAGTTATCCGCCCAGTGTTACCACCCACTGTGATAACGGTAAGCCCTACTATTTTTGGATGTCTGCTTATCTCGCTCGAGAGGTTTCAAAAAAGCTGCATGACCCTGTTGCAGCGACAGCCGCTGTATATACGGCAGCAAAAGGTTACCAATTTATTTCTAGAACAGGTGATCGTAAACCAGAGCGTGCGCTTCAAGTCGATACATTTGACGGATTCAACAATGTAATGCGAATGGACCTAACATACTCTGCAGCAGGAACCCGTTTTGGAATCGAATCACTGCAGGGTCGTACACCGAATTTAAATATAGACGAAGGGATTCGGACGATTGTTTCGGGAGCTCAAGTGAAACCTGCCTGGCTGATGAGCAATCAAGAATTTCAATCTAACCCTAAAAAAGCTTACTATGAATGGTCAGATCGGTTTGCTCCGAACTCGGTATTTAAGCTATACAATCCATAATAAATATTCGTTGATTTGATTCGAATTTATTTGACGAGAAATTGAATTTCAAAAACCGATTCGAACGAGATTTGTTCTAAATCAAAGTAGGGTTTTAATTATTCTTCCAAACAAACGCGTCTGAGCGAATTTGTGCACGTCTCATTTGATTTTTCTAGTTTAAGTTTTGAATTCTGAAATCGTGAAAATCGAGCATTTAAAAACTCATGTTAGGGTGATTTCTCCATAGGAAAGGGAATCAAAATGAAAAATCTAAATCGACTTTCGGATCAAGAACTCGTTCAACACACCCAAAGTTTAGTGCATGAAGAGCAAAAACTAGTGACTCAGGTTTTGGATTGTTTGGAGGAGATTTTTGCTCGGAGGCTTTACCTCAAAATGGGATACAGCTCGATGTTTGAATTTTGTAAGGATGAATTGGGTTACAGCGATGGGACAGCACAGATCCGAATCGATGCGTTGAAACTGACTCAGATTCTTCCGGAGATCAAAGAAGACATTCTAAAAAATAATGCGACCATTACTCAGGCGGCTTTCTTAAATAAATTTCTCCGCCAGGAAAAAAAGATTACGCATGTGGAAAGGCCGATCGAAGAGAAAAAGAAATTATGGGAGGAAGTCCGTACCCAAAGCGTCCGTGAAGCTCAAAAGCATCTCAGCCAAGTGAATCCCGAAGTTTTCGCGGTGGCGCGAGAGCAGGACAAAACCCGAATCATCAGCCCAGACAAAACTCAAATTCAATTTATTGCGGATGCCGAGTGTGCCGAATTGATGGAGCGGTTCAAAGAACTGTATCCTCAAGATTCGGGACAGTATGTTGATCTTTTTAAAAAGGCTCTCCAGATCGCGCTCAAGGCAAAAGATCCGAAAGAAAAATCCAAATCTATTCCAAAGCAAACTCCAGCTGAATCCAAAGCTGTTACTCAATCTTCAGATTCACTTCACACGTATGAAGTGAAAAAGCGTCCGTACATTTCCATCAAAGTCAGGCGTGAGTTGCTCCAATTGTTTCAGTATCAGTGTAGTTACATCAGTCCAACGAGAGGTCAGCGTTGCACTCAGAGAAAATTTCTCCAAATCGAACATAAAATTCCCTTCGCCAAAGGCGGCGGATCCGAGGTCAGTAATTTGACAGTTCTTTGTGCTGCTCATAATTCACTTCGCGCCGTGGAGGAATATGGTGTTCAAAAAATGGGGTCGTATTTAATGCGGTTAAAACCATAATAGTATCATCTGAAATCGAAGCCCCTAAAAAGCTAATTTTTTTAAATATTTGAATTTAATATTCCGAAATATAGTTTATGCAGATAAAGGGCTTAAGATATTTCGTTGGTTACATTCTGCTAGCCATGTTTACGACTGCAACAATGAATAATTCCCATGGAGCAATGTATCTTGAGAATCTTTTATGGAAAAAACAAAATTTAATCGCTTGTTTTAAAAAAGACAAAACCTCAAGCGATTTAATCAAGATGTATAGGAAAAGAATAATAGAAGTTTTTCAAAATAGCTGGGGAAAATATTCGGCCTTAAAAATAAATTTTTTGCAGGAATGTGATAAAACACAAGAACCCGATATCAAAATTGTTATTGTTGTTACTGCTGAGGGTACTCATGGAACAACTCCAATTGGTACAGGTTGTCTTGGCCCCAATTCCTTCATGACGCTCTATTTTGACGAAAAAAAAGTCGTTGCAAAAATGGCAATGGACTACATGATTGTGCATGAGTTTGGGCATGCATTAGGTTTTTTGCATGAACAGACGAGAGAGGATTTCGGAAAAATTGATCGGAAATTAATTGAAGAAATGTGTGATGCAAGCGGATTAACCGAAATTTATAATTCAGATGACTTTGCGAATGAATCGCATATAGAAAAACTCAATAAGTCAAACGTGTTAAAAAAAATTGGCGTTTATGACCCTCACTCAGTAATGCATAGCTGTACTGGACAGACCAAATATAACTTAGAACCATCTGAGATGTTGAGTCCTTTAGACATGAAAGCCCTTAGGATTTTATATGGCAACCCATTGTAGTTTCTTTTTAAAAGGAAAAGGTGCCTAAAAGAATATACCTTTTAGACTTTTTGATGGTGGGTGTGTCAATTTTCGGGTCAATTTCTGCTATACTTCCGCCGATGAGTTGAGTGATGAAGATTCTAGTATTGAATCCATTCGTCGACGCGTCGCATGAAATCGTGCTTTCCCTTCAGAAAAAGGGATTCGCGGTGTTGGTGTCGTCGGACTCCAAAGAGGCTGCACAAATGTTGCAAGTCCATGGGGCGAGTGTGGATTTATGGGTGATTCACCGCGAGGATGCGCAGGGGCAGGGCGAGCCGGGGCTTGAGCTCGTCAAAAAATTGAAGGCGAATCCTCAGTTTCAGAATATTCCCTTTGTTTTGAGTACAGCGGTTTGGAAAGACGCCCAGTGCGTTCAGCATCAGGGCACGGACTTGGGTGCGAACGCTTATCTACCGTGGCCGTTTAATAGCGCAGCGCTCAGTCAATTGGTTGACGCGGTTTTAGGTCCAGCTACTGCTCCATCAGTCACGGCTGCACCGTCTGCTACATCGTTGACCGCAGGGACCGGCAGTTTTTCTCTCGAAAGCGCCGATGTGATTTTCAATCAGCCGCTGACTGAGCGTCAGGGGACCGCGAGCATTATGTTAGAGGCTCCGGATCATGGTGGAACCAATCCGGGAGTGGAATCGGATTTCGCAAAACCCGAAGAAGACGCAGCCACCAAAGTTCTACAAGACATGTTGATGCCGGCTCTGGATGAGCCTGTTGCGGCAGAAGAAGTCGTGGCGGTCGCGCCTCCGTCGGAACCCGTTGCTCCTGGTACCACAGTAGCTCCTGGACTGAGTCCTCCACCTTCAGCCGAAAAAGCGGCACCCGCAGCGCCCGGAGGCGAGGGCATAGCGATCAATCTTGATTCTGTGGCAGGTTTAGAAAACGCAGAGATCGAAACTTCAGGACAGCAAGGATCTGTCTCCGTCGCTTCTGCTCCAGCAGCAGTTTCACAGGATGATGCTCTGGTCATTCAGTCAACGCAAGTTCCCGTGGTTTCTGCTTCCTCTGCTGAAATCCCCGCAGAAGTGCCTGCAGTCGCCGTCCCGCCCGCGGCAGGTTCTGCTTTTGATCCGTCATTATTGAAATTGGACGACGAGCCAGAGTCTTCGTCGTCCGCATCGATTCCAGATATGTCGATGAGTTCAATCGCTGCTGAGCAACAGCCTCAAAACTTGGAAACTCAATCTCAAGCTTCGGTTCAACCCCCGATTGATTCGCAGGCCGCGGCGGAGATGCCGTATCTTTATTCGAGCAAAAAATCAGGTTTGCCTCACGAAGCAGGATTCCCCGTTTCAGTCGGTGACGCGATTGTTCCGGGAGGAGCGGCGCAAGCCCCCGATTCAGAGACACTGAAAAAATACCTCATGCTTCGCGAAAGCGACGTGTCTTCTCTTTCTGCACAATTGCATGCGGCGATGGAGCAGCTTCGAGCTGGCGAAGATATGCTACGCGTGGAGAAGGCGCGAGCAGCTGAGTTAGCTCACATCGTCAATGAGCAAAAAAAGAAAATCGAAGAACTGGAACAGAGCAAGCAAGCTGCCGTGGAATCCATTCAACGAGAGACAGAAGATCTGAAGTTCCAGCTCAAGACTAAAGTCGACAAGGCCAAAGTTATGGAGCGCCAGGTTCAAGAGGCGATTGAGGACTTGGAAAAAGTAAAAGAGCGTGTCCGGATTGATATCCGCAAGATTCGTGTTCGTGAAAAAGAACTTGAGAATCGGTTGGAGATCATGAAAAAAGATTCCGAGGTCCTCTTGATTTCGCGTGAAAGCAAGATCGTCGAACTCAAACGAAAAGTGGATCTGCTGGAGTTCAATATGGATTTATTGCAAGATCAATTGAGTAAGGAAAAAGACGCTGCGATCCGACTGCGTGATAAACTGATCAGAGGTTCACAAGCGATTCGATTGGCCGGGGGTTTATTAGACGCCTCCGGAAACGTAGTTTTCGACACTCAGGCGATGACCCATGAGGTGACCATTACCGCAACAGATACAGCCAAGGCTCAGCAGGCTGAATCCAGTGCGGCTACTGTCGTGATGGAATCCACGCCGACCGAAGTGACTAAACGCGCATCATGACCTTCAAAATTCTATTGATCTGCGAAGATCCCCAGCAAGCGAATTTGTATTCAGATCTGATTTCTGAAATGGGCGATTGCACGATCGATGTTCTGAGTCGCATGGCGACACCCGTGGATTGGGCGATGAATGGCCAGCACTACCATCTGGTTGTGATGGATTCCTTGGGTAAGGAAGCGTTTTTTCTTCTCGACCGCATCAAAAGAATGAGTCCGCAGACCAGTGTGATTTTGGCATCCGACGCGCAGGATCCAGCTTCGATTGAAGAGGCTGTGATGGCGATGCGGATGGGAGCTGAGGATTTTTTTGGCAAGCCCATCCAAATCGATAAATTTCAGATGGCCGTGCGTCGTTGTCTGGATCAGAAAACTGTTTTTGCCGAGGGTTCTGCTCAAGCCTCGGGTTACATGAATTTAATCAGCAGCTGCCAGATGATTTCCGCTTCGATGGAAAAGTCGCGCGTGTTCTCGATTGTGATGGGATATTTTTCTAGGCAACTCAAGACCAGCCACATCGCAATCTATGCGATGGAGGGGGGGAAGCCAATCTGTCTCGACCATTTCATCGAGGAAGAGGAGAAGCGGGATCACGCGATGCAGGAGGTTCTGGATATCGCTCTGCATGTTTCCAATCCTTTTCCTCATATGTTGGAATCGGGTGAATACTATCGTTTTGTCGAGAAGAGTCAGCTGATGCCCGGGCTTTTTGTTTTTCGGTTCGCATTCGGGGATCAGAAAGAAAATTTTTGCCTTTGCCTATCTCCGCAGAAACTGGATTCGATGGACGCATTCACGGATTGCCTCGGGATTTTGAGATCCCAAATCGAGGTGACAGGTAGGAATATCGAAAATTTCCAAAGTGCCCAAAAATTGGCGTTTGTCGATGATGCGACCGGATTGTTTAATACACGATATTTGCATACGGTTTTGGATCAAGAGATTGCTGCATTCCAAGCCACTGGGAGATCATTCGCTGTGCTATTTGTTGACGCGGATCATTTCAAACAAGTCAATGACCAGCATGGCCATATGATAGGGACGCGATTGTTGAACGAGCTAGGGCATCATTTGAAGGAGCAGCTTCGGGATTCGGATTCAGTGATCAGGTACGGGGGGGACGAGTTCGTCGCGATTTTGTCGCCCTGTGATTTGAACACTGCTAAGGCCGTAGCAGAGAGGATTCGGCAATCCGTTGAAATCAAAGATTTTATCAACGAAGACGATGTAAAGGTTAGATTCACCGTGTCGATCGGTGTCGCTTTGTTCCCATTGCATGCAAACTCCAAGAAAGCGATAATAGATGCTGCGGACACCGCGATGTACAAAGCCAAAAAAGGTTCCAGAAACTCAGTAGTCATTGGATTGGAGTGAGCACACTTGTCCACGTCGGCTGAAAACAACATCATCGCCCAAGAGGGTGGCGCGCCTGAAGCGCCTGCTGAGCGGCTCAAGCAGAAATACCGCTTGGTTGTAAGTGATTTTCACTTGGGTAAGGGCAGGTATTTCCGGGATGGCACGCAGAACATCCTCGAAGATTTTATTTACGATCGCGAGTTTTCGGAGTTCTTGAATTACTATCGCTCAGGGCAATTCGCCGATGCAGAAGTTGAATTGGTTTTGAACGGGGATATTTTGAATCTCCTGCAAATCGATACTTGGGGAGTGCACACTCACTTGATTACCGAGCGAAGTGTTACCCGCGCTGTGCAAAAAATCACCGCTGGCCACCCCGAATTTTTCCAGGCACTACGCCGTTTTGGCGCTGCGCCCGGGCATTCGATCACATACATTGTGGGCAATCACGATGTGGGGATGTTGTGGAATGGACCCCGGAAGGTTTTCGCGGAGGCTTGCGGCACAGAAGTGAAGTTTTTTGATGTCGCCTATGTCAAGGATGGGATTTACATCGAGCACGGTCAGCAGCACGAGAGTTTTGCCCGCGTGGACATGCAGCGCCCGTTTGTGAAACGAGGTTTACCCGAGCCGGTTTTGAGTTTGCCCTGGGGTTCTCTTTTTGTTGCCATCATGATGCCGAGCTTGAAGCAGGAGCGAGCTCACGTCGACAAAGTCCGCCCGTTCAGCACATTTCTGAGTTGGACTGCTCTTCATGATTTTTTCTGGGGAATCAAGACGGGATGGAAGGTCCTTTTGTTCATCATGGATACAGTTTTACTCCGACGCAGATATCAGGTCGGTCCGGGTCTCGCCACGTCTATCCGAACACTGCGCGAGGTGACCGTTTATCCGAACTACGACAAGATCGCGATCAAGATCCTCGAGGAGAACGACGACGTTTACACCGTGATCTTCGGGCACACGCATATTTTGCGCTATCGTCAGTGGCGCGAAGGAAAAGAATATTACAACGAAGGCACGTGGAACGAAGTCACCAACTTGGATCTGAGTGACTACGGCACACGCACACGATTGACCTACGCATTCATCGAATACCCGCCGCCCGGCGCCCAAGGTGGCCGCCCCAAGACCCGGATCAAGGAGTGGAAGGGGTACACCCAGCCTGAGATTGACGTTTTGATCTGACAAAGTTCGCCAAACGCGAACTTTGGAGGTAAATCTGCTCATCATCTGGACTCAAAGTTCGCTAAATGCGAACTTTGGCGGAGGGGCTGCTCATGAATCGCACAGTGCTGCTGCAAAAAGCCAAGGAGTCGACTTCCTCGCCAGGCGTGTATCTGATGAAGGACACCGAGGGTGCGGTTCTCTATGTGGGGAAGGCTAAGAATCTCAGAAATCGCCTGGTGAGTTATTTCCAACCTGCTCTGCACGAGATTCTCAAAACAGAGATGCTGGTTCGGGTGGCGGTGACGTTCGATGTGATTCTCACCGAGACTGAGAATGAAGCACTGATTCTCGAGTGCACGCTGATCAAGCGCCACAAACCGCGATTCAATATTCGCCTCAAGGACGACAAGGCTTATCCGTATCTCAAAATTCAAATGAATCAGGCATTCCCGCGAATCGAATGGACTCGCAAGGTTGCTCGCGATGGAGCTCGATATTTTGGCCCTTTCACTTCTGCGTCTGCTGCGCGCAGTATTCTCAGGTTGTTAACGGAGTCGATGCATTTGCGCGATTGCTCGGACAATGTATTCAGTCATCGCAGCAGGCCTTGTATTTTGTTTCAGATGGGTCGTTGTAGTGCACCTTGCGTAGGAAAAGTGAACGAATCTCAATATCGGGAGCAAATTCAGCAGGTGATCGCAGTGCTTGAGGGCAAGGGGGACCGTCTCGTGGGCGAATTGCGCCGAGGGATGGAGGATGCGTCGGCTCGTGAGGAATACGAGGTGGCGGCGGAGTATCGCGATCAAATTAAAAATCTGGAACTTGTGACTGAATCACAAAGTGTTCTCGAAGCGGGTTCGGAGCGCGACCGGGATGTGGTGGGATTGGCACGCCAGGGTGCGGATGCTCATGGAGTGATTCTGCAAGTTCGCGGTGGAAAATTGATTTCTGTGAAACATTACCATCTTCAAAACACGGATAGCTCTCAGCCAGATGCAAAGGTTTTGGAAGAATTTTTAACTCAGCACTATGTAGCGGCTCAGCAGGTGGAGGAAAAGGGAGAAGCGCGTGTTACTCATCCGAAGGAAGTTTTGCTGGCCACAGCTCCTGAAGAAGTCGATTGGATCGAAAAGGGATTACAGATTCAGGTCAAGATGCCTGAGACTCCTGCAGACGAGCAAATTGTTCGAGTGGCGCAGACTAACGCCGATGAAGCTTTAAGTCAGAGCAGCAAAAACGGAACAGGGCATGGGCTTCAGGCCGTCGAGGAGACGCAGAAGAAACTGCATCTCTCGAAGTTGCCTCTTCGGATCGAGTGCTATGATATTTCAAATACGCAAGGCCAAGACGCAGTGGCATCACGGGTGGTGTTCATTTCGGGTGCTCCAGAAAAAAATCTCTACCGCCGCTATAAAATCAAAACGGTCGAAGGCGCGAACGATTTTGCGATGATGAAGGAAGTCTTGGCGCGAAGATTCTCCAGCGACTCCGAGGAGTCGTTGCCGGACCTTGTCGTGGTTGACGGCGGGAAAGGCCAGCTTGCGCAGGCCATTGCGATTCTCAGCGAACTCGATGTTCAGGGGGTTGAGGTGGCTGGTTTGGCAAAAGCGCGTACAGAAAGAGATTTCGAAGCCACTGAGGTCAAATCGAGTTCAGAGCGAGTATTTATTCCCAATAGAAAAAATCCAATTCCGTTGTATCCTAACACCGGAGTTTTTCGTTTGATGACGCATTTGCGCGATGAAGCGCACAGATTCGCGATCAGCTATCATCGTTTGCTGAGAGGGAAGCGGAGCTTAAAGTCTGAAAATTAGAATGAACGCGGTCCGCCTAATCCCGTCATCGATCCAAAGTTCCCACCCAAGCTGTTGCCCCATTGATTGAGCAGGATCGATTGCTGGTAACGTTGCATGGCTTCGTAGGCTTGCTGTTGTGCAGACATGAGGTTGGGATTTGAAAATGAGTTTTGATAATTTTGCATTTGAAACTGTCCCGAAGCGCCCCCCATGGCATTGAACTGTCCGTTGCCACTCAGGCCGATGTAGGGATTCAAGTACGAGGGGCTGCCTGCTGGATAATTGGGCACACCGGCAATGATCGGGCTAAATCCTGATCCGAGTGGATACACGGGATATCCATAACCCAAGGTCAAAGGATTGAATGAACCAGGACCGTTCATACCGCCCGTTGTATTGAGGTAGGGCTGAATATTCATGGGAACCATGGGGTATTGTCCACCGCCTGGCATTCCGCCGAATCCACCACCACCAAAACCGCCCATTCCCCCGAATCCGCCTTGACCCGCAAATGGCATCCCGACACCTGGCATTCCTCCGAACTGGGGTCCTCCGCCGAATGGAGAGTTGCAGGGAATACCTTGGGTGGCGCAGGTTTTTAAATAACCATCATAGGCAACCAAAGCCTGGTTGAGATACCCGGCTTGTGCGTTGAGTGATTTGCCGTACATCCAAGATTGGATTCCCATCGACATCGTGGGTGCTAGTGCTTGAAGTGCGCCGAGAGCAAAGTCGCCGAATCCTCGAGGCCGAGCGGCATCCATCATTGCGCATTGTGGGCAAGCGGCCACGGCCACTCTTCTTTTTTGATCCAGGCAAGTCGCTTCGGACTGCAGTGAAATTAAATCTGCGTTGATCGTGTCGAGTTGTCGCAAAATTTGGGTGTAGTTGCGTGCAGCTCGGCTGCAAGTGCTGGCTGCTTGCACGCATCTGGAGTTGTATCCGCGTTCGCTGTCTCGGCTTCTGCTGCGGTCTGCTTTTCTGAATCGCAAATCCTCAGTGACGATTGCGAGGCAGGCAGCAGTGGTGTTGATTGCTGGGTCGGCGGGATTTCCGATTCCTAGGCGCTCCAAATCGCTGTCACAACGTCCTGACTTGAAACATTCGCAGGGTTGTTTGAGCTCCTCGTCGTTATCTTCTATTTTTGCGAGTTCTTTTTTCAAATCACTGGCTTGTTTTTTCGCATCCTTGACGGCTTCGCGATTGACTTCGAGCTGGACGCGAACTGTGGCGACTTCTGGGGCATAGCCATCCGGGTCCGTGGTGGTGCAATCTGCATCGTCTCCGCGAAGGAGCCTGCGGGAGGGTTGGGTGATATTCGGGTCGTTGCTGGCACTGGGACCTCCCAAGGTAAACTCGTTGCGAGCGGGAGGTTGGTCGACGGGTCTCTGGGAAAGCTGAGTGGCGGGTCGTTCGCTGGGGCGCGAGCTGACTGCGTCTGCTGGTCTACTCGAAGCTTGGGTTTGTCGATCTCTCTCAGCTTGCTCACGGGCGGTGCGATCTCTCTCAGCTTGCTCACGGGCGGTGCGATCTCTCTCAGCTTGCTCACGGG
>CAYILR010000019.1:73541-76358 GCA_964364175.1 uncultured Bacteriovoracaceae bacterium
CGGTGCGATCTCTCTCAGCTTGCTCACGCGCAAGTCGCTCTCGATCAGCAGTGCTGGGAGTTCCATCCGCAGACGTTGAGCCAGGGCGCTCAGGCCGGATCGGAGCATGATTCTGATCTTGTTGGCGAACTACGCGAGTTTGCGCCTGCCGTGCGAGTTCGACACGCCGTTGAATAGCCTCTGGCGAATAAAATTGCTGATTGAGTATTCGCTTGCGCGCGTTATTGACAGCTTCATAACAAATACTATTTGCTGGTCGATTTCCAATTCTAGCGAGCCTGGATAAACTCCTGATCACAGAATCCCGGACTCCTTGACCGCACTGGTCCACGGAATTGTACGTAGTCAGATCAACGCCGTTCGTGCCGCATTTTTGTTGCATCTGTGTGCGAAGTTGGTCGATGGCTGTGTTGCAACTCAAATCGATTGCGAAAGCAGCTGGCATACCAATGAGAGCCGCGCCATTCGCGACAACGATCAGGAGTAGTATGCGCCAATTAGCCTTCATTTTTCCGTTCAGCTCCTTCACACTCATCGGAAAATCCGTCTAATTTTTATACATAAATAGTTAATATAAGGCGGAAAAATCCGACTTGGCAGCAAATTGACGCAGAACGCTGCAAATCTTTCCCGTTTAGCCCCCCGCCAGAAACCCGAAGAGGTCCTTGAGGGCATCACAACCACATGTGGCCCACGAACAGACCTAGAGAGGCGATTGGAGGGATCGAGACATGGACGAAGGAAATCCGCAATCTGATACAAAACCAACCACAAATCCATTCTTTGGCACTGCGCGACAGGTGATGGAGAGATACCAACACTGTGCGTTGTGTGGCGCCTACCTCCACTTTCGCTACTACACGGACTTCAGTAAAAATCTCACCCAGGAGAACGCCAAGTGCCCGGAGTGTGGAGTCGAAAAAACGACTGTGATTCATAAGCTTCAGTAGTCTTGTCACGAAGTCGCCCAACGCGACATTTCGGGGATGAGCACCCAGTCGCGCGAACTCTGTCGCCAAACGCGACTTTTGCAGAAATTTGATCCAGATGTTGACCCCATCTGAGCTTCATATGATAGTCCCACGTGCATGGGTCTGAAAAATACTTGGGAACCTTTTTTGTCACCAAAATCCATTGTCATGGGGAAAAAAGCCAAGCCCCAAGCACAAATTCCCGTCATTCCCAAACCGGCTTTTCTTCAAAAAGACTCGCTCGATTCCATTGCGCAAGACTTGGTGGGATGTCAGCGCTGCAAACTCAGCAAAACTCGTACGCACATTGTGGTGGGCGAGGGGAACCCGAATGCAGAGTTGATTTTTGTGGGCGAAGGACCGGGAGAACAAGAGGACCTGCAAGGCCGTCCGTTCGTCGGTCGTGCGGGCCAGCTCCTCGACAAGATGATTCAGGCCATCGGGTTGCAACGTGAATCTGTCTATATTTGCAACGTCGTGAAGTGCCGCCCTCCCGAGAATCGCAACCCGGAGCCGGATGAAATCGCCTCTTGTGGGCCGTTTCTTCTACGGCAAGTCGGAGTGATTCAGCCTAAAATCGTGGTGACTCTGGGAAAATTCGCGACACAAACTTTGCTTCAAACCGAAGAGCGAATCACGAGTCTGCGCGGGAATTTTTTTGATTACCAGGGAGCGAAATTGATTCCAACGTATCACCCGGCGTATTTGTTGAGAAACCCGCCCGCGAAGCGCGAGGCTTGGGAAGATCTTAAAAAAGTAGCCAAAGAATTAGGTTTGAAGATTCCAACACTGACTGCACCAGCAGCATCACCATCACCAGGCGGGAAATAAAAATGCCAGTTTCATTCATATTGATCTCGGGACTCATTGTAGTTTTTTTATTCTTCGGAGTTCGCATTCTCAACGAATACGAACGCGGGGTGGTTTTTCGACTCGGGCGCGTGATGGGTGCGAAGGGGCCTGGGTTGATTATCCTGATTCCCCTCGTGGATCGGATGATCCGAGTAGATATGCGGACAGTGACATTGGACGTTCCTCCGCAAGATGCGATCAGTCGCGACAACGTCACAATTAAAGTGAACGCAGTGGTTTACTTCAAAGTCCTCGATCCGATTCGAGCTGTAGTGGAAGTCGAAAATTACCTGATGGCGACTTCGAAATTAGCACAGACATCGTTGCGATCGATTCTGGGTCAGGTGGAGCTCGATGAACTCCTGGCAGCGCGCGATCACATCAACCAAAGACTCCAAGTGATTTTGGATTCACAAACAGAACCGTGGGGAGTGAAGGTATCCCACGTCGAGGTCAAGCAGATCGATTTGCCCGTAGAAATGCAACGAGCGATGGCTCGCCAGGCCGAAGCCGAACGAGAGCGTCGTGCCAAGATCATCGATGCAGAAGGTGAACTTCAAGCGTCGCAGAAATTGTCCGAAGCTGCCCAAGTCATGGAAAAAACTCCAATGACCTTGCAACTGCGTTATCTGCAGACCCTGCGAGAGTTATCCACAGGAAGCTCGACGAACACGATCATTCCGTTTCCGATTGAGCTCTTGAAGTCAGTTTTGAAGATTTAGTAGCGCGTGCTGCTGCTTCTATTTTGATGAAATGTGCTCAAGCGATAATTATCTTCGAGCATCTTGTTTTCACAAGCTTCCGAAGAAGGCGTTGAGCAGGCATCAGCCGAGGCTGGATTCCTGTCTGACGACGGCGTGGTTGCGCAGGCCGACAGACCGGCCAGCATGACTGCGTTCAAAACTACGACTGCATATTTCACATACTTCATACGTTTTACCTGTGCCCCGGAGAGGATGAGCGTCAAAGTTGCCTTTTCTGCCTTTCCTAATAT
>CAYILR010000020.1:0-76202 GCA_964364175.1 uncultured Bacteriovoracaceae bacterium
TTTAGGTGCACCGCTTCAGCCACTGCTCGCATAATCAGGCTGAACAGTTACAAAAATAAATCAATATTATTGATGATGATTATTGTTAGCCAAATATTTTTTGAGCAGGCGCATGCTGCTAAGGATAAGCCAAATGGACCCAATGCAGTGGGAATCTCATGGCTGGGCAGTGCTTTTGGCATGACGTCAACAGCAAGTCCGATCGGAGGAGTTGCAGCCAGCACTCTATTATTGTTACTTGATTATATTTTAGCTCCGGACGCTCAGAAAGATGAGACCATGTCAATCACGCTCACTCGCGAGTTTCGCCTCTTGAGTGTGCACTCAATTCAGGCGACTTCAGGGAATGAAAAGGGAGTCATTGAAAACCAAAACGCCACACTCACGCCAGAAGAGAAACAGCAAATTCGCCTTGCTGTTCAAGCTGTAAGAGAAGATGCGAAAAGCTACGTTCTTGGTGCTGATATGACCCCTGCGCTCGAAGATACGATCGCTTCGTTACAGGATGTCGCAGTGAAAATCGGATTAGTTTCTTCTGCTGATCAAATCTTGGCTGCAGAGCTCATTCAAGAAATTGCAGTGCGATAATTAAGGAAAATATGAAGAAGCTTGATTTTACAGTTCAGATCCTAACGATCTCTGTGAGTGTCTCCTTGATTTCCATAGCCGCCTCCTACGCTGGAGGCAAGGTCGGCAACGGAGGCGATAGCTGCGTTGCTGAATTCAAGGCAATCGCGATGAAACTGGGTGATGCTGTAAGATCAAGCCCTTCGTTGGCTAGCCAGCTTGGAGTAAAAAAGGACTTGTTCTTGGCGAAAACAAAACCTCTCGCAACCGTGATTCATGTTGTGCCTGACAATCAGTCTCTGCTGGATCCAAAGACAGGACTGGAAGTGGAGGCCACCAACGACGAGGATTCAAAAATTATTTTCAAGCGTGCGTGGTGTGAACGACCCGAGGACGAGAAAAAAGTCGCTCTAGTTTTTCATGAGTATCTGGGTTTGGTGGGTTTAGAGCAAAGCCAGGACTATTCCATCTCGGGTGTTTTGTTTTCGCTGACACGATTGGGGCTCCAGGCATTTTTTCTTCACATCGAAACGCAGGTGTTCGAATCGGCGCAAACGGCCGATGGTTCCTGCAACTGGTGGAATGGCCGTGAAAAAGACATGGTCGATCTTGCGCAAAAAACAGCAAAACGCCGATGTGTTGAGGCTGGATACGATATTTGCGTTTTGGATAATTCGTTGATGACCCTTAAAAAAGAAGCCCCTTGCACAGCTACGGCTGTGACAGTGGGATACAAATCGTCTGATCCATTCTATCGAGCAGAGTTTCAAGATGTGGGTCGATTTGACGAGGCCATCAAATACAAGACTTTGACTGTTTCGAATTTCCTGGATCAGTGTCGGCAAAAAGGAAATGACCAAGGAGCAAAGTCTGCCGAAGCTTGCCGCCAATTGGGTGGATGGAACTGCGACGCTCGTTTTACGGCACAGTATGAATCCTCGCAGTGGGGTTCTTATACAAATGTAGATTGCCGGATCAACTCGTGGGCTAAGGGTCTGTTTATTGTGAGACGTTAGATGCGGGTTAGTTCTATTGAAATCTTCATGTTTTTGAATCTGATTTTGAATTTGTTTTTCAAAAAAATAGCATTTTTATAGATATTTTTTATCGATTCGTGATATTCATTTTAAATCATTTTATCGGGGGATAATATGGAAAACACAATCACACAAAATTTAAATTACTATTCGAGTCTGAAACGACTTTCGTCCGAAGAAATTCACTCGCGGACTTTGGTGGCTTCTCGCACAGAAAAAGATGCCACTCTGAATCTTTTGTATCACCTGCAAGTGGTGCGGGACCGCAGGGTCTATGCGTTGAAGGGGTATGACGGGATTTGGAAATACTGCATGAAGGAGTTGGGATACTCGGAGTCAGGGACCTCGGAGAGAATCGGCGCGATGCTGCTTCTGGAAGCTCTCCCTGAAATCAAGGAACAGTTTGAGTCTGGAAAAATGTCTCTCACCACTGCCGCTCAGGTTCAAACTTTTGTGAGAAAAGTTCAAAAGGAAGAAAAAAGGATTTTTAGTCCGGAACAAAAAAGAGAACTGGTTCAACAGGTTTCAGGCAAGAGCAAACGCGAAGTCGAGAGGCTTTTCGCAACACTTTCCCCCAACGTTGCTCTCCCCAAAGAATCTCAGAAACCTGTGACAGAGACTCTGACTCAACTCACTGTCATGGCGGATGAAGAGACGATGCAGTTGCTCAAACGCTTTCAGGAGCTCAAGGGACAGTCGAGTTATAACGAGATTTTGAAACTCACTCTCCAAGAGTACTTAAAGAAAAAAGATCCGATGCAAAAACCACAAAAAGAAGAGACCGCAACTGTTTCGGAACTTCGGCCGGCCGCTAAACGCTGCGTCAATTCTGAGTCTCGATACATTCCGGTTCCTGTTAAATCTCAGGTCTTCAAAAAAGCTCAAAGTCGGTGTGAATACATTGATCCGACGACCCAAAGACGATGCGATTCCAGACACAAACTTCAAATTGACCACGTCCAGCCTTTTAGCGCTGGCGGAAAAACAGAATTATCGAATCTTCGTTTACTTTGTCAGACGCACAATACCTTCACTGCGATTCAGTTCTTTGGAGAAAATAAGATGAAGCGATGGCTAGGATAAAGAGGGCAAGTTTAAGGCTGATATATTGTCTTTTATTGTCAAACCCCCACTCTTACAGCCAATATCTTAGCTATAAAAGTGGTATTTGTATTTTGAGTTATTGAGATGACTCAACCCACCCCACTGCTTTTCTCCACTCTGTTGAGGGGGGGACCAGCTTGCGGGTGTTCATGTCAAAAACAGCGAATTTGATGTGAGCTGTAGCGTGGCAGACATCACCCTCGGGTCCAGTGGTGAAAATTCCTTGGTTCAGTGCCCCTATTTTTCCGTCGAATTCCTCGACCTGAGTGTCGATACGGATTTTTTGCCTAAGTTTGAGCTCTCTTTTATAGCGAATCGTGAGTTCAATGATCACGGGGCCGATTTTCGTTTTCTGAGCATTCTCAAGCCCCATGCCGTGTTGGGTGACGGCATCCCATCTTGCCAGCTCCAGGAGCTGCAGGTAGGTCGCGTGGTTGACGTGCCCTAGAGTGTCGATGTGATTTTCCAGTATGGTGATGTAAAATGACTCTCTATTCCAATATCCACTCATATCGTTGAATCCTTGGGCGTAACCCTGCCATAACACACCATTGTTAAGCACCTCAAAAAAATGACGCATATTGTCGAAAAAGAGAGTACAATCTTGGGGATAGACGCAACCTGAGATCTTGGCCTGCCTCTTGCTTTAACAGGCAGTAGGAAGGCAGCAGAAGGAGCCCACCATGAGTAAAGAACACGCAATCCAGGAAATCAAAGCTCTCGGAGACAAAGTCCACGTGCTGGTATTCAGCACCGTAGCCAGCGGGGCAGTGGCCCTGCTTTCGACGTTCATGAATTAGGATCCACGCCCGTTTGGGCTTGCTCACACAGCAGGACTGCATTAGACCAACTGGGTGAAGAAAACGTATCTTCTCACCCCCGGTCCCACACCTATCCCCGAATCCGTTACTACACGCTTAGCTAGCCCCCTGATCCACCATCGAACTTCTGGATTTCAGACTCTTTTCGCCGATGTCCGCGAGGGGCTCAAATATCTTTATCAAACTCAACAAGAAGTTTTGACCCTGGCCTGCACCGGCACTGGCGCGATGGACGCTGCGGTCAGCAATTTGTTTTGCAAGGGTGACAAGGTCATCACCATCAACGGTGGAAAATTCGGCGAACGCTGGACGCAAATTGCCACCGTTTACGGATTGCACCCGATAGAAATTACCCTGGAGCGCGGCACTTCGGTCAAACCCCAACAAATTGAAGAAGCATTTCAAAAAAATACCGGAGTTAAAGCAGTACTTTTCCAAGCCTCAGAAACCTCGACCGGTGCGACGATGCCGACTGAGGAGATTTGCCGGGTTGCTCAGAAGCACGGAGCTCTTTCGGTTTGCGATGCCATCACAGCTTGCGGAGTTTTTGATCTGCCCATGGATCGTTGGGGAATCGATGTGATGATTACGGGGTCGCAGAAGGCCCTGATGATTCCGCCCGGATTGGCGTTCATTGCCTTGAGCCCCAAGGCTTGGAGTGCAGTCGAGAAATCAGATCTGCCCAGATTTTATTTCAATCTCAAAAAAGAACTCAAAGCTCAGCTGAAAAATCAAACGGCTTGGACGCCTGGGACTTCGCTCATTCAGGGCCTGCAAGAGTCCCTGCGAATGATTCGCGAAGAGGGTTTGGAGCCAATGTTTGCTCGTCACGATCGATTGGCTCGTGCGACTCGTGCGGCTGTCAGGGCGCTGGGACTCGAGATTTTAGCAGAGCAGGCTCCTTCTTCTGCCGTGACTTCGGTGAAGGTTCCTTCGACGATCAGCGACGGCAAGCAAATCCCCAAGCGAATGCGCGACCTGTACGGTGTTACCATCGCGGGGGGGCAAGATGAGCTCGAAGGCAAAATCTTTCGACTTTCTCACTTTGGATATTGTGGGCCGTTTGATATCACCACGGGGATTTCGTGTTTGGAGTTAGTGCTGCACGGACTTGGACATCCTGTGGAGTTTGGCAAAGGTGTGGGTGCAGCTTTGAAGATTTTATCGGAAGCGTAAAGAAAGGCAAAAAATATGGCAACTCGAATTCTCATTACAGACGGAATGGCAAAAGAAGGCGTGGAGATCCTCAAGAAGCAATCTTCTTTTGAAGTCGATCTTCGCAAATCGACTCCTGTCGAAGAGTTGGAGAAAATCATCGGCGATTACGATGCAATCGTGATTCGTTCGGCAACGACTCTGACCCGCCCTTTGATTGAGAAAGCCAAGTCCATGAAATTGATCGTCCGCGCGGGTGCCGGTGTCGACAACATCGATGTGGCTGCGGCGACCGAGCGAAAAATTCCTGTAATGAATACGGCCTCTGCGAATTCTATGGCTGCGGCTGAGCAAACAATTGCTCTGATGTTCGCGATGCTTCGCATGATTCCTCAAGCCATGATGACCTTGCGTGAAGGCAAGTGGGATCGCGATAGTTTCAAAGGCTACGAAGCAACTGGCAAAACGCTGGGTGTGATTGGGATGGGCAATATTGGAAAAATTGTGGCCGAGAAAGCCCGTGGTTTGGGAATGAAAGTCATTGGGTATGATCCAATCGCCTCTACAGGGACGACTTTGAACGATATTTTTACACAGTCTGACTTAATCACCGTTCACGTTCCGAAGAACAAAGACACCGCCAACCTGATCAACGCGGATACGATCGGAAAAATGAAGGACAAGTCCTTTGTGATTAACTGTTCGCGTGGCGGTATTGTGGACGAAAAGGCAGTTCTTGCGGCAATCGACAGTGGCAAATTGGCTGGCGCAGCTTTTGACGTGTTTGAAAAAGAGCCTCCTGTATTCCCAAATCCATTGTTCACACACCCAAAAGTCGTTTGCGCTCCACACTTGGGCGCATCGACCTTTGAGGCACAAGAGCGTGTAGCCTTGACTGCAGCCGATCAAATGGTCGGATTTTTTGTTCGAAATGAAAAAGCGGGGATTATCAACGGATGAATGTTGTTGTCGTAGGTGCTCAGTGGGGTGATGAAGGAAAAGGCAAAGTCGTTGATCTCTTCAGCGCTGAGGCGGACTACATTGTCCGTTATCAGGGGGGGAACAATGCGGGTCACACCCTCGTTGTGAATGGGAAAAAAACTGTTTTGCACTTGATCCCGAGTGGAGTTTTGCAACCGGGGAAAATTTGCTTGATTGCCAATGGGGTAGTTTTTGATCCGAATGTTTTTTTCGAAGAAGTTCATTCGCTCGAGGCAGCGGATGTATTTCAAGGCAAGAAACCCGAAGACGTAATCAAAGTCAGCGAACGCGCTCACGTGATTTTGCCCTATCACCGCCAGCTCGATAAATTGCGTGAAGAAAAAGCCTCCGGAAAAAGCAAAATCGGAACCACGGTCCGTGGAATCGGTCCTGCTTACGAAGACAAAGCCGCACGACGAGGAATTCAAGTGATCGACTTGCTTCACTTTGATCTTTTGCGATCGAAGCTCGAGCGGGCCGTGGCTGAGAAAAACGTTCTGCTGAAACATTATTTCGGTGCAGATGACCAAATTGACCTTGAGAAGACTCTTGCTGATTGCGTGGCTCTAGGGCAGCGCTTGAAGCCGTTTATCTCGGATGTTCGTGGGATATTGGCTGAGGCGGTTCGTGGCAAAAAACCGATTCTTTTTGAAGGTGCTCAAGGGACATTGCTCGATGTGGATCACGGGACATATCCGTACGTGACTTCGTCCAATACCGTTGCGGGTGGAGCCATGACTGGGTCTGGAGTAGGCCCTTTGTCTCCGGTCGAGGTGATTGGGATTACCAAAGCTTATACCACTCGCGTGGGCGTGGGACCTTTCCCCAGCGAAATCGAAGAAGACGAACCTAAAACTGCAGAAAAAATCCGAAAAATTGGGATGGAATTTGGTGCGACTACAGGTCGGCCAAGACGAATCGGTTGGTTGGATCTCGTGGCTTTGAAATATGCTGTTGAGGTCAACGGTGTGACTGGTCTTGCCCTGATGAAAGCTGACGTTTTGAACGGGTTTTCGGAAGTCAGACTGTGTACCAGTTACCGTCTGCAAGGACAGGATCTCCTCACTTGGCCTGCTTGTATCGAAGATTTGGAGCGCCTGGAGCCTGTCTACGAAAGCATGCCCGGTTGGGAGTCCGCTCAGGGAAATCCTGCAGAACTGAGGGCTTTTGTAAGCAAAATTGAGAAGTTTGTCGGCGCGCCTGTGATCCTTTTGAGTACCGGTCCCGGCCGCGAAGAAACTTTGTTGATTCAGAATCCTTTTCGGGTTGCTAAGGTTTAATGTTTTTGATAGCTGAGAGCCTCCCATATAGTGTGAGCCGTTAGCTCAGTTGGTAGAGCAATACACTTTTAATGTATGGGTCGATGGTTCGACTCCATCACGGCTCACCACTTTTCCCGCTCGATATACTTCGCGATACTTCGTCAAATTTCAAAAAAAGATCCTCACGTACTTTGTGTACGTTCCGGTCTTTTTTTGAAATCTTCCTTGTCTCGCTCGCATCTCGAGCGGGAAAAGAGGGTTCTTCTTCACGGAGCCGGAAAACGGAGATAAAAAAGCATTGCTGAATTTGTGACCCCGGATTTTGCAGGTTTGCTTCAAAATGAGCCTTCGCAATTTGTGATGCCTCAAACTGAAGGATTCCTTCAGAATCAGGGGTCACAAATTTGGGTGTGATTGACTTTCTCATCATCGCTCGGGTAGAGCACCCTCAGTGGAGGATGTATTATGGTGATTTACGGGCTTCGTGCGCCGTTTCCGTTTCTTAAGGGACATGTTCGACATATTCGGCCGGTTTGGTTGATGGAGGAACTCGGTGTTCCATACGAACTTCATTTTCTAGATTCCGACAAAGGTGATGAGACAACTCGGGAGTATCTCGAGATCAATCCATTCGGCAAAGTTCCGGCGCTTCAGGATGGCCCGCTCAAAATGTCTGAGTCGGGGGCGATTTGTACTTATCTTGCCGAAAAATTTGAAAAACTGATTCCATCTGCGAGAACTCCCGAACGCGCTATCCATGATCAGTGGATGTACGTCGCTGTCACTATGGTGGAGCCGCATTCGGTTCGTGTTTTGTCTGCTGATTTTTTTTACGAGGGTGAACCCGAAGGTCCTGTTTTGCGTGAAGCTGCGCTGGATGCGCTCGTTCCTACTTTGGAAGTTCTTGAGTCTCACTTAGGAAAAAATACCTACATTACTGGCAATGAATTTGCTGTTGCTGACATTATGATGACCGCCAGCCTAAGGCTGGTCTCGTACACAGATATTCTACAAAAATATCCGAGCATTTGTTTTTACATCAATCGCACGACCGAGAGACCGGCCTTTTTGAAGGCTATTGCTCTACAGTAATTATTTATTTTAAATAGAATGTCTTCGCTGACATCAGCCGGCTGATGTTTGGGTGCGGGTGCGGAGTCCGGTTTTTGGACATGTTGGAGTGTTTTCGGTCATAAAATGTTTCATTTTTTTTTATAACTTGTTGTATTTGCAAGGGATAAAAATTTCATCTCTCATAGAAACTTTGGTATTCTGAGTGCTTCAGGACGGAGTATTTTATATGGAAAAAATGAATGAAAACCAGTTCGAAAAAATGAAATCAGAAATCTTGCCTTCTGACGAGGTAGAAGAGGGTGAGCTCTGGAAGGCTGTTCTTGCGTCGAAGCCACGTTTTTCTAGCAATGCTGAGGCAGCGGCGGCTTATAGGCTTGAATTGGATGAGCTTGCGGTGACTCATGGTCAGACAGTAGAAGACCTCCTTCATGAGGCGCATACATCTCATATTTTTAAAGACCATCATTTCCATGCGCTCGCTCTCGAGCGTCGCATTGGCTATTTGAGCATAAAAAAATGACTCAAAAACATGATTGGGCGAGTTACCAAACCTATATCAATGCACATGAGCGTGTTCTCAGAACGTATGCAAAATTCATGGAATATCCGAAGCGATATAAACTTGATGAGGTCAATGAAAATTGGTTCATTCTTTCATGCAAAGAGTTGATTTTTACAACGTATAACGGTGGCAAAATCAGAGTCGATATTATCAAGGATGTTGAAGTAGACGTCTCAGTACCGCAGCGGAAAAAAGCTCGGACTTTTGCTTACAGCTACAGTTGTAGTCGTCCAGGTGGATCACGTCTTATACGATATGACAGTCCCGATACTGAGGTAGGTCCTAAAACACCTGATCATCACCGCTATCACCACAAACATGACTTCACGTCAGGCAAGGAAGTCATCACGAAAGTTGCAGACGACGCCTGGCCGCATGTCAGCGATTTTTTCAATGAGGTACTTACGAGTTTCTAAGAGCGCATCTAAGGAAATGCTGTCGTTATGTCCCACGCTGGGCGGCGGCGTTGATTCCGGAGAGTTCCAGGCTGTCGTAATATTCTAGGTTATCTTTGATGGCGATGAGTCGGCTTTTGTATTTGTCAGATACGTTTCTGTAAATTGCGCCGCCGATTCCGGCGATTGCGCAAGCGGCGTTGAACATGGGGTAGCCTTCTGGCGACTTTCCAAGACAAGTGATGTTCGATACACGTCTTCTCAGAAAATTGTAGGTTCCTGGTACTGTTTTCACAAGCGCACCAGAGTCTTCCTGAGAGTAAGCCAAGATAAAATCTGCGCGAAAATGCTGATTCTTAAATTGTTCCTTGCGAAGCCGACCTGCGTCGCTGGAATACCACTCCACAAATCCGATGCGTGTGGCTCGAATCAAGAGTCCCCGAACAAATGGATTGTCGCCGTAGGTTTTGCTTTTTCGCTCATCCACGTTGCCTTGCGAGTCAAAATACAGATCCAGAGTAGCGTTGCCATGAATCGAGTTTTCGACAAGGAGTTCTGGATAATCTAAGTGGCCATTGATTTTACTCGCGAGCAAATCAAAAACATCCCAGACTTTGCTTTCGGTTTCCAATAATTCTCGTGCAAACTCGGCGCTCTCGCTGCCAGTGGTTGTATGAGCTTTTTTTATTGTTTGGGAGGTAGTGCCAAGGATTGGCAAAGCGAATTTGGAGAGTGCTGCAAGAGTTCCTTTTTGAACTCTGTTTGGTACTTTAGTTTGAATAGAGGTAGGACGATTTTTTATCTGAGTTGGCGTCGGACTCAATAGTTCTACTGCTATCGACTGATGAGTCGGAGGTACTATTGTATTTTTGTGTAAAAGTGGCACTGCTGCATAGAATAACGCCAAGGCACCCGAGTGGATCAGGAGCGAAATTAGAAAATAATTTCTCGATTTTTTATTTTTTCTCACTGGACTCATTCTCCCATAAAAAAGAACAATAATCGATGCTGGATTTGTTAGACATGCGTCGACTTGGCTATCTCAGCAAATGACTCGGAAGCACGGCTGGGTGAGCTACCAGACTTATATCGATGCACATGAGCGTGTTTTGAAAACGTATACGAAGGAGGTGGCCAGATCGGTCCTAGAACACCTGCTTGCCACTACGATTCTACTCAAATTGCCGAACCTACTTGGTGTAGCTCGGGTTTTCTCAATTCAACAGCAACACCTTGAGATTGAGAGTCGAAGTGTTTGGATTCTTTCTGTGATTCGCGTGGGTCACGAAAAGAGGTTTTATCGAAGAGCGCTCTTCTTTGATCTTCAATTTTTTTCTGTTTTTCTCGTTCTATTCTCTGTTCTTCCTGTTCTTTTCTCTTTTGTTCCATTTCTAGTGCTTGTTTCTGCGCTTGATATTTTTTAGCATTCACTTGTTGATCCAAAGAATATTTGGCGCCCGCGATGAGATGCTTCACAGAATCGAGGGTGTTGACAAAGACATTGTTGAAACTAGTTTCGTGATCATGCCAGTCTGCTCTAGTGTTACAAAAACTGTTAGAACTGTTTATGTTATCTGTGCCGATCTCTTTTAAAAAATCATCAGAAACTTCAGATACTATGATACTGGTTGTCCTTGGTGCTGTTTCATTACCAAAATAGTAGGAAAGTTCATAATCAATCCGCTCCACGTCAGACATGATCGAATTATTGCTATTTCTGCGTATTCTTTCTTTAAGATGAACATATTTTGCTCCTAATGCCTCTAACTCTCGAATCCCTTGTTTTACTTCGGGGTTTTCTGCTGCTTGAATCAGTTGCTCATGTTTGAGAAAAGCACACATGGGTCGTTTATTAAGTTCCTGAAAAAGTCGCTCTTTTTCTTCTTTGGATCGATCAGAAGCCAAATATAAATCGATTGATGAATTAATGTAGGAACGGTCGTCCTCCAAATAAATTTTAACGCTCGGATGTTCGATTTTTTGACCTTCAGCTTTTGCAACCATTGGGGATGCAGAAACTGTTAAAGCCATAGCCAATAAATATTTGTGATTAAATTTCATAAAACCTCTCTGGGATATGATTACGCAAAGGCCATGCCAGATAGGAACGGAGGACGATGTGCTTTAATGACTAATGAGCCCAGTCGTTATGAGAAAAATAAGCTAATTTAGTTTAAAAAATTAGTTACCTTTCTGACTAGTGTTAAAAACTTGAACAGTCTTTCGAACCAATCCACCAGCACTCAAACATCAGCCGGCTGATTTTGAGTGCAAAAACGTGTAGTCCGGTTTTCGGACACGTTGAAGTATTTCCGACATAAAATATTTTCTATTTTTTTTATAACCTGCTGGATTTGCTAAGGATTAAAGTTTCAGGATCTCTGGAAACTTTGGTATTCTAAGGGCTTCAGAACAGGAGTGTTTTTTATGGAAAAAATAATTGAAAACCGGGTCGAAAAAATGAAATCAGAAATTTTGCCTTGTGACGAGGAGGGGGAGAGTGAGCTTTGGAAGGAGATTTGCGCAGCTAAACCGCTTTTTTCTAGCAACGCGGAGGCTGCAATTGCATATCGTCGAGAGCTTGATGAACTTGCAGTGACTCACAATCAGACGGTTGAAGATCTCCTTTATGAAGCCCACACGACTCACTTTTCCAAAGAGCATCACTTTCGTGCTCTCGCTCTAGAACGTCGAATTGGCTATCTCAGCAAATGATTCGGAAGCACGACTGGGCGAGCTACCAGACTTATATGGATGCACATGAGCGTGTTTTGAAAACGTATGAAAAGTTCATGGAATTTCCAAAAACGTATACGAAAGAAGTGGCCAACGAGAGTTGGGTCATCTTTAGATGCCAAGAGTTGATTTTTACCACTTACAACGGAAGTAAAGTTCAAGTGGATCTCCACAAGGATGTTGAAATTGATGCATCAGTTCCGACACGTAAAAAAGCGCGGATTTTTGCATACAGTTATCATTGTGGTCGCCTTGGCGGACCTAACTTAATACGGTATGACAGTCCAGACATTCAGATAGGTCCTAAGACACCGAAGCACCACTACTATCACCACAAACACGACTTCACGTCCGGGAAGGAAGTGATTACAAGAGTTCCAAACGACTCTTGGCCGCATGTGAGTGATTTTTTCCATGAAGTCTTGATGACTTTCTGATAATCAGCCTCATCGAAACGGGGTTCAAATGGTTCAATCTGTAATGGTTTTGCTGACTTTGATGGGTTTGGGTGCGCCGGTGGCTTATTCGGCGGACTTGCTGAAATGTGAGTTTCACTCGATTGACCCTGAAGATCCTGTGATGCCGGTTGTGATTTCCAAAGACAAGAAGGGCAAATTGACTCTGTCTCTTCAAGGTGAGCAACCGGTGAGTTATCCGGTATTGCGTGTTCTTGACAGGACGCTCCCGAATCTCCAGGAGATGTTGGCTTGTGATTCGAGCAGTAATTCCTTGGATGAGTGCATGGACCGATATTCCAAAAAATACAGATTCTTGGATGCGTATGAATCGATGCTTCCCCGAGAAGTTCTCTATATGCGGGATTTGTCGCAGGACTCCGTGGTCAAAGCTGATTTTGGCCTGCAAATTGAATCGATTGCTCGTGTTAGAAAATATGCTGTCGTAGGCCCCAGCAAATTCGGGCTACCGGGTTTGAACGAATACTACGATGCCAATGACAGGTTAATCGGTAGAATTCTATTCCCCGGCATCGGCGCAGGACCTTGTCGGTAGTTTTTTATCTGGTTCTTTTGTAAGCTTATCAAATGATCTCTAGCCAAGACCTGATGGTGATCGGGTTCCTCGTGTTTCTTGAAGGAATCCTTTCGATTGATAATGCTCTCGTGCTGGCCCTTTTGGCCAAGGATCTGCCAAAATCCTTGCAACGCAAGGCCCTGACATACGGGCTTGTGGGTGCGGTTTTATTCCGTCTGATTTCGCTGGGTCTGGTGACCTACTTGATCCGTTGGCGATGGGTCAAATTTGTGGGGGGAGGGTACCTTCTTTTCATTGCGATCAAGAATCTTTTTTTTGAGGACAAATCACCCCACAAGAAATTAAAAAAATCCAGTTTTTGGAAGACTGTCTTGGTGATTGAGCTGACAGACATCGCTTTTGCAGTCGATTCGATTTTGGCTGCTGTGGCGTTGTCTAACAAATTCTGGATTGTCTTTACTGGCGGCGTTTTGGGTCTCATCATGATGCGGTTTGCGGCGAGCATTTTTATCAAAATGCTCGACCGGTTTCCTGCGTTCGAGACGACAGCCTATCTTTTGGTTTTGGCGATCGGGGTGAAGGTGATCCTGGAGGGAATGCAAATTCCTGGAATTGATTTCCATGAAACTCATGAGCCCCCATTCTGGATTTTTTGGACGGTGGCATTGATGTGTGTCTTGTATGGATTTTCCCCTGCGAAAAAGAAAAAATCACTGGAATCTTCACTGAAGGAAGAAGAGAAACTCAGTGATGAAATTTCTGGAGATGAACAAAGATGATACTCAGGGCCCCTGCTCGCGCGAGCCTAGTTCTCTATTCATTGATTTTTTTTCAAGCCCCGCAAGGTTTTGACATCGGAAAATTTCCATTTGAAAACCTCTTGCCTCCCGAAGGCGTTGCGACTCAAAAAGAGCAGGATATTCTTAAGCAAATTTTGAAGCAAAATCACCTGGATGAAAAGCTCCTGTTCTCTGACCTGGATCATGACGGAATTCGGGATTTTACGATCTCGCAGTCGGGTGACATGACTATTATTGCTGCTGAGGATGCAGACTGGGATGGGGATGGGGTGCCCAATTTGATTGACGAGTCGATTGGAAAAACTAAGGTTGCTCAGCTTGAAAAGAAAGAATTTTTTTCAAACGAATTCAAAGCACAGCTAGGCTCGGCTACCGATCTGGCACGATCCTTGGAAATTCATGGAATCAAGGTGATTTCCGATCGGGATTACGTTCACGATGTTTTGGTACTCGAGATTTTCAAGAAGATTCTCGAGATCACGAAGATTAAGAATGGTGGTGGTATTCGTTTTTTTCATGCGACTCGGCCCATTGCGAGCAAGGGGCAACATGTATTTTTCTCATTTGTCACGCAGTCTCGCAGTTTGGAATTCTATCCAGAACCTTTTTTGAAATACATGAAGGAGCAGATCCGGGGCCGGTTCAAAGGTGCTCCCGCTGCACAACTGGTCAATGGATTTGTGATGCCGGTAATTGTGCACAGTCTTGCGCATGAGCTGGGGCATGCGGTGGGCTCGAAATCAGAAATAGAAAAACTGGCAAAAGATTCTGGTTGGAGTTGGAAAGTAGAACCCACGGGATCCAAATACTTAGTGGAAAAACGAGAATCGTCCAAGGCATTGAAGGAAACGAAAACAGATCTTCAATTCAAGGGGAAGAATCTTAAACAGTGGATGGGTGAGAAGGAGCTTTTTGAAAAGACTTCAGAACACCCAATGAGCATGCTCAAAAAAGCGGGCACTTTGAGCTATTACTCTTTCAGCGATCCCGATGAGTGGTGGGCGGAGAATTTTGCCGCATGTGTGTTCAAGAAAGTATTCCCAAAATCAGCTGAAGCGGACGAGTCCACGCGCTTTGAAGCCCTGATGGGTTTCCGATCAGATCTGGGGAACGAAAAGGCTTGTCGGTTTTAATGAGCGGTTTTCTTTGCGCCCTTAACTGCTTTCAGAACAGCTTTCTGAGCAGTCATCTCATCTAGGATTGCGAGAGCTTCGAATCGAAGATCGTTTTCAAAAATGAAACGGTAAAAATTTTCCATGTCTGGATGGTGACGAAAGTTTTTGAAAGAAGCAGAAGCTTCAGCAGTTCCGCCCGCAGTGGCAGCAGCCAACGCAGCAGCGTTGCTATCGGATGAGCGGCCTTGAGCAGCAGCTTCTTCAGCTTCGTCTTCGTCAATGGTTTCAACAGTGACGGAAATCTCAGTAGATTTCATTTCAATGACTTCGGATTTCTTGGAAGCTTTTGCTGGAGCTTTCGCAGACTTGGTTTCTGATTTGGTTTCTTTGGCGATTGCGACAGGCTTCTTTTTGGTGGTTTTGGTGCTCATTTTTTTCCCTTTCATTATCCGCTGGCTGCATCATCTTCACTCTGCGTTTGCAGAATGCCGTAACGATGAAGTTTGTTATAAAGAGTTTTGATCGTGATCCCTAAGCTATGAGCGGTTTTAGTTTTGTTACCGCCCTGGAAGGTCAGGGTTTTCAGGATATGAGTTTTTTCGACGTCGTCCAAAGTCATTTCTGCAGTCACTTCTGCGACTTCTTGACGAATTTTGGGAGAACGAATTCCGAATGGGATGTCTTCGAGTTTCAGTTCATTGTTGTCAGCAAGGATTTTCATTCGCTCGATCGTGTTTTGTAACTCACGGATGTTTCCTGGCCAGTCATAGCCGGACAGAATCTCAATCACGCGAGGGTCGATCCGCTTGATGGGGTTGGTTCCGCCCAAACGGGAATTTTTGATGAAGTGATCGATCAAAGAAGCAATGTCTTCTTTGCGTTTGCGCAAAGGGGGCATACGCAAAGTGATTGTATTGAGGCGATAAAACAAGTCCTCACGGAATCGGTTGATTTTGACTTCTTGTTCCAAATCGCGATTGGTGGCGCTGATGACACGAACGTCGACTTTAATCGGTTTTTTTCCACCGACTCGATAGAATTCGCCTTCTTGCAAGAATCGAAGAAGTTTAGCTTGAATGCCCATCGACATCTCGCCGATTTCGTCCAGGAACAGGGTCCCGCCGTCTGCGGTTTCGCAAAGTCCCATTTTTTGATTCACAGCGCCTGTGAATGAGCCTTTTTCGTGGCCGAACAATTCAGATTCTAAGAGTGCTTCTTGAAGTGCTCCGCAGTTCACGGTGACATAAGGCTTATCTGCTCGATCGCTCTTGAAGTGCAATCGGCGTGCGATCAGCTCTTTACCCGTTCCGCTCTCACCTTGAATCAGGACAGTTGCGGTTGTGGGGGCGATTTTGTCGACCATGGACAGAAGGCTCATGATTGCTGGGCTTTTTCCCACGATTTCATTTTTCTTCTGATCTTGGTTTACGAGAGTTTTGAGGGCTTTGTTTTCTTTTTGAAGGAGGCGCTGTTGCTCAAGAATATGCTCGTGGGCACGGCGCAGCTCCAAGGTTTTTTCTTGAACGGCTTGCTGCAACTTTTGGTTAAAAAGTTTAGCTTCGCTGTACAATCGCAGGTTAGAGATCGCGACCGCGATTTGTGCGGCAGTAGCTTCCAAAGTGTTTTGATCATTGATGTCAAAGGCTTCTTTTTCGTCGCTCTCGACGTTGAGGACCGCAATGACTTCGCCATCCTTGATTACAGGAATCGTGAGTTCCGAACAGGTGTGAACGGGGATTTCCATACTGGTGTAATTGGAATCCTGACTCACATCGTTCGTAAGATAGCTTTTTCGGGATTGAATGACATGATTGATGATGCCTTTTCCTTGGTTCAAGACATCACCGATTTTTAAATGATTTCGGTATGCAGCGCCGGCTTGGGCTTCCAGGCGAGGAATGCTTCCGACTCCAACGCTCCAAAGGTTGATGGCATAATAATTAAAGTGACTTTGAATGATATTTACGACTTCTTGGAAGAAATTGTCTGAATCCAGCAGGCCTTGCAGCCGAGTGGAGAGCTCGTTGAGCAACTTGAGTTGCGCTGCCTGCTTTTGAAGTGATGCTTGAGTTGTTGGTACTGTCATAAGTTCATTTTTTTCCACTGACCGAAGCGGAGTATATCTTTTTTACATGGAGAAATCAAGCTAAATCCGATCAAGAACGTCGGTCAAAATCTCGAAGTAAAATTTGCAAAGAAAGAAGAGATAAAAACAAAGGAATACAGGTAGTTATAGCGATCGACGGAGCTTCGATCAAGTAATCCTTACCCTGTAAAATCAACGCTCCCCAAGTATTTTTTCCGACGGGAGCCCCTAAACCCATCAAAGTCAGGGTGGCTTCGGCCAGGATTCCAGCGGCAAATAGGTCGGGAATTTTTACACGGATCCAGTGCCATAAATGAGGGGTGAAGTGAAGCATGACGAGCCTTGGAAAAGAAGCCCCCAGGGCGCGGGTAGCAGTCATAAAGTCCTCTTGTATAATTTCCCGAGCTCGGACTTGGACTAGTCGGATCATCCCAGGCAGGGTTCCTAGGACCATAGCTGCTACCAGGGTTTTCCACCCTGGACTGATGAGTGCGGCTAGTGTGATCGAGATCAAAAGAGAGGGGAAGGCCAAGAAAAAATCGAGGAACTTCCCACTATAAAACGAGAGTTGAGCGGGTAGGGTAGCGAGTAGGCATCCTACCGTGATTCCAATGAGCAAAGTGCAGCTGCCTATGATGAGTGAAAGCCCTGAGCTGATCGCGCTCCCTTGAAGAACAAGCCAAAGGAGCGGTCTGCCAAAAACGTCGTATCCGGGTTGAATACTGAGTGGCAGATGAAAGGGAATGTCGAGAGTGAGTGCGAAAAGGGAGAGTCCATACCAAGTGGCAAGCCAGAGATAGGCGGCTTTCCTCATAGCGATTTTGCCTCCTCTGGATTTTTGAGTCGGGGATCAATCCAAGACTGTGCCCAGTCACCTAGAGTGGTGCCCAACAGGCAAAATACAGCGGAGACCAGAACCGCAGACTCGATCAGGGGATAGTCTCTCTTTAAAACAGAGTCGACCATGAGCGTCCCCATTCCAGCACGATTAAATACAAATTCGGTGACCATTGCCCAACCCGCAAAGACAAGTCCAGCATGGGTTCCGAATTGAGCAGCGAGAGCGCCGAGCGCAGGGAAAAGAGCATATTTGAAAATGATCTTGGATTCGCTAAGTCCGCGAGATCGCGCCGCCTGCACAAAAGACAATTGGAGAGTGTCTCGGATTCGTGAGCGAATGAGTCTTGACCAAGTTCCGGTGAATGGAATGGCGATGGCCATCGCTGCGGGCAGGATGGAGTCAAAGTGATAAGTGAGTGCGAGGATGAGCGGGCCGATGATGATGCTCGGAAGGGCTGCTGTGGTGATCCCCCAGGTGGAACAGATCCAGTGGAATACTGTGAATCGAATGGCAAGAATGGCGAGAGTGAGGCTCATAATCAGGCCAATGCTGAGTGAGGTGAGGCTGAGAAGAATGCTCGGCAGCAGATTTTCTCGAAGAATCGAGAGCACTGGCCGACGACTGATCAGAGAAATTCCGAAATTTCCTCGGAGCATTTCACGCAGGTCGTGGACGAGCGCAGATGGCCAAGGAAGATCCAGGTGCAGGTCGGCTCGAAGCTGTGCGTGAGGGATTTTGGTTCCGGTCTCTGCGACAAGAACATCGATGGGATCACCCGGGAGCAACCGAATCATACCGCGAGTTGCGATAAAAATCAGAAGGAGAGTAAAGATCAACACAAGAAAACGGCGAAGCATGAATAGGGATTCTATTTTCCTGTACTGCTTTGCAAGAATTTTTCTGCTTTTTCTTTTGTCGTGCGATCGATCATTGCTTTGCGCGTGGGAAATTCGATTCTCAGAGGAAGTCCGGAATTTTCGAGATACCAAATCGAGAGCTGGCCCACGTGGTTGACCGCGATTTTTTTAGTATGAGTTTTTTTGCTGAACTCGTCATCGGGTTTGAGTTGAATGGATCCCGGCTGCGGGGAGAAGGCAACTTCGAGGTTGTCTTCCAGGATGGCCTGAAAGCTATAAGTCTGACCGGTCTTCATTTTTTGCAATTTTTCATGAATCAAAACTGGGAAGAGAGAAGAGAAGAAGGCCTCTGAATTGATTCGCTTGCGGATGGCAGGAAGTTCCTGTCCATTTTTGATGATTTTCACAATGAGAGTGCCATCTTGTTGAAGAGTGCCATCGATCAGCGTTTCGACGGATTGGGCGAGGCTGTGAAAATTAAATAAAATGGGTTTTAAAAATGGTTCCGAAGCGGCGACTGCAGTCAGGGATTCTTCGTTGATCGCGCCTTCTTCCAGCTTGAAAGTCTTGTTTTTGTAGACCCAACGTCCTGCGGCATCCAATTCACAGCGTTCGTTGTAGTAGGCGGCAGGCACAGCGCCTTGAAGCGTCAGAATGAACCAATCATCCCATAGGATTTTTGACGCTGCGGCCTGAGTGGAAGAAGTTGTGACTACGGGTTTAGAAGCTGGTTTTTTAGGGGGTGCAGCTTGAGCTGGAGATAGGATAAAAAAAATCACTAGAACGGGGATCAAGATTCGTATTTTCATTCTATTTAAGAATAGAAGATTCATCCCCTCTGTCAAGCAAGGGTGCTATCAGCGCGAAGCGTAGCACGATCTTTGATTTAAGACCGCCATCCTATCATCCGATCTGGAGTCTAGGAGGCTCTTCCACGTGCGTTTGTGTGTCAATTTTTTGAACAACATGAATTTAATGGGATGCCTTTCAGGCGTTCTTGGGGGGCTCTTTTTGTTGCTGGGGCCGGCGGTGAGCTTTGCTGGTGAGGAGTGTGTGGTTTTCCCGGTGGGAGATGAGCAGGTGATTGCAACTTCAGGGAGCTACACCTCTCAGCTTTCTCCGGATGGGAAAAAAGTGGTTACTGTGCATCGTAATGGAACAGCGATCATCCGTGACCTGGAAAGTGGCAAGGAAACTAAAATTCAGCATCAGGCCGGGGTCAATTCCACTCAATTCTCACCGAATGGGAAAAAAATAGTCACTGCGTCTTATGATGAAACAGCGGTCATCCGTGATCTGGAAAATGGGAAGGAAACTAAAATCCAGCATCAAGCCGGGGTCAATTCCGCTCAGTTCTCACCGGACGGGAAAAAAGTAGTCACTGCGTCGAGTGATGGAACAGGGGTCATCCGTGACCTAGAAAGTGGGAAGGAAACCAAAATCCAGCATCAAGACCGGGTCAATTCCGCTCAGTTTTCTCCGGATGGGAAAAAAGTGGTCACTACGTCTTATGATGGAACAGCGATCGTCCGTGACCTGGAAAGTGGGAAGGAAACCAAAATTCAGCATCGAAACGGAGTCATTTCTGCTCGGTTTTCTCCGGATGGGAAAAAAGTGGTGACTGCGTCTCTTGATCAAACAGCGATCATCCGTGACCTAGAAAGTGGGAAGGAAACCAAAATTCAGCATCAAGGCTGGGTCTATTCCGCGCAGTTTTCACCGGATGGGAAAAAAGTAGTCACTGCGTCAAGTGATGAAACAGCGATCGTCCGTGACCTGGAAAGTGGGAAGGAAACTAAAATCCAGCATCAAGACCAGGTCAATTCCGCTCAGTTCTCACCAGATGGGAAAAAAGTAGTCACTGCGTCTTCTGATCGAACAGCGATCACCCATGATCTAGAAAGTGGGAAGGAAACTAAAATCCAGCATTCAGGCTGGGTCAGTTCCGCTCAGTTCTCCCCCGATGGTAAAAAGTTATTCATTCAAACAGTCCGCGGTTTTTCGATTTTATCCCAAGACACGGTTTGTGTTTCTGATCCGCTAAAAATCAAAGCAGATACCTGCGTTCAGTGCTCCCAGCAAAAGCCGAGTGTGCTGGATTCATCTGTGTCGTCTCATTTGAGTCTGTGGATGGAAAAAGAGCGCTGCCAAGGCCCTTGGGATGAAAAAAAATGGGCTGGAGATACTTCTTTGCCCGCATCGAATCCTCTGCCGCCAAAAGAGGCTTTGAGTTTTCTGAAGCGCTTTCAAAAACCGGAAGGATTTGATCCTGCAAAACATCTTCCGATCTTACTCGCTATTTTTCGCTCAGGCCTGGTGCGTGAGGAGCCCTCGCTCATTCAAGGCACTCTACAGTCGGTTCTTTCACGTTCTACCTTGCTCTACGACCGATTGCTGAAAGACTTTCCCGAGGTGAATCAGCTGACTTCTTCTTCGCCGAATTCACTCGCGTGTCGAACGCTCGAAGAAGAAAAGCGGGTGCTAGGTGCTACAAAAAGATACCTCCTAACTCTCCTCGTTAAAAACGGCGAAAAAACAAAATTCGAAAACTGGGACTCCCTGAAGCCACTGGCCCCTGTTTTATCCAAGCTCCCTCAAGAACAAAAAGCAGCGTTCATCGAGCAAATCGGCCAGTCGCTTGCCAACGATGCCGCCGATTCGCCTGAATTTCACAATATTTTTGTGAGTAAAATTCTCAAATTCACCAAGCATGCGATCGCCCCTTATTTTGGAGAGGCAAAAAAACCCATTTCGGATCTCACGTACATGCGCACAAAAAACTTAGTGGAGCCCCTGATTCTCGGGGACTTACCCATCGAAGTGGTGGGTAGCAATCCCAAAGGCACGAAGAGTGCCTACGGCTTTTATTCGCAACTCCTAGACCCGATCAAAATTCCAGATACCATCCAACCCGGAATGGTGATTTCTGAAAGCAAGCTTCAGTGGAAGCAAGGAAAGGATCAGTACTCCGTTCCACTCAAGATCAGTATGAGGGAAGCAGGAAAAACCATTATCCCCGAAGGCGACTCTCCGGATTACGAAGGTCTTTGGAAAGACGGAAAACTCACGGGGTTAGTGATTGCCGGAAGCAATCTTGGAAAAGATGGGGCCACAGTCATCACAGAGTACTTACGTTATTATTTAAGGCAAGGATTTGAGTTTGACGAAGAGAAAAAATCGATTTCAAATCTCAAACAATTTCTCGGCGATCAAGTGAGCTCCGGAAAACTCGATTACCTGTTTAAAGAAGCGCACTCGGACGGAGATGAAAAAAACCTGTTTCGAGTCGATACGGAGGGGCTACTCATGCGTGGTACGAAGACGCATCCCGACGGGAAAAAAGAAGAAGTGTTTTTAGTCGTTCCAAAAAGCGAGGGAGTGCAAAAAACCGAACTCATCCCCAATCAAGAGTTTGGGGAGTGGGTGAGAGGGCGAGAAAAAAATAACCAAGGCCAGCTCGTGTATTTCAACACGAGCTGCTGGTCAAAAACCAAAGCTTTACACGAGATCGAAGCGGCAAGTACATCGAAGCTCCTGAATATCCCAACGCTTACGATCACCCGAACTTTTGGAAACTACGAAGGAAACCCCGAGCGAGAGATGCTTCATGCGTTTCGGGAGCGAAAAAACTACTCCGAAATTCGCCAAGCCCTCTCCGAAGACGAATTCAATGGCTATGCCAAGGGAACGAAGAACGTGTTTATTTTTCCCGACGAAGAGCGCTACAAAGACGAGATCACCCGAGTGGTGGCCACTCCGCTCGACATCCAGCTGCAAATCCAAAAAAATGGCAAGCCTTACTCCATCGAGCAGGCTGAGTAGTTACTCAGGGAGCAGGTACTCTATCTCGGCGATGTGGGTCGCTTTTAGTTCGATGACTTCACACGTGTGAAGTGAAGCGGTTTTTTACAAAATATTCGATTTGATTTGACAGAAAAACTACATTCAAAAATCGACTACAAGTAACTTCTCGAATCGCTAAAATAGGATCCAAATGTTTTTCTAAAATGGATTCGTCTGAGCGGATTTGTGTGCGTTTAGTTTGAGTTTTTCAGATTGAGTTTCGAATTAATAAATCGTGAAAATCGAGCATTTTAGAACTCATGTTAGGGTGATTTCTCCATTAGGAAAGGGAATCAAAATGAAAAATTTAAATCTGCTTTCGGATCAGGAGCTCGTTCAACACACCCAAAGTTTAGTTTGCGAAGAACAAAAACTGGTGGCTCAGGTTTTGGATTGCCTGGAGGAGGTTTTTGCTCGGAGGCTCTATCTCAAAATGGGCTACAGCTCGATGTTTGAATTTTGTAAGAATGAATTGGGTTACAGTGACGGAACAGCTCAGATCCGGATCGATGCGTTAAAACTCACTCAGCTTCTTCCAGAGGTCAAAGAGGACATCCTAAAAAATAATGCGACGATTACTCAGGCTGCTTTTTTGAATAAATTTCTTCGTCAGGAAAAAAAGATTACGAATGTAGAACGGCCGATCGAAGAGAAAAAGAACAGGACAAAACCCGAATCATCGGTCCAGACAAAACTCAAATTCAATTTGTTGTGGATAGCGAGTGTGCCGAGTTGATGGAACGGTTCAAAGAATTGTATCCTCAAGATTCGAGCCAGTACGTTGAGCTTTTTAAAAAGGCTCTCCAGATCGCGCTCAAAGCAAAGGATCCGAAAGAAAAATCCAAATCTAAAATTGAAGATTCACTTCACACATATGAAGTGAAAAAGCGTCCGTACATTTCCATCCCAGTCAGACGTGAGTTGCTCCGTTTGGCTCAAGGCGGTAGCTCGGAACCTAGCAATCTCACTGTGCTTTGCGCAGCCCACAACGCTTTCCGTGCAGTGGAAGAATATGGTGTTCAAAAAATGCGGCCGTTCTTGAGAGGGTTGAAGTAACAAAACGTCCAGCCGTGTCTCCCTCTAGGGGTGTCGTCAGCACTGTCTCATCGAGAAGTAAACCTCGTCGCTTTTTTGACAGTTCAATTCGATGCCATCAAGCCCCACTCCGGAATCGCCGATTAGTCAACCGGAGGACTCGCAGGAGCGAGGCCTCCCGACAGTGCATCAGCACTGCCGCGTAGCACGATGCGGAGCGGAGGGGGAGCACAGAGCCAGATGAATCTAGAATCCATTGTTCGCGGTGAATTTGTGATTAATGCGGCGTACGGCATCTTGGGGCTAGCGGTTTTTATCGTCGCTCGAATGATCTTGCAGGAGCAAGAGACTCGCGCTGCCCAGGACAATATGGACGATCGCGACCGCAAGCCCAGCAGTGGCTTGGTGGGGCTGACTCGTCCATTTTTCACGCAATATATTGTTCCCATGGTGCGAGGAAAGGCGTTTTGGGACAATAAGCGCCGTGATTTCAGACGCTTGATTATTTCTGCAGGCTTAAAAGAAGAATTAACTCCGGATGAATTCATTGCGTTCAAATTTTTCCTGATCGTATTTTTCCCATTAGTGGGCGGGATTTTGAAGGCGATGGATATGCTCGACGTCAGTGCTTTGACGGTTTTGGGCTCTGGAGTCGCAGGATGGTTTTATCCGAATTTCTGGGCAAATGGTCGAGTGGCGCGACGTCAAAAAGATATTCTGAAAGCAATGCCATTCATCGTGGATTTGCTCGCACTTTCGACTGAAGCAGGATTGGATTTCGTCGGTGCGATCGGAAAGGTTTGCGAAAAGGCTGTTCCCAGTCCCCTGGTTGAGGAATTGGGGCAAATGTTGAAAGAAATCAAAGTGGGATCCTCACGCCAGGAAGCGCTTCGCGAGATGTCGCTTCGGATCAATATGAAAGAAGTCAGTTCTTTCGTCGCGATTCTGATTTCAGCCGACCAAATGGGGGCGTCGATCGGAAAAACTCTTCGTCAACAATCTGAACAAATTCGAAACGCACGTATTATCGCTGCGGAAAAAGCGGGTGCTGCTGCATCACAAAAAGTCTTGTTGCCCATGGTGATATTTATTCTACCATGTGTATTTATTATGATTTTCGGACCGTTCGTTCTGGAGACGCTCAATCAAAAATAAAACCATGCCCAAAACCAAGAACACCCCCATCACTGTCGAACTCGTTAAGACTCATGTCAAAATTGCCGATCAGTGCCATGTGGCGGTGTCTTATATGGACCGTCTGAGGGGGTTGATTGGACGCCAATCATTGCCTGTGGGGGAGGGTGTGCTCTTCCCTCGGTGCAATAGCATCCATATGTGGTTTATGAGTATTCCAATTGATGTCGTTTTCTTGGACAAGTCGATCCAGGATGGCAATCGGTCCATCTGGAGGGTGACTTCTGTTCACGAGTCGGTGCGCCCTTGGAAGGCTCTGCCACTGAATGACTGGGCTGCAGCTGATGTGCTCGAATTGCCGGTAGGGACCATTCGACGACATTCTATTTATCCAGGAGACGAAATATGTTCAAGCTGACGGTGGTCGCCGGACCTAACCGGGGCAGCAATTTCGTCGTGCAAGAGGGTGAGACAAGCATCGGTCGTCAGACAGGCAATGTGATTGTGTTGCCCTCTTCAAAGGTTTCAAAAAAACACTGTTCGATCAATGTCAAAGACGGTGAAGTCAGCATCAAAGATGAGGGAAGTTCCAATGGGACTTTCGTGAATGGAGTTCTGACTCGTGCCAAGAAGCTCAACCCAGGCGATCGTATTGGAGTGGGAGATTTTGTTTTTGAAATTTCTGTTCCGGGTCTCAGAACGAATCGGATTGCTCCCGCCCTGACAGGTTTTGGAAATGTTGTAGCAATGCCTGGAGTTTCGTTGCCAGGGACTGCGGCAAATGCAGCGGCATCCCCAGCGCTTACGGGTTCGATTGATTTGTCCTCGGCAGGGTCAGCAATGGATCCCAACGTGATGCCCAAAGATCCCAAAGGGAAGATCATTTGGCTTTTTGAAAATCGACTGATGCCTGTTTTTTATGGTTTGATTTTGAAGCACGAGTGGAAAATCGTCGGCTTGGTCATGATGGGCGGGCTCTTGCTTGCGAATTTGATTGTGGCTGTTCAGCCAATTGTGCAGTCCGGAAGAAACGCAATGGTCCGAGAGACTATGAGGCGTGCGAGTTTGATCGCTAAACAAATTGTAGAAAAAAATTCAGCGGCCATGCTGAATCGCGCTGAAACAAAAACTGAAATTGGCAGTTTGGAGCGAGAAGACGGTGTTCGCATGGCGGTGCTCACCGATCTGGATTTGCGTGTGATCGCGCCAGGCACGAAAATGAATCAATACATCACGAGCGGTGGCGAGGCTGCAGAAGCCACTCGGGCGCGAAATGCGTTCCGGAAAGGCCGCGAAACTGGGATATTCATGGAAATCGGAGACGGAATCGTAGTGGCCATTGAGCCAATGAAGATTCTGGATGCTTCGATTGGAAAAAATGTGGTTGTCGCAATGGCGATTGTGTCGATCGATGCCACTCTTTCGACTCCTGAAATCGGAGAAGTCGGGGTGACTTATTCTGAGACTCTGATCCTGACAGGGTTGATCACTCTGTTGGTTTTCTTGATTCTTTATAAGCTGACACTCAAGCCGTTGAATGTTTTGAACGATGACATCGATCGAGTTCTCAAGGGCGAAACCAATCAGGTCACCCGTGAATTCAAGTTCGAGGAGATTGGCAATTTGATCGACAACATCAATTCTGCTCTCCAAAGAATTCCGCGAGGCTCAGGCGGCGCGACCGTGGATAACTCCGGTGGGCCGGATGATTTCCTCAACCCGGTCAAGATCCTGCTGACTCTCACTAAAGTCGGTGTGTTGATTTTGGATGATCAGAAGAAAATCTTGGGGCTCAATCCATTTTTCGAGGAGATTTCCGGGATACGCTCGGACGGCTCGATCGGGCAAGAACCCAGCGCAGTGGCAAGGGATCAAGCTTTTGCACAGATGTCGGTGGATATGCTGAATCGGGCTCCTTCGGGTGGAGAGGGAGTGACGGAGGATTTCGATTTTTCTGGAGTGGCGTGCAAGATCTTTGTTTCAGCTTTGGGGACATCTGGAACGGCCCCAAAAGGTTACATGATGCTGGTTTCGAGGAGTGAAACGTGAAGAATGCACTGAGATTCAGAAAAAATCTGCTGGAGCCTCAGGAGGGCGAAGTGGCGCGGCTGAAAGTAGTGCAGGGTCCTGATTATGGATCGGTCTATGTTCTGCGAGGCAGCCCGGTGAGCATTGGGCGAGGGGAAGATTGCGACGTGATGTTGACCGATTTGAAAACATCGCGAAAGCACGCCACCGTGCACTTGACCGGAAATCACTGGACAGTCAAGGATCTGGGAAGCGCCAATGGGATCAAGGTGAATGGTGAGCATTCGGCAGGTTCTCCCATCTACACTGGGGATAGCGTGGGTTTGGGTGAAACGATTCTAGAGTTTTTTACACGAGAATCAGATACTCGGTTGATTGTTGCTGCCCCAAGAACTGTGACGGAGTTGCAATCCAGCCAGCAACTGCTGCTTGATCGAAAAAACGAAATCCGAGCAATCGGAAAAGTGAAAGGCCCCACTCGTGCTTCAGCTGCAGCGAGAGTTCAAACGGGGCCAGCTCCCGCTACTGACGCCAGTCCGGTCGAAAAAATTAAATTTTGGGTTCAGAACAATAAAAAAATAGCAATCGCTGGGGCAATTGGACTCGTGGTGCTCATGATGATGGGGGATGATCCGCCTAAAAAGAAGGTCGCAAAAAAGAAGCCGGAGGCAGAGAGGGATTTAGCGAATTTTTTGCCATCCGATGATCCCGTGATTGAGAAACAAGCAGATGTTTTTTTTCGGGCGGGTTGGCGAGAGTACCGCGAGATGAATTACTTGCGTGCAAAGTCCGAGTTTGAAACGGTTCTGCAAATGGCCCCCGGCCATAAGATGGCGCGCTTGTATTTAGATAAATCGACTAAGTCCATAGAAGAGTTGGTTCAAAATCATTTGGGAAAAGGGAAAAAAAATCAGTCATCTGGAAAGCTGAAGGCAGCAAAAGGAAATTACGAAGCTGTGATGCGGCTGTTGTACAGAGACCAAACAAATTCTGCCTACGTGGAAGCAAAAGACCAATTAGAAAAAGTGATTAGAGAGATCAAAGGTGAAAAAGAACCGGCCCGTGCTCCAGCAGCAACGGACAAGGGGGGATCTAACTAATGGGTGCAGCCGCACTTCTCACGATTAGTCGCAATGGCGAAAACATTCGATCTCAATCGATCGAAGGTGAGAGTGTGCTTGGCCGTTCTGACGATTGCGATATTCGCCTGGATGATCGCGCAGTATCACGGCAACACGCAGTTTTGCGGGTCGTTGGGGATGGAGTGCAAATTGAGAAAAAAAGTGATTTTGCTCCGTTGATAGTGAATGGGGCAGAATGCACGCAGGCGGTGGTCAAAGAGGGGGATGTCATTTCGATTGGTCCCTACTTGATGAGAATCGCTATGAGCAAAAAGGAAGCCGCGCCGTCGGCTGAAATTACACAAGCTACCGAGACACCGCAAACCCCAGAGGCGGCAGAGCCACCGGTTGACGGAGTTGCTGAGAATTCTGCCGAGGCACCTGCGCCCTCAGAGGAGGGAGTTGCCCAATCGACGCCGGCAGAAGGTGAATTTGCCACAGCAGAAGCTGTGGGAGTGGAGACTCCTGCTGGCGAAGTGCCATCGGATCAGCCCTCTGGATTTTTGGCCGATGATGGGGATGGAAAAACCCGGGTTGGAGCCTTGCCAAAAATTGTTGCCATGCTTCGCGTGACGGCTGGATTGAGTTCGCACGAGGAGCTCGCAATCAATAAACCTGAGATGACTATTGGTCGGGGTCAGAATTGTGATCTAGTGATTCAGGATAAAAAATCATCCAGAAAACATGCAGTCATCCGGCAAAGCGGAATCCGATACATCATCAAAGATCTGGATTCTGCCAACGGAACTTTGTTGAACGGGCAAGCCATTCAAGAGCACGAATTGTCCAGCGAGGATGTCATCAAGATTGGTGAAACTGAGATCAAGTTCCTCGCCTTGAATCAAGACTACGAAGAACAGAAGAAAGACTTCATTCAAGTGACTCCAGATTTGGATGAGATGCCTGCAGATGAGCCTGTGGACATGGGGCAGGGGCTCGCCCTGTCTGGGATGGAATCACTCGGCAATGCTCCGGGTCCATCTGTGGCAACACAGCAGACGGCATCCGGAACTGGCGGTTTGTCTGGAATGATTTCTGGAATTGCTGGATTAGGTGGTTCTGGGAAAACTCCAGGCAAGAAGCAGTCCTTGATGGAAAAATTCCGAGCCATGCCTCCCAAGCGCCAGGCAATTGTGGGTGCATTGGTGTTGGCGTTGCTCTGGTTTGTGTTTGAGGACGATCCAGAACCAGTCAAAAAGGTGAAAAAGAAAAATGCAGCAGTTGCAACGAATGGAGCGCCTGGATCCGCTGCATCGGGATTGCCTGTGGATGCAGAGACCAAGCGACGGATGGATTTTCAAAGGCTGACCGGTGAGCAGAAAAAATTCATCGAGGCACAGTATGCCCTGGCATTTGATTATTATCGTAATAAAGAATACGACAAAACTTTGTTCGAATTAGAGAAAATTTTTGTCTTGGTTCAGGACTACGAGCGCGCCAGAGAGATCGAGAGTTACGCGAAAGAAGGCAAACGCAAAACGGAAGCCCTCCAAGAAGAAAAGCGCCGAAAAGACGAGGAAGAAAAGTTCAAGAAAAAGGTCCAGGAATTTGAAAAAGACCTGCAAGCTTCGGTCAATAAAAAGGACTACGAGAAGGCCAAAGAAATCATGGCTGAGCTATTGACCCTCGATCCTGAGAACGCCGGCGTAAAAAGCGCCAAAAAAGCGATCGAAGCATTTGAAGACCAAAAGCGCATGGAAGAGCAGCAAAAACAAGTGCAGATGGAAATCAATACTCGAGCCAAGGACATGTACAAGCAATCGAAAAAATACCAAGACGAAGGCCGCTGCTATGATGCGATGGACGGAGTTCAGAAAATTGGGGAAATTGGTGCCACTGAGCTGGAGCCCATCGAGCAGGCGAAAAAATTGATCACTGAATGCCAAAGCTCCATTCGAAAAAGGCGGGATCCGATTCTTGCGAAGGCTAAGCAGAAAGAACAGGCTGGCGAATACCGGGAGGCTTTCGAGCTTTATCGAAAAGCTACCCGCGCAGATCCTCGGCACGGAGCTGGCTATGCAGGAATGAATCGGATCCGAGACACACTTCACCAGATGGCGAAGATCATTTACACGGAAGGTGTGTTTGCTGAGAGCTACAGCGATTTCAAGATAGCGCAGGATAAATTCAGAGAGTGCATGTCCGTGGCCCCAGAAGATGATCATTACTACGAGGTTGCAAAAAAACGCCTCGCTAAATATCTCCGCGTTTCGAAACGTAAACCCGCAGAGGAAAGTGCAAAATGAACTTACCTGTCAAAGCACAGGCTGTCTTTCATTCGCCAGGGAAAAGGAAAATCCAGGAGGATTTCGCTTTGAGCATGCCTCAGAAATCTATCTTTGTCATGTGTGACGGATTTGGAGGAGGAAACTCTGGAATTCAAGCAGCGAAATCCGCTTGCGATTCTGTAAAAGGGTTTTTGGAGAAAGAGGCGGGGGATTTAGAGGCGACTCTTCCATTCGTGCTGCGAAGCTACTACTCATTGGCCGGAAATGTTTTGTTTAATGCTCTGATTCACGCAAATCGGAAGGTCAATCTGCTGAACAAGGGCAAGAATGTTCATGAAAAAGGCGGAGCTTCTGTGCTGGCCGGATTCATGGATGGGGATTTGCTGGCTTTGGCAAATGTCGGAGCCTGCACAGCATGGCTAATCAGGGATGGGGGTGCTACCGAGATCGTTGTGCCCAGAACGTATGGACGATTGGTGAATCCATTTCATGATGGCCCTGATTTGTACGGCCAAGCGCCTCTCATGGCTGTAGGGATGGGCGAGGATGTTGAGCCGGAGATTTTTGAATGCAGGTTGCATTCAGGGGATTGCGTTCTTCTGATGACCGATGGGGTTACAGCTGAAGAGCGGGGTAAACTATTTCAGTTGATTCCGGATGGTCCTCAGGCCATCGAAAAAAATCTGAAAAATCAAAAATTTGATGACAATGCCTCTGTTTTAGCCATTTATTTCTAATCAATTTTATTCAATTCTGAAGGTTCGCGAGGGCTCTCAAGTATTTTCGTTTTCACTCCGATGGATTAATTGGAGAGCTATCTTATGAACGGTGATCGTATAAACTATTATCGAGCGGGTTGGGTGACTCTTATCCTATTGCAGACATCAGTGCCTGCGTGGGCTGTGAGTGTCGATAGTGCCTTCGGAATCAGGATGACGGGCGCCGTTCCGGCGGGCTGCCCCTATGATGAGGTTTCCAGAAAATTGGTGCGAAAAGATCTTGAGGATCAATATGGTAGCTTAAATCAAAAGCCAAGCAAGAAGGAAGATGAAGAGGACCCAGTTGATAGTCCTACGGTAATCAATCTGACTCAGTATTATCGATCGATTTGTGAGAACACGACCACAGCAATGAACGATGTTTTGACTGCTATTCAAGAGACTCAGTTGGATAGAACGCTTTGTATCGCATTGAATAATCCGAATGGCCCAATTAAGCAGAATGTATTTCAGAATAAATTTAATTTAGAGATGAGACGTCGATTTACTGCAAGAAGATTCCCATCTGGCCCTGTGGGGAATGAAGGAGCGAGGTATGAGGGACAGACTGATATTGGTTTCAGTGCAGAGATGAGAGAATGGGGTTACACTGAGTTTGCGCATGGATATAATAAAAATTATGTTGTGAAAATTTGTACCAATTCATTGATTAGTACGAAACCTCCTAGGTCTAGGCGCATTTCGGTTCCTGGTCCTTCTGTTGATAATCAATATTGTGTTGATGTAAAATTAATAGACAAATTGAAATGCGAGGGTAATTCCCCAAAACCGTTGGAATTGTATCAGACGGGGGATGTTTGTAAAAATTTTCCAGGCATTCCGGACGATGTTAAAAATGGTGCTTTTGGTCCGAGTGTAGCGGTAGGAAGCTCGCTGGAAAATTTCCTGCTTGCTAGTGGATATCCTCAGGCGTGCATTGATTTGGATAAGCAAGAACCGATCGGTGAACAGAAAAAAGACAGCAGCGGCTCATCAGTCAGCGGGAGCATGCGCAAGCGCATCGAAGATCGCGGAGTGGTTTATCAAGAAGAAAGTTCTGGAAGGGCGTCCCGCGCTCCCTCATCAAAGAGGCGTGTCAAAACGGACACAGAGTGAGAATCAATGAAGGAACTTTACTTGACAAATTATATACAATATTCATATAATAATAGTGTAGGGAAGGAGAACGTATGAGCATCCAAGCATTTCTCAAAAAGCTTTGGAAAGACGATCAGGGGCAATCGACGACGGAATACATCCTGATTCTTTCTGTGGTCGTGATGATCGCGATGAAATTCAGAAAAGAATTCGGCGACCGTTTGACCAAAATCACGGGTAAACTCGGTGAAGAAATTGAATCACAAACTTCTCAGGGCAACTAGCAGGCTCTTGAAGGACGAAAGCGGCCAAGCAATCACGGAGTACATGCTCCTCTTATCAGCATGTGTTGTAGGTGCAGCTACGTTTACTCGCAAATTGCTCGGAGTTCTGGATTTAGGGATCGCACGTCTGGGCGGACAACTCGAACAAGATCTTAAAACCGGAAGGACTGGCTTGAGTGCATGGAAAAACTGAGCTTTTTCAAGGCGCAGTCATTGCCATCTCGCTCTTAGCAGCGGGATCGGATTTGGTTCGAGGAAAAATTTACAACTTATTGACCATACCAGCCCTCATCGCTGGTGTGGTTTTTTCGTTTTGGGTGGGAGGCTGGGAGGCTGGGCTCAACAGTGGGCTTGGAATCGCGGCCGGATTGCTCCTCTATGGCTGGATGTTTTGGATTGGAGTCATGGGAGGCGGGGACGTGAAGCTGCTCATGGCATTGGGTGCTTGGGGAGGAATAGGCTATGTCGTTGAAACAGGTTTGGTTGCTGTTTTTCTGGGTGGGTTGTTAGGAGCCATTACCCTTGTTTTCAAGGGTCGAATGAAAAGTTTCATTGAGAAAATCAGGATGACATTGATGAGCGTGGTCGTGAAGCAGCTCGAATATATCCCTCCGAAAATCGATTACAAATTGACGATGCCCTACGGAGTTCCTATTGCCATCGCGGCGATTTGGTCAGCATTCGCGGACCCACTGGCTCAGCTGGGATTGAAACTATGGTGAGAGACAGAAAAGACTCAGAGAGCGGTCAGGCTATCGTCGAGTATATTCTGATGATGTCCGTCGTTGTGATGGGTTTCATGCTGCTCTCTCGTGGATTGGTTAAAATTAAATTTGCGGAAAAGATGATGAGTCCGATTACCGGAACCTATGCTCGAACCTACCAATACGGCCATCCCAAGGGAAAAGGTTATGACGATGGGGGTCCAGAAAATCATCCCCGTGCGAGGGGCGGCAATAATTTCCGACTATTTTTAAATCCAAGATGGTGAAAAAATTAGATCAGATGAGATTCAGTAAACGCCGTAAAAAAAATGAATCGGGGCAAACCACAGTCGAATTTGCCCTGACTTTGGTTTTTGCGATGTCGGTCGTATTTTTTTACATCCAGCTCAGCCTGGTTTTGGCTTTTAGTAATTATGTCCAATACGCCACTTTTATGGCAGCGAGAGCCTACTATGCGGGAAGTGCTTCGCACGGTGATCAAATCAAAAGAGCAGAAAATGTCATCAAGCGTATGCTCAAAAGGGGCGTTGACGCCCCCGGAGCAGATCGATTTCCGTCTATAGCCAAAGGTACTGGAGATGGCGATCTCAAAGGTGCTAAAATCGGACCTCATGACAAATTTAGCCCGACAACAAGGGACTATAGTTGGCTGGAGGGAGTCCGATACACATTTAGGAGCCGCATTTTCATGATCCCCATGGGGGGGTCTCAGAAAAGTGACAAGGTCAATTCTGTGACACTAACGTCGGAAAGCTGGCTCGGACGGGAACCTTCGGTAGATGATTGTGCTGGATACATGTCAACATTCCCAGCGATTATTGACAACGGCTGCTGACGAGGCAGGCCAAAGTGTCATTGAATTTATTTTCATGCTGCCGCTGATGGTGGGCATGGCCGTTATTCTTCTTCGGGTCAATACGGTGATTCAAATTGGAATCGTGAATCAGAAATATGCGCGTGCGCAAGCACTTTGGATGGCATTCAATAGTGCGTATTATCCAAGGGCCGAGGACGTTATAAAAGATTTTATACCCAACAAATATAATAAAATGGTCATTGGTGTTGGGGGCGAGCAAATCCCTGAAGAGGGGCTTGGAGTTCCTCCCGCTAGCACCTACAAAATTGCCAGAACCAAACGAACAGAAAAAATTGGTAGCACTGCCGATCAAGAAGAACCGAAAGAACGAATCGAGGTTCGAGTGAGAAATACGGTCACGCTTTGCACGCAGCTCAATTTTTTCAGGATCGGCACTACTGAAACACCCGCGAACCCGGCCAATCCTGAATATCGCGTTCCACCCGAGGGCGTGGGAATGGATTTCTGTAGGGGGCCAAGTGAACAATAAAGCATTAACTCTTTCGCTCGTCATGGCAGTCATCGCGGTGTTTTTCGTGCAAAGCTACGTCACGAGCATCGAGGAAGAGGCGCGCAAAAAATTTGGGACCGAGGTTCTTGTGGTCAAGGCGAAACGAGACATCAAGGAGCAAGAGACCATCAACGAAACGCATTTGCAGCTAGTGGCCATCCCAAAAACATTTCTGGAACCTGCATCCGTGTTCTTTGAGAAAAAAGAAGAAGATGCTGAGTCCCGCAAGGGCATGGCTGCGCTTTCTGGAACGGTTGCGATGGTACCGATCAAAAGTGGTGAGCAAATGACTTACAACAAAATCGTGGAGCCGAGCATACGCACTGGGCTGGCTCCGCAGATTGCTCCAGGACGCAGAGCGATCTCTGTCACAGTGAGCGATGTCACCGGAGTCTCAAAATTAGTTAAACCCGGCGATCGGATCGATCTGGTGGCCGTGATGGACACAGGGGGCGGGAAAGAAAACAGAATTGCAAAAACCATCCTTCAGGACGTTGTAATTTTGGCAGTGGGGAAGAACGTGACCAATAACGTTCCACGCATTCTTCAGGATGATGGTTCAGGTAAACCTAGGGTCAAATCATTGGTAGAGGACACAAGCTTCGGAACCATCACATTGGAGCTCGATCCCACCCAAAGCCAGGCACTGGCACTGGTCATGACTAACTCCGAAAACGTTTTGGTGGTGACACTCAGGAACAATGACGACATCGATCGTCAGGCAACCGGTGTCACTACTTTGAATGATGTTTTGGGTGCAGATGTTGCAAAGCGGGCACCCGCAGGAGCAGGTGGAAAAAAATGATGATGAGTTTCATCGGGACTAAACCCCTTCGGGTATGCTTACTCTTTCTTTGGATAGCATCGATGGGGCAGGTGTATGCTCAGGATGCGGCCGCACCTGCAGCAAGTGCTGACAGCACCGAGCAACAGTTTGAAGGTGGATCCAACAAGGGCATGGGCGCAGTGGCTGTTCCTGGTAAAAAAAATTACAGACGTTCTCGATTAACTCACGATGAGTCCGAAGGAAAAGCGGACAAGCGCTATGTGTTGCTCGCGACAGGCGAAGATCGAGCGGTCGATCTGGACTTTGAGGCCAACGCGGGTGCAAACGGAATTTCCATTGGTAACCCTCAAGTGGTGACCACGACGTTGGTGAAAATTGGTGAGAAGCGGCAAATTGTTTTTAAACCTCTGAAGGCCGGAGAGACCAACGTCACCGTTCGCGACAATGATGGAACATTGAGGCTGATTTTTGCAGTTCGCGTGTCAGGTTCCAATATGCTGAGAAGCGCGGGTGAGTTGCGCGAATTGCTCAAAGACATTGAAGGCATCGAGATCAAAATCGTGGGTCCGAAAATCATCGTCGATGGGGAGATACTTGTTCCCGGAGATTATGCACGCATGATTTCTGTGATTTCAGACCCAGTCTATGCGCCCAATATTATGAATTTGACCACACTTTCTCCCCTGGCGATGACGATGCTCGCAGAAAGAATCCAACAAGACATCAGCACTTTCGCGGAGAACGTCAAAACTCGAGTGGTCAATGGGATGATTTTTTTGGAGGGAGAAGTTGACGACGTGGATAAAGCCAGGCGCGCAGCTGAGGTCGCCAAGCTGTACCTGCCTGAAGCAAAACCAGGAAACCCGATTCAAAGCCGAGATCCGACTGCGCAAGTGATTCAAAATCGCGGTTTGGTTCAAAACTTCATCGTTGTGACACCTCCGCCGCCTAAGAAACAAGAAAAATTAGTTCGTGTGACCATTCATTTTGTCGAGTTGGCGAAGGATTACACCAAAGTATTCGGGTTCAAATGGCAGCCGGGATTCACCGCGGACCCACAAATCACAATTGGAACCACTCAAACAGGTGGCACAGGTGCGCAGGCGAATGGCAGCAACGGAAACGCTTCTTTTACCGCAACGATTTCCAGCTTGTTCCCAAAGCTCAGCAACGCTCAAAACGCAGGTTATGCCAGAATTTTAAAAACAGGCACTCTGATGACTCGCAGCGGACAGCCCGCCACGCTCAATGAACAAACTAATATTCCATTCAGTGTCATGGGACCCAACGGACAGGCCGCCTCCACTCAAGCGAATGTGGGCTTGACGGTTGCTGTTACTCCTCTGATCCTAGGGCAAAGCGAAGATATTCAGCTCGATTTAGATCTGAACCAAATCAATCTGACTGGAAAAAGCGGATCGGTTCCCATTACCGCCTCGCATGCGATCAAAACAAAACTCTATGTAAAATCCAGCGAGAGCGCTGCTGTCGCTGGTGTGATTTCGCAAGACGTCGGAACTGATTTCAACAAGGACGATCCGAGCGCCGTTGCCCAGGGTGGGCAGACGAGTCCGCTGTTCACGCTCATGCATTCGAAGTCCTACCGAAAAAAGAAATCCCAATTCGTTATTTTTGTGACTCCACAAATCATCGAAAACGCATCTGACGGCAGCGATGATATGAAGAAAAATTTCAGAGTGAAGGTGAAATAAAATGGCGGGACATTTAATCGCAGTTGTAGGCGGAAAGGGTGGGGTTGGAAAAAGCGTCTTCGCTGCCAATCTTGCTATTGCGCACTTACAGAACTTTAAACAAAGACCATTGATCATAGATCTGGATCTTTCCAGTTTGGGTGATCAGAATATTATTCTTGGCCAGAATCCACCCAAAACGATCATTGAACTCACCAAGGCACAAGGAATTAGCATCGATCCCAAAGGGCTTGCACCGTTTATGCTAAACGCGCCTGCAGGATATTCTTTTATCGGTGCACCCAAAGATGCGATTCTCGCTCGCGATTTGGACATGGATGGCCTGGGACGGCTGATGAAATCTATTACCAATGTATTTAATTTGGTGGTTGTGGATTGTGGAAATGGAATGGATCCCCATGCACTAAAAGTCATGGAATATGCCACGGCAATTTTTGTGGTGACTACAGCAGACGTGATTGTCATCAACCAAACCAAGAGAATTCTGACTAAGATTCAAGAGCTGCTTTTTCCGCCAGAAATGGTTCAAATTGTGATCAATAGATATTCCGCAAATAGCATCGTCAATCCACAGCTGATTCAGAAAAACCTGGGTCGAGCTATTTTCGGAGCAATCCCCGATGATCCCATGACAGCAGATAGCTCGCTGGCAAAAAGCACGCCGATTTGCCTGGCAGTGCCGAGTTCTCCCTCGGCCAAGGCGTATCATGAGATGGTTCGAAAAATGCAACAAGTGGGGTTGCTGGATAAATTAGCGCAACTCAAAAAGCCAACAGGCGTTGTTGCAAAAGCAGCAGCGGGTGCAGGCGGTGCTGAAGCGCCTAAGGAAGGTTCTCAAGCTGCGGGAGGTCCGGGTGGACGAAGTTCTTCGGCCGCAGCGGATCCATGGACTTCGATGAAATTGAGAATTCACAAAGGTCTAGTGGAGCAGATGGATCTTAAGAAAATGACTACGAATACGGATGATCCCAAGCAAAAATCCATCCTGAGAGAAAAAACACAAAAAGTAATCTTGGATATTTTGGCAGTGGAGGATGCTGGAGCCCTTTTGGGAACTCGTGAGCTGAAGGCGCAAATTGTGAAAGAAGTCCTGGATGAGGCTTTGGGGCTTGGTCCCCTCGAGGACTTTCTCGCTGACGATAGCGTGACTGAAATTATGGTCAACGCAAGAAATCAAATTTATCTCGAAAAAGCCGGCAAGGCCATGCTCTCAAAAATAACTTTTTCGAGCGAGCTTCAAATGATGAACATTGTAGAACGGATTGTGACACCGCTCGGGCGTCGCGTGGACGAGAAAGTTCCCTATTGCGACGCTCGTTTGCAGGATGGGTCTCGAGTGCATGTGATTATCCCTCCTTTGGCGCTTCGAGGGCCAACTATTACAATTCGAAAATTTCCAAAAAAGAGAATTTTGCCAGAAGACTTGGTGACCTTCGGATCGATGACTCAGGAGATTTGTGATTTCCTCCGATGTTGTGTCGAGGCAAAATTAAATATTGTGGTTTCTGGTGGTACTGGATCAGGAAAAACTACTTTGCTGAACGTGCTATCCAGCTTTATTCCAGCGACAGAGCGTATCATTACTGTGGAGGATTCCGCAGAGCTTCAGTTGGTTCAGGATCATGTGGTTCGTCTCGAAACACGACCCAAGAACATTGAAGGTGAGGGTGAAGTCAGTATTCGAGATTTGATTAAATGCTGCCTCCGAATGAGGCCAGATCGTATCGTAGTCGGTGAGTGTCGGGGCGGAGAGACGCTGGATATGTTGCAGGCAATGAATACAGGGCACTCAGGATCCCTCACGACGTTGCATGCCAATAATCCTCGCGAGTGCCTGGGTCGTATCGAGACACTGTGTATGATGGCAGGATTGGCGCTGCCACTCAAAGCAATTCGAGAAACATCAGCGGCGGCCGTCAATTTGATTATTCAACAAAGTAGATTGAATGATGGAGCCAGAAAGGTGACTTACATCACTGAGGTCACCGGGATGCAGGGCGAGGTCATTAGCTTGCAGGATATTTTCTTATTTAAACAAGAGGGGCTTGATAAAAAAAGGAAAATCATCGGTCGATTTGTTCCTACCGGGTTTATTCCGAAATTTGTTGAGGATATGGAAGCTAAGGGTATGAAAATTTCTAGAGGACTTTTTGCCGCAAAATAAGGTGAACTTGAAATGAAAGTTTTAGGATTATCACTATTGGGGATAGCGATTTTTTCTATTTCCTATATTTACAGTAAAAGATTTTTGGAATGGATGCGATTTCAGTCTCTTGGAACCAGAGACTATCTGGTTGAAAAACTGGCGTCGATGTTCATCGAAGTTTCTCCTGAGAAAGTATTGATGTATTTGGTGGGCGCTAGTGTTTTTGTGGGTGGTATTTTCTTTATTCTCCTTCTCCCGAACGTTCTATTAGGTTTGTTGATTGGCGGCATTTTTGGATCTCTGGTTTGGAAAATTCCCAGGCCAGTGGTCGACAAAATGTACGAAAAGCGCGTCGACAAATTTGTCCTTCAGATGGTGGACGGATTGGGATTGATGTCTAATGGGCTCAAGTCCGGGCTGTCTGTTGTGCAAGCTTTGGGTCTGGTCGCTCAGGAAATGCCAAACCCCATTCAGCAGGAATTCAATTTGATCCTGAGCGAGAACAAAGTGGGGGTATCCATCGAGGATGCATTCTTGAATCTATCAAAAAGGATCAAGGCGGACGACGTGGAGATGTTTGTGACCTCGATCAATATTTTGAAGGAGACCGGCGGAAATTTGGCGGAAACTTTCGATACGATTGTCGTTACCATCCGAGAACGGATCAAGGTTCAGGCCAAAATATCGTCCATGGTCGCGCAAGGATTTTACCAGGGTGTCTTTGTGATGATGATTCCTCCCATATTGGGCGTGGTTTTTTACCAAACTGATCCCGAATTCATGAAACCCCTCTTCACAACTGCGATTGGATGGGGGATGATTTTGTTGATGGTCATTTTGGAGACGATCGGATTTTTTGTGATTATGCATATTATCAAAATTGAGGTTTGAAAATGAGGTCAGAGAATATGAAAAAATTATGCGTCATTTTGTTGACTGTTTTTGCAGCTCAAGCTGCAGAAGCGAATGTGAGCCTGAAAAACGGGAATTTTTTCATTGGATACACAGATCTCATTTATTCTGGTGGATTTGAGCCGAAGGTCGAGCGGGTTTATAATTCCAAGACGGCTCACAATGGGATGTTTGGACATGGATGGGGCAATGAATACGAAGTCTATTTGTCCGTAGGACCTGACGGCAGCGTCACTGTGCACGAGTACGGTGGAGGTGCAGAAAATAGATTCACTCCAGTCGGATTCAAGGGTGACGATGTAAAAGCAGCGGTGGAAAAAATTGCGGCTGCTGCAAAAAAAGTGGGTGGAATCGGCAGCAATGATCAGCTGGACGGGTACAAAAAGAGACTTTTGTCGGATGCCAGCTTTAGAAATGAGGAGTGGGAGAAATATCATAAGCAGGGCAAGTTGGAGGCTAAGACCCTTGCCGACGGCACCCAATTGCAGTCAGTTCAGTTCAACTACCAATACATCACTAAAGTTAAATCAGGCTATGTGCGCAGCTTTGAGAGCGGGAAATCAGAATTTTTTGATGCCAGAGGGCACTTGAGCAAAATTTCTGATAAAAACAATAACTACATTAATTTGACCTATAGCCAAGACGGAAAACTTCAAAAGATCGTCGACAATTTCAATCGAAAAATTTTCTTCACATTCAACAACAAAGGAAAAGTGGAGAAAATTCAAGGTGATGATGGGAAAGAGGCAACCTACAAGTACAACGACGAGGGAGAGCTAGCTTATAGCAAGGACGTGGATGGCAATGTCTACAATCACAAATACTCCAGCGATCATTTTCACAACATGACAGAGATTGCCTACGCAGATAAAACTGCGTTGCAAATTGCTTATTATGACCGGGATAAATTCCAGAACGTAAAAAGCATCAAAGATCGTGATGGCAGCATGACCAGCTATGAGTACAGCATGGATAAGTCTGCAGGCCGCACAGCTGTTTCTGTAAAAGTCGTTTCAGCTGACAAGAAATTAATTTCAGAGAGCCGTTATGAGTATTACACCAAAAGCAAAGGCGATGGCGAGCCCTGGACATACAAAATGATCGCTGTGATCGATGGAGATAAAACTGAAACAGTCTATAATGAGTCTGCCGGTCTGCCCGTCTCCATAAAAAAGGGAGATGAGGAAGTTTCATTCGATTACGATGCAAAAGGCCGAGTGACCAAGAAAGTTGCTTCGAACGAAGTGACAGAGTTGACCTACGATAAAAATGCCGGAAAAGTCAGTCGAGTGGTTCGTTATCCTAAATCGAGCCCCAAGCAATCGGTGTGGTCAGACTTTCAGTACGACGATAAAGGCAATTTACTGACCGCGAAAAATTCTGCAAGCAAGGCAGTGAGATTATTTTATGATACCAACGGTCGAATCAAGAGCATGGTGGATCAAGATAAGAAACGAATCGATTTCAAATATAACGAGCACTCGAAGCCTGTGGAAATTATTTACCAATCCTTGGGTTCGATCACTGTGACCTATGGAAGCAATGGGGATATCAAAAAAGTAGAAAGCTCCGCTGGCAGGAAAATTGCGCTTCAGGTGACGTCTGCATTCCAGAATCTATTGGAAATTATTAAACCGGCAGGTGTGAATCTGTCATTCTAATGTGAATGTCATTAATCAGGAGGAAAGATCATGAAAAGGAACATAACTATTCTAATTTTAAGTGCGTGGCTGGTGAGTGCAGGGATTTGCCTCGCAGATGAAACCAGTCCTCGATGTGATGCTCGAGCTGGCAATGCGGGAAACAAACCAGGAACTGTGCCAGCAGGAACTTCGACTCAAGGCAACCAGGGTTCGACATCAGCCGATAGACCCACTCCGACCCATAGCTGATCTGCTGGGCCTGGGCCCTTAGCTCGCCTCTCGCTTAGTCATTTGCTCGGTCAGGTTGTTGACCAATCCGGCTGCTTCCTTGACTGCCATAAAGTCCTTCTTGGAAATGGCTCGCATGCAGCCGCGCAGAATTTCCGGATTGAATTGACGCGGAAACGTCCCAGACTTTTCAAGTGCTTTGAGTGCTTGAACCGCCTCTTCTAAACCGCGCTTTTTACCATCCCAGCGGCCAGAACACATGGAATCTATCAAATCGGCAACTGCAATCAATTGAGAGAAGTCGTTGATGTCGAAGCTTCTGATTTTTCCAGGATAGCCGCTGCCATCAAATTTTTCGTGATGCTGCCCAACATAGAGACGAATTTTTTCTGATAGTTCTGGCGCCAACTCCTGAATCATGTCGACAGAAAGCGAAACATGCTTCTCGTATTCTCCAGAGAGCGCTGGGTTGGATAGCGAGCTCCAAAGCAAGGATGCGTTTTCTTGTTTCATTTGGCCCAGTCCCACATCGTGAAGCAGTCCGGCCGTCGCAAGCTCCCACAAATCAGTTCTTTGAATGTTTCCGAAAGACATAGCGAATAGAACGGCAAGAGTGCCCACATTGGCTGAGTGTTCCAGGTCTTTGTCCTGGTGTGCGCTTTCCCAGATTTGGTCTAAGACGGCCTTAGTTTCTTTTTTTAATTCAGGCGGTGGTGCTACAAAGTGTTTTACAAAATCCCTGGCATCGTCTTTTTTCTGGCTGTCAGCTTTTTTATCGGCTTCATTTTTACTTTCTGGCCCAAAAGTTTGCTGGAGAACGTCATGTGCTGCTTCCGATATGGCTTTCTTTTTCTGCTCTTCTGTCAACTCTTTGGATTCCGCAATTTCAACGCTGGCTACCGCTGCAGGAGGTGCTGAGGGGGTCTCCTTCTCCTCTTCGACAGGGGGAGGAGGTGGCTCTGCTTTTGTCGAGGCTGCGACGGTTTCTTGGGTACTCACGGGGGGAGGTGCGTTTGTCTTTGCATCGGTCTGTAAAGCGATTTCTGCTGGCCCCTTTTCGCTGAGATAAGCCAAGTAGGCCTCTTTTTCAGAGTGATGAATCCAGATTTTTTGGATTCCTCGCTTGGAATAGTCAGCAATAAATTCATCAGTAGGGGAAAAACCTTCTTTTCTCCAAAGCAGGACATGGTTATTGCTTTCAAAATAGAGATAAATATCGAAAGTGATCGGAACGAAGGGCTTGATATTTCCTAATTCAATACTGAAGTAGTCGCGAATATCCCTGGATTTCATGTCTTGACACCAACTCCGCCGGATTTCATCTCTTGCACTAATTTTTCGCTGTCCTTGAGCTTTTGTTCCAAGCTGCGAATTCGCTCATCTAGGGGATTCTTGGATGACAAAGGTTCTCCGACTGCAGTTTCCTTTACCAAAGCCACTGACAAGGGTTCGATCCAGAATGTTTTCAGCTCATCAGGGTTTTCGAGCGAGGGAGCGTGAGCGCTGAACCCTGCAATCATTTCCACTTGCCGTGTTTCAGGGATGAAATGCACACGAAGCCAATCCGTCGCTTTTCTCAGAAGATAAGCAGCACTCCATGTGGGAGATAAGTTTGGCCAGAAACAGGACAATGCATCTTTGGGGGAATTCCATCCAGCCATGGTGAATACGAATCGAAATACAAGCGAATGAGCATCGCCTGAAATATTCAGAGCTCCCTTGGATTGAGAAGAAAGATTGAAAGACAACAAAGCGATGAGGGCAGACTGAATTTGCAATGAGCGGGAATTCCAGGGGGCTTGTTCCAGCAAGACCAAGTCACTCATCAATTTTCCAGCGAAAGTGGGGCTATGGGTTTCAACTTCAGTGAACCAGATTTTTGATTTTTCATCCAAAATCGGTTCAATTCCCCAACGTAATTTGTCAGATGCCACAGCCAGGGTCATTCGGATGGATTCTTCCCTGGATATTTTATAGTAATCCAGAATAATTGCTCGATTCTGCCCCGCCTGCTCGCCTAGCTCGTAAGGCATCACGCGATCTCCAAAATAACCCGCAAAAGTTGGCCCGCTAGTTCGAGTCAAACCGTAAAAAGCCTCTATTTTGCTCCATGCCAAGTAGCGGTACCAGGGCACCAATACGAGATGAAAAGGTTCTTTCGCTGCCTCCAGCGACTTCAGAACACCTGCCTCGTCACTATCGGCAGGAAGGTATTGGATATTCGCGTAGGCACCGAGCGAGTAAAATGCGCGGTCAAGAATTTGACCCCTCTCGCGGGAAAGCCTGGAATCGCTTAAAATAGCTATTCTGGGTTGGCCTGGACTCATCATATCCGGATCGGATTTTTTAAACAAAGTTTAAAATTTATAAGCGTGAAACTTCGGATAAAGTTAAGCTATCCTATAATGGAATGGGTGGTTCTTTACGCAGAAAGTTGCAGTTTTTCGGTTTTTCTCTTGTGGCGCTGTGCCTCCTGGCATCTTCTTTGAGTCTGTACCGGATTGCCGAGGTAGGGCGCTCGTTGCAGTCAGTCAACAGCGTCTCGATTCCCCTGGGCCATCTTTTGATGCAGCTCAAGAGTGACGCAGATGTGCTGAAGCGCGAAACTGAACGAAGTTTGGGAAAATCACATTGGGACGATCCTCATTGGAAACCTCGTGCGGTTCCTGAATGGATTATCAACATCGTTCGCGAAGAGATTTTGAAGTTGGACCACCTGGTCCAATCCAGCTCTGATTTGAGCCAAGAATGGAAGGACTGGAGCCTGCGTGTCAGCAGCGATTTGGAAAGGCTGCGTACGGACGCGCACCGGATTCATCAACTGATTGAAAAGCGAAATATTCTGGAAGCCTCCCAGCTGCAGCAAAAATGGCAAGCTGGAATGGAAGATTGGGCGAGACAGCTGAATTGGGGAATTCGCGAGTCGGATCATCTTTCACAAATCAAGTTTGCGCAATCCATGGAAAAAGTTTTGCAACTTCGCACAGGACTGGAAACGGTTTTGATGATTGTGGTATTGCTTTCGATTCTCATGATTTGGATGGGTGAGAAAACGCTGCGGCCTCTAGGGCAGCTGACGCAGCTTGCGAGGGAAATTTCACAAAGGGGTCTTCGCCGTCAGGATAAAGCCCTGCTTCCAAAAATTTATACACAGAGACAAGATGAAATCGGTCAGCTTGCACAAGAATTTCAAAGAATGGCGACCGCGCTACTAGAAAGAGAAAAAGACCTGGAAATGCAAAAAAGCTGTATTCAGCAGCAGAATACACAGCTCAAGGAAATGGTAGAGCTCCAGCGACGCCTCCGCCATGCGGAAGATCTTGCGGCAATGGGAAGAATGTCAGCTCAAGTAGCGCATGAAGTCCGAAACCCTTTGCATTCAATCGGCCTTGAGGCTGAACTTGCAGCTGAGTTAGCTCAGAATCACGGGATTCCAGAACTCAGGCAGTCCGCGTTGTCGATCTTAGCGTCAGTGGATCGGCTGGAGACCATCACTGACAATTATTTAAAGCTATCGCGATTGTCCTCTGGAAATAAAAAACAATTTCCCATCAGTGATTTATTGCAGTCCGTGTTGGCAACTTATGCACCTGTTTGCGAGGCGCAAGGAGTTAAGGTGAATTGGTCGATCGGTGAGCGTGCGCTTCAGATCGAGGGAGATCAAAGTCTGCTCGAACAAGTTCTAGGTAATCTATTGAGAAATTCTTTGCAGGCCCTGGAAGGTGCTCATACTTCGAATCCAAAAATTGAATTAAGTGTGGGTGCAACCGAGGCGGGGGGTTCGTGGCTTTGCATTCATGATAATGGGCCTGGAATCAGCCAAGAGCAGCAATGCAAACTTTTTATTCCATTTGAAACCACCAAGGCACAGGGAACAGGACTGGGGTTATCATTTTCTAAAAAAGTAATGGAAGATCACGGCGGGCGAATTGAATATAGTGGCGATGATGCTGGTCAAACTGCGGGCGCATCGTTTTTGCTCATTTTTCCGGCTTATTTGAACACGGAGGGACATGTCGATCATGGCATCGAGCATCTTGTTAGTGGATGATGATTTGCAAGGATTGGAATCAACTCGAAAAATCCTCGAGCTGGAATCATTTCAAGTGGATGTGGCCAAGGATGGGCAAGAAGCCTTGGAGAAGGTACGCTCAAAAAATGCTGCTGGCGCGATGTACGATTTGGTGATTACGGATGTCCGCATGCCCAAGATGAGTGGATTGGAGTTTCTTCGTGCTTTGCAGCTATGTGGGCTGGAAGTGCCTGTTGTCCTGATGACCGCATTTGGCCGAGTGGAAGAGGCTGTTTGGGCCATGAAAATAGGCGCAGTAGATTTTCTTACGAAGCCATTTAAGCGCCACGCTCTTTTGACGGCGGTCCGAGCAGCACTCCAAAAAGCAAAGCCAAAAGGGAAGGAGCAAAAAGGCCTGAATCCCCCGCTGCAGGCCGATGATTTGGTGGGTGAGTCTCAGGTGATGGAAAAACTGAAACAGCAAATTTCCCAAGTTGCAGCGACTCCAGCCACGATTTTGTTGACTGGGGAAAGCGGGACAGGAAAAGAAAAAATAGCTCGGTTGATTCATCAAAAAAGTTCACGTGCAAAGCAGCCATTTCTTGCAATCAATTGTGCAGCAATGCCCGAGGCTTTGATTGAGTCTGAACTTTTTGGATTTGAGAAGGGCTCCTTTACGGGAGCCTATGCTGCGCACCGAGGGATGTTTGAAGCGGCGGATGGAGGGACTTTGCTCTTGGACGAAGTGGGGGATATGCCTCTTTCGTTGCAAGGAAAACTTCTCCGTGTTTTGCAGGAGAATGAAGTCAGGCGCGTGGGATCTACTCAGTCGATTCGTGTGAATGTCCGCATCATCGCAGCAACCCATCAGGATTTGAGACAGCGTGTTGCGGAAGGAAAATTCAGGCAAGATTTGCTGTATCGTCTAGAGGTGATTGCCTTGCGAGCGCCTGCTCTCCGGGAAAGAGTTCAAGACATTCCGTTGCTCTCTGGCTTTTTTCTGAGCCGATCTTCTAAACAGCACGACAAGAAAATATCCGTCATCACTCCTGAAGTGCTGCGGATTTTCAGCGAGCATTCTTGGCCCGGAAACGTTCGAGAACTCTCCAATGTAATCGAACGTGCAGTGATTTTAGCTGAAGGCCTGGAAATCCATCCGCAAGATCTGCCCGCATACCTTCGTGATTCAGCCATGGTATCCTCCACGGAATCATGGATAGAGTCGATTCAAATCCCAGTGGGTACGTCACTGAAGCAAGTCGAAGACCTGATGATTAAAAAGACGCTCGAAGCGACTGAAGGTGACAAGAACCTGGCCGCAAAACTGCTGGGGCTGACTTCCAGAACGATTTACCGAAAATTAGAGAGAACCTGATGTGGAGCTGATGAGGAATTCAAAGTTTGGATGATTCCACTTGAGTTCGAGCGCTTTGTTTTGTGACGCAAATCGGCTGCAAAAACCAAAAATCCACCAGGTGAACAACTCGCATAAAACAGGTCGTTGAACGAGATCGGGTTGAATCCATTCTGCCGAAATCAGCTCTGGTCTGAGACAGCGGTGAATAAAAGGTGATTTTTTTGCATGAATCCACACAGGTGTGCCTCGCAGTGCAAAAAAAACCTCCTGCAGCTCCAGTTTGGAATCCCAATCGGCGTGTGACCATTTTTCCACGGCGTAGCGGCTACCGGCCCCTTTCATGAGATCATTTGCTAGTCGCAGTATTTCGGGAGATTTCTTCAGACCCTCTGCAAGAGTGGAGAGGCACTCAAATATTTTTACTTCCGATTGAGATAAAAAGGATTCAGCTGAATCTGCTCCCAGCAGATTGTCTCGATTTTTTTTATTGGTTTTTTCATTCCAAATCGGAAGCGCGTTTTTCGCGGATGAATCCACGAGCTCAAAGCAATCATTTGCAAGAAGTTGCAGCTCGATCAGGGCTGAGTGCCAATGATCCTGCTGAAAAGATAGCTCTCTCTGAAACCACACGCTCTCTATGCTGACATGAAGGGAGAACTCCGGCAAGAGGGGGGATGGGGGGGGGGAGGGATATCTTGCCGGAGTATTCTGGTGACAACTGTTATTTCACTGCTACTTCTTCACAGTGAAGGTGATGTTGTCTAAATTTCTTCCGCAGAAGAGAGCATTGCTGCCCGTCATTCCGCAGGACACAAATCGCATGCTAACTTGGTCGATCATGTAAGGGTAAACCAACTCGAAGGTCACCATATCGGTGCTCGAGATTGGATTGCTTTTGAAAACGGCAGTTCTGAATGCCAAACCTTCTGCATTAGCAACTGTGTAAAAAGGATAGCTGAAAGTGACGCCAAAATCCGGCGAAGAGAACGCGACTTTGAGACAATTTTTCTCGTCCACAGTGACATTGACGTTTGCATCGTGCGAGGTGCTGTTTCCATATATTGGATCAGCAATGGTCATCGTCCGATTGGTGAAGTTGTGTACGTAGGCTTTCATGTCTGGTGAGCACGCTTCACTGGAGTTCTGCGGAGTACTTCCAGGTTTACTGCCTGTGGGCGGTCCAAAAGTGTTGGGGGGTTGAAGGGCTGGATTTCCAGGGTTTGTGGGTGGGGCTGCTGGAGTCAGGTTGGTGTTGGTTGGTGTGCTTTCAGCGCTTCCGCAACCGACTGCCGACAGGGACAACAACGCTGCTCCCAATGCTACCAATATAATTTTTTTGCTTCGCATTTTCATAAATCTCTCTCACTCTACTCACGGAGAGGTATTGCACAAGGAGTGCCAATTCGGACACACTGTAAAACCCTTATTACATCTAAAATGTGTTTAAGAAATAGACAGCTGTAAACACTCTTGTGAGAGTTTTTGAAGCTGCGCTCGGTGCTCAGTCAGTTCGCCATGCGCTTTCAAAAGGTCATTCGCTGCTGTGTCAGCCACTTCAAGGAATTTGGGGAGTTTCAGGTAATCCGCAAGTTCGCCCCAGGTAGGATGGGTGACCCCCTCCAAAAGACTTTCGATCATATCCAATACACGCGTTCGATCGGAGAAAAGGTAGAGTGAGTGACCCGACTCGGTCAGAAACAGAATACCAGGTGAAGGTGATTTGACCCTCTCAAAACGTCCGATGGGAATATGGTTGGGCAAGCTACCTTTGAGCCGGACGGCTGGATGAATGGTCGCTGGTAGGAATTCGGCCCCGGTCATCGCTTGAGAGAGGACTTGTTTCCAGATCATTTTTCCATTCGGATTCACCATGGAGCTCAATGCATTCAAATGCTCTTCGGATTCATGCAGCAAGCGGGTACACAAAACAAAGACGCGACCTCGAGCTGGGGACTGGGAATTTTTTTGCACTGATTCCAAGACCTGAAGTGGATTTTTTTTAATTTGCCCCGGCAAAGGATCCGAAATCGGCGGAGGGTCCTTCAGAGCGGATATGAGCCAGCGTGGAATCGGAAGATATTTAAACAAAGCTTCTGTTAAAACCCAACGGTCATTTTTCTTCTCGCAATGGTTTTCCAACCAAAGACGCATCAAATCCGATTCCAGGTAGCACTTCAAAGGAGGAAGCCAAGTCGTGTCGGGAAAACGAATGAGAATCAACTCTTTTTCCTGAGGCGGGCGATTGAAGGTAGGAATCACAGACAATCCGCAGCCGTCCCCTGTGCGGACCGTTTTGACCCATACGGCGTTTTTCAGGACGAAACTAGGAATGGGGGGTACCGGTAATGTTGCACCCGAAAGAGACGATTTGCCGCCATGGACTTGAACGGTGGCGAAGCTCGCTAAAGGATCCGACTGAGTGCGCAGAATTTCAATTTGAGCCTGTTGATTGTGATTGGTAGGATCCGGCCATTTTTGGATCCAGTCCCTTTGGTAGGTGGGGCTTTCGTGCCTGTGAATCTGCCATGCATGATTTTGTGAGGGCGCAGGATTGGTTTTCAAAACCGAGGAGCTTAGGGCAGATCCCAGCAAAACAGGAACTTCAATGTGGCTTCTGATTTGTCCACGAATTGTAATCCGGACAGGGCGGTGTGCATGCCGAGCATCGATTGAAGCTTCTCTTTGAAATAGGTAAACAAATTTTGGAAATAAAGGAGCGGGTGATGGGAGAGAATGCTCCACTTGCGAGAAATCCCACTCGGCAATTAATTTTGATTTTTCTAGGAAGAGCGATAGTAGCGCCTCCCCGTCATTCTTGGTCAGAGGTTCTTCGCGGATCCACCACATCCATCCGCCAGGGCGTAGTTTCGTCAGTGTGACTCCTGCCTGAAGTCCGCCCATGCTGCTGGTAGGGCAGCGGATTTTTTTAAAATATTCCAGCTCGTCCAGCATTTCTTTGAAACGGATCGCTTCCCCTGATTTTTGATTGAGGCGGACACAATGCTCTTCCACCACAAATCCTAGATCACAGGCCTCAATTTCAGCAATTTTTCCCAGAATGGGGGAGGTCAATGAAGTGCCAGAGAACCCCAGACTCAGTTGTTCGCGAGAATGGGTTTCCAGTCCTGTTCCTGTCGTCCACAGGGGCGGTGAGCAAGGCCCCCACCAAAGTTTTGCAAATTCTGCTGCGTAGAACTGCAGAGCTTGGGATTCAGTGCCTATCCACTGAAAATCGCCAGGCGCAGAACGCATCAAGGTCCCGTCGCGCAATGTGGGAGAGAAAATGATTTTCTTCCTGGGAATGGGGGAAGAATTTTCTGATGGATTGAACCCTGCAGAAATGATCGCGTTCCATAAGCTCGAATAAAATCGAACATCATAGCTTTTGAGTTCCGGCCAGGCGGGTTGGTGCCGACGAATGCCAAAGAACAGATCCAGCATGATCTGCGGGGTTTCCTGCTCAAGTCGCAGGGACTCCATTTTTTTCCATATGTCTTGTTGAATATAATTGCCGGGGTTGTACCAAGAGAACAGGTTCTGCGTTGTAATGTTCCATCGTTCGCAATTGCCAGGCCGCAGGAATCCCTGAAGAGCCTGGCTGAGGTGATAGTTGAGAGAACCTAAGTCCTCCATTTTCCAGCGGCGGATTCCTCGGTCAGTCCATGCCTTGAGCAGCAATACTTGGGCTAGGTAGAATACAGCGAGTTCCTCAAAGTAGGTCAAAAGTGCTATGTTTTGAGCGGGTGTCCTGGGGCCATCGATCCAGCTTTGCAGCCAAATATTGGGATCGCTGTGTTTTTTCGGAATTCCTCCCGCGCCCTCCGAAAGCAGCTCGAGGTATTGTGCGATTGAGGCTCTCCGAGTGCGATTGACCTGCATCAACGCCATGGGTTTTTCCAAAAGTTCGCTCATCATCTGAGAAGCGAGCTGGGCAAAAACCGGAAGAATCGAAGTGAGTATCCGCTTTGGAGGAGGAAGGATGTTTTTTTGGAATAGGGGTGGTGCGGGCGGAGGAATGGGACTCATGCCTAGAGCCTGGCCGAGTAAATCTGGAATGGGTACGGCACCCTCGGGCTTTTGAGCCTGAGAATGCGTAGCGCCCAGTGACTTTCCAGAAAGCAGAGAAGTCAGCTGTTGAGAATCCATCTGTAAAGCATTTCCCCCGTTAAAAACGAACTTGGACTATCTGAATAACAAAGATTCAGATTCTTCTCAAACTTCTTGGATTTTTTTCCGAGAAGTTTTTGAGTGCTATTGCACCCAACAATGGATCGGGGATTCGACTCATGTCAGCAGAGAAGAAAATAGAAGCGGTCGAAAATCAGGAAATTAACGAAATTGTCAATGATATTGGCAAATTGCAGGCTGAACTGCAGAAAACAGCGGAACCTGTGGCTCAGCGTCCCAATTTGACAGTCGTGCCCGATCTGCCTGCCGAGCCACCTGTCGAGGGTCATGAATTTCAGGGAGGAGGTTCGGGAGAGGCCTCGCTTGAGGACACGCTGGGGTCGATGAAAGAAGAAGAGCCTGCGTCTGGAAAAAGTATATTGGATGTCGCTCCAGCTGAACCCACACCCGCGCCGGTAGTGGCAGCTGAGGCAGAGCCAGCGGCTGCAGTAGAAACAGTTGCTCAACAGTCTCTAGAGAAAGAAGTGGAGGCAGAAGTGAGTCGAGAAATAGAAGAAAATACATCAGCAGCAGAGGATGGTTCGTTAACACTCAAGCTGACCGGGAAAATGAAATTGAAGCTCAATTACGAATATTCCGGCAATGAAGTGAGTGTGCATTTTGATGAGGATTTCCTCCATGTCGAAATGGCCGATGGTACCGAGTTCAAAATTCCTGTTCATAAGAAATCCCAGAGTTCACAAGCGGCCTAAGAGCAAGTACAGTCTCATCAGTGCAGATCACTGGTGGAGAATTCAAAGGTCGTCCTCTCAAAGTTCCTCCCGGGCAAAATACCCGTCCTACTCTTGCAAAACTCAGACAAGCCATGTTCAATTCGATTCAGGCTTATATTCCTGATGCACGGGTTCTCGATTTATTTGCAGGATCGGGTTCGCTTGGGATTGAAGCCTTGTCTCGCGGCGCCGAATCAGTTGTTGCGGTTGAAAATCATTCGGGCGCGGCGCGGGCGATTGAACAAAACGTCCAAATATTCAAAATCCAAGACCGCTATCAGTTGATTCGCGAGAATGTTGCAAAGGTCTGGCCCAGAGTGCTTGAAAAAGGGCCGTTTGATCTGGTTTTTGCGGATCCTCCTTATGAAGATGGCTGGGAGGGCCGGCTTTTGACCGAGGCACCGTGGGAAATTCTGCTCAAGCCCGATGGACTTTTTCTGTTGGAGTGGGGTGCTCTCAAATCTGGCAAAAAAGAGTTGCCGGAAAGTGTTCCATTTCTTGTCAAAATCCGAGAAAAAAACTATGGTGACACGGTTTTAACGACCTATCGTTGTGTAGTTAAACAAGCCAGTGAGGAGGCTGTTTGAGTTTGCGCGCTATTTATCCTGGTTCTTTCGATCCCCTGACTAATGGGCATTTGGACATTTTGGATCGGAGCCTGAAATTCTGTTCCGAAGTTATCATTGTTGTTGCGGGGACCGGTCGCAAGGATCCGCTTTTTACGCCTGAAGAAAGAGTGGAAACCATCCGCGAAGTCACGCGCAAGCGCAAAGGCGTGAAAGTGGATCACTGGGATGGATTGATCATGGACTATGCGCAAAAGCACAACATCAACGCAGTGATCCGGGGGCTGAGAGCCGCGAGCGATTTTGAGTACGAGTTCATGATGGCCAGCATGAACCAGCAAATCCACTCAGAAGTAGAGACTCTGTTCATGATGACCGGGCAGAATTTGTTTTTCGTGAGTTCAACAATGATTAAAGAGTTATTCAGGTACGGGGGAGATATTTCGCCATACGTTCCGCGGGAAGTCGTTCGGCGATTAAAGATGAAAGGAAAAAACCGATGACCCCCTCTCTCTCAAAAAGGCTAGATGGAGTTTCGGAGAGTGCAACTCTTCGACTCAACGCCAAAGTGCAGGAACTCAAAGCGGCGGGCAAACCTGTGATTAATCTCACTGCAGGGGAACCCGATTTCAACGTCCCCGATCCTGTCAAGCAGGCGGTGATCGATGCGGTCCATCAGAATCAATCCAAATACACTCCTGTCCCCGGAATCATGAAATTGCGTGAGGCGATTGCAGAGAAAACCAATCGCGATCAACCGTCGCTGGCTGCAAAAAAACCTTGGGCCGCGAAGAATGTCATCGTGACCAATGGCGGGAAACAGGCACTCTCGAATTTCTTTTTTGCAACCTTGAATCCTGGAGACGAAGTTCTGATTCCAAGCCCGTTTTGGGTGAGCTATCCAGAAATGGTGATGATTGCAGGCGGAGTGCCCAAACTCGTGCCATCAACTTTTGAGAGTGGATTCAAAATCAATCCTGGGGATCTGCGTCGTGCGATTACGCCACGGACGAAAGTTTTGGTGTTGAACTCCCCATCGAATCCCACGGGAGTGATGTATTCAAAAGAGGAGCTCAAAAAACTAGGTGAAGTCTTGAAGGCGCCGGGAGCCGAGCAAATCTGGATCGTGAGTGATGAAATCTACGACCGCATTATTTTAGGGGATCTGCCGTTTTGCTCTTTTGGCGAGGCCTGTCCGGATCTTGGCGATCGAATTGTGACGGTGGGAGGGCTGTCAAAAAGTGCTGCGATGACAGGATGGCGCGTCGGCTGGAGTGTAGCGTCTGTGAACGTGACGCAAGCCATGAATACACTGCAGGGGCAGAGTACATCGGGCATTAACGCCCCCGCACAGTGGGCAGCAATTGCCTCGTTGAAATTGCCAGAAAAAACCTTTGAATTACAGCAGGATATTTTTAAACGACGCCTTCAGATCGCGTTGGAAATTTTATCTAAATCTGCGAAAATAAAGTGGGTAGTCCCTGCTGGCTCGTTTTATCTATTTGTGGGTGTTGGGGAGGATTCTGTTTCGTTTTGCGAACGACTTTTGGAACAGGCTCTGGTGGCCGTGGTTCCAGGTGAGCCGTTTGGTGAAAAGGAATTCGTGCGAATCAGTTTCGCAACCGACGACCAAACGCTTCGGCAAGGACTTGAGAAGCTTGTGAAATTCACAGGCTGAGAATATTTCTGAGGAGGTTTTTTGCTGAGGATTCATCTGCTAGGAAGGCAGAGAAGACATCCTGGATGGATTTGGGTGAGCCGCGCGCTGGCAAGTGTGTTTTTTTGTTTTTTTCTCAACGCGGTACTGGGCTGCAGTGCTCCCAAAAAGGACTCGACCCCTCTCGGAAAAAAAGCAGCAATCGATAGCGTAAATAATTTCCTGAGCACACAACAGTGTGGAAAGGCGATCGACGAAATTGAACCCGTGTACAACTCGTCGGCAAGTGACAATGAAGTTCGCTTTGCCCGGTCCAATGCTCATGCTTGCGCGGCAGGTGTAGATTTTATCGGAACCAATTTAGGTTTGGCTACGGGAGGGTCGTTGTCGGGCTCTGGGTTCTGGTCGAATCTGGCGAAAATTTTCCCAAAGGCAGTTCCAATTCCCGGCGTTCCTGACAGCCAAGTGGAAAATGCGTGGAAAGCCCAAGATGCGTTGATGGCGATGCTACTGTCAGGAACTGTAGTTCCCGACAAATATAAAAATGATGAATATGATTTACATGATCAACCCTCGCATAATGTGGGTTCGCTCGTAACCACGCAGCGAACAGACGATTCTAATTTATACATGATTTATGCATCGATGGCTGCGATGGGAGCTTTGCAAAATCGATACAGTGGGACAATTCCTAGAACAGGCACTAAGAATTTTCCGCTGGGTTACAAAAACTATGCAACGGATGGATGGCAGAAAATTGCAAATATGGACATAGAGGGCTGCTCGTTTGCAGGTTCATTTTTGTTGATGTTGGATGGGATTATCGCGAGTTCACGTTCTCTGGGCAAACTTAGGAATGCTTTGAGTCAGGTTGAGACACTTGCAACCTACATCAACAATGCCTGCGAGTTGGGTTGTCAGGGCTCTGTGCCGTCGGGATATCCAGGAACCGGGACGGGATGCAGTGGCATCCCCTCTGGAGCCTGCAATCCTTGCCCGTTTAGTTTGCGACGACGGACTTCGTGTACGACCAAGGTGGATAATCGCGAGGGTTGTGCTGCTGCTGGCATTGCGTACTTTGTCACGAACGATCCTTCGTTTGGATGGCTGGGTCCGTGAGGTATTTGAAAAAAAATCTCACATTTTATTTTTTTTCCGGAATGGTGTGGGTGGCGTTGATCGGCGAATCAGCATTCGCGTACGAACCCGAGTATCGTCCTCTCTATCGAGGCGCTCGAGCTATGGCTATGGGTGGATCCTATGTTGCTTTGGCTGATGATGAACAAGCTATTTTTTATAATCCCGCGGGCATGGCAGGAATACGAACTCCTCAGTTCAGGTATGCTTCGATGGATGCTGTCGTAGGAACTTCGCTCATCAATAAATACGAAGAAGCGGCCGCGCAGGTTGCAGAAATTTCTGGAGTCAGCGCTGACAGTTTAAATATTTTGATGGGAAAAGATATTTATTCCCAGGGACAGCTTGCTGCAACTTTGGTCGCTCCCAACGTTGGATTTGCTTATTTGATCGATGGCCAAGGTTCATTCATGTTGCGTAATTCTGCCGCCCCGGTGTTGGACATGGGCTATCAGATTACACATGGCGTTCAAATAGCGACAGGAATATCGCTAGCAGGCCGCAGGCAGAAGAAACGTTGGGATTTCCGAGTGGGAGTCGCCGGAAAATGGATGTACCGCAGGGGAGGGTACGAGACTCTTCATCTTTCTGAGGTGATGCAAATTCGGAAAGATTTTCTGGCAACGTTGGCTCCCGGGTTTGGCAGTGGATATGGAGGAGATTTAGGTGTTCAGGCCATCCGGTATTTAGACAATCGTCGCTGGAAATTAATGGCAGGTGCTGCTTTTACTGATGTGGGTAGCACGATTTTCACTGGAGCAGAAAAGGTAGATAATCAGCAGGGAAACCTGAGTGCTGGAGTGGCCGCTCAACTCAAAGTGGGGGAATTTCTCACCACCACGCTCTCTTATGAAATGAATCAGATCAATTATTCAAATATTGATTGGCGCAAAAGAAATCACATTGGATTTGAAATGACATTCCCATTTATTTCTCTGATGGGCGGGATCAATCAAGTCTTCTTGACCTATGGCGCACGGTTCGATTTATGGATTTTCAATATCACTTTGTATTCGTATCAAGAGGAATTGAATACGTTGGTGAATCAGTATCCGCAGCGGCGGTATGGGATCAATGCTACTTTGAAGTTTGATATTTAAATCGGTGAACAGTGTACTGTGAACGGTGAACTGTAACTGTTGACCGTGTACGGTCACGGTGCGCAGTTTTTGCACAGTCGGTAAATGTGGGCGCCAAGAACATCTGCCTGTTGAATCAATTCGGGTGTTCCTGAGAGTAAGAGCAAGCATTGGACTTCACGCAGTGAGCCCAGAGCGGTTCGTAAGTTCTAAAATTAACAAAAACTTCTGGCAATCAGGCAAACGGGCAGGCAGGCAAACTGGTTACAGGTACAGGTAACTGGGCACCGTTACTGTAAACCGTACACTGTTCACAGTTAACTGATCTTGGATCTTTCTGGAAATTCACAAATTTTGAAAACATCAGATCCACTCGCAGCTTCACTCTATCGATTGATTCAGAACCCTGGAGGCTCATCCTGATGCCTGAACCCGATACCCGATACCCGAACCTGAAACCAGCTTGCCCGTTTGCCAGTCTGCCTGAAGTATTGTCCCCTACTGTTTCGGGCAAATCGCCTCAAGCGATTGTGTCCGGCTAGGATCTATAAGAATCCCCTGAGTGATCAGTAAGTTGACTTGCTTCATCCCAAGATGCTCGGGGAGTTCTTGAACTTTTTCTGTGTATCTATTTTTTTGTCTTCGAATCCACCACGTGTCCAGGTTGGGGCAGTGGGTCATCAAGTAGGGCTTCACCTTGCTGAAAAGGTTGGCCAACATATGCGAGGGGTAAAAAGACTCATCCCAATAAGGATTGATATAAGGTTCAAGATTGATTCTTCGTGAAAGTTCCCAGCCTCTGAGTGTTTGTTGCAAGAGGGGATCTTTACCTTCGCAAAAGCTTCGCAGGTAATTCATGCCTTGGAAGTTGGATTCGAGATCGGCATAGGAGAACACCCCGCTCGAAGTGTATCCAAAGAAATTATTTTCGGTGTAGATCCCATAGTTCACCCCTGCCAGGATCGCTTGATTTTTTGTTCCGCCGGTCCGCAGTGTCTCTAGGTATCTTTTTAAATATTCTCCGCCCACTGTAATGAAATGGCTGAGTTTGTCAGTGCCAAAACGAACATCGTAGACTTCCATTGTTTTTCCCAAAGGTAAAAATCTTCGGAAAAAAGCCTCGCGGTACACAGATGTCTCTGTTGTCGAGTTTCTTTCGAACTTGTACGAAGGGAAGGTGTCGACTTCGCCTCGATCGAATGCCCAATCTTCAATGTGATCAATAAAAGAAAGCGTGCTCTTCTCTGTTTTGGAGATTTCTAAAGCGATGGACCAGCAGTCCCTGGATTTCCAATTGCGGCCTTGGTTGACTCTTTGGAGTACCGAATTGGTTTGTTTTTCGAGATAAGATTCTAGAGCATGACTGGAGTCGTTCAGGTGTTCTCCCCAGGCCATGTATTGATCGGTTTCGAGAGCCGAGCTTGTGACAGAAATCAAAAACACGGTCATGGGGATGGCCAAACGAAGCGGATACGACATATTAAAACTCTTTTAGGCTAGAAATTAATTTCAGCGTTTATTACACAGCGATTAAAACAAATCAATGTGAATAAGGCACAATGCTACATCCGGAAGACGCCAAACCGGGTTTCTTCGATCGGCGCATTGAGGGTGCTGGAAAGAGCCAGTCCAAGTACATCCCTGGTCTTCCAGGGGGTGAGGATTCCGTCGTCCCAAAGCCTGGCGGTGCTCGAATAAGGGCTGCCTTCCCGTTCGTATTGCTCTCGGATCGGATCCTGGATTTTCGCGATTTCGGCTGCAGACAGGGTTTTGCCCTGGGCTTGGAGCTGTTCCACTTTGACCTGGCTGAGGACATTGGCGGCCTGTTCCCCGCCCATCACAGAAATTCTCGAGTTGGGCCACATCCACATGAATCGAGGTTGATAGGCTCTACCGCACATCCCATAGTTTCCAGCCCCATAGCTTCCACCGATCACGACCGTGAATTTGGGTACATTGACCGTCGAAACAGCAGTCACCATTTTTGCACCGTCCCGGGCGATTCCGCCCGATTCGTATTTTTTTCCCACCATGAATCCGGTGATGTTTTGAAGGAATAGTAGGGGCGTTTTGCGCTGACCACAGAGCTCCACAAAGTGGGCTACCTTGAGGGCGGTCTCGCTAAACAAGATTCCGTTGCTCGCGACAATCCCAATTGGCCAACCCCAGAGATGCGCAAATCCGCACACCACAGTGGTTGCATAAAGAGGCTTGAATTCATGAAATTCCGATCCATCCACCAGCCGAGCAATGATCTCTCGCGCATCAAAAGGCTTGCGGAGGTCAGTCGGTAGTATCCCTGCAATTTCTTTTGGATCGTAGAGGGGATCCACGGGGGTTTTGCGAGTGATCTGCGCACCCGGACCGCGGTTCAGATGAGCAATGATCGATCGGGCAATTTCAAGAGCATGCTCGTCGTTTTCTGCCAAGTGGTCGGCGACACCTGAGGTACGGGCATGGACATCACCGCCCCCCAGTTCCTCGGCAGTGACTGTCTCTCCAGTGGCAGCTTTGACCAAAGGGGGTCCACCCAAGAAAATCGTTCCCTGATTCCGCACAATGATCGTCTCGTCCGACATCGCGGGGACGTATGCGCCGCCGGCAGTGCACGAACCCATGACCACAGCAATCTGTGGAATTCCCATCGAAGACATTTGTGCCTGGTTATAGAAAATCCGCCCGAAATGTTCTCGATCTGGAAATACCTCGGCCTGCATCGGCAGGAATGCCCCGCCGGAATCGACCAGGTAAACGCAGGGCAATCGATTCTCACGAGCAACTTCTTGAGCGCGTAGGTGTTTTTTTACTGTGAGTGGAAAGTAAGTTCCGCCTTTCACCGTGGCGTCGTTGGCGACGACCATGACCTCACGGCCATGGACTACACCAATTCCTGTAATAATGCCGGCTCCTGGAGCTGTTCCATCGTACATGTCCCAGGCGGCGAGAGGAGATAGTTCTAAGAAAGGAGTTCCGGGATCTAGCAAGCCCTGAACTCGCTCGCGAGCGGGGAGTTTGCCTCTTTTTTTATGTCGGTCGATGGATTCTTGGCCGCCGCCCAGTCGAACTTGAGCCAGCCGATCGTCCAGCTCTTGCGCTAGCTTCTGGTGGTGAGCGGCGTTGGTTTTGAACTCAGGTGACTGAGTTTGAACACTGGATGAGATCACAGGCATAGGGCTGAACCTTTCAGCCCCAAGTTACACACTCTAGATAGCTTGATCAACACTTTCGATGGTGTGAGCGGTTCCTTGTCGGAGGCTATCGATGTAAAGGCTGCAAGAATACTCAGCTCCGGTTCGAGTACAGAGGATGTTTTGTCCTTTTTTCGCATCGGCTCCGGTTTTTGTTCTCACAGGAGCAATATGCATGTTTCCGTAGAGGGCGAACGCATCGTAACCACTGAAACTGATCACGGCATAACCGCCGCCCTCTTGGTCGTACCCTGTGCATGCAGTCACTGGACGGAATTGAACGCTTAGCTGAAGATTTGTGGATGAATGTTCTGGGAATGCACCAGGAGCTGCACTGTGATCGGCTTTAACATTTGTGGTGATCGTATTAGCGCTACCAGTTCGGTAATTGATGTAGACATAACATTCGTAGATTGAGTTCTGAGGTGCGGATGTTTTTGCTCCTTCAAAACAAGCAACGTTTTGGCCTTTTTTGACATTAGGGGCGACCCAACCGGTGGCGGGGTTGCCTCGTTCTGGAATGATTTGGAGAGCATTGTAGAGAGCTTTTCCGTCTTGGCCAGGAAGGCGGACGTATCCCCAATTCGTTGTGCTGGGGTAACTGAGGTGCAAGTTGTTGCCGAAATAATCATTGCGGGGCGTGGGTTTTTTCTCAGTTGGTCCAGTAGGGGTTGTTGGGGTTGGGGCAGTTTGGTTTTGACCTGCAATCGCAGCGTTTTGTAAGTGGTTTTGTGCGTTGGGATCAGGGTTTTGAGTGCCGTTGCCAGCTGTTGGATGTGCTTCGCCGCCTTTAGCAGTAGCTGCATGGGGATCTTGCTGCGCTTTTCGATAAAGCGAAACATCCAGATAATCTTTTCCGCAACCGACAATCGTCGTCGCACCAATCAGCAATCCAACAGAAACAGCATTTCGTAACTTCATAAAAAAATACCTCTTACGGAGGTGCATAGTACTTTAGTTGAGTTAATTAGTCAAGAAATTTAAATTATGTTTATTGATTCCCGAAAACAGAACAAAAAACACAAAAAATTGTTGTTAATCAAGTTAAACCATTGAACCAACTTGTCCAAGCAACACAACTGAGTATTAGTGCTTGGATTACTAATTTAGTGGGTAAGAATTTCGAACGCTTCTCTGAAAACTCCCTATCGCCAACACCCATCACAATCACAAAATCGGCTTTTATTGGGAAGTGGGAAAAGGGCGGGTGCGGGAGCGCCCGCCCAATTGATTCCAAAACACTCGATTGTACCCTATTCGTAGCTTCGTTTAAGGTTGGTAGTCCACATCAGGGGGCGGGAGATCTGTATGGCACGCAAGTTTCGTGTAAAATGCCTCGCCACCGATATCGTCATTGTTCCCCATCACTGCTTTCAACTGCAGGTCTTTGGGGTCCATGAAAAGCATAAAAGTGTAGCCGTTCCCGTATGATCCATCAAAAATGACTTCGTAATTATATCCGCCCCCGTATGGATTTTTCCGAAACTCTACCCACTTGAGTTTCTCGGGGTAATACTCTGAGAAATTTGGAATCGAAATGCCACGGATAGACTTCCAGGGAGATTGCCAATCAGAAAATTTAAGAACGATCTTGGGTCGACGATCGTTGCTAACATCAATGTGAGCTGCAATCGGGACACGCGAGCTTCTAGGAAGATACTGGCCAACGCCTTCGCAGGTAATTATTTTTTGGTTCTCGATGGGACTTGATGCAAGGGCTAATCCGTTAGATAAAATCATGCAAAAAAAAATAATTTTTTTCATGACGGAAAACTAACATTCTGTACCGAAAAAGTCAAATTTTATATCTAGTTTTTATTTAATACGAAATAACTTATAAGTACGAATTTGAGTGGAATGATTCAATAACAATCGTTGTTATTCAGACGTTCGGATGGAATTTTGAATGGAATGTTTTTAAAAAAAATGGGTGTGATCCAGTTTTTTATTGACGTTATTTGAACTGATTTATTTCGATAGCATCGAATTTTTTGTGCGTGTGAAATAGGTTTTTAATGCCAAATACTACTTCGTTCGTCCTGAGTCATTTTTGGAGCTCTGATTGGAAATTTCCTGTCGTTTTTTTGATTTTGAAGTTCGTTAAAAATAGCATTTTTAAAACCTGTGTTACCTTTCTTCTTCGAAAGGAAAACAGCCCATGAAAACCCAATTTTACTCTCTCCGCGACCAAATTCTAGTTTCCGAAACGAGAAAACTCGTTGCTCAAGAACAGCAAATCGTCGATCAGGTTCTTGATTATTTACAGGAAATTTATTCTCGCAGAGTTCATCTCAAGATGGGGTACTCGTCTCTGACTCAATTTTGTATTAAGGAGTTGGGCTATAGTCCCGGTACTGCACAAACTCGGGTGGATGCGCTGGAGCCGTTAACCCCCCCAATTAAAAGCAGTGATTTTTTATTGAGCTAGCTGATGGGGTGTGCTACTCGGCCTTTGGATAATAAATGGCAATCAATTTTTTGAGGAGATTTGCATGAAATTTGTCACTCGATTTTTAGTCATGGCTACCTTCATTTTAGGCGTCAGTGCCTATGCGACGGAGACTGTTTCCCCAATGGAGTGTACGGGACCGCAAACTGTTTATGACAAAATCAAAGCTCTCTACGTGGAAGGAACATTGCCGCAGTTCACTCCCTACCTGGAGAAGTTGACCTCGGGTCGTTGTTTTCTCAAGAAAGACCCGAATGCCCCCATAGCGGCGTATTTTGCTCCCAACGAGAAAAATGACTTGGGTCCTATTGATCCTACTCCTCAATATGAGGGAGCTATTCAATATAATCACAACTTGGAACCTGGATATTTTGATGATTCGAAGGTTACTCTGAGCAACAATCACGTAGCAGCGTGGAGAGTTCGGCTCATATTGTCGGATGATCGCACCTATGTCATGAACTACGAATCAAAAGAGAAACTCTTCGTGCGTAGTTCAGGTTCTTTTTTAGTGGCAATTGCAACTGCCGATGATCAGGAAACGGCCGTCTGTTACTTCTTTAAAACTCATTGAGAAGCTGCCCAAGACTCAGCATTGACAATCCCCATTGATCCCAGGATAACTGGGGCTCACGAGGGGATTCTGCTATGAGTTATGAGACGCTAGTCACTCAATTGGATGCTCGAGGTGTGCTATACGTGCGCCTAAACCGACCGGACGTTCGCAATGCATTTAACGAAAAAGTGATTACTGAACTTTATCAAGTTTTTACCAAAGACGCGGTGAAACCCGAAGTTCGCGTGGCTGTCCTGAGCGGGAATGGTCCGGTGTTTTGCGCGGGCGGTGATCTGAACTGGATGAAGGAATCTGTCGATCTGACTCTCGAACAGAATCTTGCAGACACCCGCAAATTGGCGGAGCTTTTCAGAACGATGAATGAATTTTCGAAGCCTCTGATCGGTGCAGTTCACGGCGCTGCAATTGGGGGCGGGGTCGGATTGGTGAGCATTTGTGATGTGGTAATCGCTTCCACTGAAACTCAATTCAGTTTGAGTGAAGTTCGGTTGGGGATCGTCCCGGCCTGCATTGGCCCGTTCGTCGTGGCGAAAATCGGCCCCTCTCATGCACGCGGAATGTTCATGAGTGCCGAGAGATTTTCTGCGGAGCGAGCACGAGAAATTGGGTTGATTCATGAGGTGGTGAACGATCCGGCATGTCTTGAGGCCTCGATTGAGAAAACCCTTGCTCGAATGCTGGATTGTGGTCCTCAAGCAATGGCGATTGCGAAAAAATTAGTTCTGGATTTGAGCTGGCCCGAGAAACGTTCCAAACTGGGTGACTGCCTGGAATATGTGGCGAAAGTCTTGGCCGAAGTGCGAGCCTCGGCCGAAGGCCAAGAGGGTGTGCGCGCCTTTCTCGAAAAACGAAAACCCAACTGGATTAAGAGCGCCAAGTGAAAATGAAGCTTTTGGTCGCCAACCGATCCGAGATTGCTTGCCGGATTTTTCAGGCCTGTCGTGAATTGGGAATATCAACTGTGGCTGTGTACGCACCCGGTGATGAGGAAGCACGGCATCTGACTTACGCGGACGAAGTCATCGAGGTTTCAAGTTATCTCAAAGTCGAAGAAGTGGTTGGTGCAGCCCGATCCAGCGGATCCAATCTCGTTCATCCGGGATATGGGTTTCTGTCGGAACGTCCCGTTTTTGCACGTACAGTGGAAGCTGCGGGAATCACGTTCGTCGGTCCACGAGCCGAAACAATGGAAGCTCTCGGCGGAAAAATCGATGCCAAGGAACTCGCGGCGAAACTCGGCGTGCCTATTTTGCCGTGGGCGCGGGTGGCACAAGGGCAAGACATTAAAAAAGCTGCACGAACCGTGGGATTTCCGCTGTTGCTCAAAGCGGCTTCTGGCGGTGGCGGCAAAGGCATGCGTCGAGTGACACGCGAAGAGGATCTCGAGTCGGCGGCAGAGAGCGCAAGCGCAGAGGCTGTGTCTGCATTTGGTGATGGCACCTTGTTTTTGGAAAAACTGGTTGAAAAACCCCGCCACATCGAAGTCCAGGTTTTCGGGGATGGATTAGGCGGCGTAGTTCATCTTCATGAGCGCGAATGTTCGTTGCAAAGGCGCCATCAAAAAATTTGGGAAGAAGCTACGGCGCCGAATCTTTCGGATGCTACACGCAAAGGTTTGCAAGAGGCGGCGCTCAAACTATCTCAGCATGTGAAATACCGCAGCGCAGGCACTTTGGAATTTCTTGTCGACGAAACAGGAGAATTTTATTTCCTCGAAATGAATACGCGGCTTCAAGTCGAGCATCCTGTCACTGAACTGGTGACGGGAGTAGATCTCGTTCACGCGCAAATTCAACAGGCGCTGGAACCTAAAAAAAGTCGATTGCCCCAAGTTCAAACCCCGCGTGGACATGCGATCGAAGTGAGGATTTATGCCGAAGATCCTGCGCTCGGGTTTGTGCCCACTCCTGGCAAGGTAGAGCGCCTGCGCTGGCCAATGGGCCCCGGGATTCGCGTTGATAGCGGGATTGAAGAAGGCCAAACCGTCGGGACCGGGTTCGATTCAATGTTGGCCAAGCTCATCGTTTCTGCTGAGAATCGCCAAATGGCGATTGCGCGGATGAAATACGCGCTCGAAGAAACAGTGATTCTCGGACTGGGAACCAATCAAGTTTATCTGCATGCATTGTGTAGCAACTCAGCTGTTCAAAAAGGACAGGTCTATACGAGCTTCTTGGACAAAGAATTCGCCGCAGAATTCAAACCCCAGATTTCTTCTGATGATTTGGGAATGCTCGCCCAGGCAGCCCAAAAAGGCTTGCCTGCTGGAGTTTCCTCTGGCGGCACGCCGAGTTCCACCATTGCGTCCCCCTGGAGTTTGATTTCACGCGAAGGGCTGGCTCCATGAAAGAAACATGGAAACTTTCTGGAAAAAAAAATGAACTCACCACCGAGGGGAAGGAAAATGCCGCTCCGTGGACTTACTCTCTCCGCCCAGGAGGTTGGATCATTGCTCAACGCGGTTCGGAACGCAGGAGATTTCAATTTTTTCGCCGCCCAGGTTGGCAGAGTGCATCAGCAAGCGGACGGCTTTGGTCGGGCGAGTTGCAACAGAAAACCCATGGTTCCGAGGCAGGGATTGCGGGGACAGATTCTGATCTCAATGCGCAGTTCCCTGGGAAGGTAAGAAAAATTCTCGTGCAAGCAGGTCAAAAGGTCACAGTGGGACAGCCGCTGATTCTTGTTGAAGCCATGAAAATGGAATTTGAAATCAAAGCGCCATCTGCAGGATTGATTAGCGCGGTACGCGTGAAGGAAGGTCAGCAGCTCTCTCCTGGTGATCGATTTTTTGATTTTGTGGGAGAAACGTCGGCATGAATGTCCGCATTTTTGAAGTCGGCCCGCGCGATGGTTTGCAGAACGAGTCCCGGACGGTAGCACTTCAGACCAAGCTGCATTGGATTCAGGGATTGATCAGTGCTGGGTTACGTGATTTGGAAGTGGGTGCTTTCGTTCGTGGCGACCGTGTTCAGCAGATGGCTGACAGCGAAAAAGTTTTTCAGGCATGGAAGTCGGGCGCGATCAGAACTGGGAAGGCCACCGGCTGGGCGCTCGTCCCGAATTTGACGGGCCTTGAACACGCTGTTGCTGCGGGTGTTCGTGCGATCGGTGTTTTTACAGCGGCAAGTGACGGATTCAATGAGCGCAATATAGGAATGTCGATTGAGGACTCGCTTGATGAAATTCAGAAAATTGTCAAAGAAGCTCGTCGTCACAAATTGAAAGTTCGAGGCTATATTTCGACGGTATTTGGTTGTCCATTTGATGGCAAGGTTGCACCGAAGCAAGCACTTAAAGTAGCAGAGAAATTGTTTGATTTGGGTGTGCCCGAAATCTCGCTGGCCGACACCATTGGTGTTGCTGACCCTGGGCTTGTGAAGCGGGTTTTGCAGCCAGCTCTCAAGAGTTGGGGTGCAAAGCGACTGGCAGTTCATTTTCACGATACCCGCGGAACGGCGCTTGCAAACACATTGCGATCGCTTGATCTTGGAATTCGCATTGTGGATAGTTCGGCGGGTGGTCTAGGGGGATGCCCTTTTGCGCCCGGAGCGACTGGGAATCTCGCCACAGAAGACCTAGTTTACATGCTCAATGGAATGGGTGTGAAAACCGGAGTCAATCTGGATCGGCTTGCTGAGGTGAATCTAGAGTTCTGCCGGATGATTCAGCGCCCACTGAGCAGCAGATATTTGCAAGCTTTTGCATCGAGTAGTTTAAATCACAGGAATGGGGCATGATTCGATTTTTGTGGGTGGTTGTGCTGGGTTCGATTTGGGGTTTGATCGTAGCGCTTCTTACGATCGCCTTATCTCCGATTCTCTATCCAATTTACGGCGTCAATATGTTCATGGCGCGAGTGGTTTCCTGGGGTTTTATGAAAATCGCAGGAATCCAACTCGAAATTCGCGGCACTGAGAATATTCCGAAAGATCATTTCTGCGTGGTGACGCTCAATCACCAGAGTTCTTTGGATTTCATTACTTTCGCATCGGTTGCGCCTTTGGGAATGGCGGTGATTGGGAAAAAAGAACTCGCTTATATCCCGATCATTGGATTGCTTTGGATTCTTGGAAGAAATCTGTCGATTGATCGATCCAATCGCGGTGATTCCATTCATAAATTTAAAACTGCTGCAAAAATCATGTCTGAAAAAAAATTACTCGTAGCTGTTTGTCCCGAGGGAACCCGAAACTGGTCGGGAGAAGGATTGCTTCCTTTCAAAAAAGGGGCATTTCATCTGGCAATTCAAGCACAAGCACCCGTCACCCCGGCAGTTTGCACGCAGGTCAAACGAGTTTTTGACTTCCGAGGGAAAAAAGTTCCAGGAGGAAAACTCATTGTTGAGTTTTTGCCACCGATTCCCACAAAGGGGATGGAAGTCTCAAATGCTGATTCGGTTTGTACAGAGACTCGAAGCAAAATGCTTGCAAAACTAGAGCTTCTTGAAAAAGAAATTCGCATTTCTGCTTAAAATAAAACAAGGCAGTTGCTTTTTTTTTTCCACTGCCATAGGTTCCGGCCTGTATAGGAGGACAGGGGATGAACTTATTCAACCGCCGTCAGGGCGTCGTGTATCTATTTTTAACAAGTCTCATGGTGTTGCAGGTCAACCCAGCTTGGGCAACATTAGGCAACGCCTTCAAACAGGTCAGTCGGACTCAGTTTCAAATCTGGTTGTTTGATCAGACTGCTGGAAATTTTGAAATCTACAGCATTCAGAACATTCAACTCTTCAATTCTGCGCGCGATAGCACCAAACCATCTTGCGTGGATGAGCAGGGAAATCTAAAACTTTTTCCCGCGCGCGCCTCTGACTTGGTGTTGAATCCCAAAGACGACTGGGCACGTTTTGTCATTGAAAGATGGGACCAGGGCAAGTGCAATTACTGGTTTAACTCAGGTAGTTTTCTCCTGACATTGCGATCTAAGGTAGATGGGAGTTTTCTACAAATCCATGTGACCATTGATCAGTTTTTTCATGCGAAACGTTTTCGCAACCTCATTGATGTACCTGTGAGTGAAGCTTTGAAATCGGGTCGTAGTAAACTCAAGATCACAGTCGATAGTGTCGAGCCTGTCATTAATTTATTGTGAGGGGTTTTATGAAAAAAGAAATATTGGTTTTGGGTCGAAGTGCAGTTTTTGTTTTAGGGTTACTGGTTTCCATTTCTGCTTTCGCAGGTGACATTGTGGATGATGTCCGGGAGGAGTGCGGTGTTTACGTTGGACCTTCGCGAGTCAAACACCAGTATTGTATTTACACTCCCATCGATCAGCATGGAGATCAGCCCAGGCAGGTTTTATTTCACTTTCCAGGATATCCAGAGACTGTTTTTGCTGGCAGAAATTTGGTGGGTATCTACTCCTTCTATTTCAAGGCGTCTCAGAGAGTGACACCGTTTTTCGTTACACTTTATTCCGGAAAATTGAACGCATTTTCAGATGTGGTTGAAAATGGGACTCAGCTTTCCACACTCGATTCGTTTGTGACGGAGTTTGCTCCTTGGTTGAAGACAAAGCTGCCGATTGTTGGCAATACTTTTGCGTTTGGATATTCGCTGGGAGGTCAAAATATTCTTCAGCTTCAGTCCAGGTTCCCAGGGATTTTTTCCGGAATCAGCATTTCGTGTCCAGCGCTTTTTACGGCGTCACCGTTCCACGGATTGATTGGGGCCTATCGGTATGCCCGGAAAACCAGCGCCAGGGTATGGCCTGTTTATATGTATTTTGTGAAAATCCGAGGTTATTTCAAAAATTTTAAAATCTGGAGTCGCAATAATATTCTGAGCCATCTGGATCGCTTTGATGTGGGCCGGGAAAAAATGCCTTATATTTATCTTTCGGCCAATACGCAGGATGAGCTGGGATTTGAAACCGGCAGCGAGATTTTTTACAGAGAGTTGAGAGCAAAAGGGTATCCCATTGAATTTGAAAGAAGGCCGGGGGGGCATATCAGTTTCAGTTTTGCCAATCAGATCAATTCTTTGATCCAGAATACAAGCTTAGGGATGTTGGAGTAGTAGTACGTAGTCAAGAAGTAACGAGTCTAATTCACTAGGAGGACAAAATGAATAGCAAGAAAATATGGCGATGGTTAAACGTTTTAAGTGTAGTGTCGTTGGCAGCTTATGCGGGTGATGAAGCCGGTCGAAAAAGCACAGGCCCTGATGGAATGGCTTTGATTCCTGCAGGTGTTTATCTCATGGGTTCGGTGCGCAATGCATCGGATGAATTACCATTTCGGAGAGTTTTTATCAGTGATTTATTGGTCGATCGATATGAGACCACAAATTTTGAATACAACGAATTTTTGAAGGCAAAATACCCAGCTGAGCCTGAGAATATGGGCCCAGAAAATTTTCCTGTGATGGTCAGTTGGCCCCGAGCTAATGAGTACTGTGCATTTCGTGATAAAAGACTCATGACCGAAGCTGAATGGGAAAAAGTCGCCAAAGGCGGCGTCAATGCCCGCTATGCCACCTCTACTGGAGAACTCAGCAATGACCTAGCTCGCATCGGAGATCATTATTCAGGACCGACAGCGGTAGGAAGTTTTCCTCCGAATCCTTATGGTGTTTATGACCTAGTCGGAAATGTCAGCGAGTGGACTGCGGATTGGTATCACAATCGTTCATATACAGATTGTTTTGGTGGCACCTGGAACTCGATTGAAGATCGAAAAGTTTGCATGAATCCAGCCGGGTTGACCCTTAAGGACAAACTGATGAAGGAATGGCGCTGGCCCACTCGCGTTCATCGAGGCATTTATTGGGGTCGAGCTGGGGCAGGGGACGATGCAACAGCGATGGTCTATATGACTTCATACCGTGGAAATTACGTTCCCGACATTGCAGACCGCAATCCGAAGTACAATATTGTGGGAATTCGCTGCGCCAAACTCGCACACTAAAACCTGATTTACCAAACAGAACAGCGATCGGCAGGCGTCATCGGTGAGCCAGGTTGGCAACCGAACGCCTGCTCGAACGCTGTGAAATTAGATAGCGGCACATTCACTCGATATTTAGGGAGTGAATGGACGTTCGTCAAAATTTGATTCCGCACAGCTTCAGGACGCATCAAGGTGCACCACGATTGAGCGAACGAGAGGAAAAATTCCTGAATCTGCTCGGGCGTCACCTGGTTTTGTTGAGACTTCAAATAAGCCAAATATGAAATTCTGATTCCACCATTGTCAGCAATGTTTTCACCTAGAGTTTGATCGCCTCGGAGACGTTCACCTTCCTCGACAAATTGAGAGTATTGATTCACCAGGCAAGATGCGCGCTGAGTGAAGAGCTGCAGGGTTTGATCGCTCCACCAATTGACCATCGAGCCATCTGCATTAAACTGACGACCTTGATCATCGAATCCGTGAGTGATCTCGTGCCCAATGACCATTCCAATCGCGCCGTAATTCGAAGCGGCTGTTGCTTCAGCTGAGAAGAAGGGGGGTTGCAGAATTCCGGCGGGAAATGCAATTTCGTTTAACAAGGGATCATAGTACGCGTTGACCAAGAACGCTGGCATCAACCAACGTCCTCGATCCACAGGTTTTCGAAATTCCTCGGCATCGTGATTCGATTGGGTGGTTGCCACATGGAGTGCGTTTAATAAATAGGATTCACCGATATCGGATAGAAGTTCAGTTGGCCATTGGTCTGGATAGCCGATTTTAGGATGAATTCTTTCGAGCTTTCGAGTCGCTTCTGCGCGAGTCGGATCATCCAGCCAATCCGAATGATTGATTTTGTCGCGCATTGCGGATTCGAGATTGTGGATCAGTTCAAGAGCTTTTGCTTTTGAGTTTCCAGCAAATTTTCTGTTGATATATTCTTTCTCAAGATCTGTAGGTAGAGCTTGAGCTGTGCTGTCGACACATGTTTTCCACCGAGGCAGCTGGGCTTTTGCGCCGCTCAAGACTTTGTTGAATTCAAAACTTGCATCCAACCAGCTCTGCTCCATTTTGCCTGCCGTTTGTACGAGCAGATGCCCTAGTAAATAGGTTTTGATGTTTTCGAGTGGCTCAGTCGTGAGTAGCAGCCCCATGGATCTAAAAAATTCAGGACCTGTGACAGCGATTTTGTCTTGCGAGTTGAGATCGTAGCCCATTTTTTGAAAGTAAATCGTCCAAGCAAAATCGGGTGCGTCAGCCTGCAATTTGCTCAGGGTTTGAATTTTCAAATAACGAGCGATGTCCCGCTCCTCTGCCGGGCTTAAGCTGAACTGAGCAATCTGTGTTTCAATTCGCAGAACGGTGTCAGCGTACGCCTGTGCTTGTGCGCCTGGAATACCTGAGAGTGTGAACAAAGTTTGGAGGTATTGACGAAGAGCTGCACGAATCGTTCGATTTTTCTCATGATCCACCAGATAAAAGCTTTTCTCTCGAAGAATAAGGCCGCCCTGTGTGAGATTGAGCTGATTTTTTGTGGCGTCGTTTACATCGGTATCCACATATGTTTTATATAAAAATGAATAGCCCATCATTTTTAGGGATCCGACCGTGTCTGCAATTTGATGCTGAGATTTGATTTGCCGAATCGTAGCCGTGAGACTTGCGAATGTGTCAATGGTTTCAGGTGATGCTTGTGTTGCGTTCAAGCAAGAACGATAAAATTTGGTGAGGCTTTCGGATGGAGATGTTTCAAGAATGTTTCGAAGAATTTCTTGGTTGGCGGTATAAATAGAATAAAAACTGCGAGACCATTGCGAGCGATCTTCTGGGATCGTATTGCGCTTCAGCCAATTTCCACAGGAATACTGATAAAAGTCAGAACAGGGATTGATGCTGGGATCAATTGCGGAATAATCAACTAGGGTTGCATCGGCAAATCCCAGCGGAATATTCAAATTTAAAAATAAAAACACCATCCATACGTTTGTCGCTCTCATGCCGCGCAGAGTTATCATAAGAGATATTTAAAAGATAGAGTCGTTGAGGTAATCGGATTCCATGCAATACAGAAAACTCGGCAAATCAGGTCTCAAAATCAGTGCGCTCTCATTCGGGTCTTGGGTGACTTTTGGATCCCAAGTGGATGTACAGCCCGCAGTCGAAATGATGGGCTATGCCTACGATCAAGGAGTAAATTTCTTTGATAATGCTGAGGTTTATGCTGGCGGCCAGTCCGAGGAGATCATGGGCAAGGCATTGCAAAAACTCGCCTGGAGCAGGGACACCTACTGTGTTTCAAGCAAGGTGTTTTGGGGAGGGGAGCGACCGACCCAGATGGGTTTGAGTGCCAAGCATATTCGAGATGCCTGTCATGCAGCTTTGAAGCGATTACAGGTGGAGTATCTGGACCTGTTTTATTGCCATCGTCCGGACATCGAAACTCCCATTGAGGAGACCGTGCGCGCGATGCATGCATTGGTGATGCAAGGAAAGATTTTGTATTGGGGCACATCCGAGTGGTCGGCGCAGCAGATCACCGAGGCCTATGCTGTGGCCAAGGCTGAGCATTTGACTCCACCTACGATGGAGCAGCCGGAGTACAATTTATTCAATCGTGAAAAAGTAGAATCAGAATTTTTGCCACTCTACGAGAATTTCGGATTGGGAACGACGATTTGGTCCCCGTTGGCTTCGGGACTTTTAACTGGAAAATATTCACAAGGAATTCCAAAAGACTCACGAGTGACTTTGCCAGGATACGAATGGCTAAGAGCCAAGTTCGAAAGTGAATCGGGTCGCCAGAAAATTCGCCAGGCAGGCGACCTAGATCGAGTGGCCAAGCAAATCGGTGTGAGTGTTGCCCAGATGAGCATCGCTTGGTGCTTGAAAAACCCTCGCGTAAGTTCGGTGATTCTCGGTGCATCCAAAAAGCAACAGCTCGAGGAAAATCTCAAAGCCATCACTGTGCTGAGCAAACTGACTCCCGATGTTTGTGAGATGATCGAAGGCATTGTTCAGAACAGGCCGAAGCTGCCGACAGATTTCAAGGGTTGACCGATTTTGTCCGTAGGCTACCGAGGGGGCCAAGAAGTCAGGACCTGCATGTGCTGAGGAGGATTCAATGCCTTTTCTCCCATGCAGCGTTTACAGAGTGCATCTGGGAAAACATGCGCGTTGAAGCGGCGTTCTTCGTGATTCCAAAGAGGAGTGATCGACCAGGATTGGACGATTCGTCGTGCTTCGTCCGCGTCCTTGGGTGGATATCGGAGTGGCAGATTGACTACCATGCCATATTCGCCGCTGGGCATTTTTGTATCGAAGAATTTATCCGCTTCCATGTCGAAATTCGAGCTATAGCAAGCAGGTTGCCCAGTATCCATGCTGACGTAGAAAATCTCTCGTGGGACAGGGATTTCTCGCAGAAGGTTTAGGAAACACTCGGGAGGCAAATTCTCCTGATCGCTTGCGTCTAGATCCAGGATCGGTTGAGTGTTGCGTTTGAGTTGAAAATAAATCGTCGTAGATTTTGTCACCCCCGAGGTCATACAGGCGTGAATAGCCTTCCAATCCATTTGGGGCATGAGCTTGGCGAGGGGTTGACAGTCGAAATTTTTGCTAGGGAGTGGGTTTGATTTGTAATCCTCACCACCCGGCTGGGCGATGTCAACAGCTCCGGGCACATTCGGACGTCTGAATTGAACGGACTCTGCAATGAGAGTGTCCACAGGGACCATGGCGCGCGTGGTGCTGCAGCCCGAAGAGGCGCTTGCAACCAGGATGGCAGAAATCAGAGTGAGGAAAATCGAATTCGAGGTTCTCACTCCTACATCTTATCTGCGTGGGCCAGGACGTCCACCACCTTGTTGCATTTGGGAGAGCATTCCCATGGCGGCTTTCATTTGGGCCTCCATGTTTTTGCCGCCACCCATGCCAGCCATCATTTTCTGAGCTTGAGCCATGGCGTCGCCCATGTTCTTGGAACCTGGGAAAGCCATTTTCATCATTTGTTCACTGGCTTTTTTCAGCTTCAGGAATACGAAAATATTGATTCCGGTTAAAAGAGCCACCATTACCCAACTGATAATAATCCATGTTGTCATGCGGGGGACCGTACCTCAGGCAATTTGAAAAGAAAAGAGTGTCTAAGAAATGGCATAGAACCTGCTCTCTATTTTTGTATGAAACCTCAACTTCGCGAACGTTGCCTGTCTCAAGGACCTCAAACTTTATCCCTAGAGGAATGCCTAGCCGTCATTATCGGCGTAGGGCCGCCTGGAGGCGGGGTGATGTCGGTGGCGGATGGAATTTTGCGGGCCCAGGGGAGTCCGAATTCCGGACCCGCTGGCCGAGAGGAGGCTCTTTTTGCACAGGTACTGGCGTCGCCGCACTTTGATTTTTTGAAGATCCGGGGCCTCGGAAATGCCCAGCGGGCTCGGATCATGGCGGTTTTCGAGCTGTGTAGGCGATTTGCGGTCTACCGGATGAATCATCTGGTGCCCGAACCCAAATCAACAGACTGGGAGACATTGGTTCTTCAAAGGATTCCTCAGGAGATGAAAAATCACGCTCAGGAATGGCTGGGATTTGTCCCGGTATTTGCTCCACGAAAGATTGGCTCGTTTTTTCTGGTGGAGAGAGGCTCGCGCACGCATCTGAACATCGATCCCTTAGAGCTATTTGCGCGGATTTTGTCTTATCGACCCCAGGGATTTTTCTTGATTCACAATCATCCTTCGGGAGACTGCCGCCCCTCAGCTGAAGACCTGGACCTGACGATTCGGGCAAAAGAGGTGAGTGATCAACTGGGTGTGACGCTCTATGGGCATGTGATTGTGAGTGCTTGCGATGTTCAGTGGGTGTCATTATGAGTCAATTGACAAACAGTACGGTTAACTGTACTGTTACAGACATAGTGAGGTATCCTATGGATAGAACCAATGCGAATGATTTTAGAGCAAATTTAAAAGAGTGGATGGAAACAGCGCGATCCGAACCTATTAAAATTACAAGAAAAAGTGGCGAGGCTTTTGTTCTGCTAAATGCGGACGAATTTGAAAAAATGCAAGTAGAGCTGGCTCATCTTCGTGGAGTTTCTCATGGGTTGAATGATTTGATGCATGGTCATGTGAGCAAGGCAACAGGATCGAGTACCGAAAACGCAATTCGTCGCGCTCAGGAAAAAGTTCTGAGCAAACGTCGTAGGAGTAATACTGGCTGATGCCTAGGTATGAGGTTTTTGAATCGCATCGGTTTATTAAGGACGTGGAAGAATCTGCTGTTTGGATTCTTCTATCCAATATTGATGAGTCGGAGTCTCAAGCGGAAAAAAAGCTTAACGAATTTCGGGATAGTATCAATTCACTCAAAGAGAGACTTCAAGATTATCCAGAATCAGGTGAACCGAGTAACATACCGGGACTACGTAGATTTCCTGTTTACCAAGGGAGATACTCTATTCTTTGGGCGGTTAGCCATATCGCAAAATCTGTTACATTGATTACTCTCAGTGATTCAAAATATCCAAAAAAACTTCGTCAGTTTCAGTTCGACGAGTGATAAAGAACTTCACATGACAAAGCTTCTCATTCTCCAACACCCCCAAGAACCCGGCGTTGCGCTTGGGTCGGCTTCGCTTTTGAAAGATATCTGGCCAGAGACCACACAAAAAATAGGCCTGTCTTGGCGGAATCTCAAACATGCTTCAGGTGACGAAACAGCACAGCATGCCGAATGGATGGTCTTGTACTGGGGCAGTGGTCCCAAGGCTCAGCCAATGAGATCCTTGCAACCGCCTGTGCTTTTGGAACTCAGCAAAAAAGGGACGCCCATTGAATCCCGAGGCCCGGTGAAGGGTTTGATTGTTCTGGATGGAACTTGGAGCCAGGCCAAAACTCTTTGGTGGCGGAATGCTTGGTTGTTGAAAGTCCGTCGTGCAGTTTTGATTCCTGCAGAAGAATCGCTGTACGGAAAAAAACGCAAAGAACCTCGCAAAGAATGTCTGTCGTCCTTGGAGTCGGCTGCTTTGGCGCTTTCATTGCTGAATCAGGATCCGATTGTTTATCAGCAAGCCCGTGAAAAATTCACGGAGTTTTTGAAATAGTACAGAGCTTGCTTTAGAGAGCGGCTTCGCAAGAAATCAGGATGTAATCTGGCAGATTAGCTGCAGTCGTGCCATCAGCAAAAGTATAAGCCTTGTCTCTGTGGATCAAAACGCGAGAACCAGGCAATAAAATCAATCCATTCTTATCAGCCTCAATTCCTTCTTTGGCATTGGGCGAACACGAAACCGGAATCAGGTCGGAGGTCTTGGCTTGGATTCCATCTGGAGTCATCAGAGTGGGCTCGGATACGAATTGACCGAGAGTTAGATTCTTTTTTTGAAGCAAATCAGGGCTGAGATTTCTGATTTCTCGTTGCAAGAGGCGATCGGTGCCCGCGCTGCAAGAAACGATGGAATAGATTTTTCCGGATTGAAATCCGCTTCCGTCTTTGAACTGGTAGGATGTATTGCGATGAATCGCCACATCGGAATTCGACATCAAACTGAATCCGTTCAGTCCCGTGCCCATGCTTCCGACGATGCCTTCTGAACAAGAGATGTAGATTGCGCCCGAACGAGCGGGAGTGATTGCTTTGGGAGTGATCATGGGTACTTCGAATACGGCTTCACCACGCTCCAGAGTTCTTTTTTCAGTTTGTTCAGCGGGCAAGTTCAAGATCGCTGCCTTGGGATCGATCGTAGGAGAATTGGCGGGTGCCGGCTGCATTTGCGGAGCAGCATTTTGTGGTGTTTTCTCAGCATCCTTTTTGAGAGTTCTTCGAGCGGTGTTGCCGCAATTGATGGAGAGCGTGCAAACACTCAGTAAACAGAGGCCAGACAAAATTTGCTTGATCGTTCTGTGCCCCGGAGAGGATGAGCGTCAAAGTTGCCTTTTCTGCCTTTCCTAAT
>CAYILR010000021.1:0-72372 GCA_964364175.1 uncultured Bacteriovoracaceae bacterium
GTCAAAAAAATACTTCCTCAAATTTTGACGCGCGACCTCTCCGGGGCACAGGATAATCATCACCCCAAGGGGCATCATCGGCACTGGGCGGATGGACGGCAAGAGACCTATACTTACATTTCGCCAGAAAAAGTATTGAGTGATTTTCGGATGGCTGTTGAATATGAGGAACAAAAATATGATATCAAAAAAAATTAGAATTAAGTCGAGAGAAACAATTGACGCGGAATTTTTATCTATATTTAAGGCGTTACAAAGGGGAGAAACACCTACCCCAATCATTGGTGAGGGATATTGCTTCGAGTCTTTGGACGCGGTGAAGTCTGTGTTGACCGATAATCGTCTCAATCTTTGGCGTGCAATCCGCGATAAAAAGCCTGCGTCGATTTCGGAGTTGGCAAAAATGGTAGGGCGCGGATTCAGGGAAGTACATAGGGATGTCCAGCTCCTCGAAGAGTTCGAATTGATCAGCTTGAAAAAGACAAAAGGTAAGCGAGGAGATCTGCAAGCCCCGATCAGTCTTGCTGATGAACTTTTGTTCGCAGTTGCATAGAATCTGTTTCCAGCACTGGAAACGGATTGCGCTCCGACTTAAGCCCCTCTAATCTCTCAGTATGATTCAACTTCTCGTGAACGCTTGGAAACAGATCGGTCTGGCAGTAGGGGTTTTTGCGGTGTTTTTGGGGATCTATTACTACCCGGATCGAACCCCTTTCATGCAGTTCGAGAGCACGATCACTTATAGCTGGATTTTAGGAGCTTTTGCGGTCTGGATCGGATTGCTGGTCCTGCTTCGCAAACCGCTCTGGCAGTTTTGGGTCAAGGGGTTTCCGACTGAAAAAGCGTCTCTGGCGGGTTTAGTGGCTTTGCTTGTCTTCAGTTCAGTTTATATCGTAGGGCACTCCGAAGCCCGCTATCGCATGCTCTCGGACGAGCACAACCACCTGCAGGTGGCGATGTCGATGCACTATTTTCAGCGGGCAGAACGATGTGATGAGGGGAATTATTTCGACACGGATTTACAATGCCACAAATTTGTAACGGACATCCGACCTAAGGCTTATCCTATGATGGTTTATCTGGGGTATTCCTTGTTCGGATTTCGAGAGTGGGTTCCGTTCGCCCTGAATTTCATGTTTTTCCTGCTCACAGCACTTTTGATTTTCCGGCTCGCCCATGAGTTGGGATGCGGGTACTGGGGACAACTTTTTTCAGTGATGGCTTGGGTGTTCTGGCCGGTCAATGTTTGGTGGGTGCGGACGGCTGGATACGAGATGAGTTATGTGTTTTTCGTAGCTCTGGGATGTTGGCTCTCGTGGTGGATGATTCAGCTGCAACAGCCCAAGGAGCGCCTGGCCGCAGCGGCGCTTCTGGGTGTGACCGTGGCGTTTGCTTGTCAGACTCGGCACGAAGCTTATGTGATGATGCCGGTGATTTTGGCGCCGGCAGTGTTGTTTTTCCTCAAACAATCCACTCCAGCCATCGTAGCACTGATGAGCTGGGCGATCGCAGTGGTTCCAGGAATCGTTGTGCGTGCAGCTTTCAAGGATGATTTCATCAGCGATTTTAACGGTGCGCCGGGAGCGGGATTTGCGAATCTGGGGACTAACTTGCCAGGGAATTTGGAATTTTTATTCAATGTCGGTGGACAATGGCCGAGCAGCTTTTGGGTGATGGCGCTGGCCGTGCTGGGGATGTTTTGGATCGTGGTTCAGTTTTTCAGGAACTCCAAGCAGCGTGCGAGTGGAGTCTGGGTTTTGGCTTGGTTCTGGTGCGCACTGCTTTCGATCTCGTATTTCTACTGGGGCAAATTCCAGCTCTTCGCGCACATGAGATATTCAGTTCCTGTGTATGTTCCCATTGCTCTTTTGGTGGGTTATTTTGCCCAGCAAATCACAGAGTGGCGCAAACAGGGTTGGGTGAAGTACGCGTTCGTTGTTTTCTTCGCAGTCTGGGCTCTCAGAAACGCGCCATGGATCGAAGGCAGCCGGTTGTTGAACGCAATTCTCCTGACCAACGAGGATCATCATATTTCGGAAATCATCGCCAAACTCCCCGAGAACGCGGTTTTTGCCTATACACGACCAGCAGCATTCTTGGTTCGAAAGCGATCCTCCTACAGTTATTCACCGCTTTTGACTCCGGGGGGGAATTGGTTTGATTGGGCTAAATTGAGATCCGGCGGCGAGGTCTATTACATCCGCGGTCTGGATTGCTGGAGAGACAAGCGGGTGAATTTCCCAGAAATTGACGCTTGGAACATGTGCGAGAAGATCGAAACCGACTTTGAGCTTCAAGAATTCATGAGTTTTCCGATTTCGGGGAACTACAATCTGAAGGTGATGAAAGTTTTGGGTCCAAAAAAGCCGTCCTGATCGTTGCCAAGCAACGATGCTCATGGCAGCATTATTTCTAGTTATGACAGCACGCATACCCAAGAACGGTGAGATTCAAGAGAACAAGGTCTGGTTCGAGCGCACAGGCGATATGTTGACCTTAGGAGTGACTCTGGCCGCCATGGCGGAATTGGGTGAGATCGAGAGCATTGAATTAGGTGGGAGCGAAGGCCACAAGCTCGACGCAGATGAATTGCTGGTCACTCTCGACGGCTCATTGGGACATATTGAGGTCGTCGCACCTGTGGAGTGCAGCATTGTCTCCACTAATTCTGCTGTCGAGGATGACCCCTCCATCGTTGCTGAGGATCCTCTCGAGGCTGGCTGGTTGGTCAAAATAGAAGTGGCTGATCTCGATGATTTCTTGGAAGCCACGCAACCCGACTCTTAAAGCGCTTGAAAAGCACCCGACAGATAGTGTAATGACTGTCCATGTCAGAGCTTCGTTACCATATTAAGACATTTGGTTGCCAAATGAATGTGGCGGACTCTGAGCGGATGGAGTCTTTGCTCTCCGAACAAGGCATGAAAGAGGCCAAGGGCCCTGCGGATGCCGACTTAATTATTGTCAATGGATGCACAGTTCGTGAGAAGGCGGTTCACAAGGCGCTTTCGGCTCTGGGCGTATTCAACGAATTCAAAGAAAAATCTCACAAAATCATCGCAGTCGGTGGTTGTGTGGGTCAGCTTGAAAAAGAAAAACTTTTTAAACGAGCGCCCTATATCGATTTTGTTTTCGGAACGGATACGATCGACAATTTGCCCGAGCTGGTTCACCGTGTTCAGAATGGTGAACGTCATGTGGTGTATGCGGATTTTGATGCGTCGATGAATTATTCGACTGAAACCAAAGTCATGGGCAACAAAGCGCAGGCTTTTGTGAACATCATGAAAGGCTGCGACAAGTATTGCACCTACTGCATTGTTCCCTATACTCGCGGCAAAGAAAAATCCCGAACGATTGACGAAGTCGTGGACGATGTGGCTCGACTGGTAGCGAAGGGAATTCGCGAAGTGACTTTGTTGGGTCAGAACGTCAATTCTTTTGGAAAAGGAAATGCGAACGTTCGAGAGCGTGAACCCAAGGAGCTACACAACGTCATTGGAAAAGTTGGCCCGCGTGCAGGGGAAGAGAATTTTCCGCAGTTGCTCAGAGCAATTGATAGCGACCCAAGATGTGCGGAATTGAAGCTGATTCGTTATACCTCCAGTCACCCCTTAGATTTCAGTGACGAATTGATTGAATGCTATGCTTCGGTTGAAAAGGGTGGAGTTCAAAGACTGGCCGCGCACCTTCATCTTCCGGTTCAGTGCGGTTCGAACCGGATTTTGCAGAAAATGGGCAGGCACCATCAGATCGAAAATTATTTTGCACAGATGGATCGTTTAAGAGAACTTTCTCCTGATGTGGGAATCTCAACCGACTTGATCGTAGGATTTCCGACTGAGACGGACGAAGATTTTGAAGACACACTGCGGTTATTGGATCGAGTTCAGTTCGACAGTATTTATGCTTTTGCTTATTCACCACGCCCGGGCACTCGCGCCGCTAAATTGCCAGATGATGTTCCGAATGAAGTGAAGAACGCTCGACTCAATCGTCTTTTGGATTATCAACTCGAAATCAGTCAGAAAAAATATGCAGCTCGAGTAGGCAGTATCATGGAAATTCTGGTTGAGGGTGAAGCGAAGAATCAGAATCTTAAACACGGTCTAGGCCTGCGTGCTGGTCGTGTATGGATGGGACGTACCCAATGCAATCGCGTAGTGAATTTCATGTCAGATTCAGCACGGACTCTGACAGGTCGGTTTGTGGAAGTTAAAATTACCGCGGCGACTCCGCTGTCACTTTATGGAGAGTTGACTTTGGACGGATTTGCGGCAGAAAAACATCAGCGCAAGGAGATCTCGATCGCATGATTATCCCATTCAAAGGGAAGTGGCCAAAAATTCACGAGACAACGTTCTTGGCTCCGTCGGTGGACATCATCGGCGATGTGACAGTGGGAGAAAAATGCAGCATCTGGTTTCAGGTGGCGATTCGCGGCGATGTGAACTGGATTAAAATCGGCAATCGAACCAATATCCAAGATCACTCCATGCTTCATGTGACTCGCAAGACGAGCCCGTTGACGATCGGAGATGATGTGACTGTCGGGCACCGAGTGACGGTTCATGGATGCACGGTCGGGAACCGGGTTTTGTTGGGGATGGGTGCAATTCTCCTGGATGATTGTGTGATTGGTGATGATTGCATCGTGGGTGCGGGCGCATTGGTGACGAAGGGGACTCAAGTTCCTTCGGGTTCACTGGTGATCGGAGCTCCAGCGAAAGTCGCGAGACCGCTCAAACCCGAAGAAATTGCGTTCTTGAAAAAAAGCGCAGAAAATTATGTCAACGATTCCAAAGAATATTTGACGGCAATGGTGCCAGGCCCCACACGAATGGGCCAAAATGATTCGGATTTAGAAACATTTGATATCGGAGGCGAAGATGAACCCCTGGGCTGAGGCTTTAACTTTTGATGATGTTTTGTTGTTACCCGCATATTCGGAGATTTTGCCGGCGCATGTAGATCTATCGACTCAGCTGACGCGCCGGATTCGGTTGAACATTCCGTTGATTTCTTCGGCAATGGACACGGTCACAGAAAGCAAAACCGCTGTGACTTTGGCTCAAGAAGGCGGAATCGGAGTCATTCACAAAAATCTCACGATCGAAGAGCAAGCGCTCGAAGTCGAGAAGGTGAAGAAAAGCGAGTGGGGGATGATTCTGGATCCAGTGACGATCGATCCTTCTGCCAAAATTGAACAAGCTCTGGATTTGATGCGTAAGTATAAAATTTCCGGCGTGCCCGTCACGGTGCGAGAGGGGAAGGGTTTGAGATTGGTGGGAATTATCACCAATCGGGATTTGAGATTTGAGGAAGAGCTGACTCAAACGGTCGAATCCAGAATGACCAAGATGCCTCTAGTGACTGTGCCCGAAGGAACGACTCTGGATGAAGCTAAGAATATTTTACGTAAAAATCGTGTAGAAAAATTGCCTGTAGTCGACCGCTCCGGGATGCTTCGTGGTTTGATCACCATCAAAGATCTGCAAAAACGAAAAGCGTTCCCTCTCGCCTGCAAAGATCAATATGGCCGATTGATGGTTGGAGCAGCTGTAGGAGTCGGTGCTGAAACAGACAAGCGTGCTGAAGTCTTGGCGGAAGCTGGGGTCGATGTGCTTTTTGTCGACAGTGCACACGGGCATTCCAAAGGTGTCAATGAATGTGTAAAGCGCTTGAAGAAACGATTTGGGGATAAAATCGATATCATTGGTGGAAACGTCGCGACTTACAAAGGAGCGAAATCCTTGATGGAAGCCGGTGCGGATGCGGTGAAAGTCGGAATTGGCCCGGGATCGATCTGCACGACCCGAGTGATTGCCGGAATCGGTGTGCCGCAGCTCTATGCGGTTCTTGAGGCGGCAAAAGCCTCTCGCGAAACGGGGATTCCGATTATCGCGGACGGTGGAATTAAATATAGCGGAGATATTACAAAAGCCCTGGCCATGGGTGCACAAACGGTGATGATTGGTTCGCTTTTTGCCGGAACGGATGAAGCTCCGGGTGAGGCTGTTTTGTTCCAAGGCCGATCGTACAAAGTTTATCGAGGTATGGGCAGCTTGGGAGCGATGGCTCAAGCGCAAGGTTCGAAGGATCGATATTTCCAGAGCGATATTGAGGAAGCCGGAAAACTAGTTCCTGAGGGAATCGAAGGGCGTGTTCCTTATCGAGGGAGCTTGTCTTCCAATATTCATCAACTGCTCGGCGGATTGAAAGCAGGGATGGGATATTGTGGGGCGGCTACGGTAGAAACTCTGCAGAAGAATGCGCAGTTTGTGCGGATCACGAATAGTGGATTGGCTGAGAGCCATCCGCACGATGTGATCATCACCAAGGAAGCCCCTAATTATCGATTGAGCTCGAGCTAAGGTCATCTATGTCCCACCATTCGACGGTTGTTATTCTGGATTATGGATCGCAGTACACCCAGTTGATTGCGCGGCGAGTGCGCGATCAAGGAATCTATTCGATTGTTTTTCCGGGGGGGACTGCGAAGTCTCGTTGGGAGGGGCTAAATCCTCGGGCGATTATTTTGTCGGGTGGACCCGCTTCGGTTTATGATCCAGGTGCTCCTGATTTAGATCCCGGATTTTTGGATTACGTCAGTGAAAAAAAGATTCCTGTTCTGGGAATCTGCTACGGGATGCAGCTCCTGGTGCACCGGATGAACGGAGAAATCAAGAAAGCGCACGTTCGAGAATACGGAAGAATGGGCGTGAAACGCACGGCGAATTCAACTTCGTATATCCTTAAGCAGGAATCGACTTTTCAGGCTTGGATGAGCCATGGTGACGAAGCCGTGAAATTGCCAGCGGGTTTTGAGATTACGGCAAAATCAGAGAGTGGGGCACTGGCCGCCATCGAGTGTCCAGAAAAGCAGATGTATGCGCTGCAGTTTCATCCGGAGGTCACTCATACCGAAGGTGGATCTGAGATTTTGAAGCGGTTTTTGGTCGACGTGGCGAAAATTAAACCTGATTGGACCATGCAGTCCGTTCGTGAAGAGCAGATTGAAAAAATTCGAGCCCGTGTGAAACCAGAGCAACATGTGATTTGTGCTCTATCGGGTGGGGTGGATTCGGCGGTGGCGGCTGCTCTGGTGCATGAGGCAATTGGAGATCGCTTGCATTGTGTTTTTGTCGATCACGGGTTGTTACGCTTCGATGAGCAAGCGCGTGTGATGAAGCTGTTTCAAGAAACTCTGCATCTCAAAGTGGAGTGCGTGGATGCCTCCGAGAAATTTTTGAGTGAACTGGCAGGGGTTGTTGATCCTGAGAAAAAACGAAAAATCATTGGGGCTGGATTTATCCGAGTTTTCGATGATTATGCTGAAAAGCTATCCAAAGGTTTGGGACATTTGCCGGAGTTCTTAGTTCAAGGGACTTTGTATCCCGATGTGATTGAATCCAGCCCTGCACCCCAGGACGCGACGGCAGGTGCTGGGGTTTCTCAGCATGCAGCTAAAATTAAATCCCATCATAATGTAGGCGGATTGCCGAAGAATCTCCGGTTTCAATTGATTGAGCCGCTGCGCGATCTTTTCAAGGATGAAGTACGGGCGCTCGGACGGACATTGGGAGTACCTGAGAATTTCATTCAAAGGCATCCGTTCCCAGGTCCCGGTTTGGCGGTGAGGATTGTTGGAGATATCACTCGTGAGGCGATCGGGATTTTGCAGAAGGCAGACGAGATTTATATTCAGGAAATCCGGGATGCCGGATTGTATCCCAAGATTTGGCAGGCTTTCGCTGTTTTCTTGCCGATCCGCACTGTTGGAGTCCAGGGCGATGGACGCACTCACGACCATGTGATTGCTCTTCGCGCTGTGACATCGCAAGATGGTATGACAGCCGATTGGTATGATTTTGAGGCTAGTTTTTTAAGGAAGGTCTCGTCTCGGATTTGCAATGAGGTTCGAGGGGTGAATCGGGTGGTTTACGACATCTCGTCCAAGCCCCCAGCCACGATTGAGTGGGAATAACGAAGTAGCTCGCGCCACGACAGAAAGAAAGAACCATTCTCCCAGTTTTAGAGGAGAGCGAGTTAGGGAGAATGGTTCAATCTGATTTTGACTTAAGCAATCCCCGTGCCAATTCAATTGAATCTATTTAATAACAAGAAGCCTAATACGGTTTTATTGTTTAAAAAATATTAGATTGGGATCAGATTGATACCTGAATTGGCGCTGAGTGGGGTGATTTTTTCCTGGATAGGCTCTAAATTCCAAAATTAAGAACTGGGAAAAACGGTAGAGGACCACTACTGTTGAAATTCAACAAACCAATTTGGAGTCCGTGCAAAGCCTTGGCCATGTTTACAACCCCCAATTGTAGGCCAAAAACAGAATCGGCGCGATTAAATCCACCGATTTGGATCCCGTAGATACTCGTTCCAGGACCCAAATTTGCTCCTCCGAGTTGTAAACCCAAAACACGGCCTTTGGAGTTGTAGTTTGCCCCCATGGCAGCTTGAAATCCGATGATGTTCGTATTTCCTGAGTTTACGTTAGCGATTCCTGCTAGCTGCAAACCGACGACGTTCACTGTCCCTGAGTTGATGTTGGTAACACCTGCCAATTGTGCAGCAACAATATTTGCATCCTTGGTTTTATTAAAACCAAAAGCCATTCCCATTCCAAAAAAATCCTTCTGAGTGATGTTTCCAATAATCCCCAAATCAACACCGTAGAGATTGTCGTGCTCTCCAAAAAAAAGACTCGTGCGAACACCTGCTACAGTCCAATTGTCTGGTGGAAATTGAAAAAAAGGAAAAATCGAAATCGCGAGTGGAGATACACTCGCATAGCTCGTTATGCTGCTCATGAAGAGTAATATTGAGAAGAGGTGTTTTCTCTGCATATGAAAACTCTACCTCTATTTCAGAGCAAGGCAAGATTGAATCACATGGCGATCTCCCTCCAGGTTTGTGGCTAAGACAAGCCGATTCAAAATAGAGTCAAAAAAACAACGAACTTTTTTTTGCAAAAAAAATAAAATCATTCTAGGCTTAAAGATACATAAATAAAGGAAATTAAAAGATGAAGCGATTGTCTCACATAGGGTTTTCATTTTTTTTACTTTTTTTTACACAATCATCATTTGCATTCTCGCTCTCGGATTACCCCGATTTAAGGCTTCAACCTGGGTTAGGATGGGGAATGGGGAGAATTGCCAATGAGAGTAAATCGGTGAGAGCAAGAACGATGAACTCCATTGATGCCAATGTGATGCCAGGTTATCGAGTGAGCTATTTTACTCCCGGAATTTTTTTTGAAGGTCGTGTGGTTGGGCAGAATACCGAACCCAGTGGAGTAGCGAATACAAATATGAGGGGGCTAGGATATTATTTAGGTCCTGCTGTAGCTTTTCAGTGGAACAATCTGATGCTGAGAGGAGTGTTTTTTGCGTTGGGACGGCACATGCTTTGGAATGAAACTAGAGCAGGTTACACGATCTCGCTGAGAAGTCCTTTGGGATATATGGGAGAATTGAGTTACGATATTCGTGGGATTCCACTGATTCAAAAAATTGCTCCAGAAAAGTGGCCTATTTTCTTAGGGGCGTCGTTTCGCCAAACTTTTTATTATTCGTCATCCGTTGGTAATACGATTCAAAGTATTAAGGGTGATCCCATCGCTCATTGGTCAGCTGCGCTTGGGTTATCACTTCTTTTACAGCCATCTTCAAAAGGAGAAACGTTATGAGAAAAAATAAAATGATTTCCAAATTTTGTTTGTCAGTAGCCGTGTTACTTAAGGCCACGCTAGTTTTTGCAACGAATGATCCAAAATTAGTTTTGATGAAAGTTTATTCCGTTGGCGTAGCTGAGGGCGCGGATTGTGCGAATCCAATCAAACTTTGTGATACCCCAGGTTTGGAAGTAGATTTTGTGCAAGCTCCTACGCTTTGTAATGGGATTCGTGTACCTCCAGGAAGATACAACTGTGTGATCATAGAAATGTCGGATATTGTTAAGTATCAAGTCAACAATGAGGCCGCAGCTTCAGTGGCAGGGTGTAGTGCAAGTGAAACTTATACCCTCGATGTATGTCGTGAAGGCAGCAGGACTCAGAATCCGGTGACATTGGGCTATCAAAACTGTGGGGGTGTTATTGGTACGCCTTCTGAAGATCGAGTCTTTCTCTACCTTCATACGGGAACTAATAATCCAAGCTCTGAGATGTCCTTCCAGAAGCCAACCAATTCAGCTGATACAAGTAAAGGACTTCCCTTGGCTGAGCCATGGGTGGTTACTTCGACCCGCGAGGGCAAGTTTTATGCAGATTTTAGAGAAAAAATAACAAGTGTTGGCGGCTCGTGTGGTTGTAACGCGCCTGTTTTTGGATTCAGATAAAAGGGGAATCAATATGAAGAAAAAAATGAAATGGTTATTGTGTGGTGTTCTGGCTGTTATTCTATCTGGACTATTATTTGCCTGCGGAAAATCAGCTGGAACTCCGACTGCCGGAGGAAATCTTAGCTTAACTGCTGGAAAGCCATCTGATGGGAATGGTGCGAACTCCTCATTGAAAGCAGGAGATCGACCATGAATACGAGGTTGTCTTTAGGTTTGCTTTTTTTAGGAAATTTTTTAGGCCAGCAGGTTTGGGCGGTATCTGAGCCTGCCAAGGCTGAGATAAAGGTTTACTCAGTTTGGTTAGCTTCAGGCGCGGATTGCAAGAGTCCGAAGAAGATTTGCGAAACTGATGGAACTGCTATTGATTTGATGGCATCTCCGGATTTGTGTCGTGGGGTGCAAATCAGCAAAGGTAAGTATGAGTGCATGATCATAGAAATGTCAGATCAGATCAAATTTATCCCTAATTCGGATGCAGTCAATTACGTTGGAGGAGTATGTAAAGCCGGAGAAACCTATTCCTACGATCTTTGTAACAAGCCTATGTTGACTCAGAATCCTGAAACCGATGCATCCACTGGGTGTTCGGGTACGGTTGACCAGGTCACTCAGGTTGAAGATCGGGTTTTTTTATATTTACACACAGGTACCAAGCTCACTCAGGGATTGCAGATTTTCCTCAAGCCAGAATCTAAGTCAGATACGTCTCGTGGCTCACAATTGGCGCTGGCAATCGATGTTGGCAGCAATTCGTCAGGGAAATTCTTTGCAGATTTTAAGAACAAAATTGTCCAAAAAGGTAAGCTGTGTAGTATGGATGCCCCTCTATTTGGCGTTGAGTAGATGTTTTAAAAGAAAAATTGAATCGACCTTGACCGCTTGCTCAAGATTTGGAGAGATGGCGAAAGAGGGCTCGCTTGTCTTAGAGCCTATCCTAATAACCATTCCTACTGCGGCGAACGATCCATGGCCTGCGACTGCGTCAGATCGATTCGAAAAAATCCTCACAGCCCACAGCGGGGATGTTCCGGTTTTTTCGAATCGATCTTCCTTGTCTCGGCTCATGGCTCGTTCGCCTCGCTACGGAATGGTTATTAGGATAGGCTCTTAATTTGTTCATCTGCACCTTCGCACTCAATACAGCCTCTTACAGGGAATGGTTCCTGTGGATGCGCTTATGGAAAAAACCAAGAGTCTCAACATGTCTGCCGTCGCGATGACTGACGCGCATCAGCTTTTCGGGACAGTGGATTTTTATCTGCCCGATGCCAATGATTGTGCCATGCGTCCTGCGATGATTGCCGCAGTGGTGCGGATCGAGGAGGCCGTCCCGTGGTTTCCGCGAGGCTCCGCAGCCCGCATTTTCGGGAGCAAGATAGGGGTGTTTCCCGTAACAACAGCAATATGGTGCCTGTGGGCGTATTCGATCCCCAGTTCGATGGCTTTGGAAGCCACTTGAGTTGTCCAAGCGCAGAGAATAATTTTGGCTCCATGATCGACTGCATACACAAAAGATGCATAAATTGCAGCAGAACTGGTGATGCCCCAGGGATTGATGGCTTTGAGAGGCATAATTTTAGCGGATGGAGCTACAGAGAGAACCAAGCTCGCGACTTGAGTGCCTGCGTATCCATCATCCATCGCGCGTGAGTCGCCCGAGATGAAATCCCATCCGTACCGATCGAGGCGGCCGTGGGCATCCAGAGTGGGGGATGGATTGAGCCACAAAGAGCCGTGGATCGCAGGATGATTATAGTCCACACCGGAGTCGATTATGGCGACGATGGGGGATTTGTCGTTTTTATCTAAAGAGGTGTTGTTGTGTGTGTGTGCCAAGGGAGTGATGTCGGGTTGTGCGCGGTAAGCACGATCGTACTGCTTGTATCTCCAGATTCGATAGGGAAGTAGGAATGTTCCTGTGATGCTCTTCCAGATGGCTATCAATAGATTTTCTTGAGGAGCTGACCCTACGGGAAATTTTGGTTTCGTAAAGTTCTCCCATGGGAGTTGAATGGTGTGATCTTGAACTTTGTCCTCTGAAATTCGAAGGGCAGCTTGCGTACTCAGAGTTTTTTCTCGGACGGGCATTTGGAGTTGTATGGCGCTTGTATCACCCTCGGTAGCGGTCGCAACAGCCCCAGAAAATGAAGACTCGATCACCTGAAGTATGACTCCCGGGGCGTCGGGTACTTCGTATACTGTACCTACAGGAATATTGGAGCCTTCGCCTGTTCCCAGAAAAAATCGGATTCGATCTTGCGAATCAGGGGCACCAAACCCATCAATTTTCCCGGTCAAAGGAAGTCCTTCAACGGCCTGATTGACAATACTCATAGAGCTTTGGATTGCTTTTTGAAATGCCTGTGCCATGGCCGCAGTGCGAGCGAATTGAATTCCCAAGCTGAAGCCTACGTAGGCTCCGGCAATGTCATAAAAAAATCCCTCTCCGCTGACGGCGATTCGATGGCGAGTACGAGGGCGCCCCGCAAGAGGGGCGTCTACGTCCAAATTCAGTCCTAATCGGGCTTGATAATGCGCATACTTAATATCCAACCATGCAAAAAGAACATCGAGTTTGAACCCTTGTCCTAAATCAAGGCCGGATTGGGAGTCGACGGGGTAGATGCCTTGTTTGTCGTATTGGTGCTCGAACCAACTTGGGTTATCAGAATCGGTTTTGAGAGGAAATTCGTTGGTTTCGCTCCCACTGCCATCATTGAAGGGTGTTCGAAAACGATCGTCAAATCCGTAAAACATCCGGTCTCCGTGGTCTCCGGTGCTGAAAGACATTTCTGAAACACTGACAGTGATCGTTGCTGCAGGAACGTTTGAACCGGGCCAGATGTGCCCCGGCGGAACATCCTCGGTGCTGAGTGCTGCAGGAGCAGGATCGGTATCCGCTACGACGTACTTTCCACTCTGAATCAGTTGTCTAGTGATGATGGCTTGAAAATCCTCACCAAAATTCTTCCAAGATCCATCCGGCATTTGGATTTTTGCTTTTTCGACAGGGGCTAATCCAATGACTCGTTTGCCGATTCCTAAATCAGGAGCGGGAGGCTCGGTGGGCGCTGGGGGTTTGGGTTTGCCGGCCCCCAGCGCAATCGAAACGTGTAGCGCAAGTATCCATGCGCAGCGCCTCATTCGGTTTATTTTCCCACCACCAAAATATCGCCCGCTTGAATCCCTCGAGAGGAATCCAGGACCTGGCTGATTGCTGCGTAACTGGAGATTGGATAAACCTGAGTGGTTTTAACCGATGCCAATACCTTGTAGATCGCACAGCTGCTTTGGACATCTGCAGCGGCATAAACAATGAAGTCATTGCCGACTTGGATGTTTTGGCGAACTCCAGCATCAAAGATTACAACCCCGGTTGCGGGATTGTAATCACGAATTGTCGCAAACCAGCTCAAAGCTCCCACTCGAGGAGATGCCGCGATTTGATTCACCCCTTGAGTCATGATTTGCCGCAGTATTTTCTCTAAAGAAGTATTGTGTACAAAGCTAGGACTGGCGGTGACTTTGCTAAAGTCGATGGTCAGCTGCAAGTTCACCGAAACGCTGCTTTGATCGGCCGCAGACGCTTGAACGGACGAGCATTTGCCGGCGTTACAGTCCCAAATACTGAAATCCATTCCGATTTTTCCGACTTTGACGTCAGCTTGCCCGGTCAGATTGGTTACCGCGGAGTGACTTCCTCCGGGGTTATAACCAATAGTAAGCCCATACTGCTGGAGATTGAGCTCAAATACGCTGAGAGAAGCGCGGATTTCGATGTGGTGATCACAAGGGCCTGGGTTTGCATCCGCATCCGTGGGTGCAAAAACGTTCGTGCTAGTGACGACAGTATTTAAAATCGCGTTTAGATCGTTGGACATATTGATTTCTGAACCGTTCGGAAGCTGAAATGCCTGCGTGGCGACAGCTTTAAGGACTACTGGCCTGACGGGTTGAGCGTTTGAGCCAGGCGTTCCGCAAGAAATAGGAGATCCGGGTTGAGAAGGGGAGGATGGTCCTGAGGGTGCCGACGGGTTCTCCGAGGGTTTGGACTTTCCAAATGCGTAAACATTGTTTGAATAAATAATAACGGAATAAAGCAACAGCAATGCTGTATAAGCATACTTCATGTAATCGGTCCTTTCGCTTCCTGCTAAGGTCTGGTCGGTTTGTTGTTTTTTTGGAATTTACTGCGGAATACTTCTACTGCCTCCGTTGATCACTGTAGCAGCAGTTTTTTTAAAGAGTCAAAAATTTTTTATATATACAAAAATAGTTTAATAATATATAAAAACCAACCATAAGGATACAGTTTATGAAAATTTCAATGAATTTAGCACTTTGCTTGGCTATGGGTTTGTCAGGTACTCAGAGTTTTGCTGGTGTCGCACCCGAAGCTTCAAATGTTTTGGCTCGAATGATTCAAAAAGAAATCATGGCAGACACCTTTGGCACGAAACTTCTGGGAATGATTCAAGCCGGATCTCAAAAGCAAATTATTCTTGAAAATCTATTCAGTATCTATCTTCGCTCCAAGCCACAGCATCAAGAATACATGGAGATGCCTGAATACTCCAAACGAATGCTGACCGATTTGAACCAGAACCGTCCAGATCTTCGGAAAGATATTGCAATGCTATTAGATTTGGAAGCAAGCGAGCTACTTCCCGAAGAGAAAATGGACGCCACAAATATCATCGAATTGCAGGGTCCCACAACAGATGTAAAAATAGATACTACTACTGGTTCGGAACCTAACTTAGGATTGCCTGTCGGCCCCGAGCAGATGGTGCTTGATTTCCTTCTGCAAAAAATAAAACCATCACCTTACAAAAACTTGCTCATCAACGATATTCTGCGAATTGTCGCTGATCCATCACAACGCAGCAGAATGCGAAAAATCGGTCAACTCGTTCAAGCTTTCGCAAATTATGCAGTGGCTTCTCGATTGGCTCGTTACGAAGACGCAAAAATCGCTCTTCGTATGTCACCCATAGCTGCTTACAACTCCAAAGAGACTATTGTTTTCGAAGTGGTCGAGATCGAATCCGGTCGAGTTTTGGAGTCTGGAACTCTGGGTCAATTAGCCACAGGGATGCAAGAGTACTATTTGGACAAGGCTAAAGCCCAAGAAGCAAATTCCCCTTCACAAAATCAGCAATAACTCGTTGGGTCAGAGCTGAATCCATCTTGACTGCAGGGTCAAGATTTGGAGAGATAGCGACTAGTGTCGCAATTTGTCCACCTGCATCTACACACTCAGTACAGCCTCCTTCAGGGAATGGTTCCCGTGGATGCGCTCATGGAAAAAGCCAAGAGCCTCAACATGCCCGCCGTCGCGATGACGGATGCTCACCAATTATTCGGCGCAGTGGATTTTTACCTCGAAGCCAAGAAAAAAGGAATTAACCCGATTCTGGGTTGTGAAATCAATTATGTTCCATTAGGCAAGGCATCCTTGAGCCCTCAGTCGGGAGCGGGACAGCCTGTTGCAGCAGGTCCACGGGCTTTTCAGATTGTTCTCTTGGCTAAATCACTCAAAGGCTATCAAAACCTTTGCCAAATGATTTCGCAGTCCTACTACCTAGCCCTGAGTACAGCAGGGCAGAAGGCTGTGATGGGAGTTCCTGCGGTCTGGGTGGATCGTGAACTGCTTTTTCAATATGCTCAGGATTTGATTGTTCTCTCGGGCGGATTGCGGGGCGAACTTTCTTGGTTGGCGCTTTCGAATCAAGAAGAAGAAGCTGCCAAGGTGATTCAACAGTTTAAAGATCAGTTCGGCGAAGATTTTTATCTGGAATTGCAGGACACGCAGATTCCCGAACAAAACGAGATCAATCAAAAACTTCATGCGTGGAGCGAAAAGCTGGGCGTGCAATGCGTAGCAACGACTGAATGTCACTATCTGAATCCGCAGGATGCCGAGGCTCACGAGATCCTGCAGTGTATTCAATTGGGGCGTACGTTGGATTTCGAGAGACCCAAGAGCTTGGTGCCAGCCGAGTTTTGGTTCAAACCCGCCGAGCTGATGATCGAGCGGATGGCCGCATTTCCAGGTGCCTGCGAGAATACGCTCAAGATTGCTGAGAAGTGTAAAACTGAATTCAAGTTCAAGGATGAAAAGGGTCAAACGATTTATCACCTTCCCAAATTCCGTCCCGAGGGAGTGGGGAAGGACGATGTTTTTGACCTGATCGCTTATTTTAAAGCCCAAGCGGCAGAAGGTTTGGAAGTTCGGTTTCAGGAGCATTCTTTCGAAAAGAAGAAGCTGCTGCCGAGTTGGCCAGAGCTAGAAAAAGAATATCGAGATCGACTCGTTAGCGAACTCGCGATGATCGAGCGAACCGGATTCGCGGGTTATTTTTTGATCGTCTCGGATTTCATCAAATGGGCCAAGAGCCAGAACATCCCCGTGGGTCCGGGTCGAGGATCCGGAGCGGGATCTTTGGTCGCGTACTCCCTCAAAATCACCGACATTGATCCGATTCAGTACAAGCTGCTCTTTGAGCGATTCATCAATCCCGAGCGGATCAGCATGCCCGACTTTGACGTGGATTTTTGTCAGGATCGCCGCGGCGAAGTCATTGACTATGTGGCCCGAAAGTACGGTAAGGACAACGTTTGCCAGATTATCACTTTTGGAAAACTACAAACCAAAGCCGCGATCAAAGACGTGGCGCGGGTTCTGGGATTTTCGTTTGCGGAGTCCGATCAGCTGACGAAGCTCGTGCCCGACGAATTGGGGATTTCAATTCAGAGTGCGATAGATCAGGAGCCAAGGCTTCGTGAAAAAATTGAGCAAGATCCCAAAGTCGCCAAGGTTTTTGAATACGCCAAAGCCGTCGAGGGACTCTCGAGAAACACGGGGATTCACGCGGCGGGCGTGATCATCACAGAAAATCCGGTCAGGGAATACTGTCCACTGCTCGTGACTCCCGATGGAGACGTGGTCACTCAGTTTGACAAGGATTTTGCCGAGAAAATCGGTCTGATCAAATACGACTTTTTGGGTCTCAAAACTCTGACGGTGATCGATTATGCCGTTAAAATGATCCAAATGAATCAGCCTTTTGATCTGCAGCGAATCGACTACGAGGATCCCGCTGTGTTCGCACTGATTAGTTCGGGCGATACGGATGGGATTTTCCAGGTTGAGAGTTCGGGGATGAAGGATCTGTGCATGCGGATTCAACCCAACTCGGTCGAGGATCTGACTGCTATCGGAGCGTTGTTCCGTCCGGGTCCGCTAGGATCTGGGATGGTCGATGTTTTCATTGATCGTAAACACGGTCGCGTGCCGATCACTTACGACGTGCCGGCGTTGGCCACGATTCTCAAAGATACTTACGGCGTCATTCTCTACCAAGAGCAGGTCATGCAGATTGCGCGAGAGTTGGCCGGATACTCACTCGGACAAGCGGATTTGCTTCGTCGTGCGATGGGGAAAAAAGACAAAGACGAGATGGCCCGTCACCGAGATTTGTTCACTCAAGGAGCTATCAAAAATGGCCTGGCTGCAGATAAAGCGGTGGCGATTTTCGAACTCATGGCCAAGTTTGCCGAATACGGATTTAATAAATCTCACTCGGCGGCCTATGCTGTTTTGACTTATCAGACAGCTTTTCTGAAAACTCATTTCGCACCCGAATTTATGGCCGCGCTGATGTCCACCGAGGTCAACAACACCGACAAAATCACTAAGTACATTTCGGATGCGAGACAACACTCGATTCCGGTTCTTTCCCCCGACGTCAATCATTCCGGAAAAAGTTTTTCCGTAGAGGGACGATCCATCCGATTCGGATTGGAAGCCATCAAAGGAGTCGGCGGAATCGCAGTTGATACATTGATTGAAGCTCGTACACAGAAAAAATTCACCAGCGTCCTGGATTTTTGTCAGAGAGTTTCTACACGCAAGGTGAATAAAAAAGTTCTGGAATCACTTATTTTAGCCGGAGCCTTTGACGAGATCGCCGAAGTGAACCGAGCCAGCCTTTTTGCCTCGATCGAAAAACTCCTCGAGCACGCCAGCGACGAGCAAGAAGAGAGAGAACTCGGCCAGTCCTCGCTCTTCGATGCTTTCCAAGCGGACGATATCAAACTCCTGACTCCCATAGGTGCGATTTTCAAAAGCGAAAGCGACTGGCCGCAGTCGCGCAAGCTCTCACTCGAGAAACAAGTCGTGGGATTTTATATCTCCGGCCACCCCATGGATGGATGGCAAAAAATCTGTGACGACTGGTTGGGCTGGAATACGGAGAAGCTTAAAGAATATACAGCGCCGCCGCCTTCCAAAGCCCCCCCTGCTGAAGGGCCTCCGATGATGGGGGGACGACAACGTCCCCAACGCAAAGAAATTCGAATGGGAGGACTGATTTCGGAGATGAAAGAAATCACGACCAAAAAAGGAACTCGAATGGCTTTTGTCCAATTCGAAGACATTCCGGGCCGATGCGAAGTCATTTTTTTCCCCGAAGCCTACGCGCAAACTCAGGAGATGATCCGGCAAGCGATGGCTCAGGCTGAACCTGTAGTGCTGACCGGAGACATCGATGCTGGAGACGAGGGCAATAAAGTTTTGGTCAGAACCGTGGAGTGGCTTGCAGAAGCCCACAAAAACAGAGCTCAGCAAGTGGTTTTAACTCTGGACACAGGATCGGCTTCGCCCGATCAACTCCGGGAACTCAAAAAACAGCTTTTGCAATTCCGTGGCAACTGCCCGGTTCGAATTCAGTTCAAAGATGCTCAATTCAAAACCAAGTTGGATTTGCCTAAGACTGTCAAAGTTTCGCCAGCTCCGCAATTAGTGGAGAACATCAACCGGATATTCGGTGCGTCCGTGGTACAAATCCAGTAGAATAAGGGAATCGGAATGAGAACACTGATGTTTTTATTAGGTTTGTTAGTCTGTGGCATTGTAACAAGCAGAGCCGAAGCTGCCATGAGTCAGCTCGAGGTGAGACTGCAAGGCAAGGTCCGTGAGTATTTTTCGCAGCTCACTGATCTGGAGCCCTGGCAGAGAAGGCTTTTTTCAGAAGAAGTTCTTCCTCAGTATCAGCGCTACATCAAAAACTACCAGGAAGGAGCTGGGAAATTGGATGCAGAGGTGGATCTCGAAAAAATTCGACGTTCCATCGCATTCTATGGCCCTTCTTTTTTTGGTGTTTTGGATCCTAAAGTATTGAGTTGGGTGGTTGCCAAACCGGGTTGCGACAAATGCACTGGGGCGGCATCTAACGTGATGCAGACTTGGAAGCTTCGAACACAGAGGAGGAATCTCGCAGCGCTTTGGATGAAATCGGCTGATATTCAAGTCGACCCTGAAGCGGACGAAGACACCCCCGAACAAGCCTGGGAGCAAAGGCTTCTAGACCAAGCTCGTAAAGTCGGGGCACAGGCCGTGATGTTGATTGTCCTCACGCCAAATCCTGATCATGATGGAGATCATTTGATGAAGCTGGTGTTTCGTACTACGGCTGAGAAAAAGCCGATTCGAAAAACTGCTAATATCGAACTCATGGGAGCGGATTCGTTTGAAGATGTTTTTGGAAGAACAGTGTCGGATGTTTTTCAGGACCTGGGAGCTCCGGATGTGAAAACAGCAGTGGCAGCGGCCTCTGACTCTGCAGGGCAGGATGGTTTTCGCGTTGAAATCACAGGAATCAAGCAATTTGATCAGCTTCAAAAAGCAAAGCGCTACCTTCAAGGCGTCGCTGGACCAGGAGGAATTTGCGTGGAGAGAAAAATGGCGCGAGGACATGTTCTGTTTGTGATCCAGAGCGTGATTCCCGCAAATCAGTTGGAGCAGAAAATACTGGCAGGAAGCAAAAAATCAGAGATGGGCATTCGGATGGATAAAACAAAACTCATGGGTAATTTTGATCCCCATTTGCACCTGGAGGTTTTGTGAGGAAGTTGTTTTTGGCATGTGGAGTATTGGTCTCGGTCTGGACTGTTTCGAGTTGTACGCGCTCGGCAGGCTTCAAAAAGGATCAGGACTATACACAAGAGCAGAGTAATTATTATAATCATGGGGCAAAAACTCCGGCACAAAGGCTAGAGGCGCTTGGCCAACCCAAGAAGCGAGTTTTTGTGCTGGGTTTTTGGAACGACACGCCTGTGAAGCAAGCGGACTTAGGCCTATTTGTAGCGGATGAATTGAAGCGAGGCCTGTTCAATAGCCAAAGGCTCATCATTCCTCAGGATCTCAATTCAGAATTCACCACGTCTGATTTCATCCAGGGAGATGCGGTCAAAGTTGCTCAATTGATTCGTGAAGGACGCCGCATGGGAGTTGCGGTGATCGTCATCGGAAAAATATCCAAGGTTGTTTTTCGGCAAAAAGGGGACGATGTCGGTTTGCTTAGACAAAAACAGACTTTGGCAGCAGTGGATGTTGAAGTGAAGGTTTTTGATGTGGGTGCTGGCCGAGAGATGATGGCCATCGGGAGATCTGCAGATACGACGAGCAGCAATATGGTGGCGGTGGACTCGAATGCTGCAGAAGCAGTTGAGTTTCGCGCTGAGATGATTCGCTTGGCTTCTCGGAATGCAGTGCAGTTGCTGATTCCAGATGTGATTCGAGCTGTGGAGAAAATGTCTTGGCAGGGTCGGATTGCCAAAGTGCAAGGCACCAAGGTTTTCGTGAACGCAGGCCGCGCATCAGGCCTGGTGAGCGGGGATATCCTGAGAGTGATTACGCAGGGGGACGACATTTATGATCCCATCAGCGGCGCCTATCTAGGCAGAGCGCAGGGACAGCTCAAAGGAACGCTCGAGGTGGTCGATTTCATTGGTCCCGATGGGGCTGCAACAGATATTCACACGGGCAGTAATTTTCAGGAAGGCGACCTTGTGCAGCTTTATTAGCTGCTGAGCAACGCGGTCAATGAGACTTGAAGTATTTCGTCACCGGCCTGGCAAAAAATCTTGGAGCTACCGAGATTTGGATCGCCACCAACGCAAAATCGCTGAATATGTCAGGCAAGGCGCTGAGGGTGTGTTGATTCTTTCTGAACTCAAGCCTGTGATCACGCTCGGACGCCGAGCACAGAAAAATCCTCGTGAAGGCGGGCTTGTTTTATCTGAGTACGAGTATCAATCCCTGGGAATCGATCTGGTTGAGGCCGATCGGGGGGGACTGGCGACTTGGCATGGCCCTGGCCAATGGGTTTTATTTCCAGTGGAAAGCTTGGAAAAGCTCACCGGGGATTCGCGTGGAGTGAAGGATGCAGTTTGCCTGCTCTTGGGTGCTGCTCAAGACACAATCCGTGCTTTGGGTGTCGAGTCCGAGATTCGAGAAGGTTCGCAAATGGGCGTTTGGGGAAAAAAAGGGAAGCTGGCTTCTGTAGGAGTTCATGTTGAGCAAGGGGTTTTATTACATGGAGTTGCTTTAAATGTCTTTGCCACCGACGTCAGTTTTCAGGGATTGCGTCCTTGTGGTCTGGATGAGCCTGTCAGTTATTTGGATTGGGAGTGGGAATCCCCCATGCCCCCAGGCGTGCGTGAGTCAGTCTTCATTTCAGTGGGGCAGGCGTTCGCACGGGCCCTGGCGCGCAAGCTGGAAGGGGTCATTGAGGTTTCCAAGCTTGACGCCCATGGTATTTGGAGTTAGTTCTGGAGGCCAAATTCTGATGTTGGCGCGTAGCTCAGTGGCAGAGCACCACCTTGACACGGTGGGGGTCGTTGGTTCAACCCCAATCGCGCCAACCATTTTTACACATTGAAAATTTATTAAATAAAAGGTATAACGCGTTCAACTGAGTTTCGACTGAAACGTTTTGGAGAACGTATGTATTGGAAAATATTTAATTTATTTGTTTTTTTGGGGATGGGTGCCTCTTTTGAGGCCCTTGCTGTTAACCATCCAGATCCAAGCGCCAAAGAGGCTGAAGCGCTGATGCGGCTTTTGGCGGGGAACCAGCGCCTGGTTGTTTTTGTGATGGATGGGGTTCGATCTCGGGAGGTTTTTGATGGGAGCGATACTTCCATCAGTCTTCTTCCGAAAAAATATCCTACCGAAATTCTTCCCAAAACGTGGGCAAAGGCTGCAAACCCGAACTTACTTGCGACCAATTTGATATTGGGGGGGCGAGGGGAGTGCAAAACGGGGAATGATTTTCAGTTTTCGCTGCCAGCCTATTCAGAGATCTTCAGCGCCAAGCCTCAGTCTGCACCGCGGTACTCGTTTGTGAACTCCAACGACTGGAATGGAAAATTGCACTTTGAAACGATCCCGGATCGACTTTTTAAACTGGGCATGGATCCAGCAAGCATCGCACTGATTGGGAGCTGGGAAAATTTGCCCCGTGTGTTTAGTAAATACAAAATGGGCGATACTCTGCTGACTCCTTTTTACATGGATGCAGGCTGGAATGTGCTGGGACTCGGGAAGAGAATCACTCGACTCGATGATTCGGGCACTTTCGAAGGCGTGAAAGAATATCTGAAGGGCCACGATCCCCGTGTCATGTTCGTGGTTTACAATGACCCAGATCAAAATGGGCATCACGGATCTTACGAAGCCTATGTTTCTGCCATTCAGCGCGCAGATGATTATACTCAGAGAATTAAAGATATCCTCAATGGGGAAGTCACTCATCCGGACGACCAGGAATTTGCTTCGGGCTCATATCGAAAGTCAGGCTACAAAGGGAACACGACTTATATTCTAATGACCGATCATGGTCGGGGGTTGACGCCCGTTGGCTGGAGATCTCACGACCCGGTTCACCCGGGAAGCGAGTTGATTTGGGCTCACATTGAATCATCTCCTGAAATTATCGCAACCTACCGAGTGATGCTGAATACCTGCAATCACATGAACATCATGACGATAGCGGCCGGGTTGTTGGGGATATAAATTCAATGATCATTCAGTTCCTCTTCATCAGTCTCATGACGATTGCCAGCGTGCAGGCTTCGGATTCCTACATTAGAAATGTGAGGCCCTTGTCTCAGAGTTTTTTTGAGGCCGAAGATGGATATCCTGCTGATGTGGGATGCGGCGTGGTCGCGCTGACTGAATTGATGAGCTACTGGCACACCGAAAGGGGCGAGGACTTCGATTTGGCTGGTTTTCGTTTTTCGGAACTCTACTCCGAACCAGACGCTCGCCTGAATCGCTTGATGCAGGTTGTGTACAGATATACTCAATCCAATACCGTGCCAGGATTGCGAGCTGCCTATATTGCTGCACGAAAGTACTGCGCAGATCCGAACCGCCCGGGCTGTCAAAGTGGGGTACTGAAGGAAGTCCTTTCCGAAGGCACAGGGAGCGTTTTGACGCCGGATGCGCTTTTGGAATCCATGAAAAAAATGTCAGGAGAATCGAGTCATCTCAATGTGCGCAGCCTGCCTTTCACGGAAGAAGGATCGTGGGCAAGTCATGCTCAAAAAATTCAGCAAGTACTGAGTGAACAACAACCTGTGATTCTTTTTTTAAGAGGGTTGCCGCCTTGTCTCAGTAAGGATGAATCTTGGGATCTTTTGTCTTGGCATTATTTGGTTTTGGTGGGGTTTGATGAAAAGCAAAATACCTTTGAGGCGATTTCGGGTTGGAAGGCGCTCTCCAAAAATCGTTCGACAGGCGCAGAGGTCCATCACCGTGTCAGCGCAACTGCGGGTTCGGCGGGCTATCCTGCTTATGTGAAATGCTCTGTGGACGAATTGACCTTTTCTTTGCCTGATGCGCTTTGGTTTGAGCTTGAAAAATCCCGCTGAACGGTCTAATTTGCGATGCTCAGTGGCTGGGTAGCTCAGATGGTTAGAGCGCCGCATTCATAACGCGGAGGTCGGCAGTTCGATCCTGCCCTCAGCTACCAAATTTATTGTTCTAAATAAACAGATGTACTATCCAAAACCCAAACACATCGGCGGAACCCTGATTCGCTCCGTAGTGAGTCTTCTGCGGAAGCAGGGAGTGGAGCTCCCTCTGAAAAATCCTGTTTGGATCGCTGTCTCGGGCGGTTCGGACTCAGTTGCGTTGGCTCATCTTCTGGTTCATTACGGCCGCAGAGTGGTTGCGAGAGAACAGATTCAAATTTTACACATTCATCATGGATGGAGACCTCGAGCCGCGGATCTGGATCAAAAGAGGGTGGAGTCGCTTGCGAAAAAATGGAAAATCCCCTGCCATACAGTTCATCTGGATCCCGGACACCTCAAAAAAGGGGAGTCATGGGAGGATGCAGCACGCAAAGAGCGCGGAAAAGTATTTAGTGAAATCAACCGTAAGAACGAGAGAGTTTTGACTGCGCACCATGCCGATGATCTGGCTGAAACGGTCATTTGGAGGTTGGCAACGGGATGCTTCAATAGTCATGCAGGGGGAATTCTCGTCAACGATGAGTCGACTGGGCAAATTCGGCCACTTTTGAATATTCGCAAGCCGTTACTTCAAGCGTACCTTCGCGAGGAAAAAACCCGATGGCGTGAAGATCGGACCAATCAAGATCCACGATTTTTGAGAGCCCGAATGAGGAAGGAACTCATGCCAGCGATCGAGGCTATTTTCCCTAACGCCATAGAACACTTGGTGAATCTTGCTTTGGCTAAACAAGGCGAAAAAGACGATCAGGCGCCTGAAATCCCCGCAAAGCTATTGCCCGCCTTGCTGCAAACACGTCTGAAACGTCAACATTACGAGTGGCTTCTTCGAGAGCGCGCATATGGCAACCAGATGGACCTACCTGGAAACTGGGTGCTCAAATGCGAGCATTCAAATTTGAAAAAAACCAAACGTTGGGTGTTAGAACGTAGTCTTTGACCTGACCCCAGCAAATGTGCCATCATTTCATATAGGAAAGGTGCTTTTTCTCCATGAAATCATCCCACAAAACGATCGCTCTTTGGTTGGTCGGAATTTTATTGGTCGCGAGTATTTTCAAGGCCGTTGATCCAGCCAATCGGCATCGCAAAGAAATTAAATTTAGCGAGTTTGTTCAATTAGTCAAAGAGGGCAAGGTCGCTGAAGTCACTTACAAGTCGGACAATATTATTTCGGGGGTTCTCAAGGATCCTGGGACCGGCGCAAAGCAGGTTTTTGAGACTGTGGGTGATACGGAAAATGCCAAGATTTTTGAAATCCTGGAGAAGAATAACATCATCCCCAACTATGATCGTTCTGAGCGCGTACCATTTTGGCAGCAGCTCTTGGTCTCGTGGGCGCCGATGTTGCTCCTTCTTTTCTTTTTCTTCTTCTTCATGCGGCAGATTCAAGTGGGTGGCGGCAAAGCCATGTCCTTTGGCAAGAGCAAGGCTCGTCTGCTGACTGAGAATACGAACAAAGTTACCTTCAAAGACGTTGCAGGTGCGGACGAAGCAAAGCAGGAACTTGAGGAGATTATCGAGTTCTTGAAAGATCCAAAAAAATTCACAAAATTAGGCGGACGAATCCCAAAAGGCGTTCTGCTGATGGGTCCTCCGGGCACTGGAAAAACACTACTCGCGAAAGCCATTGCAGGCGAGGCGGGGGCCCCGTTCTTTTCGATTTCTGGATCTGATTTCGTGGAAATGTTCGTTGGGGTCGGTGCTTCACGTGTTCGAGATCTATTTGAACAAGGTAAAAAACACGCTCCTTGTATTATTTTCATTGATGAGATCGATGCGGTGGGGAGACACCGTGGAGCAGGTCTGGGTGGAGGACACGACGAGCGTGAGCAAACTCTCAACCAACTGCTGGTCGAGATGGATGGATTTGAAGCGAATGTCGGCGTGATTTTGATTGCTGCCACCAACCGCCCCGATGTTCTGGATCCCGCATTGCTGAGACCCGGTCGTTTTGATCGACGCGTGGTGGTTTCTGTTCCTGACGTCAGAGGTCGCGAGGAGATCCTCAAGGTTCACACCCGCAAAGTTCCGATGGCGACAGATATCAATTTGAATACTATTGCGCGAGGAACTCCCGGATTTTCGGGTGCTGATCTTGAGAATTTGGTGAATGAAGCCGCCCTGTTGGCTGCTCGCATGGACAAAAAAGTCATCGACATGTCGGATTTCGAATACGCCAAGGACAAAGTCCTGATGGGTGTTGAACGCAAAAGTCTCGTGCTCAGTGAAGTCGAGAGACGTACGACGGCGTATCATGAAGCAGGACATACTCTGGTGGGCAAGCTGATTCCTGGGATTGATCCGATTCACAAGGTTACAATTATTCCTCGCGGAATGGCTCTGGGCGTGACCCAGACTTTGCCTAAAGAGGACCGCATGAGCCTCTCCAAAGAGAAAGCTGAGAATAATATCTCCTTCCTCATGGGGGGGAGAATCGCTGAGGAGCTGATTCTCAAGCAGCAAACCACGGGCGCGTCGAATGACATCGAGCGGGCTACCGATATTGCACGTCGAATGGTTTGCGAATGGGGGATGAGCACGGCTCTGGGTCCATTGTCTTTTGGGCAAAAAGAGGACCCGATTTTCTTGGGCCGGGAGATCTCTCAGCAACGATCGTATTCTGAACAAACCGCACAGATCATTGACCGCGAGATTCGCGATATCGTGGAACGAAACTACAAGCGAGCCAACGACCTTTTGTCGGATAAGTTGCAAATACTGCACGACCTCGCAAATGCGCTTTTGGAGTTTGAGACTTTGGATGCAGCGGAGGTCGAGCAGATTGTTTGTGGCGAAAAAATAGTCAGAAAACCCAAGCCTTCGACGGATGGCCAGACCGGTGGAACAGCACCTGCTGCGTCGACTCCGACGCGTTCGGATCCGTCGACTGACAGCGGAGTGGGGGCTTCGCCTGCACCGATGCCTGCATAGAAAGTAGAATGATTGAGTTACTGAAGGGGTTACACGCAAGCTTTCGGTGGATTGACCTAGTCGATATCGCTATCGTCGCTTTCATCGTATATCGTGCGCTGCTCCTGATCAAAGGCACCCGGGCCATGCAGATGCTGACCGGCCTGGGAATTTTGGGAATTGGTTTTTTTCTCTCATCTGCTGCCGAACTATTCACTACACATTGGGTTCTTTCTTACTTTTTTGACTACCTGATTTTGGTTGTCATCGTTGTTTTCCAGGATGACCTGAGACGGGCCCTCACTCACGTCGGCAAGAACCCATTCTTCGCTTCTGCGTCCGAGGAGGAAGAACGCGAAATGGTCGACGAAATCTCCCGCGCAGCCACCCGATTGGCCAAAGAACGAGTGGGTGCGCTGATTGTGATCGAGCGCGAAACCGGCCTCAAAAATTTCATTGATACTGGATCGCGGATCGATGCCCGGGTCAAATCCGAGCTGATTTATTCCATATTCATTACTGATTCACCCATGCACGACGGGGCTGTGATCGTCACGGATGGAAAATTAGCGGCAGCCGGATGCTTCTTGCCTCTTTCGAAAGATCCCAACATTGATAAAAAATACGGGACTCGCCACCGTGCTGCCTTGGGGCTTACCGAGGATACCGATGCCATTGTAGTCCTGGTGTCGGAGGAAGCTGGAGAAGCGCATTTGGTGAAGAACGGGAAACTGACCACCAACCTCACTGAACTCGAGCTTAGGCAAAGCCTGGTAGCTCTCTTGGACTTGTCGAGAGGACCCACCAAGCTGCCCCGTCGTATGAGGAGCTGGTTCCAGGCTGTCAAAGGACATAAATCATGATTCTCGATCGTCTCTGGGGTTTGTTCGCAGTGAACTGGGTGACTAAACTGGTTTCGATCTTGGTCGCAGTTGTGATCTGGGGCGTGGTTTTGGGTTCTCGTGTAGTAGAAGTGACCAAGGAAATCGCTGTAGAAGTAGTAACCGCCCCTGATGTGATCCCTGCCAACGAAATCCCGGACAAAGTGCAATTCAGGCTAGCTGGACCTAAGGCGTTTTTGAGAACTATTATTGACCGTAGGGAAGATCCGATTCGGATCAATCTGACTGCTCATAAATCTGGAATGGTGAACTACCGATTCCTTTCGGATAATGTGCATCTACCGATTGGGATCAAAGTCCTTTCGATCACCCCAGCGATGACCAATATTAAACTGGAGGCATTGAAAAGAAAGGACGTCCCGGTCCGCGTGGAGTTCAGAGGATCACCGCCTGAGGGCTACCGTCTGAGCCGGTTCGATTTGGCTCCTCAGACGGTCAGGGTTCGTGGCCCAGAGTCGAAAGTGGAGGCTGTCACGGAGATCGCCACTGTGCCAATTGACATCTCCACCCTTCGTCAAAACCTTCAAAAAGAATTAACACTCGATTTAAACCGTTATGGTGTACAATTAGACAGCCCAGCACCCAAAATTTCGATCGTCATGGATGCGGTTTCTGCGAATTTTAAAATAAAAAGTGTAGATATTCGCGTGCTAAGCCCGTATAAGTTCACGATGAACGAAAAGACGGCCACTGTTTGGATCCGGGCAACGCCCAAGGATCTCAAAGAGCTGGACCGAAGCAAGGTTTACGGATTGGTAGACCTCAGAGGAAAGCCGAAAGGCAATTACACTGAAAATATTAAAGTAGTCATGCCCGAGAGTATCGGCTTGGTGAAAGTACTGCCGGAGAAAGTAAAGATCACGTTATGGTAAAGCTTTTTGGAACAGATGGTATTCGCGGGATGGCAAATGAATTTCCTATGACAGGGGAAATCGCAATGGCAGTGGGTCGCGCTGTGGCTCACGTATTGCGGAGCATGCCTCAGGCTACTCGTGGCAGCTCGGTGCCTGTGGGTCTCAAGCCTTTGGAATCCACCAAGCCCGTTCGTCGTGCAAAAATCGTTTTGGGTAAGGACACTCGTTTGTCCGGATATATGTTGGAGCAAGCCCTGGCGTCCGGAATTTGCTCGATGGGTGCTGACGTGATTTTGATCGGCCCGATGCCTACCCCTGGCGTAGCGTTTGTGACTCAGAACATGCGCGCTGATGCGGGAATTATGCTTTCGGCTTCTCACAATCCGTACCATGACAACGGAATCAAAATTTTCTCGGCGGATGGTTACAAACTACCTGATCCGCTCGAAGCTGAAATCGAACGCTTAGTTTTCAGTAAAGAAATGGATCGTTTCCGTCCCACAGGCGATCTCGTCGGAAAAGCATTCCGAATCGATGATCTCTTGGGTCGATACTTGGTTTTCTTGAAATCTCAATTCCCCAAAGATTTGGATTTGATGGGACTTCGCCTGGTCGTGGATTGCGCCAACGGGGCAGCCTACAAAGTAGCACCGCTCGTATTCGAAGAGCTGGGTGCCGAAGTCATCAAACGTGGAGTTTCTCCCAACGGTCTCAATATCAACGACAAGTGCGGAGCTTTGCACCCCGAAAACATTGCGGGTGCAACTGTAGAATATCGCGCTGATATCGGTATCTCCCTGGATGGAGACGGCGATCGTTGTATTCTTTCGGACGAAAACGGCGAGATTGTCGACGGTGATCAAATCATCGGTCTTTGCGCCCTTGAAATGTTCCGAGAAAAAAGACTCAAAGGCAACACGGTAGTAACGACTCCGATGTCCAACATGGGACTTGAAACTACTCTGAAACAACATGGAATCTCGATGGTCCGGTCCAAAGTCGGCGATCGCTACGTCGTCGAGACCATGCGCCAGAACGGGTACAGCCTAGGCGGCGAGCAATCCGGTCACATTGTGTTCTTGGAGCAATCCACTACGGGAGACGGAATTGTCGCTGCATTGAAAGTTCTCGAAGCGATGAAGCGTACCGGCAAGCCTCTTTCGGAATTAAAAAAAGCCATTCGTCTTTTCCCTCAAGTTCGCGAAGACGTTCGAGTCAGCAAAAAAGATCCCTTGGAAGGTTTCGCTGACATCAGCAAAGCGATTCAAGTTGCAAACGACGCGCTCAAAGAACGCGGCCGAGTTTTTGTCCGCTACTCCGGCACCGAGCCACTGGCTCGCGTGATGGTCGAAGGCGAAGATTCTGAGCAGATTTCCGCGTTGGCCAAGAACATTGCCAGCGCGATTCAAAAACATTTGGGGTAGATGTTTCCGCTCACTACTACTTATCCATTCGCAAAATTCTGGATTTTTCCGCTTCAAAACGGTTTAACGCATCGGAGGTTTGGCGAAGCTCTTCTTTAAACGAATCAACGGTCGCTTGAGTGATCTCGGTTCTGGTGTGTTCCCCCGATTTTGTTTCCCCGTGCAAGAAGTAGCGAAGAGTTCCATTGCTTTCAACACGTTCAATTTGATTCACGTTTCGTTGTTGCAGTGTCTGGCGAGAAACAAGGCTGCGACGAAATTCTTCAAGACCCCAGGAAAATGCCGAACGTTCACGCCCAAGTTGCGGATCGATCCTAAATCCTCTTGTTACGGGAATTTGAGAATGTTCAGGGGAAGGTTGAATGGCGTTAGAAATCAGACTTGTTGCTGTTCCACTCCATGACCATCCACAGCTTTCGTAGAGTTCTGTGACGGACGGCATCGGGTTATTTGTATCAAATTCGTTTCGGTAGTTCGCCTCGACACGTCTATAGGAGCAAGTCATATCTATAGGCGAGGGCGTGTCGTTGGACTCTCGACAGGATTGTCCTGTAACAGCCCTGAAATATTCATCCATCGGTGTAGGATGGGCTGCGAACTGTGGGTCAAGGACCATGGTTTGTGTTCCGCCCGAAGCGGTTTTGACTTTTACGATGGCGACCGTGTGTGTTCTGTAATTCAGCGGAGAAACAAACGCGCCGGAATTGTCAAAAAGATTTCCTATGATAGCTGGAGCAGAGATAAAAATTCTTTCGGATTGATAACCCTGCTCCGTTAAAATTTTATTGATCAAATAAGCTCGTCGTTCGCATTGTCCCCGCGGTTGAGCAGAACGGAATAACGGGTTATTTCTGAGATCTGAATAAAGCCTTTGAAGAGTCTCCTCGGAGATCTCAGGCTTGATCTTTGGGTAACATCGTTTGAACAGGTCTCTTTCGCATTGATTAAAAAGTCTGACTTGCTCGCGTCTTCTCGCGGGATTGCTGTCCAAATGTAATTGATCCGATTGTAAACAGGCACCTGGAATGGCAGGAACGCTGATTTGCCTGATCTGTTGATGGAAGTCTTGAAGCGCAAGATCGTGGCAAACGTCATTGGCCTGAGCAGTGATTTGGAATAGGATGAAGAAAGCCCAAATGAATCCCGACCCCATCTAATTATTATACTTTTTTTGTATGTTAATGCAAAATAAAAAAATCCAATTATTTTATACAGTTAAATAAGACATTAACAGTAGTCAGCCGATTCAAAAAATTGACGACAGGCATAGGGTTGCATTAAACTTTGACTTGCATGTCTAATGAGGGAAGGAGAATGAGACTGTTTTATCGAATTTTGTTTTTTATAGTTTTGTTGAAAATCAATACGTCTTGGGTGTTTGCTGATACAAATACTTGCGGGGATGTGGACATGCGTGCACCAGGCGGTGTCATGGAGTCGATCCCAGTGAGAGATCAATCCAGTTATCATAATTGTTCATTTGTGGCTGAATCCGCAATGGCAGAAGCCTTTATGCGACGGGAGCGCATTCGGCAGCAGCGTGCTCATCCACAACAACTGCTTCCTCTTGAAACTCCAATTGATCCCTATGTTTTGGCAATGGAGGGCAGCTCAAGGGGAAGTACTGACTATCTGACTGGCAACGGAGCAGATTTGGGGGATGCTATCCGAGAAATGAAGCGATTTGGGGTTTGTTCTCGAACTGCCCTGGATCCCTACGGAGGAGGAAGCCAGCGTATTTGGTACGATACGATTCAACGTATGGATCGAGAAGATCGTCACATTTTTTTAGAAACACTGAAAACTTGCGGACAGGTATATTCGTCGCTCCCCGGAGAAGAACAGAGGCTTCGTGCAGAGGCGCTTGCACAGGAAATCCGATGTTCACCATTATATTCTTCTATGGATATGCTCCCGCACGCTATGGTTCAAACCCTGGCGCAATTGAGGACCCGAGATGTGGATCAAGCTCTTCGATCTTGTAACGGAAGATACAGTTTTCTGAGGCAAATTATGTTTCCAGAGTGTTTTCCGGACGCCCCCAACCCCAATCGACGAGCTGTCGATCAAGTGCCAAATCCAAGGATAGAGACGATCGAAGCAGGTGCTACTCGCGAACAGATGTTGCAAAGAATTAGAACAGAATTAAGTCAAACTGACCCCATACCTGTTGAAGTGAATATGAATTTGAACGGCCTGAGTGGGGCGGTCGATTGCAACAACGGGGGATGCAATCATGCCATGCTGGTGATTGGCAGTCGATCCGATACCAGCGGCAAGTGTTGGTACCTTCTCAGAAATAGTTGGGGAGTGTCCTGCGAGGGTTGGAATGTAGAAAACAGCGAAGGGGTAGCTCCAGCCTCTGGCAAACCCAGATCTTCAACGAATCTAGCTAGATTAGATGCAGTCTCCTGCGACGGAAACGGAAACCTTTGGATTCAAGAGAGTTCGATGTTGCGGCATCTGGATGGGATTGCGTCGCTTCCCTTGCGTCCATGAGGGGGACGTGCTTATAAATGAAAAATGCTGCCACGTCTTGGAGTCAATATTGATCACATTGCAACCCTTCGTCAGTTGAGAGGAACCCCTTATCCTGACATGCTAGAAGCCGCGCGAATCTGTGAGATCGCTGGTGCGAAGCAAATCACAGTTCATCTGCGTGAAGACCGTCGACACATCCAAGACCAGGATGTGATTGATCTTAGAAAATCCCTGAAAATCCAGCTCAACCTCGAAATGGCTGCCACGGATGCCATGACGAAGTTTGCGTGTAAAATCAAACCCAACTGGTCTTGCCTGGTTCCGGAGAAACGACAGGAAGTCACCACAGAAGGTGGATTGGATCTGAAAAAAACCCGTGCTCGGATTGTAAAAACAACAAAGGCCCTTCAAAAAAACAAAATTCGAGTGAGTTTATTCATTGAACCTTCTGTTGATGCAGTCCGGCTGAGCCATGAACTCGGAGCCGACGCCGTTGAGCTTCATACAGGGAAATACTGCATGGCCACCCAAGGTGCTTATGGGAAAAAATCCGCTGCAATTCAAAAGCAAGAATTTTCAAAAATTCGCCAAGCGGCTGAACTAGGACGTTCGTTAGGTCTGCACATGCACGCGGGTCACGGGTTCGACTACGAGAACGTCAGATCTGTAGCTGCTCTGGAAGCCAAAAAAGGTGTGCCTCTCTTCGAAGAGTACAATATTGGCCATGCCATTGTATGCCGTGCTGCAATCGTAGGACTCGAACGAGCCGTGAGAGAAATGGTGTCCTCAATATGCGCACCTTAAATACTTCGATCCGGATTTGCAGTGGCTCAGAAATGAAAGAACTGGATCTTTTTGCCGAAAGCGAGTTCGGCCTGGATCCACAGATTTTGATGGAAAATGCGGGCAACGGTGCTGCGGAGTTGCTTCTGGAGAAATATCCCCGAGCAGGGATCGATACCGAAATTTTGGTTTTTGCGGGCAAAGGAAACAATGCCGGCGATGCATTTGTCGTTGCTCGTCGTCTTTTATGTCAGAATCGAAAAGTCAGAGTTTTTCATCTCCAACGTGGGGAGCTCTATACAGGCGCAACTCGAAAAAATTTCGAAATCCTCCAAAAGCTCAAAACAAAAATGACCTTGCTGGAAACATCAGCCAATCTTGAAGCCTTTTTTCAAAGTACTATAGGACCCTTTACAATCGTAGACGGGATATTAGGAACCGGGCTCAAAGGAGATCTGGGCGGGATTTTTTATGACTCGGTCGAGATGATTAATCGTCTCAATTGCCCGCAGGTCATCGCGTTAGATATTCCCTCGGGAGTCAGTGGCGATACCGGAAAAATCCATGGCACGTCCATCATGGCGACGCTCACGGTCTCGTTTGGATTTCCCAAGCTCGGGCACTTTCTCCCACCGGGCGCAGTCAGAAGGGGAGAGTTGCACAACGTCGATATTTCCTTGCCCCCCAAATTTGCATCCCAGGGCAGTAAATACCTGCTGACCCCTGGACCGCTCAGCAAACTCCTGCAAGACCGTGACCGTTACGGTCACAAAAATTCCTTCGGTCACACTCTCCTAATCGGCGGTAGTCCTGGTCGTGTCGGCGCAATCGTAATGGCTGCACGAGCTTGTCACAAAATGGGCACGGGTCTGGTGACGGTTTCGAGTTGGGAAGAAGTGATGATGCCGCTGATGTACAAACTCCCCAGCGAGACGATGGCTGTGCCGATTCATCTGCAAGGTCCTGAGCACAGCAAGTATCGGCAGGGAATTCCTCACTATAGTTGTTTGATTGTGGGTCCAGGGCTGGGCACCAAACCTGAGGCCAAGCAGCTTTTGCAAGAACTCCTGATGGTCTACCCAGGACCCATGGTTCTCGACGCAGACGCATTGAATCTGATCGGCGAGCATCGGATGCATGAGCTCTTATTGAAACGAAAAAATCCCGTAGTTCTCACTCCGCACATGGGCGAAATGGCTAGACTCCTGGATCGCAGCAAAGAATCCGTGCAAGAAGATCCAGTCGGAGCAGTTCGCGAAGCCGTACAAAAAACTCACGCAACGGTGGTTTTAAAAGGTGCAGCGACTCTGATCGGATCCACCTCCGAGGTGATGTACCTCAATCATTATCCCAACGACGGAATGGCCACCGCCGGAAGCGGAGACGTGCTGGCAGGAATGATCGGCGGACTTTTGGGTCAAAAAATGCCAACTTCCGAAGCCACTCTACTGGGAATTTATCTGCACAGCTTGGCAGGAGATTTCGCAGCACAACAACGCGGTCATCGCAGCATGACCGCCAACGACATCATCGAGAACATCGGCAATGCCTTCCAAAAAATCGGAAACGTGGAAGTCTCAACTCGCTTGCTCTGAGTCAGACCTCCAAAAAATCGCGCAGGAGTTGGCGATCGAGCTCAAATCCGGAGATCGTGTATTCCTCGAAGGTACTTTGGGTACGGGAAAAAGCACTTTTGCTCGTTGGATGCTTCAATCTCTGGGACTGAAACAATCCCTCGAGGGCAGCCCCACATTCCCCATCGCTCACGAATACAAGACCTCCATGGGCGAGGTGATTCACATCGATTTTTATCGACTCAGATCCGAGGATGAAATTTTTGATGCAGGGATTGAAGAATATTTTTGGGGACGGAATGCGACCGTGTTTTGCGAATGGATTTCACAATGGCCTCAGTTTGAAAAAAAAGTTTTGAAGAGTTCCGGAGAATCAGCCAGGGTTTGGAAAGTGGAATTGGGACTCGTCGATGAAACGCACCGAAATATCCGAATTAGTTAGTGGCTCGCGCCACGGTAAACTAAACAGTGGCTCGCGCCACGGTAAACTAAACAGTGGCTCGCGCCACGCCAAACAAACAGACTAGCCAGTCACGGCGCTGAGTAAAGAAGCCTGACTCTGCAAAGCCGGAATCATACTTTCTGTAGAAATGATGGCAAGAATCCCTCGACATTGATTCAGAGGACCGATGCGAGCGAGAGTGACCCATTCCTGAGTTTGCGCACCAAAAGCCCCACGAATCACGTTTCTTTTGCTCTTGAGGTTGGTGTTCGAATCTGGGGGAGAAAGTTCCACCCAACCCACTTTGACGATGGCATTCCAAATTTCTGGTAGAGTCTGCGGATCCCAGATCATTCCAGCCCAAAGGGCAATCTTGGGAGCTCCCGCGAAAGCTCCCTTAGCTTTGAACGTGGGAACTTGACTGCCCGGTGCAGGCGTGTGCACTGGCATGAACAATGCCTCACTTGCGCCGTGATGAAGCAAATAGTGGAGAGCTTTTCCTAGAGGATCTTGAGAGGCCTGAAGCTGTGCAGGCTGCCAGACCTGAAGAAGTGGAGTATTTGAAGCGGATGCTGCAGTGTTTTTTTGTTGGCGTTTGACTGCAGGACGGGCTGTCTGGACGGGTTCAGCGGGCGCAGGCGAAGAGGGCTCTTCACTAGCAACAGGTTGTTCTTTAGGTGCTTTTTTGATGACTTGAGAGAGGCTTTTGCGATCTAACAACTTGGTAACACTGGGGATTTCTCCACCGCCATAAGTATCTCCATCCGTCGTAAAAGCATCGTTGGGTTTCTTTTTAGGCGTTCCCATCAGTTTCTTTTCGGTTTTTTATGAAAAAAATAAAAGGCTCTCATTTTACTCAGTTTTATTAGTTGACGGCAGTGATACACAATGATATTCCTTCTCTGGGTTGAGAGTAGGGTTTTGAGAGTGATCAGCAAGACACTTTTAAGGAAGGGTATAGAAAATGCGTTTAACTTCAAAAGGACGATATGCTGTCCGAGCAATTCTGGATTTGACATTCAACTCCAACGGACGTCCTGTTCGACTTCAGGAAATTTCTGAACGTCAAAAAATTTCTCTCCATTATTTGGAACAACTCTTCAGACGCCTTCGTAAAGGCTCTGTTGTGAAAAGTGTTCGTGGTCCGGGCGGAGGCTATGTTCTGGCCCGTTCGATGGACGATGTTTCGATTAAAGATGTTCTGGTCAGCGTAGGTGAGAACATCAATCCAGCTCGTGATTTGATTGGTGCAACCGACGTCAAGAGCGACACGGTGGAATTCATCCTCACCAAGACCTACTTCGAAAACCTCGGCGTATTGATGCAAGAGTATCTCACGACGACTTCGGTAGGGGACCTGATCCGCAAAGCACGCGGAGCTCAAGTGGACTTGGGCAAGCCAGCAGCTGGCTTGGATATCCCTGGTGTGACGGCTCCGTCGGAAGTAGAACGACAGCAGCGTCCGAATGCCGATCTACCTCGATCATAATGCAACTGCGCCACTGAACCCTGCTGCAATTGAGGCGCTTTCTGTATTTTTGGGGCTCGCGCCCCAACAAACTAGCCAGATGAGGTCAGAACCTCAGAAGGCGGCTTATTATAATCCTTCCAGCATCCATTCCTTTGGCCGTCGAGCCAAACGGATTCTCGCAGAAGTTCGTGAGTCCGTTGCCGCGTCGTTAGGCCCTTCCGTGGATCACGAGCAATTGATTTTTACGAGCTCAGGTACTGAAGCCAATCAACTGGCCATCCGCTCGATTCTAGAACCCCTCCTCAGGGCAGGGAAACGCCCTCATTGGATCACAACGTCCGTTGAACATGACTCAGTCCTACAAATGAAAACATGGCTAGAGGAGCGAGGTGGCCGTTGCAGCCTGATTCCTGTAGATTCGGATGGCCGCATACAGGTTGAAAAACTATCTGAAATCATTGAGCCAGACACAGCCCTGGTCAGTGCTGTTTGGGTAAATAATGAAACAGGTGTCATTACGAATGTGGCTGAGATTGCATCACAAACCCGGGCCAGGAGAATCCCGCTCCATTTGGATGCAGCTCAGGCTTGGGGCAAGCTGCCGATCGACCTAGCTCAGGTTTCAGCGGATCTCGTGAGTGTTTCGGGCCATAAAATCGGAGCTTTGAGCGGCACAGGGGTGCTTTGGGTAGGACGAGGCATCCCAATTCAGGGTTCCATCCTAGGGAAACAAGAAAAAGGCCGTCGAGGCGGAAGCGAGAACCTGGCGGGTATTGTCAGTCTAGGCGCAGCAGCCAGGCACTTGCCCAATCAACAAAACTTAGAGAAAATAGCTACATTGCGGGACCGACTCCAGCATGCTATGAGTGAGCGCATTCCAGGCCTCATGATCAACGGAAAAGATGCCCCCAGGGTATCCAATACGCTGAATGTTTCCATCGATGGGATCGAAGGAGACGGACTCATCATGGCTTTGGATTTGGAAGGTTTTGCGGTCAGTGCGGGTTCTGCCTGCTCAAGTGGCGCGCTAGAACCCTCGCATGTATTGATGGCCATGGGCAGGACTAAAAATCAGGCACTGGCAGCGGTGAGAGTGAGTCTTTCTGCAAACAATACTTGGGAAGAACTCGAAGCTTTCGTGGATGCTTTGGAGCGAGTGGTAAATCGCTTCAGGAACAGGAATTTAAAATGAACTTGGACCCAAAAAAAGCAGGCAAAGTCCTAGTCGCCATGAGCGGTGGCGTGGACAGTTCCGTTACAGCTGCTTTGTTGAAGAGCCAGGGTTATGATGTGATCGGCGTTCATATGCAGCTTTGGGATCATGGCAAAGCGAATATGGATCGCTTTGGTGGTCGATGTTGCTCGTTGATTGATGCGAACGATGCCAGTCGGGTTTGTGACCGCATCGATATCCCTTATTACGTGATTAATGCACAAGATGTTTTCATGGAAAAAGTCGTGGATTATTTCGTTCACGAGTATCTCCAACAGCGAACCCCCAATCCCTGTGTGGAGTGCAACAATCAAATCAAGTTTAACTACCTTTTCCAAAAGGCAGATGAGCTCGGTTGCCAATGGGTGGCCACAGGTCATTATGCGCAGGTGCTTCAGGACGAAGTCACCGGGGTTGCACGGATGACGAAGGCTCAAGATGCACAGAAAGATCAAAGCTATTTCTTGTTTGGACTCACTCAAAAAGCGTTGCAAAGGACAATGATGCCTTTGGGTGGTTTGACTAAGATGATGGTTCGCAAACTAGCAGAGCAATACGGATTGACGAATGCCAATAAACCCGACAGCCAGGAAATTTGTTTCATTGGTGAGGAAGGTTACGCTCAATTTATAGAAAAAAAGACAGCGCCAGTTCTGCGCCCCAAAGGAGTGATTCGAACTCACGACGGAATGGTTTTAGGAGAACATCAAGGATTGCACCAGTACACCATTGGTCAGCGCAAGGGATTGCAGTTAAACAGTAAAGAACTCGATAAATATTTCGTGATTGGTTTTGATCATGAGAGACATGTTTTGATCGTGGGTCCAGAAGAAAAATTATTTCATTCGGAGCTGATGGCTAATCGTTTGAATTGGATTCGTCCAGTGGATCAATTACGGGTTTTGAAGTGCAAAGCTAGGATTCGTTCCCGGCACGACGAGAGCCCTTGCGAAGTGATGATTTACGAGAACAGTACAGCCCATGTGAAATTCAGCACCCCGCAGCGAGCCATTACGCCAGGACAGGCGATTGTGTTCTATGATGAGAATGACGTGGTCGGTGGCGGATTCATCGAGCGTATTGGAACTGTATAAAATGTCTTCAAAGCAGTATGTGATCAAAACCCTGGGCTGTAAGGCCAATTGGTATGACAGCCAATGGGTGGAGAGTCAGCTGCAAGAAAATGAATGGGTTCCAGCTCACGCTACTGAAGACAGGCCAGAAGAAGTAGCTCTTTGTATCGTCAATAGCTGCACTGTGACCAACGAGGCGGATAAGCAGAGTCGTAGTATGGCGAAGCGGCTTTCTAAAAAATATCCCCACGCCAAGGTGGTTTTCACGGGGTGCGGAGCCGAAGTGAATCCTGAAAAAATCGCTCGATCTGCTGGAGTGGACTTCGTAGTGGGGAATCAAGATAAGAGTCGTTTGGCTCATCTGATCGATGGCGCTACTACCGAAAAAATCTTAGGCAATGTGACCCCTTATCAGAACCTGCTTTCAAAACATCCGATGGATCGAGAGTGGAGCGTACCCGAAAGTGCTTTCATGAGATTGCAACCCGTGCAAACGGAACGAACCCGGGCTTTTCTCAAAATCCAAGAGGGATGCGATGCTTTTTGCACCTACTGCATCATTCCGTACGGCCGCGGCCCCGCGCGCAGCCTGAGTATCGACTCCATTTTAAGGCAAATCCAGCACCTCTCACACGCTGGGGTGAGGGAAGTAGTTTTGACAGGGACCAACATTGGCGATTATGGGACGGATGCCAGCGGGGGACGAAGACTGCTGGTGGAACTGGTTTCTGAGATTTTGGAAAAGACGAGAATTGAGAGATTGCGAGTCAGCTCACTGGATCCCGTCGAAGCAGAGGAGGGGCTGATCCGACTCATGAAGCAAGATGCGCGATTCTGCCCACACTTCCATATTTCATTACAAAGTCCACACGACAAGGTCCTCAGACTGATGAAAAGACGCTACAAACTCGAGAATATTCGCGAATCTTTGTTTCGTATATCCTCAACACAGAATCCAACTTTTCTACGACCTTTTATTGGGATGGACATCATCACAGGATTTCCTGGAGAGGGGTCAGATGAATTTGAAGAAGGGCTACAAACACTTCGTGATTTACCTTGGGATCGACTGCATGTTTTTCCCTATAGCGAACGCGAAGGAACGCCAGCCACGCGCTTGCCAGGAGTAGTTCCACAAAATATTCGTCTTGAACGTTCAAGGATATTGAATCAATTCAGCTTTGAACGATTACAAGAACGCTATCGCGATCCTAACGATAAAATTTTTCGACAAGTTTTGATCGAGGGACCGACCCGAGGCCCGGACGGACAACCCACTTGGTGGGGGGGCTATACCCCTGACTACACCCGGGTCATGGTTCGATCTGAGACTTCTGAATTAGAAAATCAAATCATTGATGTGAGGGGAAAAGAGCTGCTTTTGAATCGCGCGGCGGGTGAGATCGCTGTTATTGGAGAGGTGCTTTAAAGAAAATCACCGCTTCGTTATTTGTAGTATTCAGCTCTTTTTGAGCATCCCCATCCAGCGCAACCCGAAGCGGATAAATTCCGTTGGCCCCTGAAAAAGTCAGATCTTGTTCGAAAAAGAACTCACCCGAATTATTCAACACTGAGGGGAGTATCATGGGTTTTGAAATCTCCTCCCAATCCGGTTCTTCGGCGAAGTCTGTACCATGGCGATTTGAATAAAAATGTAATGAAGAACCGGAATTCGCAGATGCAACCATCCCAAAATTCCGAATTCTTACATTGATTCGCGCTTTCAATTGATCCGGAACCGCGTGGATCGGGGTCATCTTCACATCATAATTGAAAAAGCCAAGATCTTGGCTCTCGCTGCGAGTGCGATTTCCTACCGGAATTTTATCCGGTGTAAGTGGGGATCGCGCTTGCGCATAATCTTTAATCACCCTCCATGCTTCCATGCCCGAGTCTTTGAGATCATAAATCCGGATCGCGCCAGGGAGGAGGGAATTAATAAATTGAATCGCAAAAAGAATTCCTCCACTCGATGCCGCAGTATAAAACCCATTTAAATCGAGGTCTTTTCCCCTGATTTTAATGTTTTTGACAGACAAACCATCGTCGGGCGGAGTGGAAGCGAGAAGTAATCTGGGCATCAAAAGAGGGTGTGGACCAGAGGAGGTAAACTCTCGTCCGCCCGTGACACTCTGGGGAGGAACTGAGTTGTATGTAAAACTCAGCTCAGAAGTACTGACAGGCCCAAAATTCGTCGCTGGCTGCGAAGCAAAGAGCAGATTCAGCATCCATCGCAGGGTGCTGCCTTTGATTTTGAAGGTCTGTAAATCCCAGGCCTTGCCTGTTTTGTGATTATAGATGGCGGGATTGCTCGCAAAAAAATCAGCGGTGGATAAAGGGCCCTCATTGAGTTGGCCATAAATCAAATCAATTTGATCGAGCGAAAATTCAGCGTGGGGACTTGCACTGAGGTAGGAATCCGTAGCCAGATTTCCCATCAAATTATCCACACCTTTTCTGCTGACTTCAAAATGAGCGTCTGCGATGTGATCATGAAAAATCGGGCCGTATCGGTTTTCAATTTGCGCTTCGAGTTGATTAATCCGGGAGTTGATTTCCGGATCTTCTGGAATTTGTGAATCAATCTGGATGAGTTTGTAGTTTCTTAGCTCTGCTGCGGGTACTCCCAACACATTGGCATCGGCGCGCTTGCGGATGCGCAAATCGACTCGACCTAAATACCTCCCCCAACAGCCAGTTTCTACAACCCAACCCGGGTTTTGCTTAGGGCCACGCAGGACAACACGAGGGGAGCTCAGCTTCACATGATCATGGGCGCCGATCACCAAATCAACATCAGGAGCCGTCCTGAGAATTTCTTCATTCATTCGAATATTGTTATGTGACAATACGATAATGCTATCGACTTGCTCTTTGAGGATGGCTGCAAGGTCACGAATCACTGGAATAGGGGAGCGGGGCCTGACCGGCGAGAAAAAATCATCATAGATGAATTCATAAGTCACCAGTCCAATGACCGCGACACGGACACCATTGAAACTATAAATAGTGTAGGGAAGAAATAATCGCGAGAATTCATCTTTATTCGGATAGCGGCTCACATCGATATTGGCTGCCAGAAGACCCATGCGTGAACGCCCGTTCTTGTACATATTGAGCAAAAAATCCGGGCCGCTGATCCAATCGTGGTTACCCACCACCGCAGCATCGTAGCCGATAGCCTCCATCATCTTGATGATTTCGGTGCCGTTGTTCAATGTGTAATAAATCTGCCCCTCGGACCAGTCGCCCCCATCAAAAAGCAAGGTGTTCCGTTGCTCTGCACGCACACGATCCACGACTGTTTTCAGACGTGCGACTCCGCCTAATCCCAGAGCATCTTTCTGCGGACGGAAGTGCGAGTGGAGGTCGTTCGTATGTAGAATCGTCACGGGAACCGCGTCAGAGGCTGATGCAATCATCCCAAAAACCGCCGAACCTATTGTAATTAATAATAATTGTTTAAAAAAATATAGCATAATCTAATGAGGTATTCTTAAGTCATAAGATCTCCCAGGGCAAGAGGTTGAATAAATTGATACAGTGTGTTAATAAAGTGAGGTGCTGCACGAGTTAGAAGAACACCTTGGCTATAAATTCGGCGATCAAAGACTGCTTTTGCACGCCTTGACTCATACTTCGTATGGTCATGAGCACCTATCTCATCAACCCATCGCACTCAGAGACAACGAAAGACTCGAGTTTTTAGGTGATGCAGTACTGGATTTGATCATTTCGGACATTCTTCTGGAGGCATTTCCGGACGCGCGCGAAGGAAAACTCTCCAAACTCAGAGCGGCGATGGTGAATGAAAAAACTTTAGCAGGCATCGCACGAACATTTGCTCTACAAGATTATATTCGCTTGGGCAAAGGGGAGCAAAGAACCTTGGGCGCAGAAAAAGCATCCATTCTCTCCAGCACTCTCGAGGCTTTGATTGCAGCGATTTACCTCGATGGAGGTTATCACGCGATTTATCCCGTAGTCAGATATCTTTTTTCACCTTTACTCGCGCAAAATCCCGAAATTATTGCTATGGGTGACTATAAGACCCAATTACAAGAATGGGTTCAGGCGCGCTGGAAGGTTACTCCTAACTATCAACTGATCCAAACCTCTGGCCCTGACCATGCAAAACTTTTTGAAGTGGTGGTGCATGTCAGTGGAAAAACTCTAGCCAAAGCGGAAGGCCCTTCAAAAAAAGAAGCTGAGCAGAATGCTGCCAGGGTCGCGCTGGAATCCATCCGCGAAATGCCACCCGAGGTGAATCCTCCGCTGTGATATTGCACAGCATGAGAAAGTTTTTATGAAAAAATCTGGCTTCGTCGCTCTCGTCGGGCGCCCCAACTCTGGGAAATCCACTTTGCTCAACCGTCTTTTGGACATGGATATCTCCATTGTCTCTCCTAAGGCGCAAACCACGCGTGAAAACCTAGTGGGAATCCTAAATGAGCCCAAGGGGCAAATTTGCTTTGTGGATACACCCGGAATCCACTCTGCAAAAGAAGGCAGCATCAACGAATTCATGATTCATCAGGCTGGACATGCTTTGGAGAGTCCGAATGCGGTTTGGTATCTTTTGGATCCTTATTCAAAACTGCCTGTCGAAAAGGTCGTGATCGATGCTTTGGCTCGTGTAAAATCCCCGATTTTCATCGTTCCAAACAAGGCCGATTTACCCCAAAATGCAGCTAATTTAGTGGTCGAAGAAGTTCAGAATGAACTCAAAACCCTGGGTGCCAATGTCCAGGGCGTGTTCAGTATTTCTGCTCTAAAAAATGTTGGCATTCAAACGCTCCTCAACGAAACTTGGCGTTTAATGCCGCACGGAGAACTTTATTTTCCGGACACCGAACAAGTCACTGACAAACCCATGCGATTTTTTGCTGCAGAGTTAGTACGCGAGCAGCTTTTTCTGCAACTGGGAGACGAAGTTCCTTATTCTTGCGCAGTGGGAATCGACAGATTCGACGAATCCCTCCGGATGCCACGAATTGAAGCCACGATTTTTGTCGAGCGCGATTCCCAAAAAGGAATCGTGATCGGCGCCAAGGCCGCAAAAATCAAGGCCATCGGAGAAAAAGCCCGAGGATCCATCGAAAAAATGATGGGAACCCAAGTCTTCTTGGGCCTCCAAGTCAAAGTTCTCAAAGATTGGTCCAAAGAACCCGAAAAACTTAAGCAGTTAGGATATGTAATATGAGCTCCACTGAAAATACAACAAGTGGCTCGCGCCATGACAAACAACAGGACCCCTGTGTGGTGATCGTTGGACGCCCCAACGTTGGAAAAAGCACTTTATTTAATCGTCTCTATGGAAAAAGACGCTCACTCGTCCATGACGAACCGGGTGTCACTCGAGATCGTATCATCGAAAAAGCAGTTTGGTGGCAAAAGAAACGACCTTTTCCACTGCAATTGATCGACACGGGAGGAATCGGTGGCGCTCGTTTTGCTGCTGAAATCGAAAACCAAGTTCAAATCGCTTTGCAAAGCGCCAATCTGGTTCTTTTTGTTTTGGACGGCGAGGCGGGGCCAACTCCCGCTGACCAAGAAATTTTGCGATCGCTTCAAAAAGCAGGCGTTCTTCAAAAAATTCCCACCATCGGAGTCATCAACAAACTCGATCACGTGAGCCGAGAGCGTTGGTCCAATGATTTCTTTGAATTGGGAATGAAAAATCTGCTAGGAATTTCTGCTGAGCATGGGATCGGAATTGATGAACTTCAAGAAACCATCCGCGATCTGCTGACACCCAAATCCGAGACCGAGGAATCAGAAGAAGAAGTCACTCCAACCGAGGAAAAATCTGCTCCAGAAATAGCCGAAGAAGCGCCCATCGATCACACTCTTCGATTGGCCGTCGTCGGTCGTCCGAACGTCGGAAAAAGTACTCTGATCAATGCACTTCTGCACGAAGAACGCATGATCACCAGTCCAATTGCTGGAACGACTGTGGATTCGATTGATACTCCCGCGCGTATTTTTGATCGGGATTTGGTTCTGATTGATACTGCTGGAATTCGCCGTAAGAGCAAAACCGAGCAAGGTGTAGAAGTCCTTTCTGTCGTTCAAACTCGCAAAGCATTAGATCGCTGTAACGTTGCTGCACTTTTGATCGATGCTGACGAAGGAATCACGGATCAAGACGAAAAAATTGCAGGCCTCATTGACGAAGTGGGATGCGCAGTCATGATCGTCGTCAACAAGTGGGATTTGATGAAAAGAAAAGGTTTTACGCAAGAAATGGCCGCCGAGCATATTCGTTCGAAAACCGCCTTCATGCGACATGCTCCGATTTTGTTTACCAGTGCTAAAAACAAAATGGGCTTGGATGCTGTAGTAGAGCTTGCTGTCGAAATTCTCGAACACCGTCAGCTTCGCATCTCAACCAAGGAACTGACCGAGTTTATCAAAATGGAAGCCGGCGTTCATAATACACGCAACGTAAAATTCTACATGAGCCATCAGGCTGGAACCAATCCGCCCACATTTGTCAGCCATGTCAGCGAACCCAAAAACATTCACTATTCGTTGAAACGGCATTTCATCAACGCCATTCGCGAGCGATGGGGCTATATGGGAAGTCCGGTGCGGGTTGTTTTCAGAAAGTCTGCGAATACGCCTTAGTCAGTACTTACCAACTAAACATGATGCTTGCGTTTGCTGTATAAAAATACCCCGTCAAATCCGTAATCCCAGGATTGGTTTGAAATGTTGAGCTATTGTTATCCTTGAAACTAGGCATGTGCACTTTACCCTCGAGAGTCAGGTAAATTCTCCGAGGCTTGAGGGCAAACTCCATTCCGAGCCCCCCGCAAACTCCAATGCTTGAATCTTTTTGCTCAACGGCACCTTCGACATTGTTTGTCTCCGTTTTTGAGTAGGAGCCCACCCCCCCCAAAACATAGGGATTAGCTGCACTGATCGCAGCGACCAAGTTATGTGTATCAAAATAATATTTGAGGTCGGCACCTACGCGATTGAAAGCGATGTCTGCGCTCTGTCCTTCCGTAGTTGTCGCGGCACCTGAAGTCGACTTGCCAGAAGTGTCGCTCGAAGAGGTGGTGTCATAGCTGTGAGCAACCATGTAAAAATTCAAATCCATCGCCAGGTGAAAATCGAACCAATAGTGCAACTTGAAGTCCACCATCGGAAAACCGCCTTGCCACAACACACCCCGATTTCCTGTCACTCCTTGAAACCCAGTTCCCACACTGAGCGCATAAAGCCTGCCGTATTTTAGAAAACGAGTCTCTTCTTCTTCTTCTTTCTCCTCATCAAACGCGGCGTATTCAGTGTAGGGAGTCGTGCTAAAATCCTCTTCCTCCACACTGGCTGGGGGAGGAGCTTTGGGTCCTGGAGGTGTTGCTGTCGGAGGAGGCTGCTGAGCCCAGGCAGATACCGACAGGACGGCAAACACCCACTGTGCCACTAATCCGAGTACGAATAATTTAAAAATAGAAATGGATTCCCGCATGCAGAAAGCTGACACCCATGGTTTTGACTGCAAAGCTTCCGGACGCATTGTCAAACGAAGCACCAAATTCGTTGGAGAACCCCAGACTTTCGACTCCAGGGATGAAAAACTCTACGCCAAACCCCAGAATCCCCTGGTACGCACTCTCACTGCTAAAGGACATGTATCCTCCACCCAACATTCCATAAAAATTGAGATTGGTTTCGGAAAAAATTCCCTTCATTCCCTTGACGGCAAAGAGGGTATTGGCGGGGTCAGTCGTAGCTACGCCCACAATTCCTTCGAAAGCCATATCTTTGGTGAGACCGTATTTTAGACTAAGAGCTGGGACGCCATTGGTTTGACTGACATTCGCGAATTGGGCGTTGTATCCCACCCCTAAACGCCCTTGAAGGGCTCTGCTATGCGCAAAAGTAGGGATGAAAAGCACCAGCAAGAAGATCGACAGACCCAGCGACAGTCCCCGTTTCATCATCTAAGAATAGGGTATCGTCGCCGTTTGTTTTTGACAACCCTAGACAGGTCAATTAACAAGATTAATATGTCACTTGTATCTGACTTCGAAGGCTTTTTGAAAAATCGCTGGCCCGCCATGGTTGTCCTTCTGGGAGTGCTCATGGCTGCCGGTGCCGGTGCCACTCTTTACGTTCAACATAAAGAGGTTCAAGAACAAAAGGCACGGGATGCCTTATACAGAGCCGATGTATTGCTGAAGCAAGAAGAAGCTGCTGTCGCGAAAGATAAAAAATTCTCCAATCCGCAAGAGCTCCAACAAAGCTTCACAAAAAGCATGGATGCGCTGCAAGCCGTACCCAGAAATTTTGCCAAATCACGGGCAGGATTTGAAGCATTGCTTAAACTCGGCGACCTCTATTGGAAAAATCAGCTCTTTGATCCAGCTAGCTTTCAATATCAAGCCGCTGTCCAAAATGCCCCGAAGAGTTTCGATAGGGCTCTGGCACTGTCTTCTTTGGGCTATGCTCTAGAAAATGCTCAAAAGAAAAAAGAAGCGGTAGAAGCTTTTGAGAAAGCTCTCGCTTTAGGCGAAGCAACGTTGCAAGGTGATTTGATGCTTTCTATCGGGCGGGTGAAGGAAGGTACAGGAGACACCGCGGGCGCCAAGGCCATGTACAAACGTGTGACCGAGCAACTTCCCAATACTGACTATGCAAAAACCGCTGAAACTCTCCTCCAAAACTCTCATTAAGCTTAAGCTCCTCCTTGTGCTGGGGCTTTTGGGCTCAGTGGGATGCGCGGGCCGAACCGTGCATCGAGATCTCAAGGACACGCCTCGCGTTTTGGTGCGCCAATGGACACTTCCAACTCGTGTGGGTGGGGATGCGGGGGATCGAGGATTCGAATTTTCGAACCCAGTGGAATATGATGGTTCATTGATTTTTGGAAATCACAGCACTGGAATCACGGCGCTTTATCCTGGGTGGGCGCGCCCTCGATGGAAGCTCCCGATTAAAAACGGTGTGGTCAGCGAAATCACTGTCGAAAAAGGTGTTCTGTATTTTGGGGGAGGGGATGGCAACCTCTACTCAGTCCAGGCCGATACGGGACGCGTTTTATGGAAATATGATTTAAAAAATCCGATTATTTCAAAACCTGCGTTGGCTGGGGGCAGGGTATTTGTCACCACTAGCGATGATGCTGCCTACGCGTTCGATGCGGGCACCGGCAAATGGTTGTGGAATTATCGCCGACGCTCCTCCCCGACTGCTACTATCCTCGGAGCTTCATCGCCCGCTGTTCAAGAAGACATTGTTTATATCGGCATGAGTGACGGGTTTTTAGTGGCTCTGTCTGTGCAAGATGGCCAACTCAAATGGCAGAAAAAACTCCACACAGGACTCAAATTCACAGATATTGATGCCCATCCCTTGATTGAGAACAATATGATTTATGTGCCATCTTATGACGGTGCAACTTATTGCTTGCGCCTCGGTGATGGTGAAATTCTGTGGCGGTATGATTCAGGGGGCAGCAAACAAGTCGTTCTGGATGGCCCACGCATCTATCTGCCTTCTTCGGATGGTACCGTCTATGCTTTGCAAAAAGACAACGGGCACCTGCTTTGGAAATTCGAATTGGATCAGGGAATCCCAACTCGGCTTGCGGCCGATGAGACTCATTTGTTTTTTGGCTCAAGCCGCCAATATTTTTACGTTTTAAACAAGGAAACCGGCAAAGCGATTTATCGTTACAACGTCGGCTATGACAATGGATGGTACGGAACACCTTTGTACCTGGAAGAAGGTAAACGCCTGTACAGCCTGTCATCTGCTGGGAATTTGTATGCTTTTACGGTCAGACAGCCACCGAAAAAGCAGTTTTGGAGCACTCCGCTCGATTCTTACGAAGATTTTCGGTAAATAAAATTTTCCAGAACAACTCATCATAACTGAGTCTACCTCCGTAAGCTGCGGTTTCGGGGAACGCGCATCCTGCGCTTGTTCGCGCCCTTCGGGCTGCGTCATCGTGACGCGAAGAATCCCCGAATACCGCACTTACTGCGGGCCTCAGTTATGATGAGTTGTTCTGGAAAATTCTGGGTCTGATAATAAATATTATGTAAAGCTATGTAGACAATCTACTGGGTTTGCTGGCCTTCGCCTTGTGCTTTCTCTTCTTGGGCTTTGGCGAAAGCATCAGTGATTACTTTTTCCATTAGGCGTTTGAAAACGTCCGTGAGGTCCAGCGCACTCAAAAGGATTCTTGAATCCACGTGTTTGACTCGCTCTTCCACCTCGGCGCTCGCGTCATTTAAGCCCCCCCAGCGGTCTTTTGCGATGAGTTGAGTGTCTAGATAATCAGTTACAGCCGCAGCAATCGCTGAAGAATCCTTGGACTCGATTCTGAGTCGAACCAGCAAATGTCTGAGTTCCTCAAGGTGCGAATACGTCAAACCGCTCATTTGTATTGCGCATTCATGTACAAATCCTCGATCGACTTCTTCTGGCATCAATTCTTCCAGAACTCGGCGACGGATTTCCAGCGTAGGCTCCGAGAGCTTCATCCATTCATCAAATCTTCCGGGACGCACGAGTTGTGCTTTGGGAACCATTTCTGGGCGTCTGGTGGTTGAAACCCAAAAAACTCCGTCGCTCTGGATCATCCAGTTGTCCAGGATTTGAAAAAACGCATAAGGATCCATCTTACGAAGCATGTCGTCGACATCTTCTAGTACCAGCACCACAGGTCGTTCCTGCGTGCATTCAGCCAAGGCTTGCTCCAGGAGATGTGAATCCAGAATTTCGTGCCCTGGGATGCTGATGTGAGTCCAACCCATTTGCTGGGCAATCCCGCGTGACAAGGCTGACTTTCCGCATCCCGGCGGCCCGTAGATGAAAACCCCTCGCCGCCAGACGAGCTTCATCCGGTGAAAGTCATCTTGGGATTGAAGAAAAACCTGGCTCATTCGCTGGATACGATCACGAAGTTCAGTATCAAAAACCAAGCGTGTGTCGGTTTCAAATGGATTCCAAAGCGAACTGACCAATCCCCCCCGCGTCCACCGTCTGAGTCGAATTGCTGCTTCCATAAGATCAGTGTAATCTAAAACAACTAGAATGAAATACCCCGGGCCTCGCAGTCAGAAAATGATTCAGGAACTCAGTCAGTACGTCATCGCGGAGCCTCAGGATTTCGTCATTGATTTGAAAAAAAGCCGTGGCATGTGGCTTGCAACTGTGGATGGACAGAAAATATTCGATTGGGCAGGTTATTATGGCTCCAAGTTATTGGGTCACAACCACCCTCGCCTCTTCAAACCTGCGTACGTCAAAAAAATCGCGATCGCTGCTGCAAATAAAATCGCGAATCCAGATTTTCTGACTCCCGAATGTTTGGAATATTATCGCCTGATCCATTCTCTGGCGCCGCAATGTATGCGAAACGATAAGCTGGAAGTCTACGCAGTCAACTCCGGCGCCGAAGCGATTGAGAATATGATGAAGTATTTTATTAATCTCTTTCATCACCACCAGCTTAAAAAAGGGCGCATCCCCACCGCAAGACGATTCCTGTATTTCGACCGTGCGTTTCACGGGCGTACTGTTTTCGCGTTGAACGTAACCCAAATGCAGCATGACCCGGTGGCCACGAAGGACTTTCACGGATTGATTGTTGGGAATTTGCAATTGGAATTTCCAGCGCTAGACAATGATGAGCCCGAGTCCAAAAATCTCGAACGCGTGAAAAAAAGCCTGGATCAAATCGAGGATACTTTCAAAAGATTCGCCAACGAAATTATCGGAGTAATTATTGAGCCTCTGCAGGGGGCCGGTGGACAACGTCTAGCACCTGTTTCGTTTTATCAAAAACTCAGCGAACTCTGTCATCGTTATGAAATTTCTTTGGGTTTCGATGAGGTCCAAACCGCAGGTGGGCAAACCGGGACGTTCTTTGCAATTGATCAGTTTGACCTCCCCTATCCCCCCCAGGCTGTTGCAGCGGCCAAGAAACTCGGCAACGGTGTGGTCTACATGCTTTATCCCATGGACGATGAGGGAATTCTAGATTCCACGTGGGGCGGGTCGCTCACGGACATGGTTCGGTTCACGGAGGAAATGAAGATTGTTCGCGAAGAGAAACTCTTAGAGCAAGTCCCAGAAAAGGCTCAGACATTAATTCAAGGACTCAAAAAATTGCAAACCAAGTTCCCGGGAAAAATTGGAAATATTCGAGGCATGGGACTTTATCAGGGGTTCAGCCTGAAAAATCCTTCCAACAAGTCCAAGCTGATTCAAATGGCTCTTCAGGAAGAGGACACTTTGCTCTTAGGCGCATCCACCGACACAATTCGATTTCGCCCGGTTTTGGATGTTTCGACTCAGGACATTCAATTATTGTGTGAAAAATTAGAACGATGTCTTGGTCAGCTAGCCTAGCAGAAAAAACCTATCTCAAATTCCCGCATCACACTGATCACGTATCGCGTCTTTGACCATTTTTGCAGTTTTTGCTGTAAAATGTAATCCGTCCGAAAAATAGGACGGGTCTGCAATTCCGGCTTTTGCATGAAAAAGCATATCTGTATCGATATAACAATCCACCCACCCACGAACACATTGGTTCACGCGGTCTCTGTATCTGAGAACCGGAGAAAATCTTCCGCCTGCATTGGGAGGAATGCCAAATGACGCTACTCGAGCTAATGGATATTTGGAACGAATCAATCTGTGGAGAAGTTCAAAATCTTGAATCGATTGACCACCACACGACATCTCGTTATTGATTCCAGTTGAACCAATCACAATGTATTTCAGCGCATCTCCCGGAAGACGAACATGTTCCAGAGTATAAATCATATCCTTGATGCGATTGGATCCCATAGCAGCATTCAAAGTGCTCGTCTGAATTCCCACTCGAGAAATTCCAACCATGATCGAATCTCCCAAAAGAAGCACATCACGAGGCATCGTATGAGACTCGACCCATGCAATGAATTTGGGAGTCACCAAAGGATTTCTTCGATCCTTACAATCGGCAAATGCAACTGAAGAAAATACTGCTAAAAATAGTATAAATTTTTTCATGATAATTTTGTACGCGAACAAATTTCATTGTGTCAATCATCTTGTAATACTTCGCATCGTTAAGTATTTTTTTTCTATGAAAAAATTAACCAGAATCATCCTAGGACTACTCTTGAGTACAACCCCCACCTGGGCTCAGTCAGAAAAAGTAATTATTCAATTTAAATCAGCTCCGGCAGCTCGACATTTTGCTAATCGCTCATTGCCAGGTGTTTCTGCGATACAACCCCTGTATGGTACTCAAAAATGGGTCGCCGCCTGGATTGAAGAAAAAAAAATTTGGGCCCTCCTTCACTCTCCTGAAATCGAATTAATAGAAAAAGACATTCTCTACACTGCAGAATCTACTCGTGATTTCACAGACTCTGCAGCGGGGAGTTTGTCTCGCCAAAATGAACTTTGGGGAATTCAAAAAACTCGCGCACCCGATGCTTGGAAATCAGGAATCACAGGATCCCCTGAAGTTGTGGTGGCCGTGATTGATACGGGCATAAACTGGAATCATCCGGACTTAGCTCCTAACCTCTGGACCAACCTCGGTGAAAGTGGAACAAGGGCTAATAACGGCAAAGATGACGATGGCAACGGCCTGATAGACGATATTCACGGTTGGGATTTTGTGACCAAGACAGGAGATTCGGATGACGATTGGGGACATGGATCTCACTGCGCGGGTACCATTGGTGCCGCAGGAAAAAACCCCTTAGACGGAATCACCGGCGTGAACTGGAAAGTAAGCCTCATGCCCGTGCGCTGGATGAAGGATGGAAAAGGCTGGGGCTCAGATGCAATTTCGAGCATTCGCTATGCTGTCAAAATGGGGGCACGCATCCTGAACAATAGCTGGGGCGGGATTGGGTACTCCAAGGCTCTCGAAGAAGCCGTCCGTGAGGCTGAGGCAGCAGGCGTACTTTTTGTCGTTTCTGCCGGCAACCATGGTAGCAATTGTCCTGTCCGAGCAGGGGTGACAGAGAAGGGCTGATTTCCTAAGATAGGAATTGAATCAGCATGGCAGACCTGGTTCCCAGTGTTTTCTTCTTCGACTTTCAGTCAATTGTCTAGCCTCTTTTCTTCTTTGCGAGAGAGCCCTCCTTCCTTGGACATGGACAGAGTTCGGAGCAAAGCCCCCGTTCCCGGCATTCGGACGACGGAAGTTATAATCAAAGATCGCTCGTCCAATTCTGTTTTTTGCCTCCTCTTCGTTTGTATACTGATCTTGTAGATTGATTTCCTCGCGCTTGAGAGTTCCCATGACTCGCTCCGTCCGTGCATTTCCCGTGGGCCGTCCAATGCCCGAGAGCCAAAGATCAAGGCCCTGGATTTCGATGTTTTTCCTCGTGTATTCGGCAATGTTTGCGCTCCCATGGTCTGCAACGAGCCTGGGCTTGAGAGCGCCTTCGGGCAATTGATCGATCTCCTCGTTTACGATGGCGTCCGTCACCAGCGCCACAACTTCAAATTTTGTGATCGCTGGAAAAAGACCCCAGGCAATGATTTTGCGGGAATACCAGTCAATCATGACCAGCAAAAACCAAAATACCGCAGCAATGCGTAAGTACGTCCAGTCCATGCCCCAAAGCAGGTTTTTTCTCCAAGGCTCGTGGAGTAACATGTCAGCCGGTACGTCGAGCGGTTTTTTTTGTCCACGGACAAATTCGTGGTTCAGACCATGTTTTTTCATGATCTCGGCAACCTTCGTTTTCCCTATAAAAACCAGACTGTTTCGTTCAAGTTCGTAAGCAATACGGCGACACCGAAACTGGGGGAATTTCTTAACCAAGGTCAAAACCCTTTTTTCCTCAAGCGGCGTGATCCGGTTGAGTCCTCCGCCCCCTCCGTGGCTCGACTTTGTACCTCCATTTTTCCAGCGATAGACGGCTCGCGGGTTCAGCTCCAGAACCCTGCAAATCGATTCCAGGCTCTCGCCTTGCTTGACCCCCGCCTCAATCAGACCCAGCAGCTCCAGCCGAATCTCATGCGGCAAATGACGATTTTTTAACGATCCATGAAGTCCGAGCTCACGCTTTTTTTCAGCAACATGAGTTCGATCGATGACTCGCACAACGCCGCCTGCAACCGCGCATTCTCGCGCGCCAAATTCTCTTTTTCCAGGTCCCGGCTCTTGGGTCCGCGCTTCAACGATTGCAGCCCTACGATCCCCGCCTCCTTGAACTTCTGCTTCCAGCGGTAAAAGAGCGTCGGCGCAATATTCTCCCGCCGACAGATCTCCGCTGTATTCCCCCGCCGCTCCGCCTCCCAGATCAGTTCTGCGATCTTTTCTGGGGCTCTGCGGATTCGGGTTTTTCTCGTCATTGTGGGTTTTACTGCGTCTAACATCGTAGCTCCTTTTTATCATAGTGGGTCTTCCTTGTCAGGAATCCAGGAGCCTTGCTGAAATCATTGAGTTTTTATACTCAATCGACGTAAAAACCTATCTTAAATTATTGCCCAAACCCTGTCGATCGAGCCCGGACAGGACACAATAATGATACGACACCCAGGCACCCTGCTACCTTAAAGCTCCCCAATGTTCTGTCTGTGGCAGCAACTGATCGAAATGACCTACTGACTAGCACCTCAAACTTTGGGGTCCAGTCAGTGCATTTAGCAGCCCCCGGATTCGAAATTTTAAGCACAGGTCTTAAAAAAAATTACCGTTTACTCAGTGGCACCTCAATGGCTGCCGCACATGCCTCTGGACTCGCTGCACTTTATCTTTCATGGCATCCAGAATGGAAATACCCCGAGCTCAAGCGCGCATTAATGGAGACAGGCGATGAGATCCCTTCCCTTCGAGGAAGAACAGTTTCTGGTCGACGTATTCGATGGAAATGATCACTAGTTCAGTGCTTAGCTTTGCGCTCAGCGCGTTTGGCTTCACGCTCTTTTTTATGTTCAGCACGTTTTGCCTGACGCTCTGCCTTGCGATCTTCGTGGAGTTTCTTGCGAGCTGCTTTCTTTTCTTCGCGAAGCTTTTTGATTTCTTCTTTTTTCGCGTCAATCGACTGTTGAGTTTGCTCAACCTTTGCTTTGTCTTCATCGACCTGGCCGTTTGCCATTGCAGTTCCAGCATAGGCCATCAGGATCATGCTCACGATAACTAGGGTTTGCTTTTTCATATGCTCTCCTTATTACCCGGTTTTTTAACCGAGTCGTTTTTTGACTGCGTCTAAAAATGCAAAAGTATCAAGTTCTTTCTTATTGCTCAAATTTGAAAGTGAGGTCAGGTCCTTGGTCATTTCACCCGCCTCGATTGTATCCAGAACTGCTTTCTCCAAGCGTTGAGCAAAATCGACGACATCGGGTGTTCCATCGAGTTCGCCTCGTTTGGCCAATGCTCCGGTCCAAGCAAAAATGGATGCCACAGAGTTCGTGGAGGTGGTCTCCCCTTTTTGGTACTTGCGATAGTGACGAGTCACGGTGCCGTGGGCCGCTTCGTATTCGAATTTCCCTTGGGGCGAAACCAGCACAGACGTCATCAAGCCGAGTGAGCCAAAACCTGAAGCCACCATGTCGCTCATGACGTCGCCGTCATAGTTCATGAGTGCCCAGAGCATTCCGCCTTCGTTTTTCATGATCTGCGCCACTGCATCGTCAATCAGATAGTACTGATAGCTTTTGCCAATGGCCTTGAAAGCGGATTCGTTTTCTTTTGCAATCTTGTCAAAAATTGATCGGAATCGAGCGTGGTATTTTTTTGAAATGGTGTCTTTGGTCGCAAACCAGAGATCGACTTTTTCGGAGAGCGCGTAGGCTACGCAAGCCTTGGCGAAACTCTCGATTGAGGCGTCCAAGTTATGCATGCCCATCACGACGCCCGAAGCTTTGAAATCATGAATCAACGTGCGCTGCTCTTTGCCTTGGGCGTCCGTCACGACGATTTCGGCTTTGCCGGGACCCTCGACTCGAACTTCGGAACATTTGTAGATATCTCCGTAAGCATGACGGCCAATCATGATGGGTTTTTTCCACGATCTGACGGCGGGGGGGATGCTTTTGAGAGTAATGGGTTTACGAAAAACGGTTCCATCCAAAATAGAACGAATCGTTCCGTTCGGAGACGGCCATTCTTTTTTCAGCGAGTATTCTTTTACGCGATCGGCGTTAGGAGTAATGGTGGCGCATTTGACCCCGACTCCGTGCTTGATGATCGCTTTTGCGCTGTCGGAGGTCACTTTGTCGTCGGTCTGGTCGCGATAAGTGACGCCTAGGTCGTAATATTCGAGTTGGATATCGAGATAAGGATGAATGAATCGATCCTTGATCTCTTTCCAAATCACACGGGTCATTTCGTCCCCGTCCATCTCCACTAACGGTGTTTTAACTTTGATTTTATTAGACATAATTTGGGTTCACATTAATCATCGGCGGAGTCAAAAGCTTTTTAAAGCAGATTAACAATTTGTCAAAATAAACCCCACCGAAGGCGAGGGATTGCCATTCAATTGCAATGCCACGCCGTGCTTTCCAGAATAATACTTTCGTGTGGTGATCGGACTAAACAAATGCTTTTTATTCACTATTACCTGCTCGCCTGCCTGAAGCGTGAGTGATTTCCATTTAAAGACTTTGGGCACTTGAGTGCCGTTCTTTTTGAGAAGATAAACCACGTAATCCAAAACAATCGCTACCTTCTGAGAACTCTGATTGGTGATTCTGGCTTTGAGCTCGAGGCTTTGTCCAATACGGACCCTGGGTCGACTCAGCTCCAGCTTCGTACTCACACCTTTGATCTTTTGGCCAAAGCCAATCAGCTTTAATGCGGCAGGATTGCCTTTTTTGATCAATGTCCTCAGAGCATGTTTCACTAGACGATTCGTCTCGATTTTCTTTTTCTGGGATTGATCTTCAGTTAACCAGCGCTTCAAAGTTTTGATGACTATCTCAGGATGTTTTTTGCTGAAATCATTCAAATGATTCGCTACCGAGCGTCTGACATACTCCTCGGGATCGAATTTCAAAATTTCTAATAACTCCAAGCTCCAATCCGGGTTCTCCAAAACAAAATCCAGCTTCATCCCCCAAGGCAATAACGGTCGTGTTCCCTCACTCACCCATCGTCGAACATGATGATTGGGATCTCGAGCCCAAAGCAGGAACTTTCGTTTCACTTGTTCCGGGTCCTTTTTGATAAAAGGACGAATAGCAAACTCCGCTGAAAAAGAAGGTGTTAATTCACGAAGCACATCTATGCTGCTTTCAAAATCGTCTAAACCATAACTCTCCACCAACTGCAGGAGCGGCCAAAAGAGAAAAAAATTATCATTCTGAATCAGGTCCAAATCCTGACTGACTTTTTTTAAAATGGAATAGCGACGGGAGGCTTCTTGAGGGAGCCGCAGATGTAAGGCATCGGCAACACACTTGACTCTGTCCTTGAGCTCAAGCGATGGGATTTTTTTTGTAACAGAGCGGACAAACGAATCTTGCTCAAAATCTGGGTAGTTTTTAGCAAAAGAACGAGCCAGTTTGTCGATTTCTTTCGAATTAATGAACTCTTTGAGTGCTGACATGGGAAATGAATAACCCAGGAGTTGGGATGAGATCAAATCATCATTCATTCACGATAACTTTTATTATCGTGAATGAATGAGCGCATAGAACTTGGCGTAAATAGATTCAAAACCGGAGTTAAAATACCCCTAAAAATAGAGGATTAATTAGTTTCATCGCAAAGTTTGTCGAGCGAATGTGAGGATTGAAGCGGTAGTTTGCCTTCGGATTCGAGTCGGCGAATAAATTTTTCGTTCCAGCTCGGTTCTAATCGGATTTGGTACTCTGCAAATCGTTTCAGTACTGAAGGATGATTTCGAAGTTCGCAATATTTGAGCAGGCGGGGTCGGACGGATTTCCACCGATACTTCGCGTATCGGGACGTATTAAACGACTCGTCCCATCGAGCATTGACGTACTTTGAAATCAAAAATGGCCGGGTGTACTGCCAACCTTTTTCATCCGTCCATTTCAATGCAGGATCGGAACCATGACATGCATCGAGGATCGCCAAGAATCCGCTCCAGTTGGCCTCTAAGTCGGCATACGAAAAAACCGCCGACGAATATTTTCCATACAATCCGTCCTCTCGGGCTAAACCCCATTCAACAGCCATTTCCATGGCTCGTGTTTCTGATTCACCTGTGCGGATAGCACTGAGATAGACTTCGTAATATTTTGCCCCCTGAGAAACAAAGTGGCTGATTTTGTCGACCGCAAGATAGACTCCAGCAAAATTTATAGTGCGGTCTAAGGGCATGTAATACGGCCAGGTCGTGCGTTTGCCGTAAATGCTATTGCGATAAAAATTCCAAGACCCCACCTCGGGACCTGGATACATTTCGATTTTTTTGAGCACTGCACTCATGTGGATTTCTCGGTCCCACCAAATTCGATGTCTGAGGCGTGTGTGGATTCGTAAAGCTGCCCCGAGGCAGTTTTCTGGCCCGGGACCCAGGTCTTGAAGCGGGGTTCCTCGAAGGGTTTTTGTAAACAGATTCTGAACGTATTGATCGAGAGGTGCAGAGCCATCCTTGAGTTCGATTCCCCAGCTAGAGTACTGATCCGTTTCGTAAGCCTGCGTTCGCTGACTCAACAGGGATGCACTTCCCAAACACAGGATAACGACGACATTTTTTAAAGCCATTTCAATCCCCTTTCGCTTAAGCGAACCGGTCAATATATTGGCAACGTTGGCACAGATTTTCAACGAGTTTCCGTTCTTGAAACCCTTTCAAAATCGCCCGGGACCGCTCGCTTTGCAAAATTTCTGTAATTGACTGATCTTGTGCTTTTCCCAGTGGAATCGATCCTTCTTTATCCAGGCAGCAAGGAACGACGGTTCCATCCACCAAAATTCCAAAGTGACTCGAAAGGCCGTAGCAAGTCCCCTTCGTTCCTAACACTGGTAGTGCCAAATCTGGCCAGACAAACTCGGTGTCGAAGTGCAGATACAGTCGGTTTTTCAATTTCCGGCTTTTTTGCCTTCGAACATCAAAAGCGCGATCGATTTGAATTTGAAACCGCTCTTCTATTCTTTTCAACATTTCTTGATTGCGAGTAAGGGCTCCACGAGTGTCCCGCAAATTCCAAAGGCGGTAGTTGATATAGAGGTCGGGACGCTCAACAAACGCTCTTTCTGTATATTGAAAAATCCTCTCTAAATAGACGCTGGGATCTTTGTCGGGAAAATTATCAAAAAAACTATGCAGCGAAAAATTCACTTGTCTGAATGCCGGATGGAGCAAAATCTCAGCCTGTTTTTCTCGGAGTAAAACCCCGTTCGTCACCAAAAATATCTTGGCCTGGTGCGAGTGTGTCACCTCTACCAACTCCTGAAGTTTGGGATGAACCAAGGGATCTCCCATCAGGTGAAAGGCGACTTGTTCCGTCAGAGGCGCGACTTGTCGGATGATCGACTCAAAAAGGCCCAGATCCATGAGTTTTTTCTCCCGAACGACCTCGGGACAGAAGCTGCACTGCAGATTGCAGATGCTGCTGATTTCGATATGAACTTTGGAGTATTTTTTCAATTCGAGTAACACTTAGCGTTTATAGTACAAAGCCCCCTTGGTTTGCCCTTTTTTTTTAACACGCCCTTGTCGCGTCAACAGCTGAAGATCTCTCTCCAACTGACGTCGCGTCACCCACCCGCCCGATGCTTTTTGAAGATCTGTGATGCTACCCCGGGCGTGTGTCGACAAATAACCGAGAATCGCCCGCCTTCTTTTTTCAGCGGGCAAAAGCGTCCAATCCCCTGGTTTTGCCCCATGAATGAGAACCTCTCTTCCCAGAAAACCCCATTCCAGATATGGGTGCAAAGACCATTCAACATCGTCGCGCATGAGTTGTGCTGCAAAAGCCCTGAGCCCGATAAAAAACTGCCCCCCCGACGAATCAAGATCAAGACCATGCAAGGCGATGCCCTGCCACAATCGAAAAACTTTGAGGTCTTCTGAAAACAGAAGAAGCGCGCAAAACTCCAGAAGCACCCCTGCTGCTTGCGGCCACGGCTGTAAAACCAATTCTTGCCGAAAAACCTCTGGGGACACTTTCCGCCAATCGCGTTGCATTCGCGCAACCCACTGTTCAGCTAAACGAGGATCAAATCTCGTCCACTGACTCCACAACGCCCATTCGCGCACAGAGGGAACACCACTCGGATTTTGAAAAGCCGCGTATGCGGATGCCAATTCTTTCGGAGATGGAATGGAGAGTAATCCTCTCATTTCTCCATTTCTCCTTCTTGATCCAAAACATCATACAAAAAATCGAGTGCTTCCTGTGCCTGGGGAATCTTCTTTTTGAGAAGAGATTGAATTTGTTTCTCGACGAATTCGGCATTTGCGCCTTTTCGAATCAGCGCTCGAGCATGCCCCACGTCCTTTTGCCGATGCGCGAAGCATTTCATGATCAGCATTTCTTCTTTACCCAGGGCTTGTACCGTTAGATTTCCTTGCGCGAAAACTTGGATCAGGCGTTGAGCGTAATCCTGAGGCAGCGTGTGTACGAAAATTCCAAAGTACGGGTTCAACCAATCACTCGCCAGATTCTGCTCTCGCGCCACCTGCTTCACCCATTGATCCAACTCATGCAATTCAATCCCCTTGGGTACTGCATCCAAATCCAGTGTAGAGAGAGGAAAATGGTGTGCAAGAATCATCGCCCCGCCACCTCCCAAAATCAGCGTTACGGGGCGATCCAAAAGCTCGCTCAATCGTTGAAGTGCCTGGCGCATTCGGTCTGCGGTAAGAAGATTGTTCTGAGTCATGATCATGATAATACGACAATAATTATAATGTCGCAATAAAATTAAAATTAACATTAATATCAAATAGTTATAATTAATATAACTATAGCGCTTGCCTCTGAAAACTACCTCTGCTACCGCTGATTCCATGTCACAAACAAAAAAGATCGCAGTCGTCACGGGTACGGGTAAGAAAAATGGCTTAGGTTTCGCTACTTCGGATGCGTTGGCCAAGAAGGGTTACACCGTCGTGATGGTGGCTCGAGATACGAAGCAGCTGGAATCCTTCATAACACCTCTAAAAAAGGAGGGTCTGTCAGTGGAAGCTTTTCAGTGCGACATCACGAATGATTCACAGGTGAAAAAACTAGCTGACCATGTTTCATCCACCTATGGACGTCTCGATGTCCTAGTCAACAATGCGGGAGTTTTCTTGGATTCGATGGATCCTGCCCAATCCAGTATTCTCACTGCGGATCTGAATACGGTTGCACGATCTATTGACATCAATACTGTGGGCGCCTTACGCATGATTCAAGCCTTCACTCCACTCATGAAAAAATCAGGCGGCGGAAACATCGTCAACGTCTCATCAGGAATGGGACAGCTCTCGGAAATGAATGGTAGCTTCGCCTCCTACCGAATTTCAAAAACAGCGTTGAATGCTGTGACTAAGATTTTCTCAGAAGAACTGAACGACGATAAAATCCACGTCAATTCGGTTTGCCCCGGCTGGGTGCGCACGGAAATGGGAGGAGATGGTGCCGACCGTTCTCTCGAAGAAGGAATCCAAGGAATTGTCTGGGCTGCGACTTTACCCACAGATGGCCCAACGGGCGGATTCTTCCGCGATGGCGAGAAGCTCGACTGGTAAGCCGAACGAACACCCTACTTCACGACTGCGAAGAAAAGCTGACCGGGCTCTAAATAAGTCTGCCCCGCAGCCCACTCCGCATACTCGTCCCCACCCCAATAAACATCCACGCGTCCCGGACCTTGAATCGCCCCACCCGTATCTTGATTCAAAACGAGTCGTGTGTACTCTTGCCAACGTACAATTTTCCCATTCTCAATCACGGGGCGTCGATTGCTCACTAGTGCCAAAGCACCTTGTGGGAACAACCACTGATCCGATGCAATCGCATGTCCAGGCACGAGTACTGCACCCACATGCCCTACGGGACCCGCACCGCCTTCTCTAAAAAATACATAACGAGGGTTGAAAGGCAGCACTCTTGCAAGTTCCTCCGGCCGTTCTTGGAAATACCTTCTCAGCCCCTGGACCCCTCGGTACTTGGGATCCAGTCCCCCTGGCTCGAAGGCTTTTCCAATCGATGTATAGGCGTATCCATTATGCGCAGTGAACTGGAAAAAAATCGGCTCCTCTCCTGGAGAAAACCAAAGCCGGCCGGATCCTTGAATTTGAAAAATATAGGCATCAAATAGGGATTTGACATAAGCGACCTCTAACCCCAATCCACGCAAGGCACCTTCAAAGTCGATCTGCTTGCGCGTGAAAAAGGGTTCGTAGGTTCCGTCCGCCAGGCGTTTGCGAAAAGTCGGCCGTCCATCAATCACCACGGGCACGAGATCAGGAGGCTGCCGATAGAGCGGAAATTGAAATTCTCCTTCGGGGGCCCTTCGTGCTTCGAGAGTAGGTGTGAAGTAGCCTGTGAAGCGAACCAGACCCTTACCGTCCGTGCCAACGGATCGATACCACTCGAATTCGCGGTACATGCGGTCAAAAATCTGCTCCCAAGTCGAACTCTCCTCGAGGATTTTCAGCATCGCTTGATGAGTTTGCTGACACCAAACCGACTGAGGCAAAGTACGATTCCCGAAGGTCCATGGCTTATTGTCGGGGAGTTCTTGGCAGCGCGCGATTTGTCTTTGGAGGGCTAACTTGAGCCCCTCTTTTTCACCCTCGAGATTCTGGGTGGGCAGCTGATCCAAAGTGGCTTGCGTCCATGGCGAGGGAGCGGTTGTGTCGGCGTTAGCTGCGCTCGATATGACAAATAAAAAGAGAAGAATATTTTTTCGAAGATGTTTCATCCAAGATGTCCTTACTGGTTCAATTCACTCAACTCATTAAATATCAAAAACATACCCCAACATCAGCCCATTGGGCTTAATTAGTTTTTTTTCACCGCCAGATCCGACCTGCCCGCCGCCAAACATGCCCTGGCGATCCCATTCGTAAACAATATCGACCCAGGTATGCGAAAAAATGCTTTTTCGCAGGTCATAATTATCCCGATAATTTTGCCAACACCAAAACAAGCCACCCACTGTCCTGAAAGTAAAAATATACGGTTGAAAAGCGTAGCTCGACTGCCCACTGTAAAGACCATGCGCCGCTGCAAAAAGAAGGGACGACGAGACCGCTCCTGCGATGGCTGAGCCAAAAAATATATCCGTAAAGCCCGGGAAAACAAATCCTCGAAAAAGGCCTTCCTCCCCGAGCGAAACGAAGCTCATGTACAGGAGAGGAGCAAACCTACTGTTGGGCCCTAACGCAAATTTTGGGCGACCCGGCTTGAGTGCCATAGCGACGTTGAATGCCAAAGGAACTGTCGAGGGTGGACCCCAAACATTCAAAGGATTAAATGAAGCAATGTAGTTCACAAGCAGATTCTGTTTGGCTGCACGCTTTGCCCCGGCATCTCGGTAGGCGTCGTACATATTGTACATCCAGAGATCAAAAAAAATCGTTTGGTTATAGGCATTGCCGCCTGTGAGAATGATTCCACCCAAAATCGAGCTAAACCAGGCGAGCCCTTCCAGAGGAGCACCGTTGATAGCTTGCCCAAGCCCCGGCACTAAACTCGCCACCCCGGCCACGCCCGGAGCAACCGCATGGCTCGGTTTTGAAACAAAAGGACTGCTGAGCGCCAAAAGCACAATGAGGACGGTTTTAGTTCTCAAGATACTCCTAGTCTAAACACGTATCTTTCTGAATTCAATAGATTGCGCTCATACCTGGGCAGTCATCCAACTCGCGAATTGCCAGGCAAGATAAAGCTGCGCCCCAAAATACAGCGGCAAACCTACCACTCGGTTCCAGGGGCTTTCTTGGATAAAGCGATTGCGTGCTACGCACAGATCCGATGCTGCGAAAGTGATTGACCAAAAAAAGGGCCCCCAGGAATCCATCATGGGATGCGAAATACTCGTCAAGGCCATGAGACTGGAGAGAACGAGAATGTATCCGCTGACCAAGGGCCGAAACGACGGCGAGAGTTTTTTCCAGAGAAATCCAATCACGATCACTGTGAAAAGCACCACTCCAGACAATCCAAGCAAACGCAGTGTGGAGAAATCCCTCGGCAAACCCCAAACACCGACCATGTAAAGCACATGGCCCAGGAGAAAAGCCAAAATCCCGATTTTGAACATTTTCTTGTCGGAAGAAATCAAGAACGCATCGCCAATCGCAGCAGCCACGAACCCTGCTTGAAACCATCCGTTTTGACCCTCTAAATTCAGTCCATAACGGAAGGCTACGGCCAAAAACAAAGCCGCTCCCAACATCTTAAATAAACCATAGACTGCGCGCCGATGAGTCCATTCACCCCAAAGCATCCCAGCGACCAGAACCACCATCAGAACAGCAGAAGAATTTGCTAGATTTTCCATGAGTTCTCTCCACATTATCAATATATCCTCAAGGAGCAAACCCTATGAACACATCCCTCTCAAAAAAACTACGGCTTATTTATTTTGGATGGGTGATTTTTGTCTCCGCTCTGAGTTCGACTTCTCAGGCATCCTCCTTCGCTGACGGAGTTTTTGCCCTCAAAGATTTGCAGACCACCTCACTCAATCTTCGCGAAGGAAGCTGCAACGGCCCAGTTCTCGCTGATTTCAAAAAAACAAAAGTCGCGAGCGCTGCCACAACTCGTGAAAAAGGTCTCTCTGGCCGCAAAAAACTCCTGGCAGAAAACGAGGGCATGCTCTTTGTTTTTAATCCCCCCCAGAGCGCCAATTTTTGGATGAAAAACACTTATATTCCACTGGGAATTTTATTTTTCAAAGCAGATGGAACCGTCTCAAAAGACTATGTCATGCGCCCCGAAGATAATCCTGTGGAGCCCAAGATGATGTACCCTGCTCCTGAGCCTATAGTGGCTGCAATCGAGATTGCGCCGGATTGGATCAAAAAATTGAGCACGAAAATGACCCTGGTTCGTGCCTGCCTTAAATAGATTCTTCCTCGTATTTAATCTGCAACGCCGCCGACCCCTCGACCGCCGTCTTGCGCTTGTCATAATGAGTAATCATCGAAGTCGATGACCATCCCGCGAACTCCTGGATCGCACGATCAGGGACGTGCCGATCACGTGCGTTGGAGATCGCAGTCGCGCGACACGAGTGCGGCGATACGACGTTCTTGATTCCGGCTGACCTGGCATATTTACGAACGATGTAAAAAATCAAAGTAGGATCAATCGCTTTGTGCACCTCCCCGCCTCGATTGTTCCGGATCGGCATGAAGAGCGGTTCGTCTCGGCCTTCGAGTTGCCGATAGGTCATTCGCAAATATAGATCGATTGCGTTTTTGACCTGGGGCAGGAGCGGAATCACGCGCTCGCGATTTCCTTTCCCGGTCAGTTTCACCACGGTGTGACCTCGCTCTTCGCCAATCTGCGAAGTCTGAAGCGACGAGACTTCTGATCGTCTCAAGCCGCAATAAAACAAAACCATCAGGACCGCGTAGTGAAGCGCGCCGGTTCGTGTGTGCAAATCCGGCTGAGTGAGAACACGCAGGACCTCCTCGTCCGAAAACCCCACTGTCTTGGACAACCGCTTGGGGCTTAGGAATCGCACGCCCTCGGCTGGATTTTTCTCCAGATGCCCATCCTCGACCATCCAACGGAAAAAACTCCGCAGCGTCGCCAGGTGACGATCCACGGTCGTGTGTTCGAGCCCATCGGCCAAGAGGTGCTCCTTGTAGGCAATGATCAGTCCTCGGTCGACGGATAATTCTGCGTCGACCTGAGATTGCCGATAGAGAGCGAATTTCATGAATCGTTTGAGGTCCTTCCCATAGGACACGCGCGTGTGTTCGGAGCGCTGGTCCAGCAGAAATCCCTCGATGCTGGCGGAGAGTTTTTCGTTGGGGCGGATCAACTCACGAATTTTGATGGCGCGTGAAAATGTTTCTGCCTGCGGCTGAATCTCAATCGGAACAGGTAAGCTGGGTTTTCGTTTTTTGACTACCTTAGGCTTTGCGATCCGCCGGATGGGGCGAGTTGTCCGATTTTTCTTCCCCGATTTTTTCCCCGAAGAAAATCGCCTGACCAGTAGCCGCCGAAATTTCATCGGCACCTTTTCCAAGCTGTCATGAATTGCTTCACGCGCGCGGGATCGAGCGGCGCTCCTGCCTGTCCTTTTTTCCTGAGTGCAGAGCTGACAATCACGCCTTCTGCGTGTTCCATCACACTCTCCAAAGATTCGGCGGTCACGCCACTCCCCACATACAAAGGAATCCGATTCTTGCGAGCCACTCGCCCCGCATCTTGAAGTTTGCTGCGCTCGATGGCTTTGCCCGTTCCCGAGCCGGACACAATCACTGCGTCGGCATAAGCGCGATGCACGAGATCTTCAACGGACTGTTCTATACTCTCAGAAGACAATGTCCGCGCGTGCTTGACCTGCGCATCTGCAAAAATCCGAACCGATGACCCCAAACGAGCGCGCTCCCTCACCAGCTCCGCGGCCACACCTGACAACACATTGACACGGATAAATTCACATCCCGCCACCGACGCAATCGCCAGAGCGGCTCGCGCATCATTCCGTAAAACATTGATCCCGAGAGGTACCCGCGTGACTTCCCGCACAGCAGTCGCAATGACCGACATCGCAGCAATCGTTTCGGGTGGAACTTGTTCTCCGTAAAAAGGCACGTCCCCAAAATTTTCCAAAATCAGTGCCTGAAATCCAGCACGACTGAGAAGCTGTGCTTCTTTGAATGCAGCTTCAGCCGCTCGCTGAAGCGCATCAGAAGGATCCAAGTGAATCGCTCCCGGTGATCCCGGCAGCGGCTGCAAATGAATCACTCCCATCAGGCGAGGGACGTCTTTCATGGGGTCGCGTTCTTCTTGCTCGTGAGCGATTTCCAGAACTTGCCAATCCTGCCCTTGGACTCATCTTTTTCCTTGGGCTTCGGAAGCGCCGAATCCGGCACCTGCTGAGATAGACTCTGCATCATTTTTTGAAATTCAACAGGAAGCGTTCCCTCAAATTCAGCGGACTCGCGAGAAACATCTTTTCCGGCCATCGCTTTTTGCATGATCGACTGGAATCTCTGAATCTGACCCTTGGGAAGCCTCTGAAACATCTGCGTGAATTGAGCCATCATTTCGGGTGAGAACTGACTCGGGTCAAATCCACCGGGTGCTGCGGGAGCGGCCGCAGGTTTCTCCACAGGTGCGGGTTGCGCGGCCAATCGTTGCGCTTCCACCGGATCATCGGCTTGTCCTTGATGACATTTCTTGTATTTTTTCCCACTGCCGCAGGGACAGGGATCGTTGCGTCCAATATTTGAGATTTGCTCATTTTCCATCGTCTGTTTTTTCCTTTCAGCACAATAATCTCAATCACGCCGATTGTCACCGAGATCGTGTCACGGTACTCTCAAAACCACAGATGAGCTTCTTGCGTCCGCATTGGAAACAGTCCGTCTTTCTTTTCCTGGGTTCTTTGATCTTTTTCGCGATCGAGGTCCAATACCCCGTGGCCAAGGTTTACGACGAGTTCCACTACGTGCCGGCTTCCAAAAACATCGTCAGCACCTGGACCAACACGAACTGGGAACACCCCCCTTTGGCCAAATGGATCATGGGCGCGGGGATTGTGATTTTCGGGGACGAGCCCGTCGGCTGGCGCTCGATGAGCGTGTTGTTTGGTGCCCTCACCATCTGGGGAATGTATGCGCTCGCAATGGCCCTTTTTCAGAAGAAATCAACAGCGCTTTGGGTGGCTCTGCTGACAATCGCAAACCAAATGGTCTATGTCCAAGCCCGCATTGGGATGCTCGACACATTCATGGTGGCCTTCATGGTCTGGGGCATGGCTGCTTGGGTGTACACCCTGCAAAAATCTGTAAAAACACTGACTCTGCCCATACTCGGAGGAATCGCCTTTGGCTGTGCCACGGCTTGCAAATGGTATGGCGTGATTCCTTGGGTTTTTTGCGTCGGAGCTGCTGTCGCCTTCATGCCCATTAAACTTTCAAAGGTCCCGTTCAAGACTTTGCTAGTTGCAGGAGTGATTGTCCCGGTCATCACCTACGCGATCAGCTACTTGCCTCAACTCCATGAAGCGACAGGTCTTGTGGATGCATTTCAAAAGTGGTGGCATTTTCAAACCGAGTCCTACGGTGGCCAATTGCGAGTGGTCGACAAGCATAATTACATGAGCGACTGGATCACCTGGCCCTGGATGAGCCGCCCGATTTGGTATGCGTTCGAAAGAGATGGTGAGTTCGTCCGCTGCATATTGATGATGGGCAACCCTCTGATTATGTGGACTGGACTCGTTGCGGTTCTGATGCTGATTCCGGATGTTTTGCCTCGCCCGAAAAGCATGGCCCCACTTTGGATTCTCCTGGCCTACGGTGCGCTTTATCTCTGCTGGGGAGTTATCCCCCGTAAAATTGCGTTTTATTATTACTACTACCCGGCCGCATTGATTTTGAATCTAGCCCTGGCTCATTGTTTTTTCTCTCGTGAGAAAAAAGGAAACATTTATTGGAAGCGACCCAGTTTTTGGTTCCTGATGGCCTCGATCAGCGTCTTTATTTACTTCTTCCCGATTCTCTCCGGCATGCGCATCGCTCCGGAGTCATTCCGGGATTGGATGTGGTTCCGAAGCTGGATTTGACCCTGATTGGGCCCAAAACATCCCCATTACAAATGTCATGACTTAATTAATAGCCGTTATTAAATATAATTGTTTTATTAATACATTTAGTTTATAAACTCCGGATGCAAACCAGCTCTCAAACCCAGACGCCCGCTGATTTCCTCAGGGTTTTATACCTACAAAGGAAAAACAGGAGCCATGCCTATTCGGTCAGCGCTTTTGCCCGCGATCTGGGCGTGAGTCAGCCCCTGCTCAGCCTCATTCTTAATCATAAACGCGCATTGACCATTGCGCAGGCCAATCGGATCGCTGTTTTGCTCGATCTTTCACCCAAGCAAAGCCAGGATTTCCTGGAGCTTGCTTGGCAGAATCTGCCTACCGGCGCGCGGGTCTCCAAAAAGCTCCTTGAACTCAAGGCTAGGCAAAAAAAAAGCGCCTTTGCTTCGTTGGACTATGCGCTCAAACCTGATTTGTTTCAGCTGGTTGCCCAGTGGTACCCCCTGGCTATTTTGGACTTGAGCACTGTGGAGGGGTTTCAATCCGACTCACGTTGGATCGCAAAAACTCTGGGAATCACTCACGAGGAAGCTCAAACCGCGATTCAGCAACTGATTCAACTCGGCTTACTTGAGAAAGATGCCAAGGGAACACTCAGAAAAAAACAGCGCTATCTTTCCCTTCCCACTAAAAAATCCCATTCAGCCATTCGCAGTTTTCATAAAAAATCCATCCGGCGCGCTGAGCAGATTTTGGATCAAAAAAATTCTGAAAATCCCGTGAAAAATAAAATTTCATCCACCTTCATGGCTGTCAAACTTGACCGACTCGATGAAGCAATCGAGCGAATTGAGGCTTTTCACAAAGACTTCGCTCAATTCGTCAGCGACGGCAGCTGCCAGGAAGTTTTCCAGCTCAATATTCAATTTTTTCCTATTACCCAAATTCATTCGCAACAAAACAAAGGTGATTTATGATGTTCAGAAGGCAATGGAATTTACTTTTTTTTACTGTGTTTTTTTGCACGAACGGGATGGCAGAGGGTGGAGCCACCCATATTGGGTCTAGGGATGGCGGGGCTACGTACGTCGGAAACCGAGGCGACTCCAGCAGCAAAACCCGCATTGTGAGCCAAGAAATCGTCCACCAGCACTTCTTTTCAGGCAGAGAAACTCCTGAGCTCATCGAGCAAGCTTATCAAAAAGCCACCACGGTCTGCATCGAAAACGTTGTCGGCATGAAAATCTCAAATCAAGTCCGAGTGGTGGATGGGCAGTTTCAATTCGAAATCACGAACTCAGAAATCAAAGCCAAATTAGAACGTCTCGAGCGACTTGGGCTGTCCTCTGGAACTCGCGGAGACCTGAAATATCTGGAAACCCGCGTGAAATGCACGCTTAAGGTCGAGTCAGACGTCTACGTAGAGCCTCTGTCTGAGTTGGACGAAGAGCAGTGGGACGATTTTTTGGATATCGGCCGCTGCGTTCGGACGATTCTGGAAGACCGGGTGGGAGGCGAGCTGGCCATTCCTCTCGCCGTGGATTTTTATCGCCAGGTTCGAGCAGGCCGCTACAATCCGGGTCAGCTTTTGGAGCTGAGTAAGGTGTGTAATAAGCAGCTTCGCTCGTTTCGAGCGAAGCAAATCAGCCGGTCGCAGTTGAGAGATATTTTTGAAATCTCCAGGCATCAATACACCAGCAGTGAAGAGAAATTTTTGAGGAAAATCATTTATCCAATTTCCTATTGTACGAATGTTCGCCTCTCCGTTGGGGTCGGATGGATCTTGGGAATTGGATTTGGCCTGCAGGCGGGAATTTGTGAAGCCAGCCAGGGCAGTCATTGGATGGAAGTGGGGATGGGCCCATCACTCGGATTTGTGGGTGGCGCATTGGTCATTTTGGCAAAAAATCATACTACCAACACCCACACTCCGGGTTCGCCATTAGAATTCGATACCAGTCGGGAAGTCGCCTACTCGATTTTCTTTGGCGCCGCTCAAACAGGGCTTGAGGTGTGGGAGAAAGCTGACCCCGCAAAAGGTGCGTTCACCATAGGTATCGATGGTTACAAAGAGTTTCTCGAAAACGCGAACGGAGTCACATTCGGGGCGTTTGAATGTGACCATCACACTTTTACCGCAAAACTGACGATTTTCCCACTGTCCGAGGTTCAAACACGGCTGTTTCGTCTTTTTGAGGAATAATTTTTAGGAAAATTTATGTTGAAACAAAAAATGGTTTTTATTTTTTTAAGTCTGTTCTTGCCAGTTTTGGCTTTAGCTGAGGAAGACATTTGGTTCCAAGTGCAGAGCCACCAAATCGACTACCGCTATTTCTATGAAAATGAGGTCACCTCTCGTGTGGTCGAGGCTGCACACCAAAAAGCAACGGTGGCTTGCGTAGAAAATTTGCTGGGAAGCAAAGTAGACGAAGTATCAACTTTTGGCATCCAAGGCCAGATTGAGCAGATTGTGCTCACCAACTCTGCTGTCCACGCCAAGCTCAAGCGATTGGAAAGACTGGGTCTGAACCCCGGAGTGCTGATCAGTGGGATTAAATACCTCGATGTCCAAGTGAGATGCACAGTTGAAGTGGCCCAGACCTCTGCCGAAAAACCTGAGAAAAATGACTCCAGCTTGATCTATGAAGATGAGCTCACGGAAGTTGGTCAGTGCATCAGAAAAATAATTGAAGATGGAGTGGGTGGTGAAAAAGCTGTTGCCCTTGCTCTCGAGTACCGAAAACAAGTGATAGCCACTTCCCATAACGCGGCTCAAATCTCAAAAATCCGCAGATCTTGCTCAAAGCGGCTCAAAATTTTGAATGATGATTCTAAGTTTGGTCCCAGATATGTCCAAGAGCTGGTCGACGCCCTCAACCCACAGTTCACACCAGAAGAACTCGAATTTTTGAAAAGGCTGGCCGCTCCTCGCTCTTTCTGCACCCACGCACGGATCCAAGCGATGACCGGATTTATGCTTGGGTTCGGATTTGGGCTGCAATTCTCCCGATGTGTTGCCACCAATGGGCGCCAATGGTTTGAAATGGGGATGGGGCCTGGAATGGGAACAGTCGGGGGAGTGGCAGTATCGCTTTCAATCAGCCAAACGGAGCGTAAGCACCGAATCAATTCCCCCATCGAATTTGATTCGGCTTCGGAGATGGTCATTGCCCCTGGGATAGGCCCTGCCGTTGCAGGAGCCCCACTTTTCCCTATCTCTCTGGGTGGGGGGAATGGGAACCTAAAATTCAACTGGGACAACTTCAACGGAGTCGGTTTTGGATTTTTTGGAGGAGTTCTGTACCACGGTGAAATCGCCATCACCCTGCTCCCTTGGTTCGATAACCCATCCGCCATTGATGATTTCTTGTAACTGTTCAGCCCGTTTGAGTGATTCACTTGCATAATTTATAAACAGGAT
>CAYILR010000022.1:0-63633 GCA_964364175.1 uncultured Bacteriovoracaceae bacterium
ACATGCCTTTGAAAAACTATGTTTTAGGCATTCTGAAAAAATCAAGAATGCACTGGGAATCTCAGGTCTAACCACACATATTTACGGCTTTCAGACTCCAAAAGCCCAAATCGATTTGCTCATCGACCGCTCTGACCATAGTATCAATCTTTGTGAAATGAAATATTTGCTCACCCCCTATGAAATGAGTGAGAGCGAGGCACAAAAAATAAAACTCAGAAAAGCTGAACTATCCAAACATCTTTCTAAAAAAAAACAGATATTTGTCACTTTAATCACTCCGTTTTCAGCCAAGAAAAACAAACATTATTTAAGCGTCGTAGACTTGGAGCTGAATCTGGAGGCGTTTTTTTGATTGGTGGGATTGCCCAGTTCGATGAGATATTTTCTAGCAGGAAGTGGCCAGTTTTGTCATTAATACTTATCTAGTAAGTTAGATTGTTTTGATCTGATCCGCTACACTCAAAAAGACAGACGTAGACCAGCCTTCAATTTCTTTTGGGTTTGAAATAAAACGAATCAAATCTTTTTTAGCCAGATCAACGTCCAGTTTTTTGACTCTTTCTCTGAAGAGTTTTTTAAAATCGTCAGCAGTCAGCTTTTTTTCAGCAGACCAATTTCCACTTCGAATCATTCGAGCCTCGAGATGTTCAATCCGAACCGGAACTGAGCGATTGATATACCAAAGCAAGTCGTACCAGTCCCGACCCTTGACGTTATATTTCCAGGCTCTGCAAAGAACCGCGTGCATTTTTCCTGCAAATAGGTCGGGCAGAGAAAGTGTTTTGACCGAGAACGGAATGGGTCGCAGGCAGGATATGACCTCGATTTCGGACGAGCAGGGAGGCTGAGTTTCAATCTCGATCTTGACCTGCAGGAGACGATTGCGATGCGTTTTGAGCTTCGGATCAATTTTGGCTAGGTGGATTGAACTATTGCCTTCGAGGAATGCGCGACTGATTTCTGCCTCTTGCTTTGAGACACTGAACTCAACGTCAAAATCATAAGCCTTGAGTTCTGTGATGAGGGCCGCTCGATAGGGATCAAACCGGAATTTCGGATTACTTTTCTCCAACGTAAAATCCATATCCTCAGAAAATCTAGGCAAACCATGAAGAATACGAAGCGCCGTTCCGCCATAAAACGCAGCATGCTCAAAAAATTTTGCGCGCCAAAGTCCCAGAAGACAAACCTCCTGGATCGCCTCTTTGAGAAGATTTTCATAATCATCAATACTCTTCGGTTTTTTAGCTTGAATCAGCGATTCGATCAGTGGATTCATTTTTTTATTCCCTCCAGTGCTTCAAGAAGCATCTCGAATGTCGTCAGTGTTTTAGATTTGCCGACAATCGAATGCATTTGACTGAGGGAGAGTGTTCTTAAAGTGGACTCTTCAATTCTTAATCCGTCAAGGAGATAGGAGTACAGTTCTTTTGTTGAATCAAATTCCATAGTTCTGAGTTGATCACAGAGCGCTTTTTCAGGAGTGGCTACCAGGTAAGCACGATAAGAGTCGATTTCTTCTCTCACAAATCCAACAGAAAAATATTCTATGGGAATGTGTTCAAAGCTAAAATTTCCAATCGGTGTTTTGAAACTTTTTGAACGTCCTACACACATAGAAGTAACGGTTTCAACCCGCTCGGGGATCATTCCATGCAGCGACAATGCATATTCCTTTGAAACATAGGACGGGCCATAAATGAGATTTGCCAAATAAGGATTGCTATAGGGTCGACCATAGTCAGTGCCAAGAACATAGAGCCCCTTTTTAACTCGAATAATCTCCCCAGAGCGAATCATCCGGGCGATTTTGTCTTTGGGTTGGCTGTAGGTATTGCCTAGAGCGGACATCAATAAAATGTAATCAATTTCGGGAGTTGTTAGCTGGGTGAGGTTTTTTATCATACCAGTAAGTATGATATTTTATACTTACTGGTATGTCAATAAGTATAAAATATCATACTTACTGGTATAAATAATCAATTTGAACCATTATAATACCCTCTCTATATTTGGTATTCATTCCTAATGTGCGGTGTGATTGGAATTATCAAGATAGCGGCCAGCGTGATAGAGTTGTACATTTTGATACCGATTCTATGAAAATAATACGAAACCACCGGCATTATGATGAAGGTAACCCTTCTAAATGTTAAAAGTAAAAATATATATTTTTTCTTATTATCTACTTTGTCTCTTGTTGGGGGTACTCGTTTTAAAATTCGGCTTGATTGACGCATTTCGAGGACAGCTGAAATAGGCGAATTATGAGCAACGAACTCGCGGAGTTGGGTAAATCTAGATTTTTTCTATACCGCTGCATTGACTTAAGCGTCGTTCCTTTTTTTTTAATCCTGGCTTTTTTTGCTACTGAATTTCAAAATGAATCAGCGTCGTTTAAAAACGCAAACCTAGCTGCCACAGGTCTAAAATTGTTACTGATTTTTTTTATTCAGTGGATGGCCATCCTAGTCACATCAGGCTTGATCGGCTCACAGCTTTGTCTGTCTTATGGTCATGCATAAGCACTTCCTTTCTCTCTCCAATACCAATTTCATTAAGTCAGCTACAGCAGGTTTTCGTTGCTTCAAATTTTATTTTCTATGCAGGAATTCTGCTATTTAGTTTTGCATCTTTAGGAAAAAATTTTGGACTTTTTCCTGCTCTGAGAAACATTGTTCAAACTGGAATCTATCGAGAATTAAGACATCCTATTTACGCATGTTATTTGCATCTTTGTTTGAGCTACGCTGTTATTTTTCCAACAATAAGAAATTTTCTGATTTTTACTTGCTTGTTGCTTGCTCTCAATATTCGCGCAATCGCTGAGGAAAATGTCCTTAGAATCAATCCGATGTATCAATCGACACTTACTTCAGTGCAAAGACGATTTTTCAGTCCAGCGATTACTACGCCATTATTTTTTTTGATTCTTTCACGTTTATGGAATTTAGAATTTTTTTCTGCCTTCTATTATAAATAGCTCGAGAGAGCACTAATGACACCCCTAATACCAACCAATATCTAAGATGCACACCCAAGTAGTATATAAAAACAAACTGATTTGACGAAAAAATGGGATACCTTGTATCATGAATCAAATTGACCGGGGAACCGAAATCGAATCCAACAGATAAAACCCCTGAACGAATCACAAGAGAAACAATCTGCATCATAACAGCTCCAGCATAACTATAGAAAACAGCTCTCATTGACGTACGAAACGTCGTACTCAACGACAACGCTATTATCAAATTACAAACATGCAAAAGTATCGATGTAACTGATGTGACATGCGCAGTCAGCAGATGCACCGTCCAAAAAACAAAAGCGTTGATGGACGTTATAATCCCAAATTGAATCCATAGACTGTTTTTTTTTATAATAGCGTACGAAAAGATGAAGGAAAAACAGAGGCAATACCAAAGAGTCTGAGAATATTCCCGGTTAACAACATATTGAATCAAATGAGCCACTGAAAACACAGCAGGCAGGATGCTCCAATATTCCCACTGACCATTTTTGATTGCATCAACTCGTATATTATTATTTGAATTATACATAATACTCAGCTCATGAGTTTGGCAGACCTGGGACTAAAGGAGCAGGAGGAGGCGCGAAAGGACCGAGGTGCCCGAAAAAAAGAAGGACCACCACACAAACCAGTAAATTACATTCACAAAAACTACCTGTACAGCCTGACGGTGGCGGCCCTGGCGGAGGTGGGGGAGGAGGCGGAGGCTGTGGAGCAAAAGTTGAGAAGGTCATGTCAATGGTTAAGGTCTTCCCGTCACCACTGACCTTGGGTGCATTGGTAGCAGGAACTGGGTTAGAAATTGCAGCAATAGACGGATCTCTATTGCCAGCCGCAGTTGAAGTGGGAGCCCATTGTGCCCAATCACTTTGCATAAAAAAGATCGAAGCTTGTGACGAATCCGAATTATGATTAGCATTGCAGTAATTATTGATACTTGTCGTAGGGCTTTGGCAGTAATTTTTTGATGGATTGTTGGTCAACCAAGCAGCGTTGCTCGAACTTTGCGTAGATTCGTCCCAGCCGCCCACAATCACACCAAAAAACCCATTGCCGCCGGGCATCTGGTCATTGGGGATCGTAAGAGTGACAACACTTCCAATACAAGTCACCTGTGTACTCGTTGCTGGCTGACTTACACCTATAATTTTTGCATTGCAGAGACTACTCAAATCTTTTAGAGAACCTCCAGTCTGTGGATTTGCGGCCAAATCACTGGGGAAAGTGACCAAAAAATATTGAGTTTGCCCCTGGGCAGACAAACTAAATCTCGCTTCAATTGTAGTCCCTGAAACAACGGGGTTTTCTGGGTAAGATCCCTCAGCTGGAGTAAAAAGAGTGTTTATACTAAAGACAACTTTATAGTTCTGACTGGGAGGGCTTGCATCCGGTTGCCCTGACGAAAAATAGCTGAGATCACGAGGTAAAATCTGAATTGTGTCCGAATAACCGGGCGGAGGGTAGAAAAAAACTGAAAGGCAAATCATCCATCCGATTCCTCGGCTGATTCTATTAGGGTGTTTGGCTAGGTGATCCACTGGGTGTTCCTTGAGGCAATCCCTCTTGTTTAAATTTAACAGAAAAAGAAAGTACCGGGGACGACAAAGAATCCCGAGAAAAAACCACCTTTTCTACATTAGGAGCCAACGTAAATTGAAGACCAATTTTGGGTTGCTCGGGATTGGTAAGATCTGTCGCTTCGCCCCTCGACAATACCCCTTTTAAGATTTGATATCGCACTAACTTGACTGGCTTAACTAGAGTAATAGTGACTGGACCGCCGGCCATCGGGAGGTGAGTCATCATGAGATCAAGAGTAGAAATTTGAATTAAAGGATTAGTGGGATGTACGAAATTAAGAAGCTGAATCAGTTGCGAGCCATTTTGATACTGAACGTTGGCCTTAGGAAGTCCTGATGAGGTAATCTGTCCGAGATAAAACAAGATTGAGGGAAGTTCATTCGATTGAGCTCTTAGAAAAACAGGCGAATAAAACAACAAAAAACCACTCTTGGGGTATGCATCTAATCCCTTGAGGTACTTGGCAGCTTCATCATCTGTCACATGGTCATCACCATTGATATCTGCTGCTGCAGGATCAAAAACCGCAGGCTGTTGCTTTGAGTTAATGCTAGCAACTGCCGAAAGAAGAAACCAAAGAGTCCCCCCCTCTTTCAGTGTAAATTGCCTCTTGCAGCTAGAAATGGTGTCAGAAACTTTGCAGGGCCGATCCGGAATAAAATCAAACAGACTCCCGGTACCTGAATCATCTGCAACACGAGCCACATTGTAGGAAGCGCCACAATGAGACAGGTCCATGCTGATCATTTTTTTTGCTAAAAGGGTATCGGATAAGGCCTCCCCACTTTTTTGAGTTTGGATTTTTTGTTTTTCCACCATGGAGATGACATAGCCCATGGTCAAAGCAAGTCCCCCGGCCAGCCCCCCAGCCACCAAAATCTCAAGCAAAGAAAATCCAGCATTTTTCAACTTCATAGGTTACCCAACACCATTTTGTAATCCTTGTAACCACCGTTGGGCAAAAGAGTTTTATGAGTGATTCGAATCGTGGCTTGATAAAGCCCTCGCATTCCCTCGATCGGAACAATTTTAAATCCGAGTCTACCGGGACACGGAACACATTGTTCTGCGGGAAGATAAAGGTCCTTGTCCCAGGCCATGGGAAGGTTGGCGGGATCAAGGGTAGCATCAGTGCTATCATTCAATGCGCCATAGTTGACTTGCATTTGACTTGCATCACTCATAACCTGCGAAAAAACGGCTTGAGTGATTTGTCCCTGCATCACGTTTTCTTTTTGTTGTTTAATTTGAGAAAAATAATAGGTTGTTGCGGATTGAATCCCTAGGAACACCACACTCATCATTCCAAGAGAAATCAGGGTTTCAATTATCGTAAAACCAGCAGATCGATGTGGAATATCCAAACGCATCTATTCGACCCCGATCTGTTTAAATATATTGATTGTCTTAAAATTTTTGGCGCGAAGGGGTGATGCGCAAACGACTTTGGAGGTTGAGCTCGGAGGAAATCCGCAGTTCGGTGTCACAGAAGTCAGCTGAACTGGTGATGCCATGTCACGTAAAAACGATGAGCTACACTGACTCAGTGTCTGCTTCTCCATATCGGTGAGATTTTTCGACCAAATAGGCTTGCCTCCTGTAGCATTCTTGCAAGTATTTACCGGCAAAAGGACTCCATTCTCCTGCAATGCTTTTACCGAGTCCGGATGATAAATATTGCGCCAACTAATCCCTGCCTGTAATGAACTGCGTGCAACAAAAACCTGACCTGCTACGATGGTACCAATAATCTGCAAGGGTGACGTTCGTGTCTGTGGTGTCCCAACAGTAATATTTGGAAGAGGCAAGGTGCCATCCTTGGAAGAACTGTAATCAATATAGAGCTGTTTGCATCCCATAAAACCCATGACTGTAGTAGCAGAGGCGTCGATAATGCATTTATTGATGATGCTGGCCTTTTGAAACACATTTTGATTAGTCGAATCAATCACCAAAATGTTTTTCGTTTCTGCTTCAGGAGTAACAATGCCCATGGGCAAAATAGGTGCAATATTCCAATACATCCACGCTGAACTGGTAAAATCCAAATCGAATGTGGACGTTCCGAAATCCTGAGAAGCCTCTAGCTCTGTACACTGCAGTGCAAGATCAACAGCGGGCGCAGCGATGGGAGTAAGCGCCGCTGAGACAGCGGTTCCATCAAAATTCATCCATGTCCCATTAGAAAAGGCAGCCGGCTTCTCTGCCAGTGAACTTGACGATAGTGACTGGTACTGAAGTGTATTAAACGGAGGTGTAGTTGCTATTCCCGGGTCGTTAGGTCCTCCAGGTGGATGACTTGTTCTCATATTCAATCCATAAGAATTAACTCCCACGTCATAGGCGTAGAAAAAAATCAGAGGAGCACTTGGCAACAGGGAAGGGTTCGTGATTGAAACACTGAGGTTAAATTGATTTTGTGCAAATTGAATCGGGGAGGTCTGGAGCGTCACCTGAATCTTAGGAGCAGAAGGGTTATCGGACGCGCTATATGCTGCAAGAGTATTTGCTATGGAAGAGCTGCTTGTCTGCAAAGTCGAGATGGAGCTGCTGGTTTGATCAATATCTGCTTGGAGCTCTGAACCTGTTTTCGGAGTTCCACATGAGGGCGGTGGAGACGCGGATGGAGATGGAGATGGAGATGGAAGCGGAGCAGTAACACAACCATACAAAGTTTGCTGTTGAGCCAGAGTAGCTTGGGCATCCGCAATCAAGGTAGTTGTTGATGCTTGGATGGCCTGAACATTCGCCTGTGTGGGAGCAGGTAGTGCAAAGGATAACTTTGAGCGAAGCCCAAGATCTGCTTGTATCCAACTGGAAGCGGTTGAAGAACCAACGAACGTTCCTGGCGGAAGCATAAAATTAGCACGTATGACTGGAGTCTGTTTTTTGAGTGGAAAATTAGTCGAATCGGTAGATATCACAGAAGGAGCCCCAACTCCTGGAATAGTTGGCAAAATGGCTGAACTCCAACAAGGATTATAGCCGTTAAATGGATCACAATTGGAAACCAACGCAGACGTACTGCTGTTCGTTGGCCGAACGAGAGCAAGTGACTTTGCGCCCTGAAAAATGTCCTTTCCAGTCAGCGCCAATATATAGTTAAAAGTTGCTGAGTTCGTACTCGAAGAGGAGTTTTGTTTGTTGATCACGAGTTTAGAACTAGCTGTCAAAGAAAGATCTGTTTTGACATTCCTAAGATCCATACACGCCTGATTTGCTGCTGATAAACTTGTATTTAAGGTACAGATTGGATTGGTTGGATGCAATACATCGGCCTCATTAAACATACACTCAAGACCTGTGTCTGATCCCTCCATACGAACTCCCTTGAGAAAGCCCCCAAAGGTCGAATTGTTTTCTGCTTGATAGACAGATCCCGTTTTTCCAGGTGCATACGGTTGAAACGGAGTAGGTGCACTGCCAGCTTTGTTTTGATAGACAATGCCGTTTCCCACCGCAACCATGTCTCCAAAGGTTACATTGGCATAAACTGCAGACGGAGGAAGAATGCCTGTACTGGGAGCAGGATCAGGCGCCTTCTCTAAATAGATACTTTTGTTAACGAACACAGGGCTTTGAAAAACAAGTCCGGGTCCAGTTGCAACAGATTTGGGTGTTGTTGGAATAGTAGAATCCGTTATCGTGGAAGAGATCGGTTCTACGCTTTTCGCTAAAATCAAATTTCCGCTCGTAATCAAAGCAAAGTCAGTGAGCTCACGTGGATAAAACGTAATCAGTGCTTCTGCATGAAGTTCCGGTGTATTTGATCCAATGGTGTGTGTCACCATCTTGCCTCGTAAGACCTGCTTCAGATATCCAGAGGTTCCATCTATATTGAGATCCACCATAAATCTGAGCGTGACCTCTCGTCCCTTGGAGGGAATCAGAGTTTCTTGATTCACAACAACCGTAAGCGATTTAACAAAATTTCGGATCGGATAAATTGCTGCGTAGAGTGGATGTTGTTCGGTAATGTTTGCAATATCTACTGTTGAGTAAATTTCAGGTAGAGACACATCTGACATTTTTACAATGGGATTACTGGGGGGTGGAGTTGCTCTTTGGTTGGTTGCTGTAAAATAGTTTGCCAACGATTGTGCAACAATGGGGGCAAATAGTAGTCTTTCTGTGATTCTGCTGTCAAAAGGCGCTGCACAAACCATTCCTCTTCCAGCAGTATAAGTGCACCAATCGCCACACGTTACTTGCGTTAAGTTATCGTTGAAACATCCGCGCCTTTTGACCAGATAAATCACGTAGTCCAGCACGCTAGCCATAGCTGCGTTGACGTCGTTTTGTTGTTGAACAGCTACACGCTGGCCAGAAAGATTTTTGAAATAGTCAAAGGACGACATAATGCCAACCACTGAGGCGATCCCAATGGTGGCGACCATCCCAATCATGGCGTTCCCACGCCGAGACTTCACCCATCGAAGAAAGAACTTTGGTGACACGTCAACAATGTATATTGATGTCTAGCTATTTACTAATCCAAATTCGGGGTTAGCACTCAATTTAACCTGAGCTTTACGGCACCACCTCAAGCCCATCCACAGCATTTAGAAACAATTCAGCATCCCACGCATCCACTTCTCTGGGGTCTTGTATAAATCCAATGGCATCTTTTTTTGCATTCTCCCAATCGATTGCCTTCAGGCGAGTCTGCAGCAACTCAGATACTTTTTCACGTGTGAGTTTTTCTGTTTTCTGGAGAGTTCCACCCTCGTGCATTTTTTGTTCCAGGTAGCTCAGTTTCATGGGGATCTTCTGCCCCAGGTACCAGAGCAGGTCATAAAAATCTCTCCCCTTCACGCGGTTTTTCCAATTTCTAAAAAGGACTGCATGCATTTTTCCAGCAAACAAAGAGCTCGGCTTAAGAACGCAGATGGAGGCCGTAATCGGTGGAGTCAAAACCTTGACCTCTGTTTCAAATCCAGATGGGGGGAAAACATCGACTTCAAATTTAATTTTAAGAGATTGATTGGAAGGAATTTTTTTCGCCACCTCTCGAGCCGCTTCTATTTTCAGCAAATGAATTTGCGTGTTCGTCTTGAGGAATGCAGACTCAACTTTCCGATCTGCATCTTTTGGCACCTCGCTGATCTGCGCCTCAAATCCAAACGACTCTAATAACTCCACAACCGATGCAAAATAAGGTTTAAGTTTGAACTCAGGCTGATGCCGGAAAAGAGTAAAATCGAGATCCTCAGAAAATCTGGGAAGCCCATAAAATATTCGAAGCGCAGTCCCTCCATAAAACGCAGCCTCTCGATAAAAATGAGCCCTGGCCAGCCCAGCCAACGTAACTTCTTGCATGACTTCCTTGAGTGCATTTTCGAAATCGCGCGAGGTTTTGGGATTGTATTTTTGGATCAGAGACTCAATTGGACTAGACATCGAGACCTTCTTTCTGAGCAATCATCCAACGAAGCAAACGAGCTTCCTTTGCATTGCGATGATAATAGGGAATCAGTTCTTTGAGATGATCCTCCGAGATCAATTCCAAAAGACGTTCAGTATCGAGCCGCAAGTCCTCCTCTAGGAAGAGGCTGATATCCGCTTTTGATTTCCAGCTGATTTTTCCGGCTCGAAGATTGACATAATCCAGCAACGCCTTCTCAGGGCGAGCAATTAAGAAAGTCGCATCATCCACAGTCTGCATTGAATATCCGATCGCGTATCTTTTTTTGTGAATATGATCGAAAGCAAAAGTCCCCACAGGAGTTTTAAATTGAGACGATCTCCGAGTCGTCACAGAAGTAATGATATGGACCCGGTCTGTCAGCAACCCATAATACTGCAAGGCCCATTCTGCAGAAACATAGGATGGAAAATACAAGCTGTTCGCAAAACTCTCCACATGGAGCAATTTCAGCTCAGAGGACTTTGAATTGAAATAGAGTCCCTTCTGAATCGACTGCAGATAGCCTTTTTTCGCGAGATCAAAAATTTTTTTCCGCGCGTTTTTGTATAGCTTCAGCCGATCTTTCAGCAACAAAAAATCCACTTTAGCCGGTAGCTGGCTAAGCAGCTCAAGATCGTCAGGCAAGCCTTGAGTTTTTATTTTTTTGCTCTTTTTTTGCATGTCAAGTTACTAAAATAGTAACATTAGACACAATAAAAGTGCAAGCAGGACCTTTTACTCAATCCTATCAATCTACTCCACACTAGCCGGAGCAAACCAAATATCGATAGCAGAGCCTTTTTTAGCTTTGCCCTTCTTGTCCTTGAAGTTGAAGGTCGAGATGCCGCGCCCAGTAGCCTTCAGTGGGATCCCACCGAATTTTTCTCGGAATGCGGGGTCATACTTCAAGTCGATGGACGATACCTTCATCTCAGAGAGTTTTTGGATCTCTTCTTTCTGAGCAACGCCATCTCCATTTTTATCCTGCCAGAGTAGAAGCTTGGCGAAGACTTCGTCTTTGAAGTCTAGTTTTCTGTCTTTGTTTTTGTCCTGTGCAATGAGGGCTGCAAAACCGTCATCAAACGCAGTGTTCTGGCCAAAGAGTTGATCCAGATTTTTGATGCTTCCATCTCCTTGGCTATCCACGGCCAAGAAATAGCCAGGAGAGTTGGCTTCGGGCCAGTAGGTATCTACTTTTGCAAGCGCCTTCAGGAATGAGCTTTTTCCACTAAATTTTGGGCGTTTTGCGTCGAAGAAAAGCATGATGGGCGAGTAGAACCCAATACATTGGGAGGTATCACCCCAAAAGCCACTGAGATATCCCGCTTCCTGTCCATCCCTCACTATTCCAGCAAAATCTGCCTTGATGACCGCAGACATTGAGCCGGAAATATTCACTTTTTCTCCCTGAAGCGAGAGCCACCCTGGACCACCATTATGATATCCTGACCGATAGATCGACAAGTTTGTGTAGTATCCGATGGCTTTGATTCGAGTATCATCAAAATTCATTCCTGGAAAATCATCCAAGGAAAACTGAAGGCTGATTTTACGATTTGAGCACGCTAGTGTAGATGCCGTATTAGCGCTCACAGCAACAGCTGTTCCACCCGCACCAGATCCAGGCGAAAAAGCGCAGCCTCCGTTCGCACTGCCGTCAGCAATCAAAGATCCTGGGAATGTGATGCGGTAGATTTTGCTTTCTTTGCCTGAAGTCAACGAGAACCAAGCCTCATTATTCAGCTCACTATTGGCAGTATCAACCCTCACCTCGCTATTGCTCCGCATGTTGCCGCCCCCATAACAACCCAACTCAAACACCAGACTGGGTTTTCCATTGGAATTCGGAACAATATCGGGATGGCCTCCCGAAAATGAGGGCATCTCCTGCGGAAGCACGGTTCCAGATTTTTGATCCGCTAAAACTAGCGGAGATTTGACTGCTAGTATTCCTAACATCATCCAATAAGCTGTTTTGTTCTTTTTCATACTACGTCCCTCCTAAGACACCGGTTTAAGGACCTGCTGACGGCGAAGCCGCTGCAGCTGGCAATGAAGCGGAGACAGGTTTGTCCCATTTCAAACTATATTTAATCACTGTTGAAGCAATCGTATCTCGTGAAAATTCCACATGCTTGACTTTTCTAGCAATCACAAACTCAGAAGGTGCTTGAGCGCCGCTCATTTGCTTGATCTCAGCGCGAGAAAAGGTTCCTTTTTCATCTATTTTATATCGAACTAGTTTAACTGGTCTCACGAAGAGCAAGGTCCCTGTGCCACCCACAGGCGGGACTGAACGCAACATCTGATCGACGCTATTAACGACTGCTCCACTAATGGGGTGGTTCATGCTGAAAGCTGAATCCTCAACTCCCTCTGCAGTATGCACGGTTGGATTCACCAAATTGATTCCCGAGGCACCTGAATCCACCTGAGCTACAAAACCAAAAAATCTGGGCACGGGATCCGTTGGCAAAACGCGCAGCGGAACCGGTGTATAAAACATCAGGAAATTCTGTTTCTCCCACATTTTTCCAAATATTTTTTCATCGGTCTTCTCGTTCTTCTTATTCATGTAGGTCTTGAGTTTCGCCAAATCAAACGTCACTGCTGTCACAGTGCCATCTTCAGCAGTTGTAATTTGATAAGCCTCGGGCGGATCGAATGCTATGGGTGTGCCCATGTCTTCGGAGTCAGCGATCAAAACCCAAAATTCGCCTTTTTGCTCCATGCGGTGAGTCCGAGTGCAATCCAAAACGCAGCGACCGTCTGGGATGTAATCAAAAAACTTGGACTTCAGAATATTGAACGAAGGCGACGATCTCATCAAATCCTTGATGATCACTCGCTCCGCAAGTTTCTCGTCCGACATGTTTTCCAAACTCTTGTGTGCTTGTTCTCTTTGTTTCGTGACGTTGGTAAAAACGTAGGCTGCCCCACCTGCCACCAGTGCCGATAACCCAGCAGCGATCAATATCTCAGTCATCGTGAATCCGGACTCGGAGTGGTGATGAAAAATTCCTTTTTTCATTATCGATTCCCCACAATGAAGGTGTAATCTTGGCAATTTCCATCGCCAAAAAGTTTTGTGTGCGTCAGCCGAACAGTGACTTTGTACAGACCTCGGTAGCCATCCAGAGGTTGAACCCAATAACCCAGTTTTCCAGGGCAATTCGGGCAAGATTTGGCAGTCGTATAAACATCAATGTCCCAGGCTACAGGCAACGGCTCAGCATTCGTGCACTTCCCGTTCAATGGAGTGGTATTGACGATCCCAAAATCGATTTGAAACTGATTGACGTCAGCTACGACTTTCTTCAGCACAGAATCAACGATTTGATCGTTCGAACTCGAACTCTTGGCCTGCTGTGTTTGGTCCAGGTAATGATTCATGGCAGACTGAACCCCCACAAAAACAATGGAGAGCAACCCCAATGCGATCAATGTTTCCAGAATGGTAAATCCACGATTGTTCATCATGGTCCACCCCCTGAGCCTTGCTCTCGCTTCTCTTTGGCAATTGCTGTAGCGTCCTGGGTCATTGTTTTGATCTGATCAAACATCACAGATCCACCCACTCGACGGAACAAGTCCAATGTCATGAAATTTTTTGATCTGAAGGGCGCGTTGCACGTGGTTGCTGACGCTCCAGGCAACAAACCGCAATCCGGAGTCACACTCGTCCACTGAATCGGATTCACCTTATCTCGAAGGTAAGCAGGGCTGCAACGATACAGCTCATTGGCACGACCAAGAGACGGCTGTGGCATCCATACCGGCAAATTGGGCGAAACTGCACAGACAGCTGGACCCTCAGGGCGCTCTGGAGTGATCGGAGGCTTGATCGTTCCCCAAAGAGCACCTTTTGCTCGAAGAGTCGTCAACGAAGCCGGATGATAGATGCTTCTCCAAGTAATTGCGCTTTTCTTTAAAGTATCAGGAGCTATTTTTAGTTTTCCGACGATCAGCGTTCCAATGATTTCGAGTAGCTTGGTCCGTTGCTGATACGAGCCTGTCGATACCGATACCGATCCATCCGCATTCTGAGAATAAGAATAATCGATATATAATTCATCACAGGTCAAAAATGCCATCACGGTCGTAACCGAAGCATCAATCACACACTTATCCAGAATCGAACCCACATGAAAAAAATCTTGGTTGTCTGAATTGATCACGAGAATATTTTTTGAATCTGGAATCGTTCTCGGCAAAACCGCGTGTTTGGGAGCAAAGTGCCAAGAAGTCATGGTTGATTTTCCGTAATCCGTATCCCAATCCCCCCCTCCCGTCGCGACAGCCTGATTTTTATTGCATTCGTCTGCCAGGTCTTGCTCTGATTCAGATGGTGTCGATGCGGCCGCCGATGCTCCATTCAGTAATTTCCATACTGCCACTGTATAAGATCCATCAGGAGGAGCCTCTTTCAATTTCGCGTTCGAACCTGAAGTGTCCATCGCATAAACCATCTTCTTGTACTTGCTGTTTTTTTGGTTCGGACCTACCCCTGGCTCTCGAGTATCCTTCCCGTTCACCTTGGATACGCCCACATCGTAGGCTGATATTTCTAGGATGGGAGCTGAAGTTAAATACCCAACCCCTTTGGCCGAAAACTCCAATCCAACGTAGCCAGGCTTCTTAGGGTTGAAGGATGATACGATTTCAAACTCTATTGTTTTTCCATCGACTGCGCCCACGGAATCCAGAGCAGTGACATAGGCCTGATTTTGATTCCTGCTAGCGAGTATAGCGTCTCTCTCAGCAGTAATCGCAGTTCCTCCTTTTCCTTCACACTCCGTGAGACTTGCATTGCAATTATAGGGAGGCAGCTGACATGGAGATGGGCCGACACTGCTGGACGGGCTGGGAGCTGGAATCGGGGCCGGGCTTGGATAGGGGGTGACTGATGGATTCATGCAAACGATCTGATAATTTTTATTATAAAGCTGTTGATCCTGTGACACCACTTGCGCCTGAAGATCTGCCTTGGCTTGAGTTGGCCCAGCGGCTCCAGAGGCGTAGGCAAGGGCGAATTTCAATTTGCTCGCACTACCCAGATCTCCCGACACCGTCACAGTGTTTTTGGCGAACGTGAACGTCGCTTTGACATTCAAAAGTGGCTTTTGCTGATTCACAGCAGTGCTCGAGTCCAGGGAACTCACTTTCACTGATGAAGTGCTCACGGCTGGATCTCCAGCGAACGCCCCAGTACTGACCGTGTTCCAACAAGGACTCTTATCCCCGCCTGCTCCACCACAGGTGGCATCGGAGCCTGGGCTTCTTTCAACACTCAGCCCATTCACGGGGACGAATTCGCTAGGACTGGTTAAGCCTATGTCATAAACATAAATCTGCTTGAGATCCTTGCCGCTCCCTGACTCCTGAACGGCCTCCTTTTTACGGGCCATGAGATAAGCGTCTTTGCTTGCGTTGAGATCGGCGAACAACTGGCTTCGAGAAATGCACTTGCTCATCAGGCTTGTATCTACAGTACACGCTGCGGGATCATTAAAAAGACAGTCCAGTCCCGAGTCCTTCATCTCAAGCTTGAGTCCACGCAAAAATCCGCCAAAAACACCCACATTTTGATAATTATAGGTGCTATCATCACCGCCCGCATTCAGAGGTTTGAATGGATCAAATCCACCTCCCTCTGATTTTTTCTGGTAAATGACTCCTTCACCGAGCGAAACAGAATCTCCGAAAGTAATATTCACAAAGTCACCACTGGTGCTGCCCTCAGGAGCCTTGGCACCCAAGTAAATATTCTTGTTCACAAAAACGGGGCTTTGAAAAACTAGCCCTGCACCAGTCGCTTCCGTTTTTTTAGCCCCGATAAAGGAGGAGTCCGATTTGGATTTACTCTCTTCAGGAATATCCAATGCGCTATTTCCTAAAACCAAATTACCGCTGGTGATTAGAGAAAAATTGGCTAACTCCCTGGGAAAAAACGCAATCAAAGCCTCAGACTCAAGCGATGTACCGAGAGACTGACCCGCTTTTTGCCGGAGTCCCACAGAAAATCTGAGATAAACTTCTCTCCCCTTTCGCGCAACTGAATCATCCCGACTGACCTTAACGGAGAGGTAATCAACAACGCCTTTTCCTTTCAGAGGCTGCAGAATCGTGTAAAGCGGATGTTGGTCAGAGATGCTGCTGAGAGCGACTGTGCGTTCGATTTTATTTCCCTTCAAAAACACATCAGATCGAGTTTTCCCCATAGCGTCTGCCAATATGTCCGCTGTAGTGGGCAGAAACAGAAGTCTTTCAGTGTTGCTCTCGTCCAAAACACCGCTGCATAATTTTCGGGTCAAATTATCGCTCACACATGCCCGCTGTTTGACAATCCAAATAATGTAATCGAGAGAACTTGCTAGGGCGAGATTGATTTGAGTTTGATACTGCATGGATGCTTTTTGAACTGCGATGGTGCGAAAATAATCGTAGTAGCTAACAATCCCCGCGATCGATGCAGCGCCCATCACGCCGACCATCGTAATCAAGACATTCCCACGCGTACGCTCGCGCTTGGGAAAAACTCGAGACAACACTTTTTTTAATCCTTTAAATTTCTTCATACGTCCTGATTCATTTAAGAATAGCACGCGGTTCTGAATAAATTGTTAATTCGGCCGATATATTTTTTGTTGATATTGTTAGGTTTAAATTTATTTTGTTGATTAAATTACAGTGTCACATTCGACACATGAAAATTATTTGAAAATCTCTCTGGCTCTCTGCGCGTCCTGAGCGATCTGAGTCTTCAGTTCTTCCATCCCGGAGAATTTCCGCTCTTCGCGAATTTTTTCGACAAAATGCACTCGCACCCGCGCCTCGTAAAGATCCACGTGCCGGTCCAGAACATGCACCTCCAGGCTCACACCGCCCAGAGAAGAAACCGTGGGCCTCACTCCCAGATTGGCGACTGCAGACCACCGCTCAGAGCCCACCTCAAACTCCACAGCGTAGACCCCCAACGGGAGAATCAACTTCGGCTCGAACCTGACGTTGGCTGTGGGGAACCCAATGGTCCTGCCCCGAGCATCCCCTCTCACCACCACTCCGGAATACGAGAACCTGGATCCCAGTAATTCGTGAGCAAGTTTTAAATTTCCCTGATGCAATAATTCACGGATTTTGGAGCTCGAAACTGTGCACCCCGACAGACTCTGCTGCGGAATCATCTCCAGGTCAACGCCCGCCTCCTGGCAAAGCCGACGCAGAATCTCCAAACTCCCCTGCCTGTCCTTGCCAAACCCGAAATCATACCCCACCACCACAGCGCTGGCGCGGAGAACGCCCAAAATCACATCCGAGAAAAATCGCTCCGCCGACATCATGGAGAAATCTCGGCTGAACGGCTCCTCCACATACCAACTCACGCCCAGCCCCTCAATCAACGCAGCTTTTTCCTCGTAAGTCGTCAGCAACTCGAGCGGCTGTCCCGGCTTTAAAATCGCGCGTGGGTGGGGGCGGAAGGTATAAACCGCAGCCAAACCACCCATTGCCTGAGCTTTGGCCACCGCTGTCCCGATGATTTTGCGATGTCCGTGATGAACACCATCAAAATTTCCGATGGTGACAACCGTGGAAGCTGGAGCCGCGTTGATTTGTCGATAACCCAAAAACTGGTGCATTTTTTACTTCTTTAGCGAGGTTACTTCTTCTGTTGGCTTGAACTTGTACCCGCATTGATCAATCTCAGAGTCCACGGCATCAAAAGGATAATTGAAGCAATTGGCCGGCCTGAGATCCCCATAAACACGGCAGTACGGGAGATTCTGCCCATCCCGGCCGAGAAACGCGCACTTGTAGATCAGCTCGCAGCACAATCCGCACCGATGGCATTCTCCTTGGCGGGTTTCTACAATCGCCTTTTGAATATAATCTTTATGGAAAGTACCCAGGTAAAATCGGCGCCATTTGCGTAAAAACTGCCCGACGAACGTCCTTTGAGTGACATTTCGATCGTACCAGGCTCGAATGAAAGCTTGACTCATATATGTATTTCTTAAATCAAAAATGAGTTAGAATCACCCCGAAACATGAAAACCCGTCCTTTTCTCATACGCGCCCTGATCTGCTTCGTGCTCTCGATGATCCCTCTGGGCGACGCAGAGGACTATCTCTACTCCATCCGCATGCGGGTTCGAGGGCGCCTGACCAAACCCCCCGAGAACGTCCTGATCGTGCGCTGGACGCCTGGGGATTTTTACACTCTCAAGAACAAAATCCATCCCGAAGCTGACGGGGGCGAGCCACTGAATAATCTGTTTTATTGGGACCCATGGGTCATGGAATCGGCATTAAGCCGACTGCTTTCACAAAATCCAAAAGCGATTTTCATGACTTGGCACATCCCCGAAGAGGTGGTTGGCCGCCCACGGTACCACCCCAATTCTTCGCTCCACGATCCGCGCGTGATTTGGACTGGATTATTTAACGCGGATGGAAAATATATTCGATCCCCGGGGGCACTCACTTCGCAGGTCGAGGGTTATTTCAACACCCTGAGTCCCGATACGGATGGAGAAATTCGCCGATCTATGTGGATGCGTAAGGGCAAATATTCGCTGGTCTCCGTTGCGCAGCAAATTCTTCATCCCGGTCAGCCGATGCCTTCCGCCATTGATCAGCCGTTCTTAATCAATTTTGTGGGAAAAGCAGGTTCAATTCCAGAATGCAGCATCGCTCAGTTGATGGAAACTTCCACCGATCCTTGCCCCTATCCCCTGCAGGACAAACTCATCCTGCTTTCTAAGGAGGGCTCCAATACTTCATCTGATTCTGTTTTTAGCACTGCTGTATACAAAACTCCTTTTGGACCCATGAGCCGCTCCGAAATCCTTGCGAACGAAATCCACACCGCTGTGAACGGCAAGCGAATCCATCAAATCTCTTGGCCTGCTCTGTCTCTGGTCATGATTGCGATGATTTTCCTCGCTGCATTTTACATCATTTATTACCCAGTGGTTTTGAGCGCAATCGCTGTGACGGGAACAGGGGCCTTGTTCGTCATTATTTTTTCACAGTTTTTGTTCACTATTTTTGGAGTTTATATTCCCTCGATCAATATCATGAATTCATTGCTCATCACCTACCTAGTCTTCACGGGTTATCGGCTGGCGTTTCAGGAAAATCTCCAGTGGCGCTCTCTCAAACAAGCGCAGTACCTACGCGAGCTGGATCAGATGAAAACCAATTTTCTTTCACTCGTCAGCCATGATCTCAAAACCCCGATTGCGAAAATCCAGGCCGTAGTCGAGAGGCTACGCCGGGAAACCAAAGTCCCGCTGGAGGATCGTGCGGATCCGCAGGAGCTTTTTGATTCCGTCGAGAACAGCAACAACGAGCTGAAACGCTACATCGACAGCCTGCTCAACCTCTCCAAAATCGAATCCCAAAAAGTGATCTTCAACCGGCGCCCCGGGGATCTCAATCAATTAATCCAGCACACTCTAAAGCGCCTCAAACCCCTGGCCACCCATAAGCAAATAGAGCTCGTTGAACAACTCGAACCGCTTTTTTCATTCGAATTCGATGAGGATCTGATTCGGCAAGTTCTCACCAATCTGATCGACAATGCAATCAAGTACAGTCCGGAAGGCTCTCGTGTCGAAATTCGGTCCAAAGAGGTCGAGGGCAATTACGTCTGGGTGGAAGTGGAGGACCATGGCCCCGGAATTCCGCAGGATCAAATTCCACTGATGTTCCGGAAATTCAGCCGATTTCTCAGGCCCATGGGCGAGCAAGTCAAGGGCACCGGCCTAGGGCTTTATCTCTCCAAATATTTCATCGAAATGCACGGAGGCAAGATTTCAGTCAAATCTCAGGCCGGCAAAGGTACTGTTTTCAGCTTCACACTGCCTGTGTTATAAGCCCCCAGAATGAACGTACTAGTAGTAGATGACGAACGAGAACTTCGCGAGTCGCTCACACAGAAACTGACCCTCCTCGGACACCATGTGATGCCTGTAGAAGCGGGGGAAAAAGCATTAGAGATCCTCAACGAGCGGGGGACTGATTCACCCAACTCGATTCACATGGTCTTGCTTGATGTGAACATGCCTGGGATGTCGGGACTTGAGGTCCTGCGCTCAATCAAGTCCTTTGATCCGTCGATTTTGGTTCTGATTATCACCGCGCACGGCAATATCCGTGACGCAGTCGAGGCCATGCGTGAGGGCGCCTACAACTACATCGAAAAACCGGTTCAAGAATCTGACCTGGAAGACTTGATTCAAAAAGCCAAGGAAGCTCACGAACTCGTTCAAGAAGCAGGGCTCTCCTCTCCTCAACTGACTTTAGATAACGGAGAAAAATTCATCGGCAGCTCGCAGCAAATGCGCTCGCTTTTTCAAGTCATCGCTCGGCTCGGACAATTCAACACTAGCGTCCTGATCCGAGGCGAGAACGGAACCGGCAAGGAGCTGGTCGCTCGCGCGATCCACTTCAACTCCAATCGCAAGGAAAAACACTTTGTCGCTGTGAACTGCGGCGCAATTCCTGAAAACCTGATTGAGAGCGAATTTTTTGGCCACGAGAAGGGCGCATTCACCGGAGCTGATCAGCGCCACATCGGCAAATTTCAATTTGCCGAGGGTGGCACTCTCTTCCTCGATGAAATCGGGGATATTTCAGCCGCGATGCAAGTAAAGCTCCTGCGGGTTTTGCAAGAACGCAAATTCACCCCCGTAGGCTCTAATCGAGAAATCCGTTGCGATGTTCGGATCATCGCTGCTACCAACCGCGACTTGGAAGTTATGATCGGGAAAAATGACTTTCGACAGGATTTATTTTATCGACTCAATGTAATGCCTATTCGATTGCCACCGTTGCGCGAACGCAAGGAAGAAATTCCTGTTCTAGTGGAACACTTCATTGAAAAATTCAATCGCCTTCATGCGCGCGTTACATCTGGAACTGAGATTCGAGGTATCCGTGAAGACGCACTGAACTGCTTGAAGAATCATCGTTGGCCGGGAAATATCCGGGAATTGGAAAACATCATCGAACGAGCCTTTGTTCTGGAAAATTCGCGTTATATCACTCTCAACGCGCTGCCAGAGGAAATCCGCCCCAACGGGTTCATCGCGACGCCAAGTGACCCTTCTGCAGAATCTTCTCTACCCGCTATTGATTTTCACAACCAAAAAGAGCAGTTTGAAAGAGAGTTTATAGTGACTGCATTGAAACGGTTCGGGGGGCGCATCAACCAAACCGTGGCACATGCGGGAATTCCGAAAAACACGCTGCTGCGTAAAATTCGGAAATACGGAATCAATCCAGCTGAATTCGGGCCGGTCAACCAAGACGGAGAAGAGAATGGCTAAGGCAACAAAGATCATCACAGTCGCAAACCAAAAAGGCGGCGTCGGAAAAACCACCACCACCATGAACGTCGGCTGTGCTCTTGCGATGATGGGAAAAAAGGTTCTACTCGTTGACTCCGATCCCCAGGCCAATCTCACCAGCTACATGGGAGTCACTGCTGGCGGCGAAGGATTCGAGACGCTTCGCACTCTGGACGAGATTTATCTTTCAAAGCGTCCTCTGACTGCGGATTCAAAATCCATGTATGTGACTGCGACAAGATCAGGACCCGATTTGATTCCTTCCGACAAAGCGTTGGGCGGCGTAGAATACTATCTCTTTTCTCGACTGGAAAAAGAAATGGTTCTCAAAAAATTCCTAGATCTCGTCAAAAAGGATTACGATTTTATTTTGATTGATACCCCACCTAGTCTGAACTTGTTGACCTTGAATGCACTCTGCGCCAGCAATCGAGTGCTGATCCCGGTTCAGCCGGAATTTTTCAGTCTGGAAGGGATCGTCAAAATCCGAAACTCGATTGACGAAATCAAACGCCAATTCAATCCCGGCCTGGAAATTCTGGGAGTCCTACCCACCCAAGTCGCTTCTCGCCGAAAACTCACGACAGAAGTTCTGGATCTGCTCAAGCAAGAATTTGGAAACATTATTTTTGAATCCATGGTTCACGAAAGTTCGGGCGTGACTGAGAGTTCAGGTCATGGGCGCTCGGTGATGGAATACGACCGCTCATCGCGAGGAGCAAAAGATTACGTCGCCGTGGCACAAGAACTTTACAAACGGACTCAAGCCAAAGAATTATAAAATCAAAAACGTAAGGATAAAATCATGTCACAAAACAACCGAGTCGGCAGAAACCCATTTCAGAAATCACAAAAAACACAATCGGCACTGGCTGCTGCCGTCGCTGCTCCCACACAAAAACAAAAACCACGTCAAAAATCTTCCAGCAAAAAACATAAGCCAAAGGCGAATTCGCACGTATCTTGCCTGACTAAAGTCTTGAATGAAGCAAAATTAGGTATTCATCTCACACGCGTTATCCTCGACATGGCACGAGGCATGATTTTTAAGAATTGATTCCGACAAGAGTCAGTGACCGCCGCTCTCTGCCGGGCAACGTTCACTGACTCACCATTACTCTCGGCTCGCTTTTAGTGACAAACACTCTCCAACGTAGCCTGAGTTAATTTTGGATCTCGTGCGTTTTTCACCAATTCAGAAAGACTGACGATTCCCACAAGACGTTTGTCTTGATTCACCACAGGGACTCGCCTCAAATGTGAAGCCGTCATTTTCTCTGCAAGGGTTTCCAGGTTGTCATTTTCATAACAAAAGACAATTCCCTTCGACATGCAGTCACTCACCTTCGTGCTCTGCGGATCTCGCGAGTGGGCGACAATACGAAGCGCGATATCACGATCCGTAATCATCCCGACCATCTTGTCGTTTTTTTCAACCGGGATGGATCCATACCGCCCCTGCTCCATCATTACTGCTGCTTCGAACACAGTTTTGTCTGCGTTAATCACATCGACTTTGCTCTTCATGATTTCTCTGACTTGCATATGACCTTCCTTTCAAAGATAAAACTCTTCCGGTTGGGGTTGCTTGATTTTGGCGAGAAACACAGAGATCTTCCGATTGACTCTGCCGAGTCTCACCTCCTCTTCTTTTACAGCCAAAAGTGCCAATGGCTTCCTTTGACTTGCTTCTTGCATCTGTTCAAAAAATCGCCCCCTCCCCATCTCTCCGCCCTGTGTGAGAAAAAAAGCGACATTTTTCAGCTGGCTCTTATACAGATTCAAAAAAGATCGAATGGGCGCAGGGATCGAGGCGCCCCAGACGGGACCCCCGACCAGAATCAAATCGTAGTCGCCCGGATTTACTCGGAGCAACTCGATCGGGGGCTGCTTTCTAAACGTGGAATGAACCAAAGCCCGCTGGTAGCCTAGCCATCCAAAATATGAGGTACGCGGACGGATCTCTTCCGAATCACACTGAAGCTTCTGCGCAAGCAGTCTTGCTACTGCTCGCGTGGTTCCTGACCTCGAAAAATAAACGATGAGTAATTTTCGTGTGTCCATGCGATTCACTGAAGCAACAAATATGCCACGGCTGCAAAGTCATGAAATACGGATTCACACCACATTGAGCGATTCAACGGGACATATTCGGTAAACTTGAGACATTGTCCTGTCTCAAGCCCACTCAACCTTTAAACAAATCTTGTGCTGTCACAAAATAATCAAAATACTGCGCATCCACCAATGATTGAGCTGGATTCGAAGAAGAAATCAGCGCTTTTTGAATCGTGTAACCTTTAGGAAGTTTGAATTTTTTAATTTTAGCTTCCACTTCAGGAATGACTTGAGTGTTTATTTCTGCCTTTTGATGCTTGATCTCGCAGATCACAATGACTCGATCTTTTCTTTTGAACAAAAGATCGATTTGAAACCCCGGCTTTGTCCTCTGAAACAAGGGGCCAAAGGACATTACGTATTGATTGAACTCCAACAGTCGGGCAATTTCTGATGCTTGATTGATGCAAAAATTCTCAAACACAAACCCTAACCATGGATCAATGGATGACGCACAGGTGGATCTAAAGATATCTTTACCCGACCCATTCTCAATCAATTTTAGATTGGGTTGAACATATTTTAGATAAAAAAGAATGAATTCATCGCTAACCCTATACTTCGTATACTTGGCCTTCCCAGGCTGATCATAAAGATTATAGGAACGAATGAAATCCGCCAGCTCTAGATTTTCGAGATAGGTTTTCAATCCACCACTGGACCTGACCTTAAGTGCTTTGGCGATTTCCTCGAGACTCAGGCTTTTTCGATTCAAAACATGAATAATATTAAGATACCCACGAGGCTCCTTGAAATGAACGTTGAATATTTTTGAAAATTCATCCAAAAAAATACTGTTTTGCTCAAAAAAAAGATGTTCTAGATTTTGCTCAAAGGATCGCCTCGAATTGACCTCCTCAAGATATTTCGGTACTCCACCAAAAACCAATAAAAATCTCAATGCGGTTTCGCACGACTGAAGATTCATCAACTCCATGCTGGGACGAGGAGAAAGCTTCCTGACCTTCATTTGCAGCGTTGCCCTGCCGTACAGTGCTTTTGAACGGATCACTTTTTTCACCATGAAGGATGCAATGGAACCACAGAGGATCAACATGACGGAAGAATGTTTCCAATGATTGTCCCAGTAGTATTTAATGAGTGAAACTAACTTGCTATGTCCCGCGGCCATCCATTGGAATTCGTCAAAAAAGACTACCTGCTTTTTGCTCTGCGTCCTGAAATAGCCTGTCAGGTAATCAAAAACATCCTCCCAGCGATCAAATCGTGCTTTTTGAAGCAGGGGATCCTGAATTTGACTTTTGAGTTGCCGGGTGAAGCTTTCTACTTGAGATTGAGTCGTTTGCCCCTCTATCCCCTCAAACATCAAATGCGGGTGGGTTTCGCAAAAAAAACGAACCAGAGCACTCTTCCCCACCCGTCTTCTACCATAGAGAACCATGAGTTCGGCCCGGGCAGAGGCATATCCCCGCTCCAAAAGAAGCAGTTCCTCTTTTCTTCCCATCATTTTTGTCCGCATAGATTGTTTGGATAACTATTTGTGCGGACAACGCTTATACTTGAGCGCTGATCCGGCTCATCGCTCGCTCAGTCATCGCTGTAATGGTCAGACTGGGATTCACACCCAAATTATCGGGGATCGCAGAGCCATCGCAAACATACATTCCAGGATATCCAAAAACCTCGTGATTGATGTCAATCACGCCCGACTGTCGATCTCCCCCAATGCGGCAGCCACCCAGGATGTGTGCAGTGGTGGGAATCCCAAAAATGGTTTCGTTGATCGCGCCTTGAGGAACACCACCGACTTTTGCAGCGACGTGGCGTGCAACTTGATGAGCCACTGGAATATAGCTGGGGATGGGCGTAGCTCCCGGCTCTTCTGCGGTCACGAGTCCTTTTTTAAACCCTGTGAATAGACTGCGCCCCAGTTTGAATTGCATGTGATTGTCCAATGTTTGCATCACGAGCAGAATCACGGTGCTCTCGCTCCATTTCGTATTCATGTACAGGCGTACTGTCTGAATGGGGTTTTTGACCAAAGTCCAAAGCGCAACAAAGGGTTTCACCAACGGATGTCCCCCGTCCACCAGTGGCCCAGCTAATACACGCATGAAAGAGGAGCCCTGGGAATATCGCACTGGCTCGACATGCGTGTGGTCGTCCGGATGAAAAATCGAGCTGATCGCGATGCCCTTCGAATAATCATGTTCGGGTTTGGGTGCGATTTCTGTCACGCCAATAATGGATTCGCTATTGGTCCGGACCGTGCATCCCAATGTCGGGGACAAGTCAGGCAGGCTTCGGGTTACATCCCTGCATTTCAAAAGCAACCTCACAGTCCCCAAGACACCCGCTGCCATTACAATTTTGCGGGCTCGGAAAACTCTCTGATTTTTATTCCCGAACAACGTCCCAAACCACGAAGTCGAAGAGCCCGTCTCGATTTCGTAACCCACTGTTTTTCCATTTTCGTGTACAGGGCGAATATTCAGGACATTCGTCTCTGGAAAAACTTGCGCTCCGTTTTTTTCCGCAAAATAGAGATAGTTTTTATCCAAAGTATTTTTTGCGCCAAACCGACAACCGACCATGCAACCCCCACAGTGATTGCATCCCGAGCGCGCGGGACCTTTGCCGCCAAAATACGGATCGGGAACTTCCTTGCCTGGCTCACCAAAAAAAACGGCTACCTGCGCAGGGCGAAACGTATCTCCACGCCCCATCGACTTGGCTGCATCATGCATCAAATCATCGACAAAATTTAAGTGAGGATTTTCAACCACGCCCAGCATCTTCTTCGCAGTTTCGTAATGCGAATCGAGCTCTTTGTGCCAATCTGCCAGATGCGCCCACACACGCGATTTAAAAAATGACTCGCCTGGTTTCAACAAAGTATTGGCGTAAACTAAACTGCCACCCCCCACACCGGTTCCACTCAAAATCAAAATATTGCGAAACAAGCTCATGTTTTGAATGCCAAAGCACCGCATCAAAGGAAACCAAAGATACTTGCGAAGATCCCAATTGGTTTTGGCATAGTCTTTGGGCCCAAATCGTCGTCCGCGTTCCAAAATGCCCACCGAATAGCCCTTTTCGGTCAGGCGCATCGCGGAAACGCTGCCCCCAAACCCTGACCCGATGACGATAAAATCATAGTCCCATTGCATAAGTATGGTGTACGCTTGTTTTGGATGAATCTCAAACTTCACTTTGCCAGTTTATCAATCGGCGCGTCTGTAGATCAGCAAACCGGGAATCTGTCCGTCTATGATGTGGTGGACGAACTTCGCGTTCCCGTGCTTCCGACTCACATGCAGGCGATGGTTATTTCACTCTCCCTCACGAAAATGGAGGAAGGCATCTTTAAGGGGAAAATATTTATTCACCTTCTGACGCCGGATGGACGCCAGCATAGTATTGGAAATGGTGAACTGCTTGTGCCCGCTGACCAAAGGCGCATGAAGGCTGTTTTCCGATTAGGTGGGTTTCCGCTGAATCATTTTGGCAGCCACCGGTTTGTGGTTTCGTGGCTGAACGCTACGGGAGCAAAAATTGGAGAGGTTCTTTTGGATTTTGACGTTGCCCAAGCCACTCAAGTGGCTCAAGGTGCACCCCCAACTGAAAAACCCCCCATGTCTCACTAAGATCTCATGCCTCTGAATAAACTCATTCCGATTTTTCTGATGGGTTTTTATTCGGGGCTACCTTTTGCGCTCACTGCAGGAACTCTCCAGGCTTGGATGACGAGCGTGGGCGTGAATCTCAAAACGATCGGTGTATTTGCGTTGGTCGCGCTGCCCTATAGTTTCAAGCCGCTCTGGTCGCCTCTTTTGGATCGCTATACTTTACCCTGGTTGGGTAGGCGCCGAGGATGGATCGCTTTTTTGCAATTGGCTTTAGCCGTCGCTGTTTTTTGCATGGGAATGGGCAGCCCAGCAGAGTCTCCTGCATGGATGGCTTTGCTGGCCGTTATCGTTGCATTCTTGAGTGCAAGCCAAGACATCGTGATTGACGCCTACAAAACTGAACTTGTCTCCGCCGAAGAACGAGGAACTGCAGCATCCCTTTCAATTTTAGGATACCGATTAGGGTGGCTCGTCTCCGGAGGACTCGCGCTGATCCTGTCGGACCATATCTCATGGCGTTGGGTTTATGCCTCGATGGCAGCCATCATGGCCGTCGGAGCTATTTTTACGGCATTTTCTCCCGAAGCAGCCAATGCTCCCGTCGCACCCAAGAATCTCAAAGAAGCCATTGTTGAGCCTTTCCTGGAATTTTTCAAACGCTCGCGCGCGCTCGAAACTGTGCTCTTCGTTTTGCTCTACAAGCTGGGTGACTCGATGCTAGTCGCCCTCCGAACCGCATTTCTTCTACAAACTGGATTTAGCCGCACGGATGTTGGCGCCATCGACAAAGGATTTGGGTTGATAGCAACCTTCGCCGGAGTTGCGATCGCAGGCGTGATCATGTCTCGATTAAGTCTGCGTAAAAGTCTTCTGACTTTTGGAATTCTGCAGGGAGCTGCTCATTTGGGATTCATCGCGATCGCCTATGCAGGTCCGCAATACCCGCTTCTGATCACCGGAATCACGCTGGAGAATCTCTGCGCCGCCATGGGACAGACCGCCTATGCAGCTTTCCTGATGAGCCTTTGCGACCGCAGATTCACAGCCACACAGTATGCTCTGCTCTCGGCATTGATGGCCATCACACGCACACTGGCCAATGCACCAGCTGGGTATCTCGTCGAGTTGTGGGGCTGGGCCAATTATTTCTGGGTATCGATTGTGCTTTGCGTGCCTGCTCTTTTGCTCTTGTCTCGATTTAACAAGTGGCAACTGCCTGATTCAAATGCTCGGCTGATAGCTTTAGGTGGCTCTGACCCCAAAGCAACCGCCGCTCCTCGCAGGAGGACCTAAAAAGGCGCGTCAGGAACACCAAACACCGACAATGCGCGATCGTACAGTTTGAACGACTGTTTGGAGTCATCCAACATCCGCCGACCTGGAGCGATCATGGGCTCGTTCGCAAACTCAGATTCAAGTAATTCCCCTTCACCCATTTTCGCAACGTCAGCAAGGCAATGCTCACGCACGCCTGCCAATACTCGTTCGAATTGTCCCTTGTCCTGCATGTCCGTCAGTTCAAGTTCCGCTATGCCCTCGGGCTGATAGCGATAGAACCGGGGCACCTCGGCAGACCACAACATCGGCGGCGAATACATGGGCTTGGGTCCATCTAGCTGATCATTCGCACGCTGACGGTGCGAAACACTCACGTTCAAATCCACGACTTCCCCAAACTGGGTCGCGGTCCAAAAATAAAAATTCTCGCCCCAACATCCTGTCCAGATTGCCGATTGATCTTCGAGTACTTCGATCCAAGCACTCGCGCCGTACATCACTCGCGCTTCAATTCCGTAAATTTTCAGTGCCTCGGTACACGCAGCTGCCACCATCAACGGCGCCTGCACACGATCACCGGTCACGCGATCCACGACCTGAGTCACCACACGACTGACGACTGCGATAATCGGATAAGGGGTATGCGTCAGCGAAGATTCGGTCATTTCATCACCGGGGTCTTGAGAACCGAAAGCAGCATGCAAATCCAGCCGATCAGAAACAAGACGCCTCCGAATGGGGTCACCGCGCCCCAGGTCTTCACACCCGACAGTGCAAGCACATAGAGGCTGCCCGAGAAAATCACGATCCCCAGCAAAAACGCCCAGCCTGCGGTCTTGATCAAGCGAACGTGAATCCAATTGGCCTGACTCGCCCAAGCCACCACGAACAAAGCAAACGCATGGTAGAACTGATATTGCACACCGGTCTTAAATATTTCGAGGTACCTAGGCTCCAAAGTTTCGGACAATGCATGCGCACCGAATGCGCCTAGCGCAACCGCCAAAAATCCCAGGAAAGCTCCTGCTGCAAACCAAAGTCGTGTCAGTCGTACAATCATAGAACACCTAAACCTCTCTGAATCATCTCCGCGCGATCGGACGAGATTTTTGAAATTTCTTTTAACCGTTCACGGATCGCTGATTCCCAACCTGCTTTCAAACCGAGTTTCTGATTCAACTCCAAAAGCTCATATCTCAATAGCCAGTCCTTGCGGTGACTTTTTTCGAGTTGAGCATGAATCTCTTGAAGCGCATCAGCGGTCTGCGCTCCTCGAGTCCCAGATTCCCTCAAAGTTCGAACATGAGCATAGAGGTCATTGAGCGAGTGATTTTCACGCGTCAGATTGGATTTCATCGGCCGAGGGCTTTGCCCGAACCCACCCGTGGCTTCTAAGTATTTTGCCCGATCTGCCGCCCCCCCAAAAACAGAATCAATCCGCTCGCCACAAACCATGTCGAACGGTCCCCACTCAGGTTTGTACATGACTCGTTCGCCTTTTTTCATCGTGCAATCGGAGAAAGTAATGACGAGGTTTTTACCCTTTTTCTGTTGAGATGAATGAAATTTTCCTCGAACCTCAATCCCTGATTCAAATTTGAGCAGGGTCGTCTTCTCCAATTCCTCCTTCGACAAATCCGCAGTCGACTTTCCACCGACCAAGCGACCGAGCGGCGTGCTAAATCCATGGGCGTGTCGCTTGGGCCCTTGCCACTCGATTTCGGTATCGCTTTCTGCCAGTTGAACAGGACCCCGAAACCGCAAATAGGAAGGTAATCCCTTGGGATCGAGCAAAAATTCCTCGAGAATCCCGCTGATCTGCACGCCCGAATCCAGCTGAGTCGTCGTCACCGTACCCGCAGTTCGAGCCTTGGCGAGTCCTTCGATGCCTCCCCGCTTGTAGGCCAGAGTCTCCGCGAATTGCTCTAAGATTTTCCCGAGCGTCTCAAAATCAGGAGTCAGAAAAAGCTGCGGCTGAGGGCGCGTGATGTCGTAGGACATATTGATTGCATCGAGGGTAATCGGGATTTTCTTCACCTGCTCGTCCATACAGTGAAAACTCTCACCGATGGACGACAGCAAACCCGCCCCAAAAATCATCGGATTTTCCGGATTTCCGACCATCCCATACTCAATCGTCCACCAACCCATTCGTCCGAGGTAAGTCGCCTCGCTCACATACTCATTGTCGGCGATCGCGGAGTCGAGATGCTCTTGGACGTCTTGGATTTGCTTCGGCGTAGAAGCTGGGTTTTCTTTCGTATCAGATAAATTTCTTACTGCTTCGTAGACCAGAATGTCCTTGTCCGAAAAAATCACCTTGCGCGCCAATTCGCCGTAGCGATGCAAATAAGCTGCATAACCCGGGTCGGCAATAATCGGAGCATGCCCCGCCGCCTCGTGAACAATATCGGGAGCGGGTGTGTAGGCCAGGTGCTCGAGCGTACGCATTTCGCAAGCAATCGGCAGGATTCCCAGCGACAGGAATTCCATAAATACTGCCGGAGGAATAAACCCAATCACAGGAACCGCACGCCAGCCGAATTTTTGGAGCTTCTGGTCCATTTCCTGAATGAGCGGAATGCGCTCGGTGGAAATCCCCGTCTCCTCGAGACCATCCAGGTATTTGGGGTGCGCGTGTTGGGCAAAAAAGGACTGCGAGAGCTTCATGATGAAACGCCAGCTCGCATGATCGATCGCCGTGTAAAGACTGGGGTCCTGTTCCGCCACATAGGGCAGGAGATGAGGAGGAACTGCTTTCAACATTTCGGTGCGATGGCGAGTGGACATTCTGTCTGGAAGTTACTACTCTGACCCCATGTCCACGCAACCAAAAAAACCATACCAGACGGAAACTGAAAAAGAACCCGGCGGGAGCGTCCCGATTTGGAAACACCCTTATTGGCTATATATTGTGATTTCGACCGTGCTTTTCCTGTTTTTGCTGGTGATGGGCTGGATCGCGCTGGAGAATGAGTGGATCCCCAAGCGCTAAGCTGAACGCCCACCCACTCAAAGTTCGCCAAACGCGAACTTTGAGACCAATTCCAGCCCCCATTTCCACCCAAAGTTCGCTAAACGCGAACTTTGGCCTCAGATGCACCCAGACATACTCTTGTTTTTTGCCAGAACTTCTTATAACAGTCTGGGAGTCATCCACATGAGATTGGCCAGTAGCTCAGTTGGTAGAGCAATCGGCTGTTAACCGATTGGTCGTAGGTTCGAGTCCTACCTGGCCAGCCATTTTCATCGGCTCTTCCTGCTCTACTCGGCTCCCGTAGATTCGCTCAGGCTTTTTTGGGGGGCATTTTTTGAATTAGATGGCGCTACAACTTTGTTTGAATGCCGATTGGTGATGGCTTGTTTTCGGGTTTGGACTACTTCTTCTTTAAACGTGTATTCACTCTGACGAGTTGCCTGAAAAGTATAGTCAGCCTCTTCAGGTGGATGATATTCACTTCTACTTTTTTCAGCAGCTTCGTCAAGCTTTCGGATAATTGTTTTTGCGTCTAAGGAAATTTTTTTTAGTAACTCTGGGCATAATCCAACATAAAGCTGTGGAAATTCACTTGATTTAACCACTTGAAATGTGGATGGACACTGGGATTTTTGAAAAATCTGCGGACGAATTAAGGGATATTCTTTTGTAAGCAAATCAAATTGCTTGCGAGTAATTTCAAGCTTTTCTATAGCAAAAGCAGAGACAGATGATAACACACTAAATACAGATAAATATATTAATCTCTTTCGCATTTCCATCGTCGCTCCTTACTTCAGGTCGGCGGCTTCAATTCAAAACTTGAGCGTATGGAATTCGAAAACTAAGCTGTCTTGTTATTGACAACAAGTTCGAGCTTCCATGGTTTGGAAATACTCACGCGGCCAACTTTTCCAAGAATAACGAGGGGAGATTCAGAGCCATCCAATCCCATACTTGTCATGAGTGCTTTAAAATCATCTCGGGCAGGCGAAGGAATACGAGACGCAAAAACCTGCCAAAGCTCTGGACAACGATACACCCGGTTTACCTCAGGCAATGTTCCTTTAGGAATATCGTTCGGATTGAATGGAGCAAGTCCGCTAGAAGCAAAATTCAGAGTATACTCAAGACAGTAGTTTTGTCCGTCATGAAACAAATTGGCAATATGAGTTTTTCCAACGGTAATTCTTAGAACCGGTCCGCTGGTTGCCACAACCGCCTCGTTTTTAGTTCCAGACTTTTTCTTACTACTCCAAAACGTCATCATATTTATCCTATATTGAAAGCACTGAACATCCAAGACGATGTCTTGTTAGTAAAATGGTCTCAATTATTTGAACCCTATATTCACTTAAGTCATTGAAATATCTTTTTATAATAGCTCGCGGCAGTTTTTTGTCGAAATTCCGAAATGCCTTAGCAACCGAAACCTTGTAGCAATTCATTGTTGGAAATGCAATTATTCGTTGCATCAAGTCAAAATGATTGGCTTTAATATCGTTCGGAACAGTAATTTTGCAAAGTCCGGCTCTTTTGACTCGATACCACTCTTCGTTACATAAATCCGTCCGTAGCGTCTTCTTTAAAAGTTCAGCTTCAGAAGCTATCTTTGTAGCAGTTATCTCAGTGAGATAGCCCGATGCTGTGTCGTACAGTGGAGCGAATTTTGCCCGAATCTGATTGTTTCTTGCCGAAACTACAACCCCGTAGTTGGACCAGTGTCTGTCTCCATGACCAATCAAGGCGTCCAATCCAATCATCTCGAAAAATGGCGGTAGTACCGACTTGCCAAACTCAGTTTCCAGAATCAAAAAAATATTGTCGAGGTTATGTTCCTTTAAAACTTCCGGATCTCTACCAAATTTTTTCTCAGTGTTAGGCAGTCCTGAGTACCTACAAACCAATTCTTTCATTTCCCAAAGCTCTTCCAGTCCTTCAGAACGAGCAATTGGATCAATAAAGCTTTCACAGACTACTCCTAGTTTGTTCTTATAAACGATGGGAAAATATTGAACGTGGTGAATACCTAATTCAGCGGCCAGTATACTATTGAAAATCTCCGTAACAATTTCAAAAGAGCCATATTTTGGAAATTTGGCTAGATACCACTTTTTAGTGTGAGGATGCTGGAGAATCTTCTTTTCCCTTGCACCACTAGCTTCAAGACCAATTTCAAGCCAAGATGAAAGATCCGTAACCTCATCACGCCGAAAACCACCCTTGGTCAATAATCTAGTTTTGAAAACTCGCCGTGACATAGGCCATCACAATACCGAGAAAAGAATTAAAAAAAAAGAAATTATGGTCATCATATCAGAAACTTGGCGACTCCAGCTACGGTGCGCATCTTACGCCGCCAACCCCCGGCACCAAGTTCTAAACTCGTCGGGTTTGCCCAGCCACTAAAATAAAAAAGAGGGCTCCGAAAGGAGCCTTTTTTATTTTAGTGGCTGGCCAGGTAGGACTCGAAACGAATTCCGAGCAGGAGCGAGGAATCCGTCCGTGCTAAAGCACGGTCCCGGAGCAGGATGCGGAGGGAAGGGGTGTGTACCCGCACCCGACTCCGCAGTGAGGGTTCGAGGACAGGAGTCCGAGAATCTGGGAGTGCGAAAGCACTCTCCCGCCGTAGGATGCGGCGGGAAAGGTGAAGCGACCGAACGTAGTAGCCGAGCCCCGTGAGGAAACCCCACCAGTAACGCCTACTCCAAAACCTGAGCTTCCGAGAACCGAATCGTGACAGGCTCCGTGCTTCCCCAAACCGGAATCAGCCAAACCTTGTGGCTCAATCCATAGTTGAGAGTCTCGTCAACCGACAGTATCGATTCCGGTGCTCTGCGAGGATCTTTTGAAAAATACAAAGTCACATCTGCATCTGAATCTAAAATCCGTGGTTCAAAATCCAAAAGCTCTGTGGAGGATAATGTAGGGTTTTTGAACTTCAATGTCATCTCGTAAAGACTCACCCGATCATTTCTGAGAGTCGTGTGCGCCTCGATTTTTTGAATTTTCCAATCAATCAGCGCGCCAAAAACAATGCTTCGCTTTCGAGTTTGCACTTCATGCGAATAAACCAAGGCAGGAGATTCATATGGATCACTTGGCAAATAGACTTCAATTTTTTCTACCCGATGGGGCCTGCTGCGGATGCTCTTTTGTTCAGCTAAAATATGTCTTGGGAACACTCCTGAAGGGACTGAAACAGAAGATCTGACATTAAATGGAGTCGTGGTGAGAGAATAATCCGGAGTGATGATACCCAACGCACGAGCAATATCCTCGGAGTCATGAGGATTTTGCGAAACTGATAATTTAGTCAAAAGGTCTCTTCGAATCATCTCTGAACTGAGTTGATCCACGCGAGCTAGGTCTTTATTTAGAATTCGGGCGAGCAATGCAGTCTTTTCGGGCTGCGCCAGAGCACTTTCGATCGCGATTTTGGCGCCTATGGAATTCATCAGCTGTACTGTGAGGATTCGGCTCAGCTGGTCTCTTGTCCCTGCAAAAGCCGAATAGGCGGATAAAAAACCTAGCAAAACAGCAATAGTCTTCAACATAGTTCGACATTAATACACTAAGTATATTTAATTTGTCAAGTATTCCCCCGATAAACCTCACTTGCCAAGCTAAACCATATCCGTTAGTAAGGATTCTGCATGAAAGATCGCACTTCGCAAAATGCCACACTTGCCATCCCTATCGCCAACCTAATCAAGGACTTGAGCGAGTCCCAGAACACTAAAAAAGGGCCACCCAACGCAGCTAAAATGGCTGAGCTTTCGGCCTCACTGATGATTCAGGCGGCTGGGGACGATTTGGAGCGAGAGGGTCTGCTGAGAACACCTGAACGCTTTGGCAAGGCTTGGCTGGAACTCACCTCCGGCTACCGCAAAACCGCCCGAGAAGTATCCGGGAAAGGCGTCTTCGACTCAGAATCACCAGGCCTTGTTTCGGTCAAAGATATTGAGTTTTACAGCCTCTGCGAACACCACATGTTGCCGTTCTGGGGCAAGATCAGCATCGGATACTATCCCACAAAAAAAATCCTGGGCCTCTCGAAGCTGCCTCGGATTGTCGAAGTCTACGCTCGCCGCCTGCAGGTTCAAGAGAGAATGACTCATGATATCGGCCAGTCCATTCATGAACTATTGAAACCTCGCGCCCTGGCCGTCCGAGCCCAAGCCTGCCACTTGTGTATGATGATGCGCGGAGTGCAGAAGCAAAACGCGTTCACGATCACTGAAGCGCAATTCGGACTAGAAAATCTAACCCCCAGAGAACAAGACCGTCTCTGGAACGCGCTCTAAATGTCGCTTTTGACTTTAATCCAGGAAGAACTCTTGGAAGTTGTTCATGTGGTTCGACTCTTTTTGACCGAACATGCTAATCAACAAAACAAATTTACGTTTTTGATCCGTGTATAGTTCATCGGGAATCTGGATCTCATGCAGATGGGTTTCTCCTCCGCGGAACTCTCCAAAAAAATCTTCGTCATAAACCAAAACATAGTCATGCAAGCTCACTGTGTCCGAATCTTCACCCAATAGCGGACTTTCCCAAAGTGTCACTTGGTAGCCGTTGTAAACTGGATTTTGCCCCAAGTTGTAGATGGGAAAACTAATCGTTTTTCCTTTGCGCTGAATTTCGTAAGGGGGTGCGTAGATATCCGCCTGCCGAGGAATCACTCGGTTGAAAAGCACATTGGCGTTCCGATACGCCTCGGATCCTTTTCTTTTCAGAAAATCAAATACAACGTCCCAAGCTTCTGCACCCGTATTCTCAACCGTCAAAATAGGCAAATCGAGTTTAATGTAATCAAAAAGAGCTTCCTTGAAATCCACCAGAACATTCGTCGACGCGATCGTTACAACTTGGTCATCGGGCAACGAATTTCCCTGCAGATCTTGAACGTCCTGCAATTTCAACAAAGACTTGGTCGGGTCGTAAATAATTCGAATTCCAGAAACGGCCAAATCCGATGTGTAGAGCAATGCATAGCGAAGGTATCCCTTGAATTGCGCCACTCTCACTGTGTACCGATGAACTGTCCAAGTTTTCTGCGAGTGGTTGAAAAAAATAAACGGCAACACATTAAAAATATCGAACTTATCCCAGCCCTCAGCCTTGGGCAAAAGCGACCCGCCTAGATTGGACTTGAGCTGCAAACCAATGTCGGCCTTGGTGTACTCTCGGTACGCATCAGCAACTAAGTTAGCTAGATTGGAGGGGCCCTCCGTTGGAATCCCCAGATTCTGTTGAGCAGGAATTCTGATTTGATCGTTGCTCAATTGGGAGCGAATCGCTGCATTCGATTTCTCTCGGGCTTCCGAGGCGATTTTTTTAATCGCAGGATCTTCGGGTATGGATTTTCGAACCGGATGAAGCCGATAGGAGCTCAACTCCACCTTGTGCGTGGCCGGATCAATCTTGAGGACCGACTCTCCCAGGTAGCGACCATAACAACCCGTTTGCACAACGGGCGTGACGATCGCTGGGTCTTGTCGATTTTGCACCATTTGCGCTGTCTGAATCACATCGTGACTGTGAGCGCCGACTATCAAGTCAATCCCTGGCACTCGAGCTGCCATGAATGCATCACTGTTTTTACCCAAATGACTCAGAACAATGACCACATCGACATGCTGCTCGTTTCGTAGGTACTCGACCCACACACGCGCCGCGCCGTTTGGATGCACAAGATGGTAGGGTTTGAGATAACCCTGGTAGGTCAGCTCATTGGTCGAAAGCCCCAATACTGCAATTTTCAATCCAGATCGTTCAAAAATTTGATAGGGGGGCAAGGGCGATTCGCTGCCATCGAGCGCCTCTAAATTCGCTGAAAGAATCGGGAAAATTTTTCGAACCGAAAGCCATCTTTCCAATACAGCAGGCAAGCCGTTCAACCACTCGTGATTGCCCATGGCCACCGCGTCGTAGCCCATTTCTGCCATCATTCTATAGCTCAGGAACCCATTGTCAGCGGTAAATCCAGAACTGCCCTCGGAGAAATCTCCAGCATCGAGAAATAATCCGCCAGGTTTCTGCAGACGGTCCTTGAGTGTTTTGAGTCGTGCGATTCCCCCTAGGCCTTCGGGAGACATGGGAGGTTCATAAACAGAATGAATATCGTTCGTATGTAGAATTTGGATCTCAATGGGAGCTGCTAAAGAGCTGGCGATCAGCCCCGTGAGAATCCATAAAATAAACATGGTGCGTCATATACCTAAAAAAGACTGTTTGCGTCAATTTTTAAATTCCGCTATGGATGGTCTCTATGAAAACAATGACCGAGTTTAATGGATTTATGCTCAAAGACGCCCTAGCCCTGCAAAAGCAGTTGGCTCAGGAGCAAAAAACACCCGAAGAAATCAACTTGGCGTTGACTGAGAAATTTAAACTAGAAGGCGATAAATTGAGCTGGCTTCAAACCAGCTTGGATGCAATTGCCGCAAAACCTAATCATATCAAGCGTGTTGTGGTTTTGACCCTGGCCGAGGGCGAAAAAGCTCCGCATGGCGCCATTCAAAAGGAAGCCGTTTGTTTTGTGACCGAATACTTCCCCACCCCGGACCGTGACGATCGTGGGCGTGGTGGAAAACGAGGCGGAAAAGACGGCAAGAGAGGTGGAGGTCGCGGGGGTGACAGAGATCGCGGAAGCCGTGGACCTCGTCGTAATGATTCCGAAGGCGCTATCTCAGCAGAACCTCGGGCTCCAAGGCCAAGGCCAGAAGGAGCGTTCGTCAGTACTGGCGAGCGAGCCCCTCGTCCAGAAGGCCAAGCTCCTAGGCCTCCTCGTGCACCCAGACCGCCCAGAGCTCCTAGAGCGCCCCGAGAGCCACGCGAAGACCGTCGTCCAGCCAATCCCGAGATCCCTGTGAAACGGCCTGAGGGCAGTTTTATTATTACAGCAGAAGCAAAGGCAGTGATTACGCCCAAACCTTCGGAAACCTCTGCGCCTGCTGCAGTCTCTGCAGAATCCGCCTCATCTTAAAGGAAAAGAGCAGAAGATGCCTCCCGTCCAGATTCAATGTAAAGTCCTGGCGTTTCGATACATCACTCCTACGGTCTTTGAGATCGATTTCAACTGCGAACCTGATTTTCAGTTTGTGGGCGGTCAGTTTATCAGCATCGTCATCCCAGGAGCAGGTCCCAACGGTCGAGACCTGCGGCGCGCTTATTCAATTGCCTCGGCACCTCAAGATCGCCCAATTGTTTTGTGTGTGAAGTTGGTCGAGGGCGGTCCAGGCACGACTTATCTCTCAAAACTCAAACCCGGAGACGTTTTCAAATCCTATGCTCCTTATGGTCATTTTGTGTATAAAACTGCCGATGATCGACGTGCATGTTTTGTATCCACCGGAACTGGGGTTGCGCCGTTTCGCTCCATGATTCTTTCGGATGCCTTGAGGAACTCCAAACTCTCTCGCATCACTTGCATGTTGGGTGTGCGTGAGGAGAACGAGCTGCTTTATTCGGATGAGCTGCGAGCGTTGCTTGGGCCTCGCTGGATCGAGGCAGTGTCCCGTCCCACTGCTGCTGGAGGCTGGAAGGGGTTCAAAGGCCGCGTGACGGATTGGTTGCGGCAGAACGCTGCTACGATGGCTTGGGCAGAAACTGATTTTTACCTCTGCGGCAGCAGCGCCATGATTGATGAGATGAAAGTGATGCTAGCTGGGTATGGCGTCAAGCCGGATGCGATTTTTCAGGAAGTTTATTACAAGGTTACTCCGGGTGAGTAGCCTTCGTCATCAGGCTTGACTCAACTTCGTTTTCTCGATTTCTTGGATTTCTTCTTGGGTTCTAGATTTTTCAAATCAAAGTTCTCTTCAGCTGAGATGGGGGCCATAATATCTGAGCCGTATTCAATCTGAGCAAACCCCATCAGAGGAGGTTCTTGAATTAATCTGTGCGCTTCAAATACAGTGATGATAGTTACAGTTTTTTTCTTTTCAGCCACTTCGTAAACGATTCGATAATTCCCCTGGATCAACTCACGTAGGTTTTCATCTTGAAACTCTGGCACAATCCGTCCCGATTGAGGAAGAAGTGCCGACTGTGCTGCTCTATCGAGAAGGATTTGAATATGGCGCCTGGCATTTTCGGGCGCATTCCTGGCAATGAATTCACCGATCTGAATCAAGTCATTTCGCGCTCGCTCAGACCAGATGAGCTTCATTTTAGTTTTCCGAATTTTTTATCCAGCTCTTGCTCCAGAGTTTTTGTTCCCACCACTCGACCTGCCTTGGCATCAGCACGCCCTTCATCCACAGCTGTCATGAAGACTTCTCTCTCTCTCAACCGATCAAACTCCTCGGGGGTCATCACAACGGCTGATGGCTTGCCATTTTGTGTAATCACCACAGATCGTCCTGTTTCATGCAATGAATGCAGGACCTTGGAAGCCTGAACTTTAAATAGGCTAAGAGTAATAATATCTTCGGTCACTTGAAAGTTTCTTCTTTTGTAGCCACTCATAATCAGACCTCTTCTCAGATCTGATTATAGATCTTTTAAAGGAGCTTGTCAAAGATTCTACTGGCAGATATACGCCAATAAATATCTGTAATTAAAGCGATTCTTCGATCGTACGAACCAGCGCCGCAGGTTTCACACGCAGCGGTGGAGCGACAAAGATCGTGTCATCACCAGCAATAGTGCCGATGATTCCACCTGGCTTGGTCAGGTCGAGGTGGCGCGCTACTAGCGATGCTGACCCAAGAGTCGTGTGAATCACGATCATTGAATCGTTGGCTTGAATGTCGACCACCAACTCTCTGAGTGAACGTGGCTGAGCAGACTCCGGTGCGGATTCGTTCAGACGGTAGGCGGTTTTTCCGCCGGTGGCTAGGACTCGGATGGCTCCGAGTTTGCGCAAGTCTCTGGAGACGGTGGCTTGGGTGACTTTGAATCCTTGACGTTTCAGTGAATCGCGCAGGTCTTCTTGCGAGCTCAATTCAGCTTGGACGAGGAGTCTTCTCAGCGCCACGAGTCTTGAGGTAATTTGTACTTCGTTCATAATGCTACTTCCTTTTTAAACTTGCCCCATCAACATCATCAGCAATGCCTTCTGCGCATGCAGACGGTTTTCGCTTTGATCGAATAGAACTGAATTTTTGTGATCAGCCATCGCATCGGTGATCTCGCGACCGCGCTCCATCGGAAGGCAGTGCATGAGCACTGCATTTTTGGCGGCGTGGGCGTAGAGTTTTTCGTTTAGCTGATATCCGGTGAACGCTTTGTCTCGGTCTTTTTTCTCGGTCTCGAATCCCATGCTGGTCCACACGTCGGTGTAGATGGCGTTGGCGCCTTTGACGGCTTCGATGGGATCTTCTGCGGCGACTACTGAGCCGCCGGATTCTTTGGCTCGCATTTCTGCTTTTTCTACAATGAGGGAATGGGGAGTGTACCCCACGGGCGACGAGAATCGCACTTCGGCTCCGAGGTAGGGCAAGAGCAGCAAGAGACTGTGCAAGATGTTGTTTCCATCGCCGATGTACGCGACTGACAGACCTTTGAGGTTTCCGAATCGTTCACGCAGAGTCTGCATGTCTGCCAGGATTTGGCAGGGATGGTGCTCATCGGACAGGCCGTTGATCATGGGAATCTTTGCATGCGGAGCCATTTTGTTGAAAACCGAGTGTGCGTGCGTTCTGTAAACGATGCCGTGGCAAAATCCGTTCAGCACTCGCATCAGGTCCTGCGGTTCTTCGGTCTTGCGGGTTCCCATCACGCTTTCGATCGAGAATCCGCCGAGCTCTTGCATCGCAATCATGAAACTGAATCGGGTTCGCAGCGAAGGCTTCTCGAAAATCAAACCCAGGCTCTGGCCTGCGAGTTCTTTGCGCAGCAACTGGCCTGATTGGCGTTCTTTTTTCAAAGACTCAGCCAGTTTCAATAGCGATTCGAGATCACCTTGGGACAATTCTTCGCCGGTCAAAAAATGTTTTGGGTTCACGGATTTTTTTGTCTTCATGACAAACCTGCCTCTTTGGCTGCTGATTTTGTTTTACGGTTGCCTTTGGTGGTTCGGAGACGACAAACTGTTCCGACACCTTTTTGGGTGAACAATTCTTGGATCAATCCGTGCGGCTGGCGTGCATTCAAGACGTGCACGTCTTCGACGCCGTTTCTCAATGCTTCGAGAATGCTATTGGCCTTGGCCAACATTCCACCTTGGACGACGCCTTTTTCGATCAGCTTTTCCAACTCAGCTGCATCGAGTTCAGGAATCAGATTGCCTTTGGCATCCAGGATTCCTTCGACGTCGGTCAGATAGAATAGTTTTTTGATCGTGAGCTTTTGTGCAATTCGGCTGGCAGCCCAGTCGGCGTTGATGTTCATCGATTCGCCCGAATCGCCGACTCCTACGGGAGCAATGACGGGGATAGTGCCGATGTTTCCTTCGGACTGGTTTTTCAGAATCGATTCAATGAGAACGGGATCCACTTGTTGAATAGAGCCGACGAGTCCCAATTGCGGACTTTGCGTCGTGCACTGGAGCATCAGAGCATCGCCACCCGACAAACCTACCGCAGGAACGCCTGCTTGGTTGAGTGTTCTGACGATTCGGCGATTCACATAACCACAAAGAACCATCTCGATGACTTCCATCATCTCGGGTGTGGTGACTCGCAGGCCTTCGACAAATTTCCAATCGATGCCGTGTAATTTGAGTTCTCGGTTAATAGCAGGCCCGCCGCCATGAACAATAATCAACGGAACGCCCACGGATCTCATCAGCATCAGGTCACTACAGATCGAGCGCACTAGCTCCTGATCTTCGAGAGCGGCGCCACCCAGCTTGATCATCACTCGCTTGCCGGTGAATCTCCGCACGTACTTGAGCGTATCAATGACGGTGTTGGTATCGGTAACAGAAGCACTCATGTGGTGTAATCTCCGTTAATTTCTACATACTTCTTGGATAAATCGCAGCCCCAAGCAGTCGCCGAATGCGTGCCGGATTTGAGATCCACAATGATGCTGATTTTGTCTTGTTTGAGGAGTTTTTTGACTTCTTCGGGAACAAAGCTCATCGGTGCGCCGTCTTGGAACAAAGTCACATCCTGAATCGTGAGACTCATTCGGTCTAAAACATCGGCAGGAACTTGTTCGGCTCCCAAGCGTGCCAAAACGCGGCCCCAGTTGGGGTCAGCGCCGTGGATTGCGGTTTTGATCAAAGGACTGATGGTGATGCTGCGAGCGGATCTACGTGCAAGCTCGAGCGAAGGCGAACCTTGAATGGTGACTTCCAGGAGTTTTGTGGCTCCCTCTCCGTCACGCGCCACGGACTGCGCCAAGAACTGAGATATGCCTCGGAGCGCTTCTTCGAATGCTTTTTCGTCAGCATGAGTGCGTAGCGAAACTCCTGTCGTTCCGTTGGCTAGCAAAAACACGCAATCGTTTGTGGAAGTATCGCCATCCACGCTGATCATGTTGAAGCTGATGTCGTTGGTGCGCTTGAGCATTTGATCGGCTTGTTCTTCGGTCAACTGCGCGTCGGTCAGCAAATATCCCAGCATGGTTCCCATATTGGGATGAATCATTCCGGAACCTTTGGCTACGCCCGTGATTCGAATCGTACCGCCGCTTAAATCTACAGTAGTGGTTACGGTTTTTGGAACCAAGTCAGTGGTCAAAATCGCCAACGCAAAAGACTCCGCCGTGTCACCGCTTCGCTGCATGAGTTCTGGCAGCGAAGGCAAAATCTTGTCGAGCTGAGGAACCACGCCAATCACTCCGGTCGAAGCCATCAGGACTTGCTCGGTTTCGACTTTCAGCAAACGAGCGGTTTCCTGAGCCATTTGCAAATTGGCATCCACGCCAGCCTGTCCGGTAGCCGCATTGGCCTGGCCACTATTGGTAAATACAGCACGGATTTTTTTCGAAGGAAGGATCCTTTGGCTATAGAGCACGGGAGCGGCCTTACATTGATTCAAGGTAAAAACACCTGCAGCGACACAATCCGCATCCGAAATAATCACGCCCACGTCAGGACGATAACGACGGACACCGCTGTTGATTCCGCTGGCCCAAAATCCCTGGGGAAGAATAATTCTTTGTAAACCTGGTCCTGGTGTCATCTGATTCCTGTCTCCACGGGTAAATCCAAAATACGGTTCAAATTCTCAATCGCTTGCGTTGCCGCACCCTTCATCAAATTGTCGATCACTGAAAATACAAAAACTTTGCCACCCTGAACGCCATAAACCAAATTTGTCATCGCGGTTCCCGAAATTCGCTGGAGCGACAGAAGCGCGGTGGCTTGAGACGATTCGAGCGAGGTCATTCGAACCAACGGATAGTTGCGGTAGGCTTCCTGAAACATAGCACCCAGTTTTTCGGTCGCCTGAACATCGTTCAGGCCCTGGAGTGCTACTCCTGGCTTGGCATAAATCCCTGCACTGATCCCGCGGCGAACCGGCAAGAGGTGCGTCACCATCTGAGGATCAATTGCAACACCCGCAAAATCCAGAATCGCCTTTTGAATCTCAGGGAGGTGCTGGTGTTTGCCCACGCGATAGGGTGTGCAGTTGTCAGCGGACTCGGAGAGCAAGAGATTCTCAGCGGGTTTGCGGCCCCCACCGGTTGTTCCTGATTTTGCATCGATGACGATGCTGTCCGCTTGCAAAGCACCTGCCTTCAAAAGAGGAATCAACGCCATTTCGACGGCAGTGGCATAACAACCAGGATTCGCGATCAAAATCGGCTGATCATCCTGACGAACCAAAGGTCCCGCCCAAGGCACCAAACCATAAGGATGAGTCGCGCGAAAAGCACCGCTCAAATCGATCACAGAAATTCCAGCCGCCAAAAACTCTTTCGCGATTTGCGCAGAGGCTTCGTTGGGGATCGCCAAAAAAACTAAGTCAAACTCAGAAACATGCTTTTTCCACTCAGAAATCGGCGGGGTTTGAATTTGCGAAGCGCGAGAATCCAAAATCTCGTCCGAGGGATTCCAAGCCGAGTCATTCAAAAAACAAAATTTCAACTGCGCAGCGGGGTGATTGAGCAAAAGTCGCACGAGTTCCTGGCCTGAATAGCCTCGGGCTCCGACGATTGCTGTTTTTCGAAATGAATAATTATTCATTTGTATGCATAATCATACAGATGGCGTACTTTCGTCAATCTTTTTCTTGCGCTGAAATTCAAAAAAATGTACGAGATTCTCCATGGAAAAATTGAACAAAATTGTTCTAGCGTACTCAGGCGGATTGGACACCTCGATCATCATTCCTTGGCTCAAGGAAAACTACGACTGTGAAGTCATCGCCGTTTGCGCAGACGTTGGCCAAGATGAGGATTTGGATTTTGTCCGCGAAAAAGCCCTGAAAACTGGCGCTTCCAAAGCATTCGTTGAGGATCTCAAAAAACCTTTCGTCGAAGAATACCTCTGGCCGATGCTGAAATCCGGCGCCGTCTACGAAGGCAAATACTTGCTCGGCACTTCGATTGCTCGCCCATTGATTGCACAAGCTCTGGTCAACGTAGCCCTTCGCGAAGGCGCAGACGCCATCGCTCACGGCGCAACCGGAAAGGGAAACGACCAAGTCCGCTTTGAACTCACAGCCAAAGCATTGGCTCCTCACCTGAAAATCGTCGCTCCCTGGAGAGAGTGGGACATCCGATCTCGCGAAGACGCCATCGACTACGCTCAAAAACGAAACATTCATGTGCCTGTGACCAAAGCTCGTCCCTACAGCATGGATCGCAACCTCTGGCACCTGAGTCACGAAGGCGGCGAGTTGGAAAATCCAGCCAAAGAATCTCCCGATGATGTTTTGATGGTCAGCCAAGATCCTCAAAAAGCCTCGGACAAGCCCGAGTATGTGGAAATTGGATTTGAAAAAGGAATTCCGATCAGCCTGGATGGCAAAAAACTGGACGGAGTCAGCTTGATTCGCAAGTTGAACGAAATCGGTTCCAAACACGGGATCGGCATCGTGGATCTCGTGGAAAACCGCCTCGTCGGCATGAAATCCCGTGGCGTGTACGAGACACCGGGCGGAACTATTTTGTATTTCGCTCAGCAAGAGTTGGAGCGCCTGACCTTGGACCGCGCAACCTCGCACTACAAACAAACCCTGTCGCTGAAATACGCAGAAATTGTGTATGACGGCCAATGGTTCTCTCCACTGCGAGAGGCTTTGGACGCTTTCTTCAACGAAACCCAGCAAACCGTGACCGGCTCCGTCCGCATCAAGCTCTATAAGGGGAATGTAAAAATTGCTGGTATGCAATCACCCTATTCGTTGTACCAGGAAGCTTTGGCTACCTTTGGTCGCGACGAGGTCTACAAACAGTCTGACGCGGAAGGATTCATCAATCTCTTTGGACTTCCGCTGAAAGTCCGAGCTCTGATGATGCAAAACGCTAAGAAAAAACACCTATGAAAAAACTCTGGGGCGGTCGATTCGAAAAAACTACTGCACCCGAGGTCGAAGCGTTCACTTGTTCGCTCGACGTAGACCGTAGACTTTACGCCGAGGACATCCAAGGCAGCAAAGCTCACGCCAAGATGTTGGCCAAGCAAAAGCTGATATCTGATGCCGAGCTCCAGCAAATTTTGACTGGGCTTGAGTCCATCCAAGGCGAAATCGAATCGGGTGAATTCCACTGGGATCCCGCGCTCGAAGACGTTCACATGAATATTGAAAAACGCCTCACAGATCGGATCGGCGCAGCAGGTGGCAAACTTCACACCGCTCGCAGTCGCAACGACCAGGTTGCGCTGGACATGCGCCTCTATGTCCGAAAACGATGCACTGAGATTTCAGCTCAGATTCGCAGTTTGCAGGAAGTGATCCTGGAAAAAGCAGAGCTTCACGTCGAAACCATCTTGCCCGGCTACACGCATCTGCAGCGAGCGCAGCCCGTAGTCTTGGGACATCATCTGATGGCTTACTTTTGGATGCTACAAAGAGACTGGGAGCGTCTACAAGGCGTTTATGCTCGCACCAACTGGATGCCCCTAGGATCGGGCGCTCTCGCTGGCACGACACTTCCGATCGACCGCGAATTTGTCGCAAAAGAGTTGGGATTCGAACAAATTTGCCCCAACAGCCTCGATGCCGTCAGCGACCGAGACTATCAGATTGAATTTGCCGCATTTGCCGCCATTGCAATGATGCATTTGAGCCGCTGGTGCGAAGAACTCGTCCTCTGGTCATCGCAAGAATTCTCGTTCATCGAAATGGACGATACATTCTCGACCGGGTCCAGCCTGATGCCGCAAAAAAAGAATCCAGACGTGGCCGAGATTATCCGAGGCAAATCCGCCCGCTCTTACGGCAACCTCATGGCTTTGCTCTCTCTGCTCAAATCACTTCCACTTTCGTACAATCGCGATCTGCAAGAAGACAAAGAGATGCTCTTCGATTCAATCGACACCATCGAAGCCTGCCTCCGAGTTTTCACACCCATGCTGGCCTCACTCAAAATCAAAACTGAAACCATGCGACAAGCCACAGCACTCGGTTATATGAACGCCACTGATCTCGCAGATTATTTGGTTCAAAAAGGAATTCCATTCCGAGATGCACACGAAATCAGCGGACGCGCCGTAAGATTAGCCATCACAAAAAAATGCCCACTGGAAGCACTGTCACTTTCAGAATTTCAATCGCTGAACGGACAAATCGACAAAGCCGTGTACGACCATCTGAAACTCGAACACGGCATTCAAAACCGAAATTCCACCGGCGGAACCGCTCCCGAGCAAGTGCGCAAACAAATCGCTCAAGCCCGTAAAATCCGAGCCGATTGATTTGCCCTTATGGAATAGCTTGCGCTGATTTTGCCTTCTCAACCATGCACTCAAACGCTCTCATCGAAGTGTCGAATTCCAATGAATCCGCATAAACTCTCGGCTTTTCTGTCTGCTTCGCTAAAATGCAGTTTTTCAACTCACCTAAATCTTTGTAGGGCGAAAGGTACGGGTCCTGCGGGATCACAGAATGACGTGGGTTGAGACTCAAATCCTCTTCGCGAAGCTCCGTTGCCTTTGGATCAATGGCCACCTCAATATCCGGTGTCACACCATAAATCTGTGGGGTTCTTCCGGAAGGAAGATAATAGAGTTCTTGAGTTAACGCCAAAAGCAGGTGATCTGAATCCGTCAAAACACCGGCTTGATCCAGTATCGAGTTGATATCTGAGGCGGTCCCCACCCAATTGTTCAAAGTTCTCTGAGCCTGAACGCTGCCTTTTCCAAAAGTTCTGCGTCCCACAATATAGGCCCCTTGGTAATCCTGAATCACACCTGCAACAATCTCGGACGCACTGGCAGAGCCCGAGTCCACTAAAACCGTGGTAGGAAAAACTTCCAAAATCCCCTTGCGAATAGTGCGACCAGGAACCCGGGTGTTCAGGGATTTTTCGTAATTATTTCCATCTACACCGCGGATGGTGAGAAATTTTTTGTCACTTCCCAGTAATAAACCCAGAATACAGGCAGCCTCGTCGAGCCTTCCGCCACCATTGTCTCGCAAATCCAAAACAAATGCGTTGGCCTTTGCTTGAAGCGCCTTCATCAGCGACTCGGCTACTTGAGGGCATACGGCGAGGCGATTCTCCATGTTCATGAAACTGCGAATCTTCACCTGAGCAACTCGCAAATCCCCTGATTCAATGAGTTGATATTCCACATTCGAGATTTTGATGATGGCGCGAGTGATCTCCAGACGTAAAGTGTCGGCACCTCGCATTACGCTAATCACAACGTGAGTTCCTTCTTCACCTCGGATCATCGAAATTACTTTCTGAAGCGACATATCCGGAGCAATCACAACAGAATCAATCTGAGTCATGACATCCCCTGGCTTGACTCCAGCTTTTTCGGCTGGGCCACCCAGAATGACGCTTTCCACCCTAAATCCCGAAGAGAATTTGCCCAGAGTGACTCCAATCCCCACCAACGATTTGTCACCACTGAGGCCGCTCAAAAACTCTTTGGGACGATAGTCGCTATGCGGGTCAAATCGCATGTGCATGTATTCATTGAGCGCCGACCCTGCCAGTGCTGCCTCGCTATCGATCCGAGCTGTGGATAAAAGCCCTTTCACACTCTGAAAAATCTCTCCGAAGGCAATTCTCTTGTCCTTCGTGAACCAAAATCCTTTTTTTCGCGTGTTCTGAAACTCAACGGACCAAGCCGCATAGCGAATGCGGCCTTCTTCGTTATTTTTTCTGAGGACCTCGATCGGCTGGCCTTGAATTCGACATCCTTCACCGATTTCCTCGAGCAATTTGATTTGCCCAAATTCAGCCAAAATTTGAGTCTGACACGACTCCACCCCAGAGAAGCCTGAGGGAGCTAAAATCACTTGATTTTTTGCGACGGCAGCTGCAAGAGCCTCGACGGCCGCGACGCATCCCAGAAAATGCCGCTCGTCCTGATAACAATGGTCAGGAGTCAAGATATCCCGAACGACATTCATGTTCATTCGGATATTTGCCCAATAGTCCGGCTGCTTATCCTCAGCAAAACCTACTGCAGAAACTAAAAAAACCAGACCCAGCCACACACTACTAGAGAATTTCATGTCGACTTAATACACTTTTTAAGTTTATTATTCAATGAATTTAAATAAAGACAAACTAATCCTGCGAATTCCGCTCTAAACCAGAAAAAAGACTATAAGCCGCAGGCACAGCGAACAAAGTCAGAAGCGTTGAAACAATCACGCCTCCAATCACTGCGATGGCCATGGGAACCCGGGTTTCTCCTCCTGGCCCCAGAGAAATCGCGGCCGGAATAGCCCCCACCACGGTTGCGATTGAAGTCATCAGAATCGGCCTCAGTCGAATCGGACAGGCCTCTAATAACGCTTCTCGAACTCCCAAGCCCTGCTCCCGCATATGGTTGGTGAATTCCACCAACAAGATCGAATTTTTCTTTACGATCCCCATCAGGAGGACGATTCCGATCATACTGTAGAGATTGATCGATTGATGAGTCACCCAGAGTCCAAAAAGAGCTCCGGAAACACTGAAGGGCAAAGCCAGCAAAACAATCAGCGGATGAATCCAGCTGTTAAACTGAGACGCTAGAATCATATAGGCGACCAACATTCCCAGCCCCAGCGCGAATATCAGCCCGTCGAATGTTTCCTTCATGGATTTGGAACTTCCGGTTGAAGTCCAATGGTATCCATCAGGTAGCATCTTTGCTGAAACGCTTCGTGTCTCTTCGATTGCTTTTTCCTGAGACACATTCGCAGCTAGGTTTCCGAAAATCGTAATGGCGCGCTGACGGTCGATTCGATTGATGGCAAGAGGGCTTTTCACCGAGTGGATCTTCACCAAAGCCTTGAGAGGAATCAATTCACCTCGATTATTTCTCACCGAAAGTTTCTCAATGTCTCGGGCTTGATTTCTATCCTGAGGTCGAAGCTTGACTAGGATATCGTCTCGCCTGCCGCCCTCGTTGTAACTCCCTGCTCGAACCCCCGCATACATCGAACGCAAAGTCTGAGCGATCTCGTTAAAGGAGACTCCACGCAATCGAGCTTGCTCTCGATCTGGCATGACTTGAATTTCTGGCATCCCCCCCTGGTAATCCGAATCCAGGTCTGTGATCAAGGGTGACTTCTTCAGCTCATCCATGATTTTTTGCGAATATTCGACCAGTCGATCCCAATCAGGTCCCTGTAAAGTAAACTCGACTGGGTATCCTTTTTTGGATCCTCCACCCGAAAATGGGTCCTGAACACTCACCTTTGCGCCTTTGATTTTTTTTAAATCGGCACGATAGACATCCGCCAACTCTTGCTGAGTATAGTTTTTTCCCGTGGTGGGATTGATGGGGCGATCTTTTTTGGATTTGAGACTGATGTAGCTCGAAGCGGCGTTTACCGCTCCTCCTCCCATCCCCCCCACCGATCCAAAGTACTGGTCAACCTCTGATCTTCCGGAGAAATAAGCTTCTGCCTCCTTGAACTTAGAATCCGTAAACTCCAGCGAAGAGCCCACAGGAGCTTGAACTCGAAGCATCAATCGTCCCGAATCCTGCGCCGGGCTGTATTCCTTTTTCATCCGCTTGACGATGGGCCAGCTTCCCAAAAAAATCGCAAGACAAACTCCCAGAGTCAGCCAACGATAATTCAAAGATTTTTCAATCATGAGGCGGTATAGCTTCGCACTCAGGACAAAAAGAGCATCAATGGATCGACCGATTCGAGTGGTTCGATTGCCCACAGTTAAAAACTGCGCACATCGCATCGGCGTCAAAGTCAGCGCTTCTAGAAGAGAAATCGCAACCGCTACTGCCAAAGTCACTCCGAATTGATAAAGAAATTTTCCGATCATACCTTTCATAAAAGCAATCGGAAGAAAAATAGCGATGATCGAAGCCGTTGCAGCCAAAGCTGCGAAAGTAATTTCACGAGAACCCACCAGTGCGGCCTCACGTCGGCCTAATCCCTTTTCCTGATAACGAGAAATGTTTTCCAACACCATGATTGCATCATCGACAACAATCCCAATCGCGAGAGAAAGCCCCAATAATGTAAATGTATTGAGAGTAAAACCCAGTGCATACAAAACAATAAAACTGCCCACCACCGAAACTGGGATGGCCATGATCACATTCAGAGTCGCGCTCCACGAACCCAAAAACAGCCAGCATACAAGCGCAGTCAGAATGGCTGAAAGAATCAAAGTGAAATTTAATTCATGCACAGCCTCCTCAATAAATTGGGTCATATCAAATCGCACACCGATCGAAACATCTTGAGGCAATTGCTTTTGAATATTCGCTAATTTGCCACGAACGGCCTTGGCCACTTCAACTGCATTGGATCCTCGCTGCTTGCGGATCCCCAAACCTACGGCTGGTTTCCCATTCGAGCGAGTAATCCGTCTCACATCCTCAAGCCCCGGCTCGATCTCTGCCACCTGCCCCAAAAAAATGGGCGCAAAGTTGGGAGAGCCGCCTCTCTTTAAAATCGGAATCTTCGCGAACTCCTGAGTGCTCTTAGCTTCTCCCATGGCTCGAACATTCGATTCAGTTTTTGCGGTTTCAATTCGTCCTGCGGGCAATTCGATGTGCTCGCTCTGAATACTGCTGATCAAATCCGAAACACTCAACTCATAACTCTTGAGACGATCCGCAGAGACCCAGACCCGCAGGCTGGGGCTTTGATAGCCCCCGACAAAAACTTCACCCACTCCAGGGATTGTGGAAAACTGATCCTTCACTTGATTGCGAACCAACAGCATCAAATCCCGCACTGACATTCGATCCGAGCTCACCGCCAACCACATAATGGGCTGATCTTCTGGATTGCTTTTGGTGACAGTGGGCGGCTCCATGTCCTTGGGCAATTTGCCTTGGCTCCGAGCAATCGCGTTTTGAGCCTCCTGAACAGCAACATCAATATTTTTATTTAAATCGAATTCAATCGTGATGTTCGCATTTCCCGAACGAGCCGAAGATGTAACCGAGTTCACTCCCTGAATGGAGACGACTGCATCCTCGATGGGATCGATGACATCCATTTCCATCAGCTCAGGAGATGCTCCCTCCAACGATGCAGAAATATTCACGACCGGATAATCGACATCAGGTTGCAAGCTAACGCCCATGCGCTTAAATCCGATCCATCCAAAAACCAACAAAGCAAACATCAGCATCCAAGCAAACACGGGACGTTTGATTGAAATCTCTGACAAGCTCATAGCGAAACCTTCCCTGCTGCTGCTTCGAGCATGGCACGATGATTCCAACTCTGGATTTGGGTGCGATCATAGGCACGACGCGTTTCTTGCAAGGTATTCATGGCTGTAATCAACTCCAGATAGGTCACCAAACCCAATCGATAATCGTGGGTCTGCTCTTGGTAATTCCTCTCAGCAAGATCTACGGCTTGTTTTAGATTTTTTTCCTGATCGACCGAAGCCTTCCACGCTTGGAATGCAGAACGAATATCTCGCTCGGCCTGCCGTCGTGTTTGCGCAAGCATCCACTCCTTCTCACGTTGGCGCTCGGCTGCTTCGCGGACTTTAGAACTCACGACTCCACCCTGAAACAACGGGATCGACAAACTCAAAGCCAAATCCCATTTCACATTCTGCCAAAACGCGCTCTGCCGCTTGAGGTAATAATTTGCACCAAAGTCCAAACCCGGATAATGACCAGCCCTCGCGATACTTTGCGATTCCTCTGCCGAAATCACCGCAAATTTTCCAGACAAAACATCCGGACGCTCTTCGAGCTGTCCCAAAAATTCCTCTACTCTAGAAACCGAATAAGGATTCGGACCCGAAAGTGAAATCTGAAAATCCGACGAAACTCCGGTCAACATCGCCAGCTGCGTACGCGCCCTCTCCAAATCACCCAAGGCTCCTGTTTTTTGTGCCATCAGCTGAGCTTCCTGAGTCTGCGTCGCAAGCAAGTCACCTTTACGAGAGCGCCCCACTTTCAATCTCTGTTGCAGCTCGGCTTGCCGCTGCTGAGTCAGTTTCAAAAGCTCTTCCAGATTCTTCAATTCTTTTTCGGCTGCCAAAACGCTGAAAAAAGCCTGAGCCACCTGTTGATAGAGCATCAATACTGCTTGTTTAGAAAGATACCCTTGCGCCTCACGATCTGCGTCTGCGGCGCGCAACGCCGCCCACTCCCCAAATCCGTGAAAAATAGGCTGAGTCATGTTGACACGGCTGTTCAGCAAACTCGCTTGGGATTTGAGATCCTGATATTGATAGCTACTCAAAACCTGAACCGTCGGCAAAAGCATCCCGCGATTCTGAACCCACTTTTCTTGAACCTGCGCTTCGCGTGTTTGTTGAATCTGCAAGGCTTCGGATTGTTTTTGAGCGGATTGAAAAACGTCCTGCAAAGTCAAAGGCGCAGAACTCGCTGACGCCCATTGACTCAGAAATAAGAAACCCAGGACAGAAAATGAAAAATGCGCTTTAGTCTTCCGTAACGTCATCCGGCAACTCATTCACCTTTTTCTGCAAACCCTCTCGCGGAAAGAACTTTGCCATCACGGTCCCAATTTTGCGAATCGAGTTCGCAATGGCACGCTCATAGTGAGTTCCTTGCAATTCGGACTTCAGCTCTCGAGCTACGCCCTGCCAGTACTCATTGCCCACTCTTTGATGAATCCCCACATCCCCACAAATAGCAAATTTTTTGCGACGCAAATTAAAGTACAAGAGAACAGCGTTGCGCTGCTCTGTCTGATGCAATCGATATCTGACGAAAATCTGATTCGCACTCTTCAATGGATCACGATCGATCCATCTACGACTCAAGTGAACAGAAATTTGGCCCGATGTTTTTTGCTCCGCCTCAGCAATTGCAACCACAATGGGTGAGCGCGAATGATTACCAGTCTCCACTTGCACCTCCACCACCCGACATTCCACCTCCGCCCAAAAATCCACCTCCAGAACCGCCTGAGCCCCCACCTCCAAAAATCCCGCCACCGCCCATTCCACCGAATCCCCTCCTGTACCATCCTTGCGAAGTGTAATGGATCTCGGGACTAACCAACCGGAAAATGATCCAAAGCACGGTTCCAATTCCAAATAACAAAAACATAATCGCGCGCGCGTGCCCGGATCGATCCTCCATCTCTTCACTGAAAGGTAATTCTGAAGGCTGCTTCGCTTGAATGAGGGGACTTTCAACCGTTTTTAAAATTTCCCAAACGGCAGCAGAAAGCGCCGCTCCGGGTTCGCCCTGCTTGAGTCTCGGAGCCAAAATATTCCGGAGAATCAAGCCGGATTTCAAATCGGTCAGAAGTGGCTCCAAGCCGTATCCAACCTCAATCCGAGATTTATGTTCTTTCCAATAGAGCGCCAGCAGCACACCATTGTTTTTTGCCTTCTTGCCGATTTTCCATTCAGTGAAAACTCGGTTGGTGTAATCCACCGGCTCTTCGCCATTCAACTCGTTAAATACAGCGACAACGACCTGCTCGCCCGTCAAACGCTGATGCTCACTCAAGGTGCGAGAAATCCACTCGGCGCTTTTCGCGTCGATGACCCTGGGCTCATCGAGCAGGTACTGAGCAGGAGGTGGCGGTATGGATTGCCCCGCCCAAGCCAAAGATAGTGCAACTCCCAGCGCTTGGATCACTCGCTAGAATTCCACCTTGGGTGCTGTTTTTGCGCCTACATCCGCCTCAAAATAAGGTTTCTGTGCAAAACCCCGCATCGATGCAATGAACGACTGAGGAAATTTTCGAAGATAGGTATTCATCTCTTGCGAAGCCTGGTTGAATCGCTGGCGTTCTACCGTGATGCGATTTTCTGTGCCTTCAATTTGAGATTGAAGCTCCAGGAAATTTTGATTCGCTTTCAACTCGGGATATTTTTCCACAACCAGCATGAGACGTGAAAGTGCGCCGCTCAATTGAGCTTGAGCGTGTTCAAATTTTTTAAAATCTCCCTCTGAACCCAATTTGACTTGCCCCACCTGCGCCCGAGCTTTCGTGACTTCTTCCAGAACCCGGGCCTCATGTTTGGCATAGCCTTTGACTGTGTTGACTAGATTCGGAATCAAATCTGCGCGACGCTGATAAACATTCTCGAGCTGTGCCTTCTTTTCGTTGACGGATTCGTCCAACTGCACGAGGGTGTTATTGACACCGACACCCCAAAAGATGGGAAGAACAACCAAAGCAAGAACAACACCTATGGCAACCAACAAACCATTTTTCATGTGCTTACTATGTGCATGCTTCCTGTCACTGTCAATCGACGTGCATGCGGAATCTAATTCTGCTCCACCCCCAACGCCTCTTCCCGCCGTCACCAACAACGACTTGGCCCCCGCCGACGTGCTCCAGGACAGTGCTCTGCTGCCGTCTCAATCCGTGGGCACACGAACTGACACAGGTGGGCAGGGTATCGAACGCGGACTCAGCAACCAAACGCCTTTGCCTGTTTCGATGGCATCCACTCCGGGATCCTATACTTCGTTCCGAGGCTTGGGGCGATCCGCCGACGAAGTGAATTTTCAGGCATTTGGAGTTCCTTTGAACGGACCTCAGGGGGGTGGATACGATCTCTCTATTTTTCCGCAATACCTTTGGTCCGAATATCGTTATCAATCCGGCCCGAGCTTGGGCAGCTTTGATCCACGTGCCTCGGCGGGAACTGTCTCGCTTGTTCCCTGGACACAGAAAGCATTGCAGTCGAAGGATCCCTACGGATTTCGATTTCAGCAAACTCACGCTTTCGGTAGTCAAAGCCAGATTTCACTCGGCGGACATTCGGGCGGCGCTGTAGCTGCAATGCTGGGTTACAGCGATGGCTACGCGCGAGGACCCAGTGGCTCACTCAGCACAAAATGGACTCAGGGCCGTTTCGAAGGCCGAATGCATTTTTTGGGAACTGATCTGAATGTGCGGACACCGGGTTCGCGAAATTTCCCCACACCTCAAGCTCGTCAAGTCACCACCCGACTGCTCCCCGTGGTGCAGGGGGATTATGTTCTCTCCGATGAGTCACGAGTCAAAACCAGTTTCTTTTACGACACGAACTCAATCCAATTCTCTGATCCAGATTCTCAGTTCTCAGACACTTCGCATGCACAGCAGATCGGTGCTGATTCGGTGTTGATTCGCGGGCCACTGAAGCTCGGGGCCGGAATGCGATATGTGACTTACGAAACGACTTCTTTTGCGAGTCGCTCGCAAACCCAGGTTCGACTCCAAGGCAGCCGGATTTATGATTTAGGAATTGTGGAATTGGAGCCTTTGCTTCAAGGCCTGGTCATTCAACCTGGATCGGTTTTGCCTGAAGCCGCTCTGACCACGCGTCGTGAGTGGACTCCACAGATTTTTTCAACTCACGCTAGGGTTGCTTATTCCAAGCGAGTGCCAACGATGGTGGATCTTTATTATCGTGATCCCTGGTTTGTCGGAAATGCAAACCTGACCTCCGAAACTGTTTACACGGGGCTTGTGGGCGCAGATTGGAAGCTGGGACGGGTCAGCAATTCCGTTCAAACCTATGTGCAATCGATGCAAGATGCGATCGTACCCAGCAAAGCTGGGAGAAGAAGCACTCTAGTGAATTCTGGCAGCGCATGGATTGCATCAGCGATGCACACGATTCGTGTCACACTCAATGATTGGTGCGAAGTGAGCAATGGATTGAACTGGACCAATTCTGCGATTACCCGATTGGGAACTCCCTATCCTTACTTGCCCATGTGGACAAGTTTGCTGAATGGGACCGTGCATGCTTTGGGAGATGATCCCAAATGGAGTCTGACACAGACTCTGCGTACTGCCACCGGAGCACCCGCCGATTCTGGGCATCGCGTGGGCGGTTATACTTTGTGGGATATGAGCGCACGCCTGCGAATCGCGCGAATTCGCGAACTGACGAGTTCGACGCAGAGTCTCTATGTGGGAGGAAGAATCGAGAATGTCTTAGGACGAAAAAACATTGAGCTCGTCAGGGATTATCCTTTACCCGGACGCACTTGGATCGCCAACCTGACTGCTGAGTTTTAATTCGCGACCTAAAAAACCTAAGAATCGTTCTTGATGATCCGGATAAGCTTGATAAGCCTCATAAGCAAGCGCCTCTGCAACCCGCTTTGATTTCGCTTCAAGCGCTTTTTGAATAATAATGTCGTATAGTTTGAGGTTGTGAACACCATTACGAATTAGCTCTCGCCCCTTTTCGATAATTGCAAAAGAAGACTGAGATAATAAGCTGTAAATCTCAAAATCCAGGAGTCTCCAAGTGGCATCTAATTTGACTTCATCTGGAAGCGAATCCAACAGTTCTCTCCCCAAAGCAGGCTCGTTGTATTTAATGAACGAGTCAATGATACGTCGAATTATTTTTAGATCCCATTGAGAAGCCAATATTGCTTGCCTAAACAAGTCGTATGCTTTTTTTTCATTTTTTATGGATAGGAAATAAATTCCAGAAATCACCAGGCTGGCGTACATCGCCCGGCTCAACTCGGCAGGGCGTTCCTCAGTTTCCACATACAACTCATAGAAATGGTCGATGTCTTCGTAGTTTTTCGTATAATTCATCAGCTTCATCATCGAAATCTGCGTTCCGGTATTGATCGGGAAAATATGGCTCAATTTCTTCCCAATGGCGTACGCCTCGGATTCACGCGACTGCTTGGTATAAAGCTGCTGCAGCCCCAACATGCACTGATAATGATACTCATTGAACGTCAATCCTTGGCGATAATATTCTTCAGCATCTTTTAGATTTTGTTTTATTTCATTGACCTTTCCCAGGTAAAAAAATGGCAAACAAGGCTTTTCGCTCAACGAAACAGCGGATTTAAATTTGATCTCAGCTTCATTCAGATCACGGGCAGCAAGAAAAGATTTTCCTTGGCTCATCAATAGTTGATAGGGGTTCGGCGCGGATTTGGACGAAAACACGTCCATGAGCCTGTTCTTCAAAAGCAATGTAGTAAAAGGTTTGAGGATGTAAAAATCAACATCTTCCTCCACCGCCTGAGCAATTGAGCTCTCACTGCTACTGGCCGTAATCAATCCGAACAAAATATCTTTTGATTCAGGCTGAGATTGGCTGATTTTTTTGGCCTGCTGAAATACATTCAGTCCATTTTTGTCATCAATTTTGTAATCAGAAATCACCACCGAGGGAGCTTGCTTTTTTATTTCAGACAAGGCTGTTTTGTAATCCAACGCCAACGAGATATGGTGCGATCGGGCGCCTAAATCCGTGATGGCTCTCGCCACTGAACTTCGAATCGCTGGTGAGGGATCAACAATGAGAACTTTCTTGTCCTTCAAAAATGCCTGACATTTGCTCACATCGCCTGATTCGTCGGTACTCATATTTTTATACCCCACGCATTTCAAAGAATAGTTTATCGAATTTTCTTTGTTTTTTATTGATTAGTTTTAAAAAAATCCTCCATCCGTCTGATTCACGTGCTGAGGAAGCAAATTCAATTTGAACACTGTCCCAGTCCCGGGTTCTTTCTTCATAAGAAATTTTTTTGACTTTGGCTGGAATTTCAAAATAATGGATTTTTTCCAGAACTGAAAAACTCAGCACTATTTCCACTTTTTCATCCATTTCGTAAAATCCCGCAGGTGCATGAATCAACAATCCAGATTCGCTGATCTCGAGCAGCTGAATCATCAAAAGTTTTTCGCTCTGCTTCCGCGCAGCACTCCATTCGATGGGGAGGCTTGTCTTGTGCGCTTTGATGATCAGTTTAACATCATGCGCGTTTTCGGTTTTCTTCAATTGGGTAATTCGTTTCATAATTGTAATTCAACAGACCCACGAGAAGTGGCTTCTTTTAAATGCTGATTCAAGCTGTCCAGTTCTGCCAAAACCCGCTCTCTGCTACATTGGATAACAAATGGGATCAAATCGGTATCCAAGGCTGCAAGGCGGCCGAGTTTCAATTGAATCCCGATCACCTCCACATCTGGCATCAAGGACAGAGTTTGAATGTGATGGTAAATTCTATTGTCCAAAACCATGTCCAACAGCCTGGATGTCACCAATAACTTACTTTCTGAGGAAACTTTTTTTTCTAATTTTTGAATAAACTCAATCTCGGAGGATCTGCAGCGCAAATCGATATAAAATATTTTTAGTTTTTTTGGAGTCTCGTCTGGCTTGTGTATGCGATCCCGCTTCCATTTAAGAAATGGATGAAAAACTGGAAGCTCCTCCCCAATCATACCATCGACCAGCAGATGGTTCTTTCCACGAGCATCCTTGATATTCATCGGACTGAACAGCAGAGGAATACTAGATGATGCAATCGTCGCACTCATCCCATCCGTCCCAATCATCACATCTTCCATGTACGGTGGAATCAAATGAGGCTCAGTGAGAACAAAAGTTTTTTTATCCTCATGGCGAGTCGCAATGGAGTAGCACGGGATTTGACGTGCCAGCGGATCTCTCTTTTTGATGAGGCGGTCAGCAGCGCGCCTAAAAACTTTTTCCACGTCAATAATGCCAGTTCCGACGCCGCCCCTGCCACGATTGAATATTTTACTTTTTATAATATTGTAGATCAGGCTCGGGCGAAGCCCCTGTAGCGCAAAATCTGGATATTTATTCAGGTAAAAATCATACCCGCCGGCTTCGATCGCCTCGGGTGCTACGCCCAATGAGTAAGTATACCCCACCAACGCACCGCCCGAGCAGCCCCAGACCTCATGGATCGAATCCCTGGCCCCCAACTGATCAATGATTTTGAGGAGCGTCGGAATCCCATACATTCGGAACCCTCCACCTCCGAGACTCAACACAACTCGCGAATCCGGATCTTCAAACCACTGCTTGATGCAAGGAAGCCGCAACTGCGCAGTAGGCTCTCCTAGGGTGTATTCCAAACTGTGCGTCTTCCAGTAATAGCGACGATCACGCCCAGCAATATCCAAGACAAAAGTCTGTTCTGGGACAGAGGGGTGTTCAGGCGATCGAATCGCCTCCACTGCGCTCACGTTTCTGCCCACATATTCAACACTCAACCAGGGTCGAGATTTCATGAACAAGTAGATTTCATGCTTAGTTCTATAATTGGGGGAGTCCTGCAAACTTGCTTTGAATCCGATTTTTATTTTTGAATCGATTAAATGTAGCTCTTCTCCAGAACACTTCGACTCCACCGCGTGCGAAAGCGCTTCAATCAGCTTTAAATTTTTTGATTTCGATCTCAGGCACAGCGCCGTGTGCGCCGAGAAATAATACTCAATCCCAATGCCATCCAAATCCTTCTTTAAGTAAAAAAAATGATGAAGTTTTGACTTTTGAATGAGTTTACTGAGTCGAGTATCTGACCGTATTGTGAAGAATACAAACTCCTTTATGGCCATAACTTGGATTTTATCGGCATTAAAACGCTGCAAGTTGATCGAAATAACAATCTTTAGCTAAGATTTATTAAATTGATTCCATGCATTATAGTTAAATGGGTTGATATATGGCTCAAAAATTCCGATCCGTTGGTTTATGAATATGCTGTTCAAACACAAAACCTATCATGAGCTGTCCCCCTGGTTCCGAGTGTTCAGGAATCGGATCGCCAAGCAAATACACCTCGATTTGAGTTATTCTTTGGAGGATTTGGCGGCCGAATCGAGGCCAATTCTACACATTCATTCGCACCATAGTGCATCTAGCTGGCTCGCATCTCTTGCCGCGATCATATCTCACTATTGCGAGAACGGCCTTGGGCATCGCGTACCTGCTGGGGTTTTTGATCATGCTTTGCGACACCAAGACGATTATCGAAACGCTCTGACCGCTGGAAAAATTCACGATCTGACTGTGAATTTTTCGAATCCCGCAAAATTCATAGAACTTGCCTTGGAGTCAAAAGCAACCATCTGCTTGTACACATCCATGAGCAATCCTCAACGCAAACGCAAGATCAGGAAAATCGAAAAACTAGGAGTTCAGTCCGTGATTTACACTCCAGAACTCACGCTCGAACAGCTTTCCCAGGACAAAAACGAAAGAAAACTTCAGCTCAATCAAGAAGCAGAGCTGATTCGTGGAAAAATCCGCTGCATGGCCGATGATCTGCATAAAAAATATGCTGCTTCTTCTGATTTAACCTCTGAATTTGATGGCACCGACCAATTTGAATAGGCTCTATCGCGCTCAAAGAAATGGCTGGATTTGTGCAAATGCAAAATAGATGGCTTAAAAATTACCCGCAGGGAGTCCCTCACACGATAGACGCATCACAGCACTCGTCCATTATCGATGCCATTGAAAAAACATTTCAAAAACACTCAGTCCTCCCTGCTTTTTCAAATCAGGGGAGCACACTGAGCTATGATCAGGTCAACCAACTCAGTTTGCACTTTGCAGCCTACTTGCAAAAAAAACTGGGCCTGAAAAAAGGCGATCGTATTTCAATCGTCCTGCCTAATCTGCTGCAATACCCAGTCGTTCTTTTTGGCGCTCTGCGGGCCGGCTTAGTCGTGGTGAACACAAACCCACAATACACATCGCGCGAGATGGAACATCAATTCAAAGATGCGGGGGTCAAGGCCGTCGTTATTCTGGCTAATTTTGTGCAGAAGATTGAGAGCATCCTTCCCAATTATCCCATCGAGCACATCATCATCACCGAGGTAGGCGATCTTTTTTCACTCCCCAAAAAATTAGTGACAAACATCATGCTCCGCCCCTTCAAAAAAATAGTATCACTCCGTTCAATCCCGGGTGCCATTTCGCTTCGCGAAGCATTGATTCGCGGAAAAAAAATAGACTTTGAACCCGTCCCAATTGCCCCTGAGGATTTGGCATTCCTACAGTATACCGGTGAAACAACAGGAATTTCCAAGGGAGTGATGCTGTCTCATCGAAATATTATTGCTAACATGATGCAGACTGAAGCTTGGATTTCACCTTGTTTGGAGAAAAAAAATGACATCCTCATCACGGCTTTGCCACTTTGCCATGTTTTTTCTCTCACAGTGAACTGCTTGGTTTTCATGCAATTCGGGGGACTCAATGTTCTGATTACAAATCCGCGGGACATTTCCGGATTCATTCGCGAACTGAAGCGACACAAATTCACGGTTATGACTGGTGTCAATACACTCTTCAGTTCACTTCTCAATTCGCCTGAATTCTCGAAAATCGATTTTTCAAACCTGAAGCTCAGTGTGGCTGGAGCTATGACTCTGCAAAAATCAGTGGCTGAAAAATGGAGCCAGCTCACTGGCTCTTTGATCATTGAAGGTTATGGATTGACTGAGGCCTCCCCCGTCGTTTCAGTCAATCCTCCTAATTCCGCTGCAAAAGTCGGAAGCATTGGATTGCCACTCCCCTCTACTGAAGTGCGCTTGCTCAACGACTCAGGGAAAGACGTGGTGGTCGGCCAACCCGGCGAAATCTGCGTTCGTGGCCCGCAAGTGATGAAGGGATATTGGAACCAGCCAGAGGAGACCCATCGCGTTCTCAAAGAAGGTTGGTTGCACACCGGTGACATTGCTGTTGAGGATTCGGATGGTTTTTTGACCATCGTGGATCGCAAAAAAGAGCTGATTCTGATCTCAGGCTTCAAGGTATATCCCAGTGAAGTGGAATCTGTGGTTGCAACACATCCGGCTGTTCTAGAGGTAGCTGCCCTCGGCGTTCCTGATTCTAAATCCGGTGAAGTGGTGAAAATTTTTGTGGTTAGGAAAAAGGGACACTCAGTTCAAGCGCAGGAACTGATCGATTTTTGCCGCCGTACATTGACCGCGTACAAAGTTCCAAAATTTGTCGAATTTCGCCAAGAATTGCCCAAAAGCAACGTAGGCAAAATCCTGAGGCGTGCACTCAAAGCACCACCCCCACCCGCTGTAGAAGGTCCTGTTCCAGAGCTATGAACCTGAACAATATTTGGACATTGTAGTATCGAACCCTGGACAGCTGTCCAGGATTTATAACTCTGTTGTCCAGATTACCTTTGACTATTAAACATCCAAACCATATAAATCCGATCGAACAAAAGGAGATTATATGTTTTTAAAGTTTAATAATAAAAAGTACTCGTCTGGGATTTGCCTGTCCCTATCCCTACTGGGGACTCTGTTGAATCCAGTTCAGGCCAAGGCAGATCGGTTCGACGATTTGAGCCGCTATGAGCCCTTGGCGGGTTCGGCCTGGGCTAGGGAATATCCGGGATGGCTGCCGTACGACGAATGCCGGATCATGGCACCTCGAGGGCAGGATCTCACAACGCTCACGATGTACCCATTAGTCTACGGTGTGGAGTCCCCGTTTTGGGACGTCGTCTACCTCACTTGCATCAGTGAAGAGGTGAAATTAGCTTACCAAATTCCGGTGGTGCGCAAGAGCATCCTACATCTCAACCCCATGACACTGCTCAGTCAGTACGTCATACCCTCAATGCAGCAAGGGATGATTGCTACGGACATTCGAACTAGCGGAATGAATCGTAAGACAGTCCGTAGTTTATTCAATTATTATCATGGCGCAGAAATAGGGCTCATTTTGTTTATGGGACCCAATGGCTGGATCACGCGAAGCAAAGAAGGAATCCGTATGTCTGGGGCCAGTATTGAGGGAGGACTTCACGCCCATGTCGGTTACATCAGGTCCTCTTTTTCACCCTCATTCGCGAGAAAAGAAGAGGCTGCGGCTAAGCTCTGCAAAGAGAACTTCAGTCCATACGCCCTGTGGAACGGAACGGATGCCACCGCGCACGAGCACTGCGATGAGTATACCGAGCTCGACGAATCAGACATCCTGCCTGGAACCAGCAAAATCATTCAAAAAACGTAACTGTTCAGCCCGTTTGAGTGATTCACTTGCATAATTTATAAACAGGA
>CAYILR010000023.1:0-62526 GCA_964364175.1 uncultured Bacteriovoracaceae bacterium
GGATATTAGGAAGGCGGAAAAGGCAACTTTGATGCGCGACCTCTCCGAGGCACAGGTACGCCTACAGTGAAAGGGGTGAAAAACCTGGAGATCAAAACTCCAGTCGTCACCCAAGCCGGAAAAGCCTTTACCGTTAAGATTATTGCAAAAACAGCAGAAGGACATGTGTTCAAAGGACTGGTAGCAAGCGTAAAAGTCTCGTCTCGCGATCCAAAGCTGAAGTCTCGTGGACCCGCATCGATTTCTTCCAAGGGCAGCTCAGCTATAGCTTATGCATCGATTGCTGCAACTGATAACGGGCAGACGCAAACTGATCTCAGTTTGCAAACCGTGGGCGATCAAACAGTCGTCGTTGATTTTACACCCAAAGACGGAACCACACAGACAGTGATGCAAACAGTTACAGTCACTCCTGGCAATCCAACCCGATTCATTATTGTCTATAAAGAGGTTTTTCCTGCAGGAACGTTTAGTCCTGTTGTTTATGCAATGGACGACTATGACAACATTGTGCTCAGCGTGAGCGGAAGTGCAAGCTTGCAAGCTTTTTCGGATTCAAATTGTTCAAGTGCTGCGGGTGGGAGCAGCTTAGACTCAGTCGACTCTGCGCCATTTGTCAGCGGGATGGCATCGTTTCCAAAAATTACTTTTAAATCAGGCGACAGTGTTTATTTTAAAGTAGTTCAATCCGGAGGAGGTTCTGCATCGGGGGTTGCAACACTTTGCGGTGCAGGAAGCAGCTTAACCAGTGCTCAACAAGCAACAATCAGCAACAATGGTACTACATTACCCGCTTGGAACACAACGATCAGTGGAATCACCCCCAATGCATCCCAGTTCCAAGGAGGAGCAACACTCACGGTGACTGGCTCAAACTTTAGAACAAGTGCCACAGTCAAATTGGGAACTGTGCCTTGCACGGTCACCGCAGCAACCAACACACAAATCACTTGCTCAGTACAAAGTGCCTACGCCACCTATCCTGGCGTTAGCACTCAAGCGGTGGATGTAGTGGTTTCCAACACCGACGGAAGCTACGCAACTCTGTCATCAAGTTTCACGTACTACGTCCCACGAACTTGCCAGATGATTTATAGTTACGGCAACTCCACCGGCAATGGGATTTACAAAATTCGTCCGAAAGACGCGGATGCTGCTCCAGGATACGATGCTCTCTGCGACATGTCGGATGGAGGTTGGACTCTCGTGGGTCGCGAAGCCTCAGGACAATCTGGAAATTTATTGCACTTAGGAAGTGACATTGCGGGCGGTGATGAAACTAATTTTTCTGGTGAATCTGTGAACGGCGTCATGGGTTCTCGATTTGAGGCAGCTGCGGCGGGAACTCGACTTTACAGCGACGTTAAAATCACCTCAGCTGGAGATATCACGAAGTTCACTCTTGCAAATGCAGGTCTGGTCTTCTTTGAGGACACGCGGAATCTCGATATTAGTATTACGAATTTCAGCACAACCAACTCCAACCTGAGCACCTGGACCACAGCAGGGGGCGGCGCGAAATTCTGCCGAGCTGCTTATACTGGTCACGCGGCTTGGGATTTATCTACGGCAGATGGTAGCACATTAGATCTTCTCGCAGTTCCAAACCCGACCTATCCAATTTCAAATGCTTGGGCCACGATTGGATATGCACAGACCGGGTGGGGAATTAAACCGATTAGCGATAATAGCTCTGGACGGTATGTCGTTGGCACTCACACTCAGGATGTGACCAATGGGAATTGGAACCTTAATGGAGCGACACTCTCGCCGACACCTGAGGCGTACAGTCCAGTTGCGACTGGCAGCGTTGCTGCTTGTTCTGGAAATATTACAGGAGTGCCTAACAATACAGCTTCGCACTATGTGTGTACTTCAGTTGTTCAATGGTGTGACAACTGGTGGGAAATGTATGCTTCGGCCCCTTGCACTACCGCTACTGCTAACTTCGATACATTCCTTGGATGTAATGGTCCTTTTATTTTGCCTCCTTTTTGGAGCTGGAGCAATTCTCACTGCGCTTGCAATGGGGGTTACAATGAATGCGATCAGTATAACGATGTTTTCCGTTGGACAATCCCAGACACTACACTGACTCCGTCGGAGTACTTGGGGAACGGCGTAGGCGGAACTGGCGGTGGTGGTTGCACCTCCGGCGCCAATGTGGGTCAAGGCTACTTCTATGGTGGAGTCATGGGTGGCGGGCTTTTGGGTGCTAGCGACAACGCCCAAAGCAAAACTGCTATTGTCACACCAGCCGACACAGAAATCTGGATCAAGTAAACATCCAGAAAATTCACTCGACCCAACGCCCTAATTTTTCTATCCTTTGAGAGCGTGCTCTCTCAGTCGATTTCGAAACGAAAAGTATGGATCTTGTTTGCACTGAGTATCGTGCAATGGATCTGCTTGGCGCCATCCCAGTTTGTTTTTGCTCAGGTACGCCCCTCCCCCGTTCCTTCTCCTCTCGTCTCGCCTACGCCCAGTCCCAATCCAGAACAAAATGCCAAACTCGCAGCACGCGAAGCTGCGCTCCGGAGTGATCTCAATTCGTTCGTTTCTCAAAAAACTGCACGCATCGTCATCGAGTCATCCGAAAAAAATAAAATTGAGGATCTCAAATGGAGCGAGGATCGATCATTCCCCGTTCACATGGATGAGGATCCATCCAAAATCGCTTTATATGCTGATGTAGAAGCTGCGTACGATCGGCCAGGCTGGACCATCATACATGATACAAAAGTAATCAAGCCTGCTTCAGGCCTCATCCAAATCAGATTTTCTGTTGAAGGCAAAAACAACAAATTTCAGATTACAGCGGTGGGTCCGAACGGAGATCTACAAACACAAACAGCAACCTTAGTTTTTGACGAGTGGAACCACTTCCAGGCCACTCGATACAGGCGATACAACCGGCGGCTCACCTTGACGCCCGGACTGGGAATTACTCAAAGCACATACGAGCAGACTGCCGTCTCGCAATACGATCTACTTGCTCTCACAGGAAAAATTTCGCTCTTGTTCCAGCTCCGACCGCCGACATGGGACGTGGCACTCAGTGCCTACTACACTTTGCTTCCCTTTCGGAATAGTTTGGACGACGAAATTACGATTCGTTTTTTCGGAGCTAATTTTCGATTGGGTTATACTTTTATTTTCATTCCAGAGCCGTGGCGGGTTTCAATCCAGTTTGGATACTATTACACGACGACTCACGTGACGGATAATCTTTTTGGTTACCAGGCGATCTCAGGCCCACAAATTTATCCCACAATCAGAAGAGTGCTGGCAAGCGGCGACGCCATTACTGCCTATGCAAAATTCTCTCCGATCGCCTCCCAGTTTCAATTTCTTGCATTCAGCAATCGTGAAATCGCTGCAGGGCTGAGCTATGGATATCTCGTAAAAAATGGATTCCTCGCTGATCGAATGATTATTTTAAGCGCGGATTTCGCGGACCTTTACATTGCAGAACAGGATTCCGAAGCAAAATCCAGATCGATGACTGTGGGCATCGGCGTTGGGATTTAGCTATTCCGTCAGCCAATCAAACGGGTACTTGCCCAACTCATAGGCTTTCTCCGCGAGGAATTTCATCGCATCATCGTCGTTGCGATCAATGGCTTGGAAATTATCCCTGACTCGACGATTAGCGCGCAAAAAGAATGCTTCGGCGATCGCGAGCTCGATTTCGCACTTTTCTACGCCGCCTTTTTCTTCCAAAGAGCGGGTTACGCGAGAGAGCACACACGCCATCGCGTACATATCGATGGCAATATCCGCAATCCGTTTTTGCGCGAATTGCATGAGGTGGATTTTCTTGCCATGCCGACGCAAGAGCACATCCACCTGGGTAGAAAATTCAACTGCATACTCCTCGAGGATTGCCGCTAGTTTTTTCAATCTAGGATGGGACTTTGTAATGCTTTCACCCATCACTCGCTGCTGGACTTTTCTCATGGCATACTCGCCCACAAGACCCAAACCTTTCAGCGGGTGATTGATTGCATCAGCAAGACCTGCCAACTCCTGCCCAGGTCCTTGCATCCCCGAAAGCGCGATGAATGCTCGCAGAATTTCGTTGGTTCCCTCGAAAATTCGATTGATCCGGGCATCGCGCAACCATTTTTCGTACGGATATTCCTTCATGAACCCGTTGCCGCCCCAAATCTGTAGGTTTTCGTCCGTCGCCTCCCAAAGCATTTCAGAAGCGAAGACTTTGCTGATCGCGCTCTCGAGCGAATAATCCACATTCCCGCGGTCCATCATCCCGCTGGTCATGTAAACCATGCTCTCGGTGACGTAGATGTTCATCATCATGCGGCCGATTTTTTCTTTTACCATCCCGAATTCGCCAATTTTTTTCTGAAACTGGACGCGCTCATTCGCATGCTCGATTGAGGCTTTGAGACAGTTTTTGGCACCTCCAATACTGCCTCCACCCAAACCCAAACGCCCGTGGTTCAATACGCCCATCGCCACTTTGAATCCCTGACCGACTCCACTGATGATGTTTTCTACCGGTATTTTTACATTTTCGTAGTGGATCGCATTCGTCCACGAAGCGCGGATTCCCAGCTTGTGCTCGGGAGGCCCTACGGTCACGCCCTCTGCTGGCAGCTCAAGGATGAAGCAGGTCACTTTTTCCTTTTTCTTGCCCCCTTCTTCGACTTCCGTTTTCGCGAAAACGGTCATGAAGGTAGCGATTCCGCCATTGGTGATCCACAATTTATTTCCATTGAGGATGTAATGTTTTCCATCGGGCGAAAGCGTTGCTTTTGTTTTGATCGATGCCGCGTCCGATCCGCTGCCTGGCTCGGTCAGGCAAAAGCAGGCGATCAGTTCACCAGACGCCAGTTTCGGAAGATATTTCTTTTTCTGCTCATCGGATCCAAAAAGTAAAACCGCCTTATAACCAATGCTCTGATGCGCCCCCATCGTGACTGCGAGTGATCCATCAATGCCGGCAACTTCCTGCATCACACGAACATATCCGCCCTGTGGCAATCCGAGCCCGCCCATCTCCTCGGGAACGGCCAGCCCCATAATCCCTAGCTCTGACATGTACGAGACCATTTCTTTGGGCATCTCGCCTTTTTCATCCCATTCTGCGGATTTGACGTGATCTTTTGCAAATTTCTGAATTGAATCAGCGATCATGTTGACCGATTCAGACGTATCCTTTGGGAGCCGCGGAAAAGGAAAAATCAAGTCTTCTCGAATTTGCCCAAAAAACAAAGACTTCATAAAACTGTTTTCAGTGTTACTATTACCAGTGCCACTCATGTGATTTTCCCTTCATATTTATTCAGTAGGATCCATTGACAAAATGTCTGTCTTCTCTCTCAAAATCAAGCGATACTGACATTTTGTCAAATGCGATGCATCAGTAGATCATTTTTTGAGGAGTCAAAATTTTTTCCTCTCAAAATGATTCAGATTTTACATCTCATATTTTGACTCTAACACGGTATTTCCTGGCATCAATCTTGCTTTACATAGTTGGAGTGAAATTTCGCCAATTTTTTGAAACACTGAAAAACAAAATCCAGCCCTACTTGGAGCGTGCGCGTCAATCGTGGTCCGATAGCAAACTGCGTGACCGGATTTCGCAGATGGAGTGGCCGCGTCGATTTGCAGAAAAAGTAGCCGGGTTCGCGCGAGAATTGAAACTCCGAGAACGTTTCGTCAAAATCCTGCCGCAAGATCTCGCATCCACTCTCCCAACCACTCCAGATCCGGTCGAAATCGCTCAATGGCTAGGGAAAGCTTTTCAAAAACAAGGCGCGGATTATTATCTCAAAGTCATTTCGATTGTTCTTTGCGCATACTACCTAGCCGATCTCACTGCGCTTTTGGCTGAGCGATTCATACCCGATCCACCTCCTGTCAGAATGGCCGTGAGTTCTTCAGGGCCGAAGTACCAGGACAAAAAATCGATCAACGATTATGCAGTCATATTTTCACGAAATCTATTCAATAGCCGAGGGATCATCCCAGGCGAGGAAAGCGGGGAAACCAATGGCGCGCCCTCCCGCTCGACTCTGCCCATCACGCTCATTGGTACTCTGATCTTTGAGGATTCTAACCGATCCATCGCCACTCTTGAAGACAAGTCCACTTCAGGAGGAGGGGTTTTCCCAGTTCGTATTGATGACGAGATCCCCTCTAAAATAAAAATTATTTCGATCGAATCACGCCGTGTCGTTTTCAAAAATCTGAATAACGGACACAAGGAATACGTCGATTTGCCAGCTGAACAGATTCTTGCCGGCAACCGAATCACGCTCGGCGGACCCAAAGGAACCACCACTAGCAAAGCACCAGGGATCGAAAATGTGGGCAATAACCAATTTAATATTTCTCGCGCTGAAGTAGACAAAACACTGAGTGATCTGAACAACGTCCTGACACAAGCTCGAGCCGTTCCTCATTTCGAAGGTGGAGTTCCAGCAGGATATAAACTTTTTCAAATCGTCCCCGGCAGCATTTACGACAAGCTGGGCTTAAAAGAAGGCGATCAGATCACCGGTCTGAACGGTCAAGCCATGACCGATCCCGGAAAGGCTTTTGAAATGCTCAATGAATTGAAAACATCCAGTCACCTTGAACTCGGAATTAAACGAGACGGAAAGCAGAGTAACTTTGTATATGACATACGTTAAAAAAATACACGTTCCGGTTGTGTTTTTTATATTTCCATTATGGATTTCACTATCCATAGCAGCCCCCCCAGAACCCCCTAAGGGTGGATTCCAAGGCGGAGGGCGAGTTTTCAGCAATCCGTTCGCTGCAAGCGGTGCTGGCGCTGCCAATCCACCCGCACCTCCCAGCGGACCTCCACAAAACTTCTTTGATGATGAGGAAGACGATGACATGGCAGAAGATTTTCTTCCCATACGTCCCCCGATTGGAAATGCTCCCAGTGGGTTTGACCGCGACATGGATCCCGGGCTCAACCGAAAGGCTGCTCCAGGCGGGAGCAGCACAGCAGGAGCTAGCAGTGTTCGAGCTACACAAACCTCCGACGGCAATATCTCCATGGGCGGAACTGCTCCCGGAGGTGTCATTGCTGGGAGAAAGCTCAAGCCCCTACAAATCGACGAAGAAACGGGCGAAGGAAGCAAAGAGACAGTCACCGATTTTAATTTTCCTGATGCAGACATTCTGGACATCGCCAAAACTCTCGGAAAACTGGCAGACAAAAACTTCATTCTCGACAAGGACGTCAAAGGTCGAATTTCAATCATCTCCAACTCACCTATTACTGTCGGTGATGCTTGGAAGGCGTTCCTCACCGCTCTCGACATGAACGGGTATGCACTCATTCCCTCCGGAAAATACATCCGCATCGCTCGCAGACGCGATGCACGTGACAAACAACTCAAAACCTACACGGGTGATTATTCTCCCGATACTGATGCGCTCGTCACACGAGTTTTTCCTCTGAAATATTTGAGCGCCGAAGAAGTCGCACGAAATTTTCGGATGTTCATGCCCGGCGATTCCCGAATCATTCCCTACGAGCAAACCAACACCGTCATCGTGACGGACACGGGATCCAACATCGCAAAACTTCACAAGCTCCTCGAAATCCTCGACGTCGAAGGATACGACGCTGGGATCGAAGTGATTCCGGTGAAATACGCTTCGGCTGTTGAATTTTCAAAATTGATCGACACCCTGATCCCAGGAAGCAGCAACGCCGGGGGCGGACCTCCAGGCGCTCCTCGATTTGGGGGCAGTGGTCGATTCACGGCTCGTCGCACCAAAGAAGGCGGGATCATCAATACGATTATCGCCGATGAGCGTACCAATACTTTGATCGTGCACGCCAACACCAAAGGCGCGGATCAGGTGCGTGAACTCGTCACAAAACTCGACCAAAAATTGCCCACGGTCAGCGGCGGCGGAAAAATCCATGTGATTTATTTGCAATTTGCTGACGCAGAACAAATTTCCAATACACTAAATAATTTTACACAACAATCTGGCCGACAATCGGGCGGTGGAGGCGGCGGCCCCATGTCCACGAGCGGAACTGGTGTCAATCCGATTGCCAATTCTCTCTTTGAAGGAAACATCAAAGTATCTCCTGATAAAGCTACAAACTCTCTTGTTGTCACAGCCAGTCCATCGGATTTTGTCACTGTTCAGCGTGTCGTGAACCGTCTTGATATCCCTCGAGACCAGGTCTATGTCGAGGCTGTCATCATGGAACTGTCGATGGGTAAAACATCCGAGTGGTCTTCAGGTTTGATTGCACCTAAGTATGGTGTTGGATTAAATCCAACTTCAGCTGCTGGAGGGCCCGTCGGTTTGGGAACCTTCTTGGCAAATCCTGCTGACCCAAAATTGCTGCAAGGATTTATTTTGCCTTGGAAACCCAACAGTGGGGACATTACTCTAAACGGACCCAACAACACCACAATCAAGCTTCCCAATCTAGCAGCCCTTTTGCGTTGGTTCCAATCCACGCAAAACGCCAGCGTTCTTGCAACGCCTCAAATCATGGCCATGGATAATACAGAAGCCACTTTCGAGAGTGGAGATAAAATCTCGTTTCCTACGACGATGATTGCTGCAGGCGGAGCAAGCACGACGAGCTTCACTCGCGAGAGTGTCAGTTTATCTCTTTCGATCAAACCACAAATCAACAAGGTCTCGAATTTTGTCAAAATGGAAATTACCGCAAAAATGGCCGATCTGAACAGCACCGTTCAAATCGTCACTCCTGCACCTGGACAACCCCCCAACACCACAGAGCGAAGTACCAAAACCAGTGTGGTCGTGGCCGACTCAGACACAGTGGTCTTGGGTGGCTTAATGAGAGATAAGCAAACCAAAAATGTTTTTAAAATACCTCTTCTGGGAGATATTCCACTTTTGGGTTGGTTATTCAGATCTTCAGAAATGAGCAGCAGCAAAACTAATCTCATGATTTTCTTAACGCCCAAGATCGTTCGCAACTACGACAAAATTCGTGATATTTTGGCTCAAAAAATCAAGGAGCGACAAAAAACATTGGAGAAAACAGACACCGCTGACCCTTACAAAGAAGATATCGAGGATATTCAAAGATCTCTTCCCGATCTCAAGGAACTCATGGACCGAAAAATCGAGAGAACCGCCAATTTGGACGATGAGAAATTCACTCTCACTCCTACGAACGAAGTTTCAAAACCCCAGAGTGGAGCTCCATTTGTCCAGCCGCAACCTGGCGTTCCAGCTGGAGTAGGTGTCCCCGCCCCGGCCCCAGCAGCACCTCAGGCGATGCCCATCACAGAACCTCCTGCTCCACAGAGCTTTCAGCAGGTTCCAATACCCGCCGCCCCTGTACCCGCAGACAAAGAGGACTTGCCTCCTCCGCCCGCTGACAACACACCTCCGCCTGCCGCCGGAGGAGGAGTGACTTTCTAATGGTTATGCAGAATCACTTGCTCGGCGACATTCTACTGCGGCACACCTCGCTCTCCCAAGAGCAGTTGGATGAGGCCCTGCGCATCCAATCCAAAGACGGCGGGTTGCTCGGTGAAATCCTCGTTCGAAAAAATTGGATCGCTCCGCACGAGATCCTGCGAGCGCTCTGCACGCAAATTGATTTGCCCTTTGTCGAAGACCTGCGCCCAATGGAAATCGACCCTAAACTCGTGAGCACGATCCCCATCAACTACGCCAAAGCCAAAGAAATGATCCCACTGCGCATGGAAAACGATGTTCTGACCATCGTCGTCTCCGATCCGTTCAACGAAGCGATTCGAAATGACATGCAAGCCTTGACCGGCGGAAAAATCCAAATTGCAGTCAGCACGAGCGCGCGCATTCAGGACGCTATCAACAAAGTTTACGAAAGAAATACTGGCGGATTAGTTGAAAAAATTGAAGGCGAATTTGCCGAAGACGCCATGGATCTCGAAGGCCCAATCGATATTCTCGAAGCGACCGAGGACGATGCCCCTGTCATTCGCTTCGTGAACTCGCTGATTTTCCGCGCAGTCAAAGAAAAAGCTTCCGATATTCACATTGAACCTTTTGAAAAAGAATTCGTCGTGAGATTCCGGATCGACGGAGTTCTCTACGACATTATTCGCCAACCCAAGCGAGCCCACGCCGCGATTTCTTCCCGGATCAAAGTCATGGGGCAACTCGACATCGCCGAGAAACGCCTGCCTCAAGACGGCCGAATCAAAATCAAAATTGCGGGCAAGGACATCGACATCCGGCTTTCGACGGTCCCTACAATCTATGGCGAACGTCTGGTCATGAGGATTTTGGAGCAAACCGGAACCGTTCTTGAGCTTGAACAACTCGGATTCTCCGAACAAAGTCGCAAGCTCATAGAAACACTTATTTTTAGAAAATACGGAATCATCTTGGTCACAGGACCCACCGGTAGCGGTAAATCAACGACACTTTCCGCATGTTTGGTGAAACTCAACAGTCCCGAGAGAAATATTCTGACCGTCGAAGACCCGATCGAATATCAAATCCCCGGCATCAACCAAGTTCAAGTGAACACCAAAATTGAGCTTACCTTCGCACGAGCGCTGCGCGCCTTCCTCCGACAAAACCCCGACATCATCATGGTTGGGGAAATTAGGGATACAGAAACAGCCGAGATCGCAGTCAACGCCTCTCTCACCGGTCACTTGGTTCTCTCCACTCTGCACACGAACGACGCAGCTGGATCCACCACTCGACTGATCGATATGGGAGTGGAGCCCTTTTTAGTCGCAAGCTCTTTGCTCGGTGTGATCGCGCAACGCCTGATCCGAAAAGTCTGCACTAAGTGCCGAGAGCCTCACACCCTCTCAGACTTCGAAAAACATGAAATGGGACTGACCTCAGTTCCTGCTGAAGCTCAAATTTTCAAAGCTGTTGGATGCCCTTCGTGCTCACAGAGCGGATACTCTGGGCGAACGGTCATTCACGAACTGATGGTGGTGAATGATGCGATTCGCTCTCACATCGTCCGCAGATCCGACGGCGGAACGATCAAAAAAGCAGCAATCGAGGCCGGGATGATCACTCTGCGTGAAGATGGAATCCGCAAAGTGCTCGCCGGAGTGACCACCGTGGACGAATTGATGCGCGCCACGCATTCTGAGGAAGTCTAAACCCATGGCGCCTATCTACGATTACAAAGCCCTCGATGCAGCCGGAAAAAACACCAAGGGGACTGTCGAGGGTGAAAATGCCAAAGCCGCTCGCCAAAAGCTCAAAAAACAAGGAATCATGGTCACCGATATGTGGGAGAAATCTACCTCCACAACTTCGAGAGAGATCAAAATTCCTTTTTTCAGCGGACGAGTCAGCGCCAAAGACACCACCTTGATGACTCGTCAGTTGGCCAGTTTGATCAAGGCCAACATTCCTTTGGTCGAGTGTCTCAACGCACTCACGACCCAAATGGAGAATGACACTCTGAGGATTACTCTGGATCAAGTCAAACGCGATGTGAACGAGGGTTCTGGTCTCGGCAAAGCCTTGGGTAAACATCCCAAAGTTTTTGACAATATCTTCATCAACATGGTCGAAGCCGGTGAGAGTTCAGGAACGCTGGCGCTGGTGATGATTCGGCTGGCAGAACTCAAGGAAGCCCAATTGCGACTCCGCAATAAAGTCGTGGCTGGAATGAGCTATCCCGCCCTGATGATGGGTGTTGGCGGACTCATGATGATCGCGATTTTTACTTTCGTGATTCCAAAAATGACCAGCATTTTTACGTCAATGAACAAACCGGTTCCACTGATTACACAGATTTTAATTAACATCAGCAGCTTCTTAATCGACTGGTGGTTTGCCATTTTTGCGGTGGAGGGAATCCTGTTTTGGTTGTTTTACCGGTATATCAAATCTGCCAATGGTGCGCCAAAGTGGGACGCCTTCAAACTCAAGCTTCCCATTTTTGGAGATTTAATTCGATTGATCGCGGTGACACGTTTCTCTCGCACGATGGCTACTTTGCTTGGCACTGGCGTGCCGATTTTAGGCGCGCTGAACATCTCAAAGAATCTTGTAGGAAGCATCCCCATCGAAAACGCCATCCAAAATGCCCGAGAAAACATCACCGAAGGTCAATCAATTGCTGAACCGCTGAAACGCAGCGGAGAATTCCCCCCCATGGTGATCCACATGATCGCGATTGGTGAAAAAACCGGAGAACTTCCTGATATGCTTAGGAATGTCGCGGACACCTACGAAGATCAAGTGAACGCCCGAATTGAGTCCCTGACTTCTTTACTCGAACCCTTAATGATTGTAGTCATGGGAGGGGTAGTTGGGTTAATCATTGTTGCGATTTTCGTTCCTTTGATGGACATGATGGATCTCAAATAAAGGTACTAAGGAGCCATTTAATTTATGAAGAGTCAGATGAAAAATATTTTTGGAAAATTTTTGAAAAAACAAACCCAGATTCTTTCGACGGATTCCAGAGGTTTCACCTTGATGGAAATGCTCATCGTCATCGCCTTGATCGGAATGATCGGCGCGTTCGTCGCCACTAACGTCATGGGTCGTTTCAATAAAGCCAAAGTCCAAACCACTCGCATCGGAATGCGGCAGCTTGGAACCATCCTGGAAGACTTCCGCAGAGAATGCGGATTCTACCCCACAACTCCGGATCAAGGCTTGCAAGCACTGATCAGCAAACCCACCTCCGGACGTGAGTGCAAAAATTACGACCCCAAAGGATACATTGAAAACAAAGCCATCCTGCAAGACAGCTGGGGTAACGACTACTTTTATGAATCCAACGGAAGCTCTTACATGCTCAAGTCCTTCGGAAACGATGGAAAAGAAGGCGGAGACGGGCTCGACAAGGATCTTTCGAGCAACGACCAGTAGTTCTAACGCAGGATTTACCCTGCTGGAGCTGCTCGTGGTATTCGCTTTGATAGCGGTGATCGCTGTCTTTGCGGTGCCAGCTGTTTCCAATCACTACAAGCTCAACTTGAACAGCACCGCGCGAGAAATGGCGTCTGTGGTCAAGGAGGGCTATAACGCGACGGTCGTCACTCGGCAAATCAACCGTGTTGTGTATGATTTCGAAAAAGGTGAGTACTGGGTAGAGAGCGGCCCCTCGGACACGCTTTTAGATGCGCCCGAAAATCAGGACAAGGACTTTAAACGCGAATCAGTTCGAAATCGTCGCAGCGCAGATCGCGATAAGGACAAAAATGATACGGGCGCCGCCTTCGCTATGAATCGCCTCGTCACTCGCAGCAAAAAATCCCTGCCGAGCGGAGTTGAATTCGAAGACGTCATCACCGCTCGTTCCAGAGATCCCATCACCAAGGGCAAAGCCTACACTCATTTCTTTCCTCACGGAGCAGCTGAAAAAACAATCATCCATCTCAAGGACAGCTCAAACCATCAAATCTCTTTAGTCATCCAACCTCTCATCGGAAAAACCCGCCTGATGCAAGGACACGTCACCGAAAAAGAGGCCTATGAAGAATAGCCAGCAGGGTTTCACGCTCCTCGAAGTGCTGATTGCCCTGACGATCATGGCCGTCGCATTTGCCGCAATCCTGAGCATCGAGGCAGGCAGCATCGAATCCTCAATCAAAACCCGCAACATGATCACAGTTCAAATGCTCGCTCGCAATCTGATGATTGAAACCGAGCGAAAAATTGAGAGCAAAGTTTTTTCGGAAATTAAAAAAGAAGACGCAGGTCAATTCGAAGCTCCATACCAAGAGTACAAATGGAAGCGAGAGGTCAAGGAAATCGAGTTCCCGGATCTATCGATGCTGCTCGCGAAAAAATCGGATGCTGCAGCAGGAGATGTCGCAAGCGCGCTGGGTGGAGCTCCAGGCGCTGCCAGCAACAATTGGATGGTCGAACAAATGACCAAGAAAGTGAGCGAGTACATTACAAAGGCAATTCGAGAAGTCACTATCACCGTCATCTGGAAAAGAGGAACGGGGGAGCAGACCTATTCCCTCTCCACCTATTGGGTTTCGTTGAATGAACCATTTAAATTTTAGCAGTTCAACAAAGCAGTCGGATGCCGGCTTCACTCTTCTCGAACTCCTGATCTCCATCTTTATGTTGGCAGTCATCAGTTTAGGAATTTATCAGGGGACAACCATGGCGTTCAAACTCCGTGAATCTCTGATGAACGACGGCGACTTTCACAACGGAATCCGCCTAGCCATGTCCGTCCTAGAAAAAGACATTCAGCAATTTTACTCGCCCACCTTGCTGCTACCCGAACCCAATCCCTCACCGAGCGCTTCTGGACAGGCCTTTGCTCCTGCTACAGCAGTCGATCCAGAACTTCAGCGAATGCGCGATTCGCCTGCAGGTCGCGCAAATCCATTTTGGGGAGCGGTTGCCCACATGACTGGAATCCGCCCGATGCGATTCGTGGGGACTTCGAATAAACTCACTTTCGTTTCAGCATCACGGAGGAGAATTTACAAAGACGCCCCTGAATCCGAATTTTCAAAAATCATGTATGAACTGAGAGTCGATCCCAATCCCAGCATTGAAGACCTCAAAGGGACCTCCATTCTTTACAAAACATCTAGCCCCAGTGCATTTGACGAAAATGATCTTTCTCGAGATAAATTAAAATCCACAGCACCGCTTCTTTATGGCATCAAGTCTTTTAAATTTAAATTTTACAGAGCTGACAAAGATCAATGGGTGAACCAGTGGGATTCTGAATCTTCCATCGACACCCAGGGAACCTACCCCGACATTATTGAAGCGACATTCGAGGTCATTGGACCGACACGCCTCAGATTTGATGGAATTTACAAATTCAGACCGGAGGCGCCACTCAATGGCTTGCCAGAAACGTTCTAGTTCTCGACCCTCGGCAAAAGACGAATCAGGGATTGCCCTGTTCATGGTGATTTCTGCTGTGATGATTCTTTCAGTGCTCGTCACTGAATTTTCGTATGTCGCACAAGTGAACAAACGTATCGCCGCCGATGGAATGGATCAGCTCAAGGCACACTATTCGGCGAAGACCGCTTTTAAACTGGCGCTTCTCAGGCTCAAGGCATTTCAACAGGTTCAATCCCTGGCAAAATCTGCTGGAAAAGCGATCCCCATGCGGGATCTCCAACAAATCTGGTCGATGCCATTTGCTTTCCCCATTCCCCGCCAAATTCTTCAACTCAGCATCACACAAAAAGACATATTGGATAAATTTGAGAAATCCACGCACCTCGAAGGTTCATTCACCATGGTCATTCAATCCAATTCAGACAAGTTCAACCTCAATTCAATCTTGCCCACATTTAACTCAGCGGTAGCAGCCGGAGCAGCCCCAGCCACGTCAAGCAGCCCGTCCCCATCTCCCTCGACATCTACCCTTGGGGTGGATCAACTCCGAGAAGCGCTTGCCTCACAAATCCAAGAAGTGATTTCCCAAAAATTCAAAGCTGATCCTGATTTCGGTTCGGAATACCGGGATCTCCAACTCCAAGAGCTCACTGACCAAATCGTGGCTTGGTCTGATCCAACTTATCAGCGGCGCTATTTTCCCAAACACGAAATTTATCCTCTCAAGCAAGCTCCCTTTTATTCCATCACTGAGCTTCAAATGCTGCCTCTGATCGATGATCCGATCTACGAGCTCCTCTCCCCCACGTTTTCTGCTAGCAGCACTCAGGCTATCAACGTCAACACGATGACAGACAAAATCTTCAAAGCAATCACCCAAAATGCACTCACTGAAGATGAAGTGAAAGCATTTTTCGAATTCAGAGATTCCATCGAGTCGGATAATTTGTTCCGAACCACGGATGATTACTTCAAGTACCTATCCGCCAAGACGAAGGCATTCGGCGGCGATCCTGCCATTCAACGATACCGTCAAGATTTAGCCGCAAAAAATATTCAGCTCATCACTGACGAAAGTGAATTCCGAGTGACCATCACTGCCCAATCGAATCAAGCCACGGAGATCCTGGTCGCCTATGTCTCACTCACCGCGACACAAGGCAATCCAGCGCCCATCGTCATGCCGGCTTCGGGATCCAGCATCCCAACCGGCACCAAGAAACCACGAGTGGATACTGGCCTCCGGGTCCGATTCATGAGATTTTTATAGAAAGGATATTGAGATGCGAATTCTAGGGATGGAAATCGGCAGTTCGAGCATCAAAGCAGTGGAAGTCGACTCTGCCTTCGGCAAAATCGAAATCCATGAATATTACGAACAGCCCGTTGAGGCAGGCACACCGGTGTCCGAAGCCCTGACATTGCTCCTTCAAAAACTTTCCAAAAGACCCGATCGAGTCGCTGTTTGCTACCCCTCTTCAAAAACCACTTTTCGCAATTTATTGATCCCCAGCCGCGACAAAAAAACCATCCGGGCACGTGTCGCATTTGAACTCGAGGACGAGCTGCCCTTTGCGCTCGAGGACTGCATCTATGACTACGTCATCTTGGATCAGAACATCCAAGGCTCCAACGTTCACATCGAGAGCACGCTGATCAAAAATGCTCAGGATGTTTTGACTCGTTTGCAACTCGCTACATTCGAGCCCGATCTCATGGTCTCAGAATCCTGGGCGTGGAGAGCATTGCTCAACCGCGTCCTCACAGCCGAATCACTGCAACGGCCTCGACTTCTGGTTCACATCGGCCAAACTCGCACGCTGCTTTATCTGCAATGGAAAAACATTCCTCTGCTTTCACGAGAAATCAGCTGGGGAAAAGCCCAGATCACACCTCTCGTTGCCAGTGCTGCGGGCGAGCCGAATTATTCCACTGAGCTTGCACTTGCACTTCAACCCCTTTGCTCTGAAATTCGGCAAATCCGCCTCGCCAGCCAAAGCGTGACCGATGAACTCCCTGCAGTCGCATATATTTCGGGCGAAGCCGCTCTCTACAATGGGCTGCCCGCGTGTATCCAAGATGAGACTCACGTTCCTACAGAAATTCTCAGGCCGATGAGCAGTTTGGCTGCTGGATTGACTTACACTGAACACACAGACGTGGTTTTCGGCCCCGCACTGGCTGCAGCACTTTGCCAGGCCTTCTCCAACAAATCACCCTCGATTAATTTCAGGAAAAACAGCCTTGCCAAAACGTCTTCCGGCCCAAAAATAGAGGTTCAGCTCCTCAAAAAACCGATGTTGGCTGCTGCGTCAGTTCTTACCACACTCATCCTTAGCCTCACGATTCAAAGTGCTGTTTATCAGTCCCGGATGAAGGACACAGATGTTCAGTTGGAAAAAAGCATTCGATATTTCTTTGGTCAGGTCACATCCAGCTCAGTCAAAAACTTCATCAGCAGTCCCAGTTCACTCAAATCATCGATTCAAAAAGAACTCGAAAAACAACGAGAGCTGGCATCCCTTTTCACTCCCAACAATCACTCGCCACTGGAATTCGTGAAAACCCTATCTGTCTCCGTTCCAAAGGACGTCGTCGTCGACATGACTCAGATTCAAGTGGGCGCCGCTCCTGGAACTCCGTTTGCTCCGGATGCCGAGCAAAGCGCAAGTCTCACATTTCAGATTGCCAACCCGCAAATTGCCGAAAAACTCAGCCAACTCTTGGCCGACAAGATGCCTGACCTAAAACGAGGCCCTGTTGAGGAGGCCGCAGGTGACGATCCCACCACAAAGCGTTGGAAAATCACTTTCAGCGGCAAAGCCAAGGAGCAAGATTATGGAAAATAAACTCGCTTCGAGAATCTCTGATAGCCTGAGTGACCAAGTTTGGTTTCAGGAGCTGAAAGCCAAATGGGCAGAACTTCCACCGCAACAACAAACCTATGTGAAATATGGCAGCATCTTGCTCCTGCTGCTCATTTGCTTCGGTTGGGTCATGAAGTCCGCTTGGGGCGTCCGTTCACTGAAAAAGGAACTCGCTGAAAAACAGGCCATTATTCAGTTGATTCAATCCGCCAACGACGAAATGCGCAGGATCAAAGACACCATTCCATCCAGCTACTCATCCGGAGGAAAAGGCGACAGCCAACCCTGGTCAGCTTATTTCGACAGCGTCGCTACTACATCGAGTATTGATAAGTCTGCATTGACACTCGGAAGCGAGAAGCCCGGAAAAAAATCCGATCTCACCGTGGAGTCGCTTTTTGAAATCTCCATCAAGCATATTTCCATCCGACAAGCCGTCCGCATGATGCATCACCTGGAAAACGGCCAACGCCCCGTCAAAGTCAGAAACATGGCCATCGACACCAAAGCCGATCCAGCAGGATACATCGACGTCACACTCCAGGTCTCAGCCTACTCGCTCCAGGGTGATGACTCAAAAGACTCGAAGGATCGTGGCAAATGAGATCAAAAAAAATCCTCAAGGCCTTGGGTTGGATCGGATTAGCTCTCGGATGTCTCGTTTTTTTCACCATCGTAAAATTTCCCACTACCAAAATTCAAGGTTGGATCGATGGAGAAATCTCTTCCGTTTTAGCCAGTCAGGGCATTGGATTTCGCGCAACAGAAAGTGACTTGTCTTTTTTATTTGGAATCAAATATACGATGAAGAACGTCACACTTTCTCCAGCAGCTCCTGCTCCCATCATTCGATTAGATAAAATCGTAATCAAACCCTCACTGCTGCCATTTTTAATTGGCAGAACCCAAATCAAAGTTCGCATTGACCAGGACAAACAAGAGCTAGCCCTCAAAGCAACACTCAAGACCGGACAGGGCTTTACGGTGGCTCTCGACACCGACGAAGCCGACCTGGGAAAAATGGGGTTGCTGGCGATCTTGGCGGGCGTGCAAGGCTCAGTTTTGATTTCCGGCCAGGCTGAATTTCAGGGCAACCTAGAATCCCTCAGCCAGGTTTCGGGTGACGTTCACTTGACCATCAAAAAAATATCACTCGATCCTCAGAGCATCAAAGGATTCAACGTCCCAAAAATCTCCATCGGATCAGGCGAGATCCAAATCAATGCCGAAGCTGGAAAAATCAAAATCAAGAGCCTACAACTCGGCAAGGCCGGCAATGCTGCAGACGACCTAATTCTCAACGCATCCGGCGACATCAATCTCAGCAAAACCCTGGATAACAGCAATATCAATCTGAAAACACAGTTCAGCCTATCCCCGTCTGTATCCAAGTCATTCAGCCTACTGGATGCTTTGCTCGGTGCCGGAAAACAGGCTGACGGCAGCTATAAGTACCTATTGAGCGGACCGTTGACGTCGCCCACGCCAACACCCGATACATAACCTCCCCCGTCCTCTTGTTATAAGGTCTAAACCACCTGGAATTTATCTCCTTCCCGTTGTACGCATACCTTCAGAATGATCTCACCCAATTGGGAGCTCGAGCTCTCCAAATTTCTTGACCGTCATCTGCCTCCCGGAAAAAATCGGGACTCGTGCCCGCCTCAGCTAGCCGACTCCATTCGGTACAGTCTTCTCGCTCCGGGTAAACGAATCCGACCACGACTAGCCTTCGAATCAGGTCGCCTGGTGGGGCTTCCCGATGGCGTCTCCACCCGAGTCGGCATCGCGATCGAGTGCATTCACTGCTTCACGCTGATTCACGACGACTTGCCCAGCATGGACAATTCCGACACACGCCGCGGGCAGCCTTCGAATCACAAAATGTTTGGTGAGGCCATTGCACTCCTCGCTGGTGATTCTCTGATGGCCCTGGCTTTCGATGCCTGGATGGAAATACGCGAATGGTTGCCTGCGGATCGGCTTTTCAAAGGATTAGCTCCATTCGTGACGGCGATCGGAGCGCGCGGCGTTTGTGCGGGACAAGCCGCCGAAATGCAGCTCACGAAAAATTCCTCGCTCGAAGATCTCCATCGCGTTCATGCTCAAAAAACGGGCGCTCTCTTTGCCGCTCCGATCATGATTCCCTGCGATCTCGCCGATATTCCAAAACACGATGACCGCTACCGTGCGCTCGATCATTTTTCGCAAGCTCTTGGCTCTGCTTTCCAAGTCGCTGATGATCTCGACGACGCCGTCCAGGATTTCAACTCCAAAACTCAGAGCTATGCACTTCACAATGTCCTCAGCCACTTACCCAAGCACCAGGCGGCTCACGACTCATTCACAGAGCTCAAAAAAGCAGAACTTCAGATGATCGAAGCCTGGGGACAAACTTTTGGCCTATCTGCCCTCCTCAAAATTGCGAATGAAGTAGCGGCCAAACTTCGCGTGGATTAACCTGAGTCCATGGCGAAAGCTGCAAAGCCCTGGCTCTGGATCACCGACCCCTGGAAAACTCTTGATCATCGGAACGACACGACCATTCGGTTGATGCAGGAATCGCTTAAACTTAAAATCCCCACCTACTGGACCGACTCACAAAGCATTTTCTGGAGCGATCATTCTGCCTGGACTCATGCTCAGGAAGTGAACGCAATCCCGCAAAATGACAAAAACCAACCGATTCGACTGGGAGGGAAAAAAATCCAGGACCTCAGCGACTTCGCAAAAATATTTTACCGCACCGATCCTCCCGTCGATCATCATTATGTTCATCCACTTCAGCTGGTGGAACTAGGTAGAGGAAAAGCCGAACTCGTCAATCCCGCGTCCGTACTGACACTGACGAATGAAAAAATCACTGGATCTTTTTTTGAGGAATTCTCCCCCCCCACTTGGGTGGGATGCCACTCGGATGGTTTGATGGGGTTTATCGAGAACGAAGAGAAAGTGGTGTTGAAGCCTCTCCACACGGCGCAAAGCCAGGGCGTCACGCTGATTGATTCGCAAAAACAAAATCTGGAGAAAAATTTTCAGCTCCTAAAAACTGAAACCCAAGATTTCACTCGGCCTGTGCTGCTGCAAAAATACCTGCCTGGAATTGAATCCGGAGAAACCCGTGTGTGGTTCGTCGACGGCAAACCGATTGCGCAAGTTTTGAAATATCCGTTGCCTGGTGACTTCCGTGTTCAAATCGATAAAGGCTCCAAAATTGAAGCGACAGAACTCAGCGCGAAACAAAAATCCGCCGTCAAAAAAGTAGGCCAGCACCTGAAAAAAATAGGCGCCCGCATGGCAGCCGTGGATTGGATTGGATCGATGATCAGCGACTTCAACGTCACTAGTCCGGGGCTTTTGGTGCAGATGGAAGCGGTGGCTGGCGAGAATTTGGCCAAGAAAATTCTAGTTTTTTAGCTCTACTGCTCCCACCCCACTGTTCCAAAATAGTAGATTTGCATTTTGCTACTTTTTGTAGCACACTAAATATAGCATACTATTTGGAGCAAAAATGAATACACAAGAAAAACCAGCATTTCCCTATCACATTCTTCTCAATCCAGAGGATATTTGCAATTATACAGAATTAAAAAACCAACTCGTCGCAGAGACGTTGAGAGGGGAGCGTCTCGTTCTTTTTGGCCGCCGCAACACGGGGAAAACCTCCTTGGTTCGTTCCGTCATCATCCCCAACTTCCGAAAAAAACACAAAAATTCGCTCGTCGTATTTTGTGATTTCCTGGGCTGTCGGACCCTGTCCCAACTCGATGATCGGATTCGGCTCGGTTTTCAGGAGGGATTCAGCAGATCCTATCCTGTTAAAAACACTTTCTTGAAAATGTTCCAGTTGATTCAGTCATTACGCCCTTCCTTTGAAGCGGATCCCACTACAGGCGAACTTCGCATGACTGTCGAAGTGACTTCCAGCGGAGCAACGCTGGGCACCGCAGAAAAAATCATTCAGAAAATCGGCGAAATCCACTCCTCTCATCGGGTGCTACTCGTATTTGATGAATTTCAAGATATTGCTTTCATCTCTGAAGCTGAGGCGCGACTGCGCCGTTGTTTGCAGGAACTGCCCAGCAATCTTTCTGTGATCGTCCTGGGCTCCAAAAAACACCTTCTGAGCGCCATGTTTTCAAAACCAAAAGCCCCCTTTGCCTCCTGGGGATTGCCTGTCGAAATTCCACCCATTCATGTTCAAGATTACACGCATTACATCAACACCAGACTCAAGCCTTATGGACAATCCATATCCAAAGAATGCGTTTCCCTGCTCATGGAGCGCATGCAGGGAATTCCGGAAAGCATCAACATTGTTTGTTCAATCATGACCACCACGGGATGGAAAGGATCGTTGGACAAAGAGCGCATCGAAAGAGGAATCCAACTCACACTGGATCGATTCCAAAGCACCTTCTACGAAACACTTTCTCAATTCACTGAAGTCGAACAGCGCTTTTTGATTTCACTGGCAAAACTTCAACCTCTTCTCCAACCGCGCGGAAAGGAGTTTGTATCCGCCAGCCAACTCGCAAGCGCCACCATCGGCAAGCAGATTCGTCACATGGAAGACGAGGCTGTGATCTATCGACTCGAGAATGGTTATGTGCTGGCAGATCCACTGCTGGCTGTTTTTTTGAAAAGTCGGATGTGATTTTTGAAAAACCGGAATCAAGTCATTCATACCGAAGTTCCGCTGGAATCGTCCTGAGTAACTTTTGATCTAATGTCCAGAGCTTGGCCTTGGTTTTTCGGGATGCTGCAAGAATCGCACAATCAATCAGGCCAATTCCTTTTGAAAACAGCTTTCCTTTGTGACTGAGTGTTCCAGCCTCGATCCAGATCGAGTTCAAATCTGGAGCAGGGATATGATTGACGCTTTCCCAAAAACCCAGAATCACTGAAACCTCTTGCGTGTCACGCGCGCCTTGAAGGAGTTCTCCAAATATCCACGCAAGACCCATCACATCGCCACGCTCCAAAAAACTACGGAGCTCGCTAAAAACAGGCTCTTCCCTACGTAAGAACTCAATCCAAATCGACGTGTCTGGAATAATCATGAGCTTATTTGTTCTGACGATTTAATTTGCGGACGCTTGAGGCTGTTTTTTTACTCTTAAAGCGAAGGGGTTCTTTTTCAATTTTTTCGGTGAGGCTGTAAAGCTTCTTGATGCGAACCCAATCTTCCAGTGCCATTACGATGGATTCCGTGATGTTTTTTCCGTGTGTGATCTTAACCACTGTTTCAATTAACTGGTCCGAAACCAAAGCAGTTACCTTCATACGATTGATGATACGATAGTATATCGTATATTTCAAGTCAGAAAAAAACAACTTTTGAAGTTAGATTGGCAACCTATGCCGAGGAGTCAACTAAGATTTTTTCCACCTTTTACGCTCTTTTTTGAGTCGATCCAAAGTTTGCGGATAACCGCCTTGTCCAATCAACTCAGAAAGCTCTTTGAGTCGTTGAAAAGTCACGCTGTCACAAAAACTGGGAGCAGCAGACTTCTTTATGAATAAGTCAGAATGAATTTTTTTGCCCATAGACTTCCCCTTTTACTACTCTCTAGATGCATTACGCAGCCAACTCGTCTGGCACGAGAATCCATTTTGAGCCGCCAGACATCCGTTCCACAGCGTATGCAACATCTTCATCACCCGTCACGATAACCGGAAATCGTGAGCACAAAAAGAAATTAATAATCATTGCATCCGCTGATCCAATTCCAAAACGTCCGATAATATCCGTCATGTCAGTCCAGTTGGGATCACGCTCGAAATATTCGCGACTTTCGATGGCCCGTGTACCAACAAATTTGATTTTCAAATCATCAATGGCTTCATCCCAAACACTCATAATAAATGGGTGAACATAACTTTGACAAAATATTTCCCATCCATTGAATCCTAACAATTTAGGAGCATCCACCAATAAACTACGATATTTTTTTATTTGCTGATCATTGAACTTGTAAAGCCTGCCCACTTTTGCGGCTTCATCCAATGAAGTCTTCAGAGACCTAAGCTGCATTCTCAATTCGAGATTCATCGTAGCCTTGTTAGAACGCTGATAAAACTCAGCCAGCCCCTCTGGCACCAATACCCTTCGCTGTAAATCCATGAATTCAGAACGAATATTGATATTTGTAAAAGCTGGAATGTCCAGCATGTGCAATTTGGAGAAAACTGACTCTGCCCATTCGTTCATACGATCCGAAGGCATCGAACCGGCAAACAACGTATTTGTATCGACGATGCAACCTCGTTGCATTTCTGGCTTTTCAGAAATTAATCTCGTCAATTCATTGAGCAATATCCGCATTAAAGATCCAAATCTTCACGTTGATTGATATGAGCTATTTTTTTCTCAGGTTGCTCCTGATCCTTCTTTTGTACAGATGGCTTTTTCTCTCGAGTTACCTCTTCAAGTTCAGGCGAGGGTTTCCAGTTTCGCCTTCTTTCAAAATACCGCTCCCGTATTTTCGCGACGCCGGTGAGTTCTTTTTTAGTTTCTAGTTTTTTCGAATCCATTTGATCTCCTTCTGCTATTTTAAAAACAGCTGATTCGGATCATTATATCATCGTTTTTTAGACTGCAAGTATTTGTAATTATATGATTTTTTACTTTTTCGACTAGCAAAATCAATGCCAGTCAAAACCATTACAAATAGCATTAAACAAAAGTCGTGTCGGAAATACGACATTGTGTACGGAAACCGGACTCAGCGGCGCGACACGCAACGGACCGAAAAGATGCCGCCGTTGTAGCGGTGGTAGATGCCGATGCCGCCAGCACCACTGATGACGTAGGCGAAGATGTCGGGGTGAGTCGACGACGGAGCCGACGAAGACCAAAACTGATTAAACTTCGACATTGATGGTAATACTTCTCTGAATCCATTCAATGCACCTCGCTCAAATTCTTCTTTGGAGGGCAGCAATCCGCCTCGGTCTTCGCAGGCCTCCCATGCTTGCGTTTCTAAAAAGTGACGTTCTGCCTTATTCGTGTACAATCCAGATAGCCCAGATAGCTTATCACTCCAAATCAATCCTTGATCCATCTCCGTTCCTTTTACTCCGAGCACGAGCTTCCAAGACTCTCGAGATTTTTTCCGTCCCGCTCGCTCCCAAATGGCTCCTGTGGAAGTCCGGCACCTTTGACCCAGCTTTCTCCTTTGTTCAGCAGTCAAATCCTGACACCTCTCAAAACTGACCGGAAGCCTACGAACCGTCACGGTCTCGAGACGCCCCGAGACTTGTTTAGAAATCTCGTAATCCGACGAAGCCCCCTGGTTCCGCTCTAGCCCCGCTAGACCTGCAAATTCGTGGTGAATGAGCTCGTACTGCTCATCTTCGGTTGAGGCTTTAAATCTCTCGATATTACACAGGATATGAAGACGCCCATCTCTCGCCGTGGCAAACCCACGGCAAGTTTTGGGACGGCGATCGACATTGACTTTTCGCTCGGGATCCCGGGTAATGCTTTCTTCCTGCGTCGATACGGCGCCCACAATCACTACGTGCGGCCGCAATACCGAAATCATTTTCTCTGCGTAAACGTCGTGCGTGATGCCCCCAGGCAGGACCAACTCCTGTGAAAGCCCCTGTACGATCCACTCCAAGATATTGTCCCGGATCACTCCTATTTGGATCTCGGTGGCATCGCCACCTCCACCGACTGATGTTCCACCTGGATCACCGTAAGCCACCGTGCAAAAAACTACTGCTATGATTAAAATTAAATTTCTCATTTTACTGCTCCCTTAGTTTTGTTCAGCTGAAACAACTGAACGTTCATCTGATAAAGCGCGGTACAATCACCGTCGCCCATAAACTCAAGCATCTCTCGCTTGAACTTTTCTATTTTCTTCTTGGCTTCCGACATTCGTGCGGGATCGACCACAAAGGTGATCCCCGAAATATCGCGTGCTGCAAAATCTTGAGGATCAGACGACTGCAAAACCTCGCGAGCCTTATCGATCATTTGTTCGTGAAAATCTCGGATGGCGCGATCGCTATAGGTGGTGGGGATGGCCAGCTTCGCTGTAGTTTTTGTCCATTGACCTGCGCTAATTTCCAAAAGCCCCAGTCGTTCAAGGCGAGCCACTGCAGATTTGACTTGGTCAGTGGTGATTCCCAGTTCTTTCGACACCCATGCTGCATCGGGTTTGAACTGCTTCACCAAAGTCAGATCCAAAATCGCAATGTGATACCACTCGCTGAGAATCCGGAATCGATCGACTTCGAGCAAAGCAAACTCAGAAATTTGAGCTGCAGGTTGCTGGGACATGGATTTTTCCAAAAACGCTCTGCACTCTCGATCCCTCATCGATTCCAGAGCTACTGCGTTCAAAAACAGATGAGCTTGAACTTCGTTCATTTTCAAAAACTGTGTAAACTGGACGGCTCGTTTGAAGCTCAACATCTTCTTGCCGCTCAAGACTTGGCTCAAATACCCGTGAGTTACTCCCAGATCCCTAGCCACAGCTCGCATCGAGTAGGCGGCATTGCGACGCTGTTTCTCGCTCAGGACCTGAGCCAAGATTCCTCGTGACTGAGCGGCTTTGGCAGGATTGAGTTCGTTTTTTGTTTCGTACATAGGCAGCGTTTATAAACATATCGACTCAATAAGTCAAAACATAGGTAAACAAACTGGTTACCTATTAGAAACCAACTCGCTTAAGCTCAAAAGTGAGCATAACCTTGATTTTTTCGACCTGAAGTCGTAATATTAGAGTTAATGTACCGATCTAGACACGTTTCTGAAAAGCTCAAAGGACTGTTCAAAAATTTTCCGGCGGTGGTCGTTTCAGGAGCCAGGCAGGTGGGTAAAACCACTCTTTTGAGGCACTTGTTTCCTCAGAGCAAAATTGTCACTTTCGATCCACTCATTGACATTGAGAATGCCAAAGCCGACCCGGACCTTTTTTTGCGTTCGCAACCTTCTCCGGTCATTTTAGATGAAATTCAATACGTCCCAGAACTAGTTCCTGCACTGAAAAGAAAAGTCGACCAAAACCGAAAAAATTCTCAGTACCTCGTGACAGGCTCACAGCAATGGGCAGTCATGAAAACTCTAGCAGAAAGCCTAGCCGGAAGAGTTGCCTTCCTCGATCTGCATGGTTTTTCTTTAGCCGAGGCTCAGGAGATTGTTGCTCAGCCATCCCTCCTCGAAAACTGGCTTTTCCAGAAACAGATTGACTCTGATTTTTTTAGTAATGAACGGTCTTACGTTTCTCGTCCTCATATTTTTCATAGTTTATGGAGAGGATGGTTCCCTGAAACATTTTTTATTCAGGACGAATTTATTCCTTCATTTTATCAAGGTTATCAACGCACGTATTTGGAAAGAGATGTGCGGAGTATAGCTGAAATCAAAGATCTCTCTCTTTTTCAAAGATTTCTCTCATACTGTGCTGCACTTACTGCGCAAGAAGTGAACTTTTCTCAATTTGGAAGAGAAATTGGGGTCAGCCCTGATACCGCGAAAGATTGGCTTTCTATCCTCAAGGCGACATTTCAATGGATGGAAGTTCCAGCTTTTTCTCTCAATTCGGTTCAAAAAATTTCTCAAAAACCTAAAGGCTATCTTACGGATTCAGGGTTGATTTGTTTTTTGCAGTCTTTGTCTTCACCTGAGGCTTTGTCTGGGCACCCGCTTTTCGGTGCAACTTTTGAATCAGCAGTGGTGATGGACATTAAAAAGCGGGTACAGACTCTCCGACTAGCTCCTACATTTTACCACTGGCGCGTTCATAGCGGAGCAGAGATTGATTTGGTATTGGAATTAGACGGGGTTCTTTTTCCGATCGAAATCAAGAGTAAGTCTAACCCGAATGGAAAAGATGCTCGGGGTATCGTTGAGTTTAGAAAAAAATATTCTACAAGAAAAATTGCACAAGGCCTGGTGATCTGTCTTTGTGACCGTCCCTATCCTGTGAATGAAAATGATTGGGCTGTCCCATGGGACGTGCTTTAAAAGCATTTTGACACCACTGGGATAAATATATTCACGAAATACAAATCCCGGTGAATGCTGACTTCAATCATTTCAAAAGGTTAACTCTATGGTATGCGATTTGCACACGCGAATGCTTAGTGTTAGACGAACCCTGAGGTATAAAAAATATGAGTCGAATCATTTTTAGTTTTTCGTTGTTAGCCCTGCTGAGCTCCACCGCCAACGCAACAACGGCAGCAGGTACAATCCGCTCTGACTTTGAACCCGGAGAGCTGATTGAGCTCTGTGTACAAGCCGTCGCTCAAACGGGAACGCAATTCGACTCCATCGCTCAAATCACTCCCGAGGCCCGAACTTTCGATAACACGGTCCTGGCTTTCGAAAACGCCAATGCCAGGTTTCAAGAAATCGTAACGCCCCTGATCTTTATGGCTTATGTTTCTCCCAATAAAATTACTAATACCGAGGCAGCAGATTGTGAAGTTCAAGTCGGGGATTTTGGAGTCAAAACATTAGGCCGCAAAGATCTCTACGTTGCACTGAAGGATCAAACCGGAAGAAATTCTGCAGAAGCACGACTTCACCAAAAAACCTTGGAAGCATTCGAAGCCAACGGACTCAAACTTGCCGACGATCAACTCGCGCAACTTACCCAGCTCTTTTCACGTCTCAACAAGCTTCAATCGACTTTCTCGGATAACCTCAACAAAGATTCGACTCAGATCGAACTCAATACCGAAGAATTGGATGGGGTCTCTTTAGATTTTCTCGCACGACTCAAAAAATCAGGAGATGGATCTCGATTGATTGTCACTACAAAGGCCACTGACTATGTCCATGTCATGGAGAACGCGAAGAAGAGCGAAACCCGTAAAAAAATGCTCCTCGCCTATCAAAATCGCCAAGCTGAAACTAATACTCAACTCTTGGAACAAGCTCTGACCATCCGTCAGCAAATTGCTCAACTCATGGGCCGCGCAACCTGGGCAGAATACCAGCTCAAAACAGGGCGTATGGCCAAGAATCCAGAAACTGTTTTTGAATTTCTGCACGGACTCAAGGACAAACTCTCTGTAAAAAAACAAGACGATCTCAATCAATTGCTCGAATTTAAAAAATCATTGGACTCGTCCGCGACTAGCGTAGAAGCTTGGGACATCGCCTATCTCGGCAATCAGCTCAAAAAACGAGATTACGCTCTCGATACAGAGCTGATTAAAGAATACTTTCCAGCAAACCATGTGATTCAGGCCATGTTTGAAATTTATTCTCAAATTTTGGGAGTTCGATACGAGGAAGTCAGCGACACACAAACCTGGTCACCTGACGTAAAACTCTACAAAATCACCGACCAAAAAAGCAATCATACCATCGGATACTTTTACACTGACTTTGTTCCTCGTCAGGATAAGTACGAACACTTTGCCGCATTTACATTGATTGGTGGACGATTGATGCCGGATGGATATAACCAACCGATTTCGGCCATCGTAGGAAACTTCAATCCTCCCGCCAATGGCAAGCCTGCTTTGCTTCGTCACGAGGAAGTCGAAACCTTGTTTCATGAGTTCGGGCACATCATGCACCAAACTCTGACTCGTGCACCCTTCGCCAGTCTCTCGGGCTCGAGTACATCTCGTGATTTCGTCGAAGCTCCCTCACAAATGTTGGAAAACTGGATCTGGCAGGAGTCGATTTTGAATCGCATCTCGGGCCATTATTTGGATTCGAGGCAGAAACTCCCGAAAGAACTCCTCCAAAAAATGTTGGCCGCTCAGAACTTCCAGCAAGGTTACTTCTACACTCGGCAATTACTTTTAGCTCTGACCGACATGACTTTTCACACCGCCACTGGGCCCGTGGATGTTACTGCGACTTTTGACCGGATGTACAAAGAAGTCATCGGAATCGAACCTCTTGCTGGCGGACACTTTGTCGCAGGCTGGGGACACCTCATGGGTGGATACGATGCAGGATACTACGGCTACCTCTGGTCCGAGGTTTACGCACAGGACATGTTCACTGCTTTTGAAAGCACCGACTTGCTGAATCCAGAAGTAGGCGCTCGTTACCGCCAGATCATTCTTGAAAGTGGCAATATGGAAGACGCGCAGGATCTGATCTCGCGATTTTTGGGCAGACCTTCGAATAACGAAGCGTTTTTGAGAAAATTGGGAATTACAAAGTAAGCGAAGGCTTATTCGTCGTCTTCGTCATCAAGAGCGCGCGAACGCTGAATGCTCTCGGGAGTAATCGGTTTGCCAGACAAACTCGAATTGACTTCGGATCTGAGAACTTGCGATGGACGAAACGTCAGCACTCGGCGAGCAGAAATCTCGATACTCTGTCCGGTCTGAGGATTGCGGCCGACTCGTGCGCGTTTGCTTCGCACGACGAAGTTCCCGAACCCTGAAATTTTAATTTTGCTACCTTCTGCAATCGAGGCCTTGAGCGTGTCGAAAACCAGCTCAACTAGGTCTGCTGCGTCTTTTTTGGATACTCCGACTTTTTCGTGAAGCGAATCAACGATGTCTGCCTTCGTCATTGCCATGGATCAGGTCCCCCGTAGTTCCACACCTAACTCTTTTTTCCAAGCTTGCAGGATTTGCTGCGATGCCCCTTCGACTTCGGGCTCTAGCAAACTTCTGCTCCCATCAAAAAAGATAACCCGAACTGCAACGCTTGTCATGCCCTCTGCGATTTGTTTTCCACGATAAACATCAAATACTTTCGCCGATCGCGCCAACGGCTTGCCTGCCTTCAAGGCGACCTGAGTCAATTTGTCTGCTGGCACGTCGGATTTGACCAAAAGTGCAAAATCTCTCTCCATCGGAGGGAAGTCCGACCACGACTGAAATTTGACGCCTTCGAATGCGTTTCTGGAAACCGCGATCAAGGGCTCCCAATCCAATTCACAAATCCAGAGCGGAGCACGTAGCTTCCAGGCCTTGGCTTTTGCGGGGTGGAGCAGACCCAGAACTCCGGCAGATTGATTCTTGCCCATGGCGATTTGAACGGATTGTCCGGGATGGAAGAGTGCGTTTCCACCGGTGGTATTGCTGAGCGGCTGAAATCTCACGCCCTTGGTTCCCATTGCTTCGAATAGTTTTTCGACCACGGCTTTGGCGTCGTAGAAATCTGCATCGACTCGATCCTGCGCGAGTCCACCGGCAAACCGAGGACCTGAAATCACGAAACTCAACTTCCAACGTTCTTGAATGCCTGTTCCCAGCTCACCCTGAGCCGCTACGGATTCTGCCGCGAGGTGGAATGTGGGGCGAAGTTCAAAAAGGCGAATTACTGCAGAGTCCGTCCCAAAGTAATGGCGAGTATTGAGAATCGCGTTTTGGAGCAAACCTGGCACAAGAGATGGAACCAGCGCCTCGTGCTCAGCACTGAGCGGATTCAAAACCGGAACCGATTGCGCAAACCCACACTCGGCCAACCAACCTTTGCTGTTAAATCCAAAATTGAGCGATTCCGACAATCCGCTCGCCGCCAGAGAATCCTTTGCAGCATTCAACAACTGAAGCTGCGAGGCCCACTCGTCCTGCGCATACACACGCGGTGTAGATTTCAGAACAGGAATCGTGGATTCGATTCGATCGTATCCAACGGAGCGAGCAATTTCCTCAGCGAGGTCTTCACGAATATACAGATCACTTCGATACAAAGGTGGTGTGACATTCCAAAGCTCATCGCGCCCTTTGACTTCGCAATCGAGGCCTTCGAGAACTTTTTGTGCTTCGCCTTCTTTGAGATCAATTCCGAGATAGTCTGCGAAAAAAGCAGGATCGACCATGATCTTGCGAGGCTTGATTTCGCTGCGAGACGGAAGTTGTTGAATCGCAGTTCCGACCACGCGGCCACCTGCAAGTTCCATCACCAGCTGAGCCAATCGAGCCAGAACTCGTGGAGCGCCTGATGGATCTACTCCTCGTTCGAAACGATGAGCGGCTTCGGTTTTCTTTTGATGCTTGGCCGATGCACGGCGAACTAGGGTCGGTGCAAATTCTGCGCACTCCAAAAACAATCGGGTCGTACCGTCACTGACTTCGGAGTTTCCGCCGCCCATGACACCCGCAAGGCCCACAGCTTTTTTGCCGTCTGCGATCACGAGTTCGGAGCCGCCGAGTTCAATCGTCGTTCCATCCAGAAGCGGTAGGGTTTCTCCAGCTCGTGCCATTCGCACAGCAAGAAATCCACCTTCGATTCGATCGGCGTCGTAGGCATGCACAGGGTGACCAAGTTCGAGCAAAACTAAATTCGTCGCATCCACCACGTTGTTGATCGAGCGCTGACCGAGAACTTCGAGTCGCTTCACCACCCAAGCCGGTGATGGGCCAATCTTTGCACCTTCGATGTAGCAACCCAAAAACTGCGGAGCAGATTCACCCGCTTCGAGTTTCAAAGCGATCGGTGATTTTCCATCCGGAAGATTTTTCGGCAATCGATCCGCGCGAACTTTCACACCCAAAGCAGCCGCCACTTCGCGAGCCAATCCAAAATGACTGAGGCAATCTCCGCGATTAGCCGTGAGTTTCAAAGTAAGAATCGTATCATCCAACCCCAGAATCTCAGCAAGCGGTCGTCCCAGCGGAGTATCGGGAGGCAAAATCAAAAGTCCGTCGGCCTTGTCCTTGAGCTTCAGTTCTTCCTCGGAGCAAAGCATTCCATTCGATTCCACTCCCCGGATTTTGCTCTTGGTGATCTTGAGTCCATTCGGAAGATCCGCACCGATTTGCGCCAGCACTACTTTGTCGCCGGCCTTCATGTTCTGCGCACCGCAGACGATTTCGAGCGGAGCACCACTTCCCAGCGAAACCTGACAGAGGCTCAGTCGATCGGCTTGGGGATGAGGTTTTTTATCCAAAATCTGTACCGTAACGACATGATCAAAACCCTTGGCTTGTGGACGAACATCCTCAGCTTCAAGTCCACGCGCCGTCAGCAAATCCGCCAACGCATCGGGGCCGTCCAGCTTCGAGAGATCCACGAATTCTGATAACCACTTGTACGAAACTAACATTTAAAATTGCCTCAAGAATCGCGCATCTCCGCGATACATCAAACGCAAATCATCAATTTGGTGAAGGAGCATCGCAATCCGCTCGATTCCCATTCCAAAAGCAAATCCCGAATACACACTCGGGTCATATCCAGCCAACTCCAGCAATCGCGGGTGAACCATTCCGGCTCCGAGAATTTCCAACCAGCCTGTGCCTTTGGCACTCTTCCAACTGACATCGACTTCTGCACCCGGCTCGACGAACGAAAAATAACTCGGACGCAAGCGAATCTTGGCTTCCGCACCAAAAAGTTCGCGCGCAAAAAACTCGAGCACGCCCTTCATGTCACTCATCTTCACGCCCTTATCGACCCACAGTCCTTCGAGCTGGTGGAACATGGGTGAATGAGTGGCATCGTCATCACAACGATACACAGCGCCTGGACACAAAATCCGCAGCGGCAATTTTTGTGAACGCAAAGCACGCATCTGAATCGCAGTGGTGTGAGTACGCAGCACAACACCAGGACCCAGGAAAAAAGTATCCTGCATATCTCGAGCAGGATGGTCCTTAGGAATATTTACAGCTTCAAAATTTAAATAATCAGTCTCAGCCTCGGGCCCCGTCATCACATCAAAACCCAAGCGGCTAAAAACATCGATCAAACGACGCGTCGTCTGAGTTACGACATGCAGATTGCCCGAATGAGGAACACGCGCAGGCAACGAAGTATCAATTCGATCTTCAGCGAGCTTACGCTCAAGTTCAGCACCTTCGAGAGAACCCTTGCGCTCATCCAGAGCCGCTTCGATTTTAGCTTTCCATTGATTGGCGACAGCGCCGATTTTGGGACGTTCCTCGGGACCCACCTGAGCCAGTCCACGCAGAACTTCGCTCAACGATCCTTTTTTACCGAGAACGGAAATCCGGATTTGTTCCAGCGCAGCTAGGTCTGTAGCGCCATGAACCTCTTGAACTGCCCGAGATCCTAGCTCGTTCAGTTTCTCGATCATATTTTTTCTTAATGTGCAGGTGCCAGCGATCGTACTTTATCGACGATTGCAGTAAATGCACTTGGGTCTTTGATCGCGATATCCGAAAGGATTTTGCGATCCAATTTGACCTGACCTTTGGTCAAAGCCGACAACAAGCGGCTGTAGCTAATCAAGTTCGCTTGAGCAGCTGCCGAGAGACGCGCAATCCACAATTGGCGGAATTCACGTTTCTTCTGTTTGCGACCTACGTAAGCATAAATGCCTGCGCGATCAACCGCTTCGGAAGTCCGACGAATCTGACTACCACGGCCTAGTACGAAACCTTCTGCTTTGTTTCTGATCTTGTTATGTCTACGTCTTCTTTTAAAACCACGTTTTGCGCGAGGCATACTTACTCCTAATGATTAAACCTGTTATTTGCTGCCGTAGGGCATACATTTTTCAACGTGACGAACATCGCCTGCTACTAAAAGCCCTGCTGGACGCAGAGACAATTTGCGAGCAGAACTCTTGTTCATCATCATGTGGCGCTTGTTGGCGCGCTTGAATTTTACTTTTCCAGTAGCAGTGAACTTAAAGCGCTTTGCAGCAGCCTTTTTTGTCTTCATCTTCGTTTTCATAGCCGTACACCATTACCCCGAAGGGTCATTCTCCGTCAAGGATGTTTTCAATTAAGGATAACCTATTTCTTCTTTTGAGGATGAGGAGCCGGAGCCAGAACCATGATCAGTTTCTTGCCTTCCAATTTAGGTGGAGCCTCTACAATTCCTACTTCTTTCACCAAGTCCATCAACCGACGCATGATCTTGTGACCTTGATCTACATAGGCCACTTCGCGACCACGGAACATGATAGTAATTTTGGCTTTGTCACCTTCCTCAAGAAAGGTCATGACATTGCGAAATTTGTATTCGAGATCATGCTCGTCTGTTTGAGGGCGAAGCTGGATTTCTTTGACCTTGATGACGGTCTGCTTTTTCTTCGCTTCGTGGTCTTTTTTCTTCTTTTCGTATTTAAATTTGCCGTAGTCAGTGATTTTACAAACCGGCGGATTGGAATTAGGCGATACTTCCATCAAATCCAGGCCTTTGTCCTTCGCCATTTGGAGCGCCTGTGAAGTAGGAACTACCCCGACTTGGCCTCCTTTTTCATCGATCAAACGCACTTGCGGAACACGAATCCGCTCGTTAATACGATGCTCATCCCTGCTTTGCTGCTGAAAGTAGCTCCCGCGAGAGGGCTTAGGCCGCGGCCGTGGGAAAGAGGAGGGTGGTTGGGACGGATTTGACGGGCCAGAACCAGACGGTGGAAGAAATGCCATTCGGTTTGTAATTATCTCACTTTCTAAAGACAAGAACTAAGCGACTCAACGCCTTTTGTCAAGTCAGCGACTATGCCGACGTGGAAGCGGAAGCTGCCGATCCGTTGCCAGCAGAAGCGGCCTTTTTGGTGGTCGCTTTCTTTTTGGTGCCTGAAGCTTTTTTCTTAGTAACTGTTTTGCCAGAAGCTTTCACTCGACGAATACGGTTCAATACCTTTTCCAATTCGTTGGATTGGCTCAATACCAATTTACGGATTTTGGTGACTTCACCTGGGATTTGCTTTTGGAATTTTTGAAGCTCTTTGCGTTCTTTCTCAATGAACACTTTTACTTTATTGACGTCCGTCGTGATGAGCTTGCGAACTTCCTTGCTTTGCTTTTTTGCATATTTGCGAGCTTCTTCAATCCAGGTTTTGTCTTTCAACACCACTTGAAGTTGGCTTTGAAGTTTTTTTACGCGGCCTACAATGTTCTTTAATTCTGTGTTCATTTTATAACCTTCTTTTTACAATCTTCTGTTTTGTACAATCCGTTAATTTAATATTCCTAAGGACTACGCTGGCTATACAGTAGCATGATTCATGCCATCGATCAACTAGTGTTCTTGTAATAGATTATTAACGGTCAATTTTGATCCCAAATCTTCGCAATAGGGATTTTTCGGCCTATTCCAAAGGCTTTTTGCGTGATTTTAAGAACAGGGGCTGCCTGTCTTCGCTTGTATTCATTAGCCTCAATTCGTCTTAAAATATCTTCAACCCAGGTGCCATATTGGGACTTCAAGGTCTGAATTGGCACCGAATTCTCCAGGTAATCTTCCAAAACATGATCCAGATCATCGTAAGGCGGCAGCGTATCTTGGTCAGTTTGACCGGGCTTCAGTTCGGCGGATGGGGCTTTTGTGATGGTTCGCTGAGGTATTATGTCCCCTCCTTGAGCATTCATCCAACGAGCCAATTCATACACTCGTGTTTTATACAAATCTCCAATCGGCGCCAGCCCACCCACCATATCGCCGTATAGGGTGCAATAGCCGGTTGCCATCTCAGATTTGTTTCCTGTAGTGAGAACTAGAGCATTCCTGTGGTTGGAAAGAGTCATCAGAATCAGGCCTCTCAGCCGAGATTGAAGATTTTCTTGGGCTATAGGAGCTAAGGCCTCCAGCGTGCCTCCGATCTCCCTGCCACTCGTGGCGAACAAGAACTTGATGGGTCGGACCTGGAGCTCAATCCCCAGGTTTTTGGCCAGGATTTCGGCGTCCTCAAGGCTATGCCCGCTCGAATACTGGCTAGGCATCGCGACTCCTAGAACTTGCTTTTTGCCCAGTGCTTCGACTGCCAGGGCCGCCACCACGGCTGAGTCAATCCCGCCGCTCAACCCAAGAATTGCTGATTTGAAGCCTGTTTTTATGAAATAATCTCGAATCCCCAATACCAGGCCTCGGCGAACCAGCTCGATCTCCTGGGGGGCCTCAGTGGCCTTCGTCTCGGAATCCCACTTTCCGGTCTGAGTATCTACGCAAGCAAATCCTTCTTCGAAAAAAGACAGGCGTCCAAGTTTTTTTCCATGAGCATCGCAGGAGAACGATCCACCATCAAAGAGGATCTCGTCGTTTGAGCCAATCTGGTTCACATAGACCAGGGGCGCACCCACAGTTTGCGCCACCCCAGAGTGAAGCGCCTCGCGTCTCTTCCACTTTCCCCACTCATAGGGGCTCGACGACAACGAAACAATCAGATTCGCTTTCGCGGCCTTGTACCGGTCTACTGGATCGATAGAATAAATATTGCGCTGACGGGCAGGATCTTTGGCCCAGAGATCTTCGCAGACTGCAACAGCCACCCGAACACCGTCTCCTGCATCCCAAAGCTTGATCTCATGCGCGGGCTCGAAATACCGGGACTCATCGAATACATCGTAGGTCGGCAACAATGTCTTGGGCTGACGAAGAGCTACCTCTCCATTTTCAAGGATCCAGGCCACGTTCTGCGCTGGCCGACCCATCGTGTCCGGATTGCGGTCGACAGAACCCACTGCAAGCGCACACTTCTGCCCTTTTGTAGCTTTTTTGAGCTCATTTAGGGCTTTTTCACAGCGATCAAAGATCTCCGGCCGCTCGATGAGGTCGTGCGGAGGATATCCGCAGATGGACATTTCGGGGGTAAGCAATAGACGTGCGCCTTCCTGGCAAGCACGTTGGTATGCCTCTAAAATTTTTTTAACATTGGCTTCAAAAGCGCCAATCGTAGGATTGATCTGGGCAATCGCGATCTTCATCGGCGTGCCACGCTCGGCTTAGTACCGCTTCTGCAAATCAGACTTGTCAAAGAAGTAAGCAATCTCGCGGTCAGCCGACTTGATGCTGTCAGATCCGTGGACTGCGTTGGCTTCGATGCTGTCAGCAAAATCTTTGCGGAGGGTGCCGACTGCTGCTTTGGCAGGATCGGTGGCGCCCATGATTTCGCGGTTCATCATAACTGCATTGTCGCCTTCGAGAACCATCAGGAGTACTGGACCGCTGGTCATGAAGTGAACCAGGCTTTGGAAGAACGGACGGTCTTTGTGCTCGATGTAGAAACCTTCTGCTTTTTCGCGAGGCAGTTTGGTGAATCGTGCAGCTGCGATGCGGAGGCCCTTTTTCTCAAAACGGGTGATGATTTCTCCCATGCAGTTTTTTTCGACAGCGTTGGGTTTAATGATTGAAAACGTTCTTTCGATTGCCATTGTAACTACCCTTTCAAATTATGCTTTTCAATGTCGAGCCTAAATCCGCCGGACTTCGGGCGATTTTCACTCCTGCGGATTGGAGGGCCTGGAATTTTTCCTCGGCTGTTCCTTTTCCACCGGAGATGATCGCTCCTGCGTGTCCCATTCGTTTGCCGGGAGGTGCGGTTGCTCCTCCGATAAAGCCCACGATGGGTTTCTTAAATTCACGTTTGATGAACTCTGCGGCTTCTTCTTCTGCGCTGCCGCCGATCTCACCAATCATGATCACGCCCTGCGTATCCGAATCTCGGTTAAAGGCTTCTAACACATCGATAAAATTTGTGCCATTAATTGGATCGCCGCCGATTCCTACGCAGGTGCTTTGGCCGATGCCCAGTTGAGTCAGCTGGTGGACCGCTTCGTAGGTCAGGGTTCCGGATCGGGATACGACTCCGATATTGCCGACTTTGTGAATCTGGCCGGGCATAATACCGATTTTACATTGGCCTGGGGTGATGATTCCGGGACAGTTCGGGCCGATCAGGCGGGATTTGCTCTTCTTGACGTATTGTTTGACCGCGATCATGTCACGGACAGGGATTCCTTCGGTGATGCAAGTGATCAGGGTGATTCCGGCATCGACGGCTTCGCAGATCGCGTCTGCAGCGCCGGGAGGCGGAACGAAAATCATCGTCGCGTTGGCGCCGGTTTTTTCGACGGCCTCAGCCACGGTGTCGAAAACTGGGAATCCTTCGTGAACTTGTCCGCCTCGGCCGGGAGTGACTCCGCCCACGACGTTGGTTCCGTAATCTTTGCATCCCTTGGCGTGAAAGCTACCTTGAGAGCCTGTGATTCCTTGAACGATCAGCTTGGTGTTTTTGTCGACCCAAATTGCCATGGTATTTTCCCCTAATTAATCAGCTTAATTTATTGATCAAAAACTTTTTCACTTAACCTTAACGAATCGAATCGACGACTTTTTTAGCCGCATCCGCGAGACCGTCCGCAGGAATGATCTTCAAGCCAGATTTCGCCAGAATTTCTTTTCCTTCAGTCACACGAGTTCCTTCGAGTCGAACGACCAGAGGCACGCTCAGCGAAACTTCCTTAGCTGCTGCGATCACGCCTTCTGCGATGACATCGCACTTCATGATTCCACCAAAAATATTCACGAGAATCGCTTTCACCGCTGGATCCTTGAGAATGATCTTGAATGCGTGAGTGACTTTTTCTTTCGTCGCTCCACCGCCGACATCCAAGAAGTTGGCGGGCTCACCGCCGTGCAATTTGATGATGTCCATCGTCGCCATCGCGAGACCTGCGCCGTTCACGAGGCAACCGATGTTGCCTTCGAGTGCAATGTAGGCGAGTTCGTATTTCGAAGCTTCGACGTCTTGCGCGTTCTCTTCGAGCAGATCGCGCATTTCGAGAATGTCTTTGTGTCGAAACATTGCGTTGTCATCGAAATTCAATTTTGCGTCGAGTGCTTTGAGTTTTCCGTCTTGAGTGAGAATCAAAGGATTGATCTCGACTTGAGAACAGTCGGTTTCCATGAAGCATTTGTAGACTCCGCCGAAAAACGGCACGGCTTCCTTGGTTTGCTCTGCAGTCAATCCAAGCGCCTTCGCAATCTTGCGTCCGTGAAAAGGCATGTAGCCTGTTGATGGATCAATTGCGACTTTGATGATTTTCTCGGGGCTTTTGTGAGCGACTTCTTCGATTTCCATTCCACCTTCGGTGGAGGCCATCATCACCACTGAATTGACAGCGCGGTCGGTGACGACGCCCAGGTAAAATTCCTTGGCGATGGCAGATCCTTCTTCGATCCAGACTTTGTGGACTTTTTTGCCTTGAGCTCCGGTTTGTGGAGTCACGAGAGTTTTGCCGATGATTTCTTGCGCGGCAGCTGCCACTGCAGAAACATCCTTGCAAACCTTCACGCCGCCCGCCTTGCCTCGGCCTCCGGCGTGGATTTGGGCTTTCACGACCCAAACCGAGTTGCCCCGTTCTTTTTGTAAATCACGAGCAGCTTTTTCTGCTCTTCCGCCGATATCGGAACCTTCTTCCACCAACCGACCTTCGGGTACTGCAACGTTAAACCGCTTCAGAACCGCTTTGGCCTGATATTCATGGATGTTCATCGATTTTAGACCCCCAGTTTAGCCATTGCGTCGACGAGTTCTTTGACCGCAGCAGCAGATTTTTCGAACATGATTTTCTCTTCGGAATTTAATTCGAGTGTTGGAACGCCTTCGAGACCTTTTGCACCGAGTTTTGCGACCACTCCGCAGAACAAGTCATTTTGGCCGTATTCACCTTTGAGCAAAACGGCGCAAGGCAAGTAGCGTTTCTTGTCGCGAACGATCGCTTCGGCCATTTGCACTGCGCTGGCTGCGGGTGCGTAGTAGGCAGAACCGGTTTTGAGCAAGTTCACAATTTCTGCTCCACCTTTGCGAGTGCGATCGACGAGGGCGTCGATTTTTTCTTTCGGCAAAAGTTGAGTCAGAGGCACGCCGCCGACGGTGACATAACGAGGCATCGGAACCATCGTGTCGCCGTGACCACCGAATACGAAAGCTTGAACGTCTTCGACGCTGACATCGAGTTCCATCGCAATGAAGCTGCGGAACCGAGCGCCATCGAGAACACCGGCCATACCGAGAACACGCTCACGAGGAAAGCCGCTGGCCTTCATAGCGACGTGGCACATGGCATCGAGTGGATTGCTGACGATGATGATGACGCTGTTGGGAGAATATTTTGCAACTTGAGTGGAGCATTCTTTGACGATTTTTGCGTTAGTCGCCAGCAAGTCATCGCGGCTCATTCCGGGTTTGCGAGGCAAACCTGCGGTGATGATCACGACGTCCGAATCCGAAGTCAGCGAGTAGTCGCTTCCACCTTTGATTTTGGAATCAAAACCTTCGACCGGAGAAGCTTCAAAAAGATCCAGAGCCTTGCCCGCCGCTGCATCGCCGTTGATGTCGATCAGAACCACATCGCCCAGCTCCTTTGAAGCCGCCCAATGCGCACATGTTGAACCGACAAAACCTGCACCGATGACCGAAATTTTAGGCCTGCGAACCATAGAAAGCTCCTTACATGAAGTTAAAACTGCTGTTGTGTTACCAACTTACGCACGGCCTGGGGGTTGGTCAACAAAAACTCTTTTTGAAATTGGAACTTCGGTAATCTGAATCCCTTTTTTAATTCCGACCATTCTAGTTTATTCATCCGTCACGGGACGGATAAAATCTCAGTTAGCGACCGCGTCTCACTCTTAAATCCTCTTTTCTTATTTTCTCTTTGAATCGCCCGCTCCGCCTTCTGAATCGGATCGTTCCGTTCGAGAAATTCCTGCGTCATCATTTCGAGAGCGATCTCAAGCGAAGCATGTTTTTTAGTTTTCTGACTGAGCAAGTCCTGAACTCGTCTGAGTTGATCTTCGAGTTCGCGCGAAATCCCCACGCGGAAACTGAGCAAAGATTTCTCGATCGAGCTCCCGCCTGGAAAGCTGCGCAGCTTTGTCGAGCCATTCCGCTTGATTCGCCGGAGTGATGATCGGAGCAATCGCCTTGGCGTTGCTGATCAGAATTTCTCGGGATTGGATTTTTTCTTTAAGAAGTGGAACCTCTTTTGATTTTCTCGCCAAGCGAATCAGAGTCGTAGCGATATCTTCAGAAAGTTTGAGTTTTCTATGAGCGTAGTCATAAAGAGAAGTAAATCCAAATTCTTGATGCCCTTTCAGCTCTTCCATCTGCTGGAGAATCTCGATTAACTCTCCTTCCAATCGTGTGTACGACGCAGACACCGTCATCGCTCGTTCGTGCAAAGAAATGATTTTTTGATTCATATTTTTCTCCTGATGCGAAAACCGTAACACGGCTTTTTCGAGGCCTCTGCGCGCCTCGCTCGACAGGAGAAATCCGCTCGGATGAGAAAAAATAATTCTGAATTGGAAAAACGATTCAGATCGAATTTATGGAAGAATAAGGAGATTTTAAATGAGTATTCTCAATACCAGTCCAACTATCACTCTAGACTCCGTCAAGAAATATTTAAAAAATAGTTTTCAAAATCGTCGTTCATTCTATCCACTTTGAATCTCCGACCATCCTAGTTTATTTATCCGTCACGTGACGGATAAATCTTCAAAAATTAAATATGCAAACATTTTCTAAACTCATCATGCCATCGCTGCTGATGCGGATACATTTTTTTGCTCTGCAACTCATGAAGTCTTTTACGCAATTTTTCAATCTCGATCAGGGAAAGTTTATCTGAGTTGAAAATCGATTTCCTGACTTCATTCTTAATTTTTTGCAATTGCATATCCTGAACCGACTCAATCACTTTTTCATCACTCAGATTTTTTGCTCGATTCAGTCCGTCAGGACATTCTTCTTTGACATAAGCTTCCAAAAATCCAACTGCTTGGTGTATTTTGTAAAAATCGTCTTCGTTTTTGAGACCGCCAGCAAAAACAACTGACAATGAGAGAATTAAAAGCGAAACCATTTGATATATACTCATCAATAAACTCATTATGATTCAAGAAATTTATTTTATCCATCCACCGCTAAACAGAAGGACTGGCAATCATGGTGCAGACGTCCCGAAATAAGGATAAAGCAAAACTGGAAGAAATTACTGAGACAGGACTCAAGTTCAACCAGTCAAAATTCGATCAGATTCTTAAGGCACATCGTTTGATGCCTCAATGGAAGCAGATTAAAAAAGCTGAAGCAGGATTTGTCAGCTCTTTCTTTTGAAGAAAAGATCAGAAGAGTTGTCGAAATGCAGAAATTCTCTGCGCGATTCAAAAAGAACCCAGGCAAGAAAGTCTACGTTTGGGATTTGGGCTAATCCCAATTTGCTGTTAAAAGCCTTTGATTTGATTCTATCCAAAGTTTGGAGCGAGTATGCCTCACGAAAAGGAGAACTACGCATATGAATATCAATCAAGAAGTTGTTCAGTCTCGATGGAAAGAAGTCAAAGGCGCTATTCGCAACAAGTGGTCTAATTTGAGCGATGAGGAGCTAGAAGTCACGAAGGGAAATGTCCCTTCTCTACTCAGTCTCATTGAGAAAAAGACCTCTATGTCGAAGGATGACGCTTCTCACAAGCTGTATGATCTGACTGAGCGATTTGCAACTAAACAGAATGAGTCAAATGACAAATCCAATGAGAGGTCATTTGATAAATCAGGAAAATCAAGTGATGCATCTGCTAATCCAGATCGAGATCGCATGAAGGATGTTGTGTAATACCCTCAGCTTAAGCCTGCTTGGCTTGGCAAAACTTGCGGCGTCGTTAATTCGATGCCGCAAGTTTTTGTTTGTAATCCAGTGTTAGAAAATTATGAAAGGAAAATCAATGAAATCAAAAAAAAATAAAATCACAGGGATGCTCAACTCTACAGTAGGAAAGATAAAACAAACTGCAGGTAAAATCATCAACGATAAAGATCTCGAAACTCAAGGCTTGATGCAAGAAGCTAAAGGCAAGGGCCAACAACTCCTTAGCGCAACACAAAAGAAAATCCAAAAAGGCTCAACCGCCATCGGAAAAATGGCCCACAAAGTCGAGCATGCATAATTAGTTTTATTTAAAATTTAAATATTTTTAGAGCCCATTCTCTCCTACTTAAAAACAGAAGGTAGAGAATGGGCTCTCGCTATTCCAGGCTTGTTAAGAGTTAACGATTAGGGTTTGGTGATTATATTTCCTCCCGAAAAATGAATTGGAGAAGCCATGGTTAGCATTCGACCCTTCTCAATTTTCGCACCTAGATTCATTTCAACATCACCTTCAGCCATAACAGTCCCTTGAATCAGTGAAAGACCTCCAAGGGTAACTTTGCCGGTGACGCTCCAAAAGACATTCGCAGCGGTAGCTCCATTGACCAGATGAATATTCACAAACGAACCCAAGCCCAGAGAGCCAACCACGTGAAAGATAAATACAGCATCTGCATCATCTCGCGCGTCCAAGGTAATATCTGAGTTCAAATTCAAATCACCATTAGAGCGGTACGTCCCAGGATACAACGGTCCAGCATCAATCAAATCGGGGTTGAGAATTGTCACTGGAGCCATGTTTCGACTGCCCGCATCTGAGAATATTTTGGAAATATCTTTTGACGCTGCCTCCAGGACAACATCTCCTGCCGTGTTGTACAGAGTTCCAGATATTTTTAACGAATTAGGTGTATACTGCTTGACTTTACCCTTTGCACCAAAATCGCCGTTAATATAACTCGAAATCAACCCTGCCGAAACTGTCGAGCCTCCAAATAATGCAAAACCGCTAACGAGCCCCAACCCAATCGGAAGTTCGTTAATGTCGGTTCCAGTTTGGAATTTCCAAACATAACTGCCAGCCAAAGGCACACCCGAGATGTCTTTAGCTCCAGTCGTGATCATGGCTGTATATTGGGTGTTCGGTGCCAGATAGGCAGCTGGAGTAGCCGGTCCAATACCGTTCGTGGGTGGAAGTGACGCGGGACCAAAAATGACTCTGTTGCTATTGACATCATAGGTCGCTGTCATTCCTGGTACAGCTGGTGACAAAACAAAATTATCGATCACCGATTGAGCATCCATAGGACGATCAAAGGTCGCATGGATGGATCGATTGGTTGCCACATAAAGAGCTGTTGCGCTCAGATTGGTTGCCACGACTGAGGGAGGTGCCGCTAGTCCTGCACTTGGGCCCCCTGGTCCTACCTGAGGCACAGAGGCTGCAGGAGATGATGCTGTTGGTTTCGGAGCGGTTGCCACTGTGCTTTTTGAACAGGCTGCGGTAAAAATTATGGGTAGAGCGATTGCTATCCCCATTTGTTTAAAAAAATGTAAGGCGTTATTCGTCGTTCTCATTTTGAATTCTCCTACTGGGTTCAATGGTTTGCTGCTGTTTCTCTTCGGGCAACATGCGCCATCGATCAGGACAAATACTAATTAAAGTGCACCGATAAGATTGTGGTGGGTTTTTAATTCGACACCGTCACCTCTTCAACAGATGAGAGTGAGCATGAAATCAACTCAGACGATCGGAATCGCATATCAGGCACTTTTCATTTTGCTCATGATCTTGACAAAGTGATTGGCAAGGTCACAGCGATTATTCTCCTGGTCGTCAGTGTTCTTTATTTCGCGACCCCGCTTGTGATTTCTCGAATTCTGAATCGAATGGCAAGCGAGGTTTGTGAGAGTTGTAATATTCAGTGGAAAAAAACAACAATTCAACTGTTTCCCATTCGAGTTCTGATCTTCGATGTCAGCTTGCATTGGGGAGAACCCTTGACTACCGAGATCAAGTCAAAAATCCGATCGATTCAGATTGACCCTCTGCGGAGAAAAATCAGGATTGAAAATCCAACGGTCTGGGTGATCGACGGGGATGAGAAAACTTTTCATTCTTCTGATCCAACAGCAGAAAATTTTTCAGTTCAAAACAGAATCCCAAAAAAAATCAGAGAGATTGAAGTGATGGACGGAGATTTTGTCTATCAAAGAGTGCATCAAAAAACATTAAACCACCGATCAGGGCAGATTCACGTGCATGCGATTCATGCGCGTGGCATTTCGAAAGAATCAAAAAAAACAGTGACCATCGACGCAACAGCTATTCTGGAGAGTTCCGGCAAAATCAATCTCAACCTATTTTTTCCTGATTTTGAAAATCCCTCCGATGTGGATATTTCTCTTTTGATGAGTTCATTCCCTATTCAGGAGGCAAATGTGTATTTCAATCAGGCCGAAGGAATAAAATTCTCAGGAAACCTCATTCATGGCAGCAGCAGCATTGCAATGCGTGGGAATCGGCTGAGTGCTTGGGTTCGTGCCCAGTACAACGGGTTCAAGCTTGAATTTAACAAGCTCGAGGAGCGAAGCGCATTGTCGGCTGCTATTGAGACTCTCTTAGGTCGTTTTAAGTTTCAAAGTGATAAACCCGATGAGTTTGGCCCCCGCCCACGTCAAATAGCGATCATCCACCGTGAAAAAGAAGAAGCTATACCTGCATTTGTTTTTCGAGGGTTGATGGAAGCGGCACTTTTGGAAGCAGCAAAATAAGCTCCAATTTAGATCTTTACAAATCCTCAATTTCCGCAACAATGCGAGAGGGGTGTTTGTTGAGTAAGAAACCAGCTACGATTTTAATTATAGAAGAGGATCTGCCTGTCCGAGAGCTTCTAACAGAACTATTGCAGCATGAAGGCTACGGCGTCACTGCTGTTAGTTCCGGTCAAGAAGCCCTGAGCTTGCTCGCTTGTGCTCACCAACTGCGCTTAATCTTCCTCGATCATATGATGTCGACAATCAGTGGTTCTCAGATTTTGGCTTTATCTCAAATTCCAGTTGTTATTACTTCTTCAGTTGCAGTTCCTCTAAAATTAGTAGGAGCTAAATCGTTCTTAAAAAAACCTTATGAAATTGAAAGCGTCTTGAAAGTAGTTCACCAATATTGTTGATAGTAGCTTGTTTCTTCTATCGAGCTTCCTCAAATTTATTGAGAATTTTGTTTTTTTTGTTCTCCACGTCATCGTTCACATCGTTTGCAAAATCTTTTACTTCATCTACTGCATCGTTTTTATCAATACTCTTCCTCAGTAACTTTTTAGATTTTCTCACACCTTTTTTGGATTTCGTTTTCACATCCTCAAACGCGTTTTTTGCCTTAGTTTTCACTGTATCCTCCGCAAAGAGACTCGTGACTACCAAGGCAGAGAGAGCTACCATCAAAAAAAATATTTTATTCATTTTTGTTACTGCCACAGCTTGAATGCGGCAAAAGCTTGAAGATTTTGAGCGGCACTTTTTTCACTCGAAATTAAGTAATGCAGTTCCGCACCCACCGAAAAATGTTTGGCAATCACGAAGTCATATCCAGCTTCGGGTCCAAATAACACAAAGCTCTTGGAGCTACTTGCTTGCATGGTAGAAACATTACTCGACCAGAAGCTAAATGCCGGGCCCACTTCTCCTCCCAAATGGAACCCATTAAAAACGTAATGGGCTTGGCCAGCTATAAAGAGGGTGCCTGTCGATGTCCCTGTGGGTAAACCTAAAAATTTTCCGGTTGTTTTTTGACCAAAGTAGGTAGCAAGTAATCCAAAACCGAAGTGATCCACAAGATTTGCACCCACAGTCACTCCAGCAGCTGGGCGAAGCGTTGAATTAGATTCAACTGGAAAGTTACCTCCCAAAAGCCCTCCCAAATATCCTGTGAGAGTTTTCTTTTGTAACGCTTCTTCCTGTGCATGAACATTAGATCCAAAACTGATGAGTAAAACAAAAACTATAAGCTGAAGTTTAATCCGCGGATTTAAAATGGCGACGTTTGATTTTACTATTTGCATAAGGTCTCCTTATTGATTGCTCCTTCACCAGCAATTTTCATGCCCAACGTCACGGCAAACAGAATGCCTTTTGAGGCTTCGACTCGATGAGATCTCACTCAATTTGTCCTACGCTGGGACAAATACTGTCTTTAGGAATTGTGATTTTGAAGATGGTTCCAACATCAAGACTGCTTTGAACTCCCACACTACCACCATGAGCTTCGACTACTCCTTTGACTAAAGTTAAGCCGATACCCCATCCCATTTTTCCACTGCTCTCCGCGGATTCTGTTCTATGGAACAAATTAAAAAGAGTAGCTTGCTCTTCGGCCGGGATAGGGTTTCCCTCATTATGAACAGAGAGTTCCACTTCTGTGTTTTTATCGATTAATGAAACTGTAATGGGGCGTTCACGAGCACCATATTTGACTGCATTTGAGCAAAGATTTTCAATCACTCTCTGAAGCGAGGAAGCATCCCAATAACCCTGAATCATCCCTTGCTTCTTAAAAAGAAAATGATTCCCGTAAACCGAAGTCACTGTCTCCAGGGTGCTCGATACAAGTTCGTCAAAATCACAGTTTTCAAGATGAAGAGAAAGCTTATGCCCTGAACGAATTCTTCCCACGTCCAATAGATCAGTGATCATATGGTCAGCTCGGACAACACTCGTGGAAATTCTCTTACATAATTTTTGAACGCCCTCATCCATTGATTTTCTAGCAATCAGATCAACCCCAAGTTTTGCTGCGGTCAACGGAGTTCGAAGATCGTGTGATAAAGTTGACACAAACTGAGTGCGAATATCTCTTTCTTCTTCCAAAGATTTTGTAATCGTTTCTGCTTTCTCTTGAGCCGTTTCTGAAATGATCTGTTTTTTTTCAGCAATTTTTCGAGCACTGGTTGCTTCATACAGCAAAATTTTTGCAGCTTGAATGTCTATGAGTACTAAAACAGCTCCATCGATGCGATTGTCGGGTGTCTTATACGGTCTAATCTTCAGCGAATACCACCTGCCATCCTGATCTTGGACATCTAGTTCGGTGGGCTCGGTTGCATGGATCGTGTAAGCAATCAACTCTTCCAGTTTTGGAATATTTAAATTGTGCTTGATGTTTATAAAAGGACGACCAATATCACCAGAAATCACATTGAATAGTTTTTGAGCAGCAGGAGTAAATCGCCTAATTTTGAAATCACCTCCGATGATCAGAATCGGAATCGTAATGCTGATCAGAATATTATTCAAATCGCCACTGAGTAGATCCAGCTCCGAGCTACGAAAATTCAGCTCTTCATTGAGTGTTCTTAGCTCTTCGTTGCTGGATTGCAGTTCCTCTTGTGCCGTCTCTAGTTCTTCATTGGCGCTTTGAAGTTCTTCATTGCTGGATGTGATTTCTTCGTTGACCGATTGTAACGCTTCATTACTGCGATCCTGTTCTTCAATGATCGACTCCAGGTGTTTTTTGGTCGAAGCGAGTTCTGCTGTTAAGTGAGCAAATTGTTCTGTAATTTCCTTTTTAGAGGGAATGTTTAGCTTTTTGGATTTTACGATGGAGACTGGCTTTGCATTTAAAGAAGACGGAACCTCTGTGAAAAAGATGGAATAATAATATTCTTTAGCCGGTCCCAAAAATGGGACGATATCTAAATCGATTGTTTTTGTTTTACCTTGATCTTTAAACAGCACCCCTTCCCTTCTCACTGCTGCTTTCGTTTTCTTTGCATTGTAAATGAGTGATCTGAGCTCAAGCATCAGATCCTTGTGCACCATCTTGGCAAGGTTAAGTGTCGCCTCCCCAGAGGAAAAACTGACAAACGCTGAAATATTTCCGTAAATATGAACGATCTCCAGGGTCTCATTGATGAGAACGCCTGAATGACCAAATTTCTCCAGAAAAATACGGTCCATCTCAGACTTAAAGTTAAAAGGAAGTGTAGCTGAGAGAAGTTGCTTTGGTTTTACGAAATCACTTTGTTCGTACTCTGTTCGCGAAAAATGACCTTGCAAGGGAAGCCTTTTGGATCCTTCTGTTCTGACATGCAATTTAAATTTCTTATTCACAGTCGAGAACGCGCCTTGTGAATTGGAAATGGTTTCTGATGGCCCTAACAGTAGAAATCCACCCGGATTCAGTACATAAGCAAAAACATCGATCATCTTCTTTTGAAGAGTGGGATTCATATAGATCAAAACATTCCGACAACTAATCAAATCCATTCGTGAAAATGGCGGATCCTTGATCATATCATGCCTGGGAAACAAGCACGCCTCTCGAATACGCTTATGAATCAGGTACCCCTTTTCTGTTTTTGTAAAAAAACGCTTGAGTCGCTCAGCAGACACATCGGTTGATATGCTTTCAGGATAAAAGCCTTTGCGTCCTTTTTCCAAAGCAGATTCGCTGATATCCGTGGCAAAAATTTGAATAGGAATCTGGCCCGCTTTTTCTCCCATCACTTCGAAAAGACAAATGGCTAAAGAGTAAGCCTCTTCGCCGGACGAACAACCCGGCACCCAAATTCGAATGGGAGATGCGGGAGGTCGGTTGTCAATCAATTTGGGGAAAACTTCTGCCTTCAGAAGCTCGAAGATCTCTGGGTCTCGAAAAAACTGCGTCACATTGATGGTAAGATCCTGATAGAGTGTGCGAAGTTCCTCAGCGTGATGCCGCAAATATTCAATATATTGTTTTACTGTCTTTATTTTGCAAAAAAACAATCGTCTTTTAATTCGACGATTGAGTGTCGGAGATTTATAGTCTGAAAAATCCACTTTATATTCCAACTTAAGGAGTTCAAAGATTTCAGTAAATTCTTTTTGATCTTGAGATACACCACTGGGTCCACGAGATTGACTGAAGTCTTGGGTGATCTTGGCTAATTCATCCGCCATTTTTTCTGGGGGTAATACAAAATCTACGTTGATTTTATTTAAAACTGCGCGGGGCATGGAATCGTACTGAGCTGTAACCGGATCCTGAATCAATGTGATGCCACCCACGTTTTCAATTGCAATCATGCCCTCTGTTCCATCTGAACCCGATCCTGATAAAATAATTCCGATGCTGCGATCGCCGAGGTCTTTTGCAAGCGAGTTAAAGAATTGATTAATTGGAAGATGAAGTAATTCGGGCGAGGTTCTCGGAATAGGTTTTAAAATCCCATTTTCAATCACAAGATCTGATTCATTTGAAATTAGATAAATCTGATTGGGCTTTACATGGATTTCTTTATGAACCGTATGGAGAGCAAGGCGAGTAAATTTCTTTAAAATTTCTTCTACCGAACTCGAGTGATCTAAGGATAGGTGCTGAATAAAAACAAAGCCCATCCCCGTATCTTCTGGAAGATTTTTTAGGAATTTTTTTAGAGCTTCGAGTCCCCCTGCGGAAGCTCCGATGCCAACAATCGGAAATGTAAAGGCAGTCATAGGTCGCTGGCTCTCTGCCTTGGAGGCACCCTGTTAGGAGACATAAGCTTCTTGCTGAGGACCACGGCTACGCTTAGTGAATCAGCTATACAAGATATGAAATATTAATACGACCGACCTGAACTAATCCACCAACCAAGTCACAAACGAACTGCGGAAGCTGAGATTCAGCCCCAACGTCACGCCAGACATTTTGCTGAGCATCGGTGCGATCAAATAACCTGCTTCTGCACCCAAGAAGACTCCCTGGCACAATCGGAACATTCCGTACACGCGCGGTAGAATCACTAGACTGCCTCCCCCAAACACACCGCCACCGTTTTTATAAATGCCACCCATTCCACCGCCACCCAAAAGAACCTCAGGGCTGATCTGAAATTTTTCTGTTGCAGGATACAGATACCCTGCAATGAATCCGCCGTAACCAATCCCCGCAGACTTGGATCCTCCACCTACTCCAAATCCGCCGTGACCGCCGCCACCGATATAAAGATTGTTTTGAAAAAGACGGACGCCTTTTCCGCCTAGAGTGAAGAATGTGACTTTCGAGGGGCTCGCGACCAAGGTACCTAATTCGAAGCCTCCTTGGTTTCTACCCCGATGCGCATTTTCCGGAATGGAATCATCCGCAGCAAAACTGAGATTTGAAAAATTCAAAACGAGCGCACACAGAACCAAGATTTTTTTTGTTTTCATGAAGAAAGTTTTAGTGCCCAATTTGTTGTAGAGTCAAGCTAACAAAATTAAACCGACGGCTCAGCAACATTTCCCGAAGGAGAACTCGGTCTCGGAGCAGGGTCTCCGCGATGTTTCTCCCAAGCCGAACGTTTGTCGATCTCTGCTTCTAAACGCCGACGTTCGGCCTCTACCGCGCGCGCATCGGCCCTGAACTCTTCTGCCCAAACTTGCAAAAGTCCATCGATCCACGGGCGTCCGTGATCGTGTCTGCAAGCAAACAATGGAATCCGACGCAGGTAAAAATCTTCGAGGTGCATCACCATTCCGTGGCGAATATTGTGCCGAAGCTGCTCTGCCAGATTTGGAAATCCATCGGGGTCGGCAATGCTTTGCTTTTGCTGTGCCGCTGTTTTTCGACTCGCATATCGCACGATTTTCAGCGCCTCTGCACCATATCGCGACCACAATCCCTCGGGAACTTTGTACCCGGTGCGATCAGCACGCACACGTGCATGCTCCATTGCGATACCGGTTGCTTTTGGGTTCAGCGGAACTTTGGTTCTGGGTTTACCGATCCCCATCGGCATTCGATCTTCGGGCTGAACCTTGGAGTCTTTCTTCCACTCTTTGAGTGTAAATTCTAAAATCTGTTCGGCCATACGACGGTAGGTGGTATATTTTCCACCGGCAACAAAAACAGTTCCACCCGGACCGCGCCCAATGAAATGCTCGCGACTGACGCTCTTCAACCCAAACGCGGTTTTCTGCACCTGCGCGTCTTCGTGATTATCCCCAAAATTAGCTGCATTGCCTGCCAGCGGCCGAACACCCACATAGGCACTCAACACATCCTCAGGGGTCAATTTCAATGTTGGGAAATACCGATTCACCAATTCCAATAAATAATGCACATCTTCAATTTCAACAGCTGCCTGCGAAGGCTCTGCTGGTGAGGGACCATCAGTCGTTCCCACAATCACCACACCCTGACCAAAATCCACACGCGGGATTACGAACGCCACTCGACGATCATCCGGATGACTCATGGTCATCGCGCCAGGAACAGGAATTCGTTTCAGATCAAAAAGCAAGTGCACACCTTTGCTCGGTGTCAGCCAAGATTTCCAACCTGCCGAAACCTGTGCTCCTAAAATATCCGTCCAGGGCCCACCGCATACAATCACGCGCTTGGCGTGGAGCTGAATTACACGCCCACTCTCGCAATCCTTGACTTTGAATCCACGCACCTGCCCTTGAGCATCAATAATCGGTGACTCCGCCTCGCAATAATTCGCGATCGCTGCTCCCATGTGACTCGCAGATCGATGCGTCTCCACTGCCAAAACATCATCCCACATCGATGCGTCCGAGTAACGATAGCCGCCCTTCAGGCCTTTAGCATCGAGGAATGGAATCGCACTCAGCATTTTCTTCTTCGAAAGATTTTGATGGAACATTGGCGCGCGAAACATCGCTAGTAGATCATAGAGCCAGAGCCCGACGCCCATGGCGAATTTACCGTGCAAATCACCTTCGTAAACAGGCAAGTAAAACTGCAGCGGACGAACCATGTGAGGAACTTGTCTCAATAACAACGACCGCTCAGCCAGCGCTTCGAAAACCAAACCAAATTCCAAATTCTCGAGATACCGCAAACCCCCGTGAATCAATTTTGAACTTCGCGAGGACGTACCCGAAGCAAAATCACTTTTCTCGACCAGCGCAACTTTCAATCCGCGAGAAGCGGCATCGCGAGCCACGCCAGCGCCGGTGATTCCACCGCCAATCACGAGAATATCGAATTTCTCGTGTTGAAACCGCTGAAGTGCTTTTTGTCGTGATCGGAAGGAGAAATCGCTGCTCATATCGTCGTACTTTTTCTAACCGCTATCCCCAATTCAAGTAACTGTTCGGGAGAAACTTCCGAGGGAGATTCCGACATCAGGCAATGTCCACGCTGAGTTTTCGGAAAAGCCATCACATCGCGAATCGGGCCGACTCCGCAAAGCAGAGCAGCCAATCGATCCACCCCAAACGCAATCCCACCGTGAGGAGGAGTTCCGTACTGGAGCGCCTCGAGGAAGAATCCAAATTTATCTTTGGCTTCGGTCTCGGTGAGTCCCAGACGCTTGAACATCGCAGACTGAATGTCGGAGCGGTAAATCCGCAGACTTCCGCCACCGATTTCCACTCCGTTGAGAACCATGTCGTATGCCGAAGCTTCGATTCCATCTAAATTTCGATCATTGATGAAGTCATCAAAAAATTCCGGACGCGGTGAGGTGAACGGATGGTGACAAGCATAGTAGCGATTCTCTTTGTCATCGAATTCGAAGAGAGGAAATTTCGTGACCCATAAAAACGCGGGAGCGCCCTCGCCATGCGGAGGAATCATTCCCAATCGGGCTCCGAGTGACAAACGAATTGCCCCTAGGGCATCAAAGACTACTTTGTTGCGAGCATCCGCTACCATCAAAGCCAAATCGCCAGGCTTCAAACCGAGTTGTTGAACGAGAGTGGATTTCTCTACATCTGAGAAAAATTTCGCAGCTGGAGATTGTAATTCGCCAGTGGGTTGAATCTTGATCCAAAGCAATCCCTTCGCTCCAAATGTTGCCGTCTGCGCCTGGAGATCATCCAAGTCCTTGCGTGAAAACTTCTCTGCCTGGCCGGGAACCACAATGGCTCGAATCGAACCTTTTCGTCCTCGTGAGTTGGGAGTCAATGCAGGCTTAAAGGCTTGGAACTGACTCTCCGTAAAAATCGCGGAAACATCCTTCAACTCCAAACCAAATCTCACGTCCGGCTTGTCACTACCAAATCGCTCCATCGCCTCAGCATAGGGCATTCGTGGAAAAGGAGTCGGCACAGAAACTCCGAGAATTTCTTTCCACAATTTTGCCACCATGGATTCGAGGATTGGGAAAAACGCCTCCTCATCCATAAATGAAAACTCAATATCGATCTGCGAAAACTCCGGCTGGCGATCTGCTCTCAAATCCTCGTCGCGAAAACATCGAGCCACTTGGTAGTAGCGATCCATTCCGCTGATCATCAAAAGCTGCTTCAGAGTCTGCGGAGATTGCGGAAGCGCATAGAACGTTCCCTGATTCATCCGGCTGGGGACGATAAAGTCACGTGCACCCTCCGGAGTCGACTTGTACAAAATCGGAGTCTCGATTTCACAAAATGAATTTTGATCCAGGTGATTGCGCACGATCGAAAGCATTCGGTGACGAATCATCAGATTGTTTTGCAAAGACGGACGTCGCAAATCCAAGTAGCGATATTTCAGTCGAGTCGTCTCTGCGACTTCCACACCATCTTCGATCGCAAACGGAGGCGTTTTGGCTTCGGACAAAATCTCGAGATCCGTACAAGCGACTTCGATCTCGCCAGTAATCATTTTTGGATTGGTCATTCCATCCGGACGCGGACGAACTTTTCCCGTACACGAAAGTACATATTCACTGCGTAATTTCTCACTCAGCTTGTGCGCAGTTGGAGAAATTGCTGGATCGAATACCAACTGAGTCAGCCCATACCGATCGCGCAAATCCACGAAGATCAATCCCCCGTGATCGCGGCGTTTGGCCACCCAACCACAGAGTCGGACTTCGTTGCCGACGTTGTTTTTTTTCAATTCACCACAGGAATGAGAACGGACAAACCGTTTCGCAGAGCTCATAACCTACACAGATATCACTCTGCGATAGAATTTCCCAGTTCTTCTGCTTCGTCATTGAATTCATCCTCGGGTTCGAGTTCAGGACGAGGATCAGACAAGCATCCGGGGCGACCTGGGCCCTCACCAATCCGGACGTGCATGTGGTTTTTGTGGTTCTTCACATGGCGTATAAACCGGCTGACCCTGGGCCAAAATGGGTCGGCTCCAGCCACTTTGAGGAGCTTTCGAATCATGTTTCGATCGAGAAAAATAACTTTAATACAGGCAAAAGGGTTGTTGAAAAGCTGTTTGACCATCCACCAATTGGCCTTCGCGTCGAGTTTTTGGTGAAATCCCTCTGGCGACGGGCGCTTCGCGACAGGGGTCAGGAAACCTATATCAGCATCCTGTCCATTGGTATGCGAAGCATGTCCCCTGCGCCCCGAACGTCCAGCCAGACATCCGCCCCGTGGAGCCGAAATATCCCCGACGAGTAATCGCACTCCGCGATATTCGGGCGCTGAATACTCCTCGTCGATCTGCCTACCCACCCATTCCAGCATCGCCACCATCGGATCAGTTCCAAATTCCACGCAACGACCGGGGGTCCTGATGTGAATTCGATTTTTGGAGCTGGGAACCACCGGCCGACCATAAGCCAAGAACCCATCATTCACCCCGCAATAGGCCTGCTTGCCCCTGGAGCCCAAATCGTCGGCAAGAAAATCGAGAACATCACCTAGGCGTCCATGCTGCACGTCTTCTAGATACTCCTCCTGATCGGCAGTCATTTCACTGCAAAAACTCTTCTTGGATCGCTTGGGATCGCACTTGGCCCTAGGTCCCCGCTTCGCACGAATCATTGCAAGTGTGCCGGGACAACATCGCCCGCGGTAGGAGAAATCCGGATTCCAATCCGCGCAAAAAACCGGGTCTGGCCCCTCTTCACCAAAAATAATATTATCTGAATCCGGTGTACAGCCTAGGAATGCAGGGATGTCCCAATTTGCACCTTGCGGCTGTGCCTGAACCGGAGTTTGCCCGAACAGGACAGATAGAATTAAAAATAACATCTCGACTCTAACATACCTCATCGTTGAATGAGTGCAAGTTGGCGCTCCAGGTCTTCTGTCTCATCCTGCCAATAACGATGGGTCCCAAACTGAGGAAAAGCTCTGGGAAATGCAGGGTCCGCCCAACGTTGCGCTAGCCAAACAGAGTAGTGGATAAAACGCAACGCACGGAGTGATTCTACTAACTTGAGCTGGGTTCGGTCCAAACCTCTCATTTCCTCGTAACCCTCGAGTAAGTGTTCACGCATTCGCAGCGATTCCTCATCCCGACCGGGCACAAGTAGCCAAAGATCCTGCGCTGCAGGAGCATTCATCATATCGTCAAAATCGAGAAAAAATGCCCCTTGCGTCGGATGCCAAAGGAGATTTCCCGGATGGCAATCCCCGTGAACTCTGTGCATCGGAACGTTTTGAAATTGGGCCTGCGCGACTTTCAAAATTTCCAACACAAGCTGTGTGTAACGCGATCGAAATTCGAGCGGAATCAAATTTCCTGAGAGCATCCAGTTCAACTCAACGCGATTGTAGGTTTCGGGCATCAGAGTTCTGCGATGGAGAGCTTTCCGAGCAGCTCCGACCGTATGGATCCTAGCCGTCAGTCTCCCCACCTGCCTGAGCTGCTCAGGAGTAAACTCATCTGGCGCTCGTCCCCCGACTTTGGGAAAAAGAGCGTAGAAGATTTCGCCCTGCAAAGTCAGTTTTAGAGTTTCTCCATCAGGAAATGGAATCGGCGCGATCACTGGGATTTCGGCCTCCTGAAGATCCAGCAAGAACTGATGCTCTTCGAGGATTTGTTCTTTCGTCCATCTGCCGGGACGATAAAATTTGGCCACGATTTTGTTGCGTTGAACAGCCCCCCCAGAGCCCTGCTCGTTTTCAAGCTCCAGGTCATAAACTCGGTTCTCAAAGCTATTCATGGCCATGCAGCGGCCCGTGCACTGATATCCAGCGGATTCCACGGACTGGAGAATTCGCTCCGGGGTCAGCTCAAAAAAGAAAAGGGTTCGCTCGTCGGAGGCATTCTGGATCATGATTCGAGTGAATCTAGGATCTGATCGACAGGGGTGTCCAGCTTTTTAGTTTGATTGCAGGTTTTGCATGCCGGCACCAAGTTGCCTAGCGTGCTCGTCCCACCTCGTGCCAAAGGCACAATATGATCCATCGTCAAATCCTGTGGCTTGAATTTCTGCTCGCAGTAGTGACAAATTCCCTGATTTAGTTTTTGAATCCAGGCATTAGTTTTTTTAAGTTTCTTTGTCTTCTCACGTTCGATTTTGATCCGTTTTGGATCTGACAAAGAGGGGTCTAAATAATAATAATTCACAGCCCTTTATATGACAAATTCCATATTTTCTCAATATTTCTATGTAAAATGTATTGAACTCAAGGATTCGAGTAGCACTCGGTCGCTAACGTAATAGCGTAGCTTGGATCCAAGTGATAGCCGTAATCCTCACCATGCCAAGTGCTCAGTTCTTTGATTTTAGCTTCAACTGACTCACGACTCATCTGAAATTCTTGAATCCAGCGAGCGCAACGAGCGCGAACTGCTTTGCGAAGTTTTGCGCGCGAAAAAATATGCATAGATGGATTCAATGCCTCATTGAAACGCTCATCCATGAAGGCATTTAACAAAGTCTCGGCATTCACGTCACCGCTGAGCTTCAAACTATTATTTTCTTTCTCAACGATAGCAGGCACCATCCATACTTCACCCATTCGCACTGTACGAGTCAGATTGAGATAAAATTTAAACCCAGCATAATCCGCCGCCAAATCAGCATTGGAGTAAGTACCTGCCGGCCAATAGCCGAAATAGGAGCGCTCCTCATTAATTCCTTCTTGCACAGTTTTTCGGATGGCGGCCTCTTCGCTCAAACCATTCCCGATAGCCTTCATGAAGGTCTCGTAATACCCATAGCCTTGAGCGAAAAAATGCCCGATCTTGTCTGTACCCAAATAGACTCCAAAAACGTTGATCGTTGGAGAGTCAAAAAGAAATGCAAAGGGAATCGGAGCAAAAACACCTTTGTGAATCGACTCCCACAAGGCTGGCTTGAAATTTGTCGTTTGAGCTGCCCAAGCTTCAGGTTCACAGAGAGTGATATTAGAACAAAGGTGGTGATGCACACGATCCGCCAAATCAGTCTCTGAAAAATCCTGCTTTGTATTCGCTTCGGCAATGGCTTGATTGACAGCAGTTAAAACCAGTTGGTTGAGCTCAGTACCTACGTCCTTCAATGGTTCTGGCGGCAACGTAAACTGATCTGTTTCAAATGCATAGGCATGCACGGAAGCCAATCCGAGTATAAAAAAAATGGAACTCAAGAATCTCATTCTTTTCCTTTCAGCAGATCGCTGCATCCACCCAACAATTTGATCCTTCGAATTTTGCTCACAGCCACTTTCCATTTTTTTCCTTCTTGGTTGGTGACAACCAAGAACTGGCCTTTGGATTTTTCATCCACTTTAATTGTGACTTGCTGATCCCTCATGGGCATTCCTTGATTGATCGCTTCGTTCAAAGCGCCCTCGGTGAAATCCACTGCAGTCGCCTTGAGTCCGCGGGGACCTTCTCCGGCCATCTCAACTTGCTTTGCAATGAGTTCCAGAACGTTGGCATCCAACTTCAAAACAATGTTCGATCCGAGCTGGAGATTCTCAACGATGATCTGCTTTTTCATTTCTACAATTCGTGGCAAATCCTTTTTTGCAACCGGGGTCTTAATATAAACTCCACCCGTACTCTTTGCTCGATCCAATAAGGCGCGTGATACTTTTCCTTTTCCAGGCTTACCGCCATCTAAAAAATAAGCCTCGATTTGAGCTTGAGTCATCTTTGCCACGATTTCTTTTATTTCTTCGTCCGACTTCAAACTACCATCTTCGTTTTGAAATGCTTCTTCTCCCCACTGTCCCATGACGAAAATTGGAAAATGCAAAGGTCTGACACGAGAATCACGGCCACGAGGAGTAATTTCTCCAGCTTCGATAAAAACTTTTAGCTTCTCGAGCTCTTCCGAAGCGGCATCTTTGCCTTCGTTGAAAGCAATCATTCCCCGGCCTCTTCCGCTTTCCAGTTGCTGCACCAAAAGAGGGTGAGATCCATCCGAGTGATTACCTAGAGGCGGACCTTCGATGATGGCATTGATCCCAAAACCTTCGGTCGTGGCCAGGCTGAACATCAGGTGTTTGCCAGAGTTTCCGAATAAAACATAATTGATCGCCTCAAACAAAGTGTCTTTTCCACTAGCCGTTGGGCCGCCCACGAAAAATACGGGAACATCTCGACCAAATCCCAAGCGACCCCAAGTCTGGATTCTGAATATGATTGAATCGTCAGTATGATTCAGCTCGGGCTCATCATGCATCACTAATCTTTTTTTGACTTTTTCGGCTAAATCAAAAAATGGAGGCTCTCCATTCGGACCTTCGAACCAGCTCTCGGTCAATCCCAATGATTCGATCAAATAAACACGCGCATCCTGCGCTGAAATCTGGCCTGTTGAAGCCGCGTGAGTTTTGTCTCGCCAAAGAAATAAATCATTCGTCGCCTTCAACACAGAATCGGGCATTGCCAAGGGGGGAGATTGCAAAAGACGACGCATACGAATAATCGTTTTGATTGCTTCGTCCTCGATTTTGAGTCCATACAAATCACTCCACTCGACTGATTTATTTTTTACGATTTGAAGTGCTTCAGCTTCGGAAACTTCCTGGATGAGAACTTTGCTGTACCGTCGTTCGACAGCGGAATCACCCTTCACCATTTCGCGATATTCGTTCGGTGTGGTCAAAGCGATTACGTTGAAACCACTGTCCTTGGTGCTGAGAATCGGGTCATTCGGATTTTTGAATCCGGTTTGATCGAGAATTTTTTTGAGAGTGACTTGAACCAGATCTGGCAAGGTAGCTGCTTCGTCGATGATAAAAATCGAACGTCTTCCGATTCCATTGCCCGCGGAATCTTTCTTTTTGAACTCTCTTTTTGCAGCATTAAAGAGAGCGGTGATATTCGTTCTCATCCGAACTTCTTCAGTCGCCCAAGGTTGTCCGGGTTTGGTGTGATCCTTGCTCAGCAAATCCAAGTTCACTAAATAGATATCTGTTTTACCCAAAAAGGCTTCGCGCAAAATCTGAAAAGATTTTCCATCACCCACTTCTGGCTTTAAAAATTCTGGAAGTATGCCCAGTGAATAAAGTGCCACGAGCTGCTGAATCAAAAAACTTTTTCCAACTCCAGCTTCACCCAAAACAATTGCGTTCGAATACTCGGTTCTTCCCAGTGCACGAAAAATCTGGCCAATTGTTTTTGCAGAAGTGGTAGAAAATGCCCTTTGACCCAAATCTAGAATTGTTTTTTCGATCTCTTGTGGATTGATCTCAGCAGCCCTGGCTTTAAACTCGTGCAGCAAGGCGTATTCGCTGAGTTCTTCAATACCCAGATCGTTTTTGAGGAATAATTCAACTTCGGTCAAACCTGCATCCGAAGCATGAGGGACACTCGAGTGGCGATCGCGATCATTGCGCGCAAAGGCGGCCGAGTTCATCGTGAAAACTGAGATCACGAGCAGTATCCGAGTGAGCTGCCACATGCGGTCCATTTACAACAATTGACGCAATATGTCTATTTTCATTATTTATTAAATAAAAATTTATTAAATCAGGGACTTATCCGCCCTTTAACTCGGCTATACTTTGGGCAATTTCAGCTATTTTTTTCTGCGCCTCCCGAACCTCCGAAAGTTTACGCGGAGCTGAGCTGGCGATCTCCTCCTGAACTGCCTCAGCTGCTCGCTTGGTCAAATTTCGAAAAACCAGGCCTTTGAGCTCATCGGACGCTGCACGCAAAGCTAGGGCCAAAACGGGCTGGGGGATTTCCTTGAGTACCAATTGCAAAAGCGCATCTTCGAAGGTCAAAAGATTTTCAAAGATGAAAAGCTTGTCCTGGATCTTCTTTGCCAGTACAGGGTCGCGTGCAGCAATGTTCTCCAACATCTTTTGCCGCTCGGCAGGTTCCAGCTGATTGAGCATTTCTGCAACAGCCTCCACTCCAGACTGTTGCTTCGTCATTTCACTCCCCATTTTTCCAAAGAATCTTGCGCCATATGTTAGTCAAAAACTCCTTTCCTTCTTCGATACATTGAATTAAACGCTTTGACATCAGTATTGAGAGAGGTTTTGAAGTGAAACTCAAATTTCAAACAGCACTATTTTTTCAGGCTTTACTCTTTTCATGTATTTCGCATGCAAGTTCAGGCTGGCCGATGGTCATCGGTCATCGCGGCATGGGTGCGCATAGTTCTGTTAAACCTGAAAACACTCTGCCTGCATTAGAAGAGGCCCTTCAGCGAGGTGTGACGGCAGTCGAATTTGATGTTCAGTTGACTGCAGATTATGGCGTGATCTTGGCTCACGACCCAAAACTCGAGAGAACGACAAGCGGCAGAGGCTGCGTTTCGGAGTCTTTTCTGAATGATATTTTGCAAATGTCAGTTCGCGATGGCAGTGGCAAGCTCTATCCCGAAATTCAACCTTCGACACTTCAACAGGCTTTGGCCAGTATTCAGTACTATGATCGAGGTGATCGCCCGTTTCTCGCGGATATTCACATCAAAGTTTACGACGGACTCAAGGGAGACTGGGGTGGCCCCCTGAACGGTCGATGCAACCCCACTCAATATGCGGCACTGACTCACGCAGTCTTAGGACATGTTCGAGAGGCAGGAATGTTGGAACGGGTGATTTTCACTTCGTTTGATACGCGCGTACTCGATCTCATCAAGCAAACTGAACCCAGTGCAAAGGTGGGCATGCTCGGCTACTTCAGGCCAGGAAGGGCTCAAACGATTTCAAAAGGCAAATACGACTACGTCATTCTCAACCACGCTCGCATGCACCGCCATACAGTTCAATCTGCACAGAGTTTGGGATTACGTGTATTGGCATGGACTCCCAATGAGGAATCCGAGATTTCTGATCTGATTTTTAATCAAAAGGTAGATGGAGTGATTACCGACAATATCGCTCACGCAGTCAGTGCCCGTGAGAAAATGGCTACATTTTCTTCAGAACCTGATTGAAGGCTTGCGCCATCTCCTGAAAAAAATCTTTCTCCCTGACAGAAACGATTCTATTTTTTGAACCGTCTGCGATACTGATCATTTCTCGATGCAGACGATACAGGGGACCTGCAATGCGATTCGAAATCATCAGTCCCCAAACTGTAAGCAAAGTACTTTCAATCAAAGCAGCTGCAGCAAAAATCCAATTCATCCGAACCGATTGTTTCGAAATAAAACGAAAAACCATGTGCTCTGGAGGCATGCCGATCGACAACAGGTACTGTTGAACCTGTTGAAAAAAAACTAGCTTTGCGACGAAAAACACCAAAATGGTAATGACCGCAATCCCCAATACGTAGCCCAAAAACCTCAGTTGAAACTCTGGGTTGATCAGGAACTTCCTCCTACGAGAGACGTTGGGTGTAGACATAGGCTGGGTAGCTCCTCCTTTGAATTATTCTAGTAGCTTAAGTATTTGAATGTAAATAGGAAATATCCTGTTTACAAAACCGTACTGATTAAGTAAACTATTAACAATAGCAGCTGTGACCCGGAGAGGTCACGCGTCAAAATTTTTGAGATTATTTTTTGACGGA